>JAEINQ010000122.1 GCA_016342285.1 Desulfobacterales bacterium
TCAGGATCGGAAACTGAGGGGGAAAATCCGGAAAATCGAAAAGAATCTAAAAAATGCAAGTTTCAAGACCTGACCCTGCTCGTTGGGTTGGTGAGGAAAACAAAGAGGTCACCCATTAAAGGACTTGTCAAGTGAAAAAACACCCCTCCCTGGCAAAATTTTCATACATTTTTGCTTGACGACCCACTCACCGACTGACTGAGCGTTTCCGTCTCGCACCCGAACTTTTCGTTTGCATCGGTTGCGGAGCGATTTTATCGATCCGCACCAACCATCCTTATCCGAAAATCTCACCCGGGGAGACAAACCACGGAAAGACCGTGATACCGGTTGATTCCAAACGATCCTCGCCGCCATAGACAAGGGTCGGACGAATGGCCACTGGGCCGGCAAGCGCCGTCCATTTGTTCAGGCCCTTGAAAAAGTCGCGATTCAGTGTCTGCCCGGATTTGATCTCCACCGGCTGTAGTTTTTCACCCTGTTCGATCAAGGCATCCACCTCGGTTCCGGCACGGTCACGCCAGAAGAAGAAATCCTTTAACAATCCGCAGTTGAACCGATACTTCATCAGTTCGCCGATCACAAACGATTCGAATATCGCACCCCTTAGAGCATGTGTTCGTAACTGGTCAGGGCTTTGAATGCCCAAAAGGCGAACGCAGAGCCCCGAATCATAAAAATACAGTTTCGGTGTTTTGATGATTCGCTTGTTGAAATTGCGGTGATGGGGCGGAAGCATAAATACAATGTAGCTCGCTTCGAGAATGGAAAGCCAGGCCTTGGCCGTGTTGTGGGTGATGCCGCAGTCAGATGCAACGCCGGATAGATTGACCAATTGTCCGACCCTGCCGGCACATAACCGCAAGAACCGCCTGAAGGCCGTCAGGTCCCTCACATTAACCATTTGCCGGACATCTCGTTCAACATAGGTTTCTATGTAGTTGGCGTACCATCGTGCCGGCTGGAGGTCTCTGTCGTGGATCGGCGGATACAGCCCGGTGAACAGCGCGTTGTCAAGTTCTACCGGAGGCTTTTGAAGGTGCAACGTATATCGTTCCCCCAAGGCAAAAGGGAGCAATTGTACCATCGCGACCCTTCCGGCCAATGACTGGGTAATGCCTGACATGAGCCCGAATTGTTGCGATCCGGTGAGAATAAAACGTCCGGGAGCCATGGATTCATCGACGATCTGTTGCAGGTAGGAAAACAGACCGGGTGTACGCTGGGCCTCGTCGATCACAGCACCGGAGCGATATTTGGCAAGAAAACCCCGGGGGTCCTCTTCGGCAAAGATTCGGGCATCCGGATTTTCGAGGGAAACATAGTCCCGATCGGAGAATAAATGTTTCGCCAGAGTCGTTTTGCCGGACTGGCGCGGGCCGGTAATGGCGACGACCGGGTATTCCGTGGCCAGATTCTTTACAAAGGCTTCGCAGTGTCGGTCAATCATGAGTAAGAAATAGCAAACACCGTGCTAATTGTCAATTCTATTTACAATTAGCACGGTATTCAGATGGATAAAAAACGGTCTATTTCAACATCAAGTGGAAACGCATGGGGCACCTTTTCCAAGGGCGCTTTAAAGCCCTGCTGGTCGATGCAGACGAATACCTCAAGCACCTGTCACGGTACATCCACCTGAATCCGGTCCGGGCGAAAATGGTCGAATCGGCATCGGATTACCCCTGGAGCAGCTATCCGTTTTTCATCGGGAAGGAAAAAATGCCCAAGTGGCTTGCTGCCGATTGGCTCCTGTCACAGTTCGGCAAGAACCTTCGAACGGCCAAAAAAAACGACAAGGCCTTTGTTGAAGGCGCCGATCCCGGGTCTGCGGAAAACCCCGGCAAATCGCCGGCAGGCGGCTTTATTCTCGGCGGTGAGAATTTCGTGGCGCGGGTCAAAGAGCAGTTCCTATCACCGGAACCAAATGACAAGGAGAAGCCGCAATTAAAAGCGCTCAAGCCTGGAGTTGAAGTCATCGATATCGTTTCAGCGGTCGGGGAATCCTTTGGCATCGAGTCGGATCAGATTCTGACCAAGGGAAAGAAGAAAAATGTTGCGCGAGACGTTGCCATCTATCTTTCAAGGAATCTCACGGGTATTAGCGGCAAGGATCTTGGAGAACACTTTGGCAATGTGTCCGGCGCCGCCATTGCCATGCGCCACAAAGCGGTGGCCGATCAAATCAAAAAGGACAAAAAGCTCAACCGCCTGCTAAATCGCCTTGAAAAGAAAATAATTAATATTTAAGATGCGAACCCTCTTCCTCAAACCGCTACCGGCAAATGGCCGGTGCCGAATAGATTTTGGAAGATCTCGGCGAAATCGTTGACCGGTTGTCCGTTTCCCGCAAAGAGATCACGGCTGCCGTGAACCGGGTGATCCTGTCCGATCCGTGATGTTATGCTGAACAAAAAACAATTGCCTTACGTCCACGACCGAACCGAGCTGGCAGGGTATTTCGTTTGTGACGACAAATTCAACGGCCTTCGGCCCGGGGTCCTGATGATCCACGAATTCACCGGCCCCGGGGCCTGGGTCAACGGCCACGCTGACGCTCTGGCCCGGCTCGGCTACCGGGTATTAGCCGCCGATATGTATGGTAAGGATGTGCGGCCCGGGTCTGAAGATGAGGCCAGCCGGGTGTCTCGCATCTACCGGAACGACCGGATGCGCATGCGCCGCCGGGCCGCTGCCGGCCTGGACGCCCTGGTGCGGCAACCCGGCGTGGACCGAGGGCGCATCGGCGCTGTCGGCTTTTCCTTCGGCGGCTGCGCCGTGCTGGAACTGGCCCGGTCCGGGGCACCGGTTCAGGCCGCGGTGAGTTTTTACGGATACCTCAACACCCCTTTTCCGGCTGCACCCGGAGCGGTTAAAGGCAGCGTTCTGGTCTTTCACGGGGCCCACGACAAGGTGGTTCCCCTGTCCGAGATATCTGTTTTTTGTGAGGAGATGCGCCTTTGCGGGGCCGACTGCCAGGTGCGCATTTTCACCGGCGCGGGCCACGGTTTCTCCAATCCGGCGTCAGGATCGGACCTATCAACGGGGTCAGCCTTTTGCGAGGCGACCCACGCGTTGGCATGGGGGGAGTTGGGCTCTTTTTTTGAGGCGTGCCTGGGCGGAGACTCCCTTTCATAGGGAAATGGCACGTTTGTTTTTTGCAATTATACCTTGCAATATCAAGGCAAGAGTTTTATTCTGCAAGGTATGGAACGATCTTACAAGCCCCTTCTTTTTGAATTGCTGGCCCATTTCCCCTGCGTCGCCATTATCGGGCCAAGGCAGTGCGGCAAGACGACCCTTCTCGGAACCCTGCCCGTCCCCTGGCGCATTCACGACCTGGAAAACCTTTCCGATTACCAGGTCATCTCGCGGGATCCGGATCTCTTTTTCCGCCTGAACCCGGAGCGCATTGCCATCGACGAGGCTCAACGCTTCCCCGAGTTGTTTGCCGCTCTGCGAGTGGCCATTGACCGGGACCGCGGATGCCGTGGACGATTCGTGATCACCGGGTCGAGCTCTCCGGAACTGCTCAGGTCGGTCGGCGAATCTCTGGCCGGGCGTGTCGCCATCATCGAAATGGCGCCCTTCTCCTTTGCCGAGATTCGGCACAAGATACCACCAATGTTTCTGACATTGCTCGCGAACCGGGCACCTGCCGGCGTGTACCCCCTTCAAATCGAACCCTGTCATCAGCTCCCATTGCAGCACGACTTCTGGTTCAGAGGCGGTTATCCGGAACCCTGGATCAAAAACAATTCACGCTTTCACGCCCTCTGGATGAACAATTACATCGGGACATATCTCTTCCGGGATGTGGCCCGCCTCTTTCCGGGCCTCAATGCAAACCGATTCCGGTCTTTTATGCAAATCCTGGCAGGGGTCTCGGGACAGGTGATCAATTATGCTGAAGTGGCCCGAGCCCTCGGTGTTTCCCAGCCGACAGCCCGTGACTACTTCCAGATTGCCCACGGGACCTTTCTATGGCGCCAGGTGCCACCCTATACCCGGGATGCCGTCAAGCGGATTGTCAAACACCCCAAGGGACACCTCCGGGACACGGGACTGTTGCACTACCTTCTGCGCATTCCGGATCTCGACGTGCTGCTGGCCCATCCGATCATGGGCCGTTCTTTTGAAGCCCTTGTGATCGAAGAGATCATCCGAGGGCTCAATGCCATGGGAATCGGCTTCGATTACTACTATTATCGCACCGGTGGCGGCGCCGAAATTGACCTGATTCTAGAGGGAGAATTCGGCCTGGTTCCCGTGGAAATCAAATACGCAAAGGGGGTGGGCAAGCGCCAGTTGCGAAGCCTTTCTGACTTTGTTCGCGAAAGAAGCTGCCGGATTGGCATCGTCATCAACAATGAAGAGAGGGTGCGGCTTTACGATGAAAATATTGTCGGGGTGCCGTTTGCCTGTATCTGATGGCTCATTTTCACCGCAGTCAAGATCTCCTTTGACAGCCTTCGTGCCACCCGGGCCCCGGTTCCACGGCATGACGGTTGTTGCCCGGAACATCCGGGACCTGGAAGCGAGAAGCCCTTCGCTATTACCCATAGGAGTAAACGGAAATGATTGAAAGACCCTCCACCGGCCCGCACCGGGTCGAACTGGAAAAATGGATTGCCTGCGCGCCGTTTGAACGGCTGTTGGGGATGGAAATCAAGGAGGCCGATGAGGGCCGGGCCGTGTTGACCATGCCCTTCGAGCGCCAGTTCGCCCAAGGCAAGGGGCTTTTACACGGCGGCGCCCTGGTCAGCCTGGCCGACACCGCGGTGGTCATGGCCATCAAAAGCCTTTTGCCCGAAAATACCCACTTTGCCACCGTCTCCCTGGAAACCAATTTTCTTAAACCGGTGCGCCAGGGGATTGTGACGGCCCGGGCCTGGGTGGTACGGCGGGAGGATCGGACCCTCTGGGGGCAGGCCACGGTCTATGATGAGTCGGAAGCCGAGGTCCTGGCGTTCACATCGGTTTTCAAGGTCGCCGTCTCAAGATAAAAAGGCGCTGCGCCGGTCTCCCGGCACAGCGCCTGTGGTCTTTGAACAGGTTTGAAAAAAGGGGGGCTTACCCCATCGTCTTGAGCAGGTCCTTTAGCCCCTGCACGGCGTTGGCCGATTTGTCCAGGGCTGTTTTTTCCTCGGCGGTGAGCTGGATCTCGATCACCTGCTCGATGCCGTCCTTGCCCAGCTTTACCGGGACACCGATGAACAGGTCATTGTATCCATATTCCCCTTCGAGGTAGGCTGCGCAGGGCAGAATCTTTTTCTTGTCCTTCAAGATCGCTTCGGCCATTTCCACGGCCGCCGAGGCCGGCGCATAGTAAGCGCTGCCGGTCTTGAGCAGGCTGACGATTTCGGCGCCGCCGGTGGCGGTGCGTTCGCACAGGGCCTGAATGCGATCGGCGGGCAGCAGTTCGGTGATGGGAATCCCGGCCACGGTGGAAAACCGTGGCAGCGGAACCATGGTGTCACCATGTCCGCCCAAAACAAAGGCGTGGGTGTTTTCCACCGACACGTTCAACTCCATGGCGATAAAGGCCCGAAAACGCGCCGAATCCAGTACCCCGGCCATACCGATGACCCGGTTCTTGGGAAATCCCGACGCGTCGTAGGCCACATGGCACATGGCGTCCAGGGGGTTGGAAACGATGATCAGGATGGCGTTGGGTGAGTACTTGGCCACCTGCTCGACCACTTTTTTCATGATTCCGGCGTTGGTGGCGATCAGATCGTCGCGGCTCATGCCCGGCTTGCGCGGAATACCGGCGGTGATGATGACCACGTCCGAATCGGCGCTGGCTTCGTAGCCGTTGGTGCCGGTCAACTTGGCGTCGTGCTTTTCGATGGGGGCCGCTTCCATCAGGTCCAATGATTTGCCCTGGGGCACCCCTTCAACGATGTCCACCAGAACCACATCGCAAAGCTCTTTTTCAGCCAGACGTTGGGCCGCGGTGGCCCCCACGTTACCGGCTCCGATCACGGTCACTTTCTTGTCCATGTGCTTTCTCCCTTTCTCATTTTCTATGCCCGATTTTCAGGCGTTGACAATAGGCTTGGCTCAGTGGGCAACGGCAAGCCGGGCTACCCCCGGATTCGGGTCGCCAGTGAGCTGTCAATGGTCCAATGGCCGTCTTACTCCGGTATTCTCACCGTCAGTACCGGCACGGCTGAACGCCGGAGAACCCGGCGCACGGTATCTCCCATCATGGCATCCACCAGGGTCCCCTGGCCGCGGGTCCCCATGACGACCAAATCATGGCCGCCCTCCTTGATCTGGGCCAGAATCTCCTCTACCGGGTGTCCCCGGCGCACTAGAACCTGGTCGGTCTCAACACCGCTTTCGGCCTTGGCGTTCTCGCTGAACAGGTTGAGCACTTCGCGCACGGCCCCGTGCTCCTTCTGCTTACCGATCAGGGCTTGCCGGGCCTCGTCCAGATTTCTTTCCTTGATGGCTTCCCACTGGCTTCGGGTCACGTAGCCGATGATGCGCGAATCCAAGGCCGGTGTTTCGGAAAGCACATGCAGCAGGGTCAGTTTGGCCCCATAGGTATCGGCCAGGCTGATCGCATGGGCAAAGGCGTAAAGGGCACTTTCCGAAAGGTCCGTGGCGTAGAGGATGTTCTTGACGACGATTTTGGGAATCATGGGGTCACCTCCGGGCCAAAAGCCCGCTCTTTTGGATTGCCTGTTTACAGCGGCCATCGCGTCGGTCACGGCCGCTCCGAATCAATGATGCATGGGTGTTATCATAATGCCTTTTGAACCAAAGAAAAGGGATTTCTTCTATGTGACCGATAAATTGGAGAACAGCGTTAGCAATTTTTATACCACGGCTCCAAAGACCGGCAAGACCCGCTCATACGACCGTCAAGACCCTGTTGACAACATTGCCTTGGAAGCATACCGTACCCCTGAGTGACCAAAATTGGCCGGCAGGTGGCGAATTTTGGCCGCAAGCGCGTGGCGCCTGCGTCGATTCGACAAAGACCGACAAAAATGCGGTAACCCAGGCTGATGCGAGATCCTCCCCGCCGGTGAGGCCCTCAGGGGAAGATCTCGGATCGTTCCGTGGAAAGGAGACCGTTCGATTCTTTCCATGGCATGTATTTTGCTGCATATTTGATCTTTCTACAACCTTATAAGATGAACGGTCAGTGCGGAGGCAGAAATGAACTGGTTGATCGAATCGGCAGGGACGTCCATCGGCAAGAAGCTGCTGATGGCATTGACGGGATTGGGGTTCATCGGATTCATCGCAGGGCATCTGGCGGGGAACCTGACCCTTTATGCCGG
>JAEINQ010000036.1 GCA_016342285.1 Desulfobacterales bacterium
GCTCATTGTTCCTCCATTGCAGAAGAATCTCGTCCAGGCACTGTAGCACAGGAGGAGCTAACCGACTACCCCACTTGAATTATTTATGATTTATAGGGATTGTCATATTTCCGTTCCGTTTCATGTGATTTCAATCGATCCGATAAGATCAGCATTTTTGGTTTCTGAAAGTGCTTGATGAGAAACAACAAAACGGGCTCGCTTCAAAGGCAAACCCGTAGCGGGGATGAGTAAAGAATCCTGGCCCAGAGGACCAGGCTTTGGTTTACCCATGGAAGGGGAGGGAAACTTCGCTTCCAGTTCGAAATGCCTTAAATGCCTAAATTGCCTAATCCGCTAAAAACCAGCGGACAAGAATTAAGGAATTCTGCCATATTTTAGCTTTAAAAGCCGGAGCAAAGCGACTCCATCACTTTAGGCATTTCGCATTTTAGTGCATTTTAGGCATTGGCCAACAAATGAAACGGCATAGCCAGTTGACCCTGACCTAAGTTGAGCGATTGTCGAGGCTTGCCCGCCGCATGCTGTGTTGCCGTAGATGCGGTAAGATCGGCAATCCTGAAAGGTTTTAAATTTTGAAAGACAAAATAGAATGTTTATCTTCTAATTTCGTATGCTTATAATTTATTTCAAAATTTAAAACGCTCAGTTTAGGTCTGACCATGTCCTCAGGGCATGGATTCCCAGTACGTAAAGAACAATGACCGATTCTTCTATCCGGCCTGTTCTTCCGCAACCGGCAGGCCGGCCCACCGGCGCAGCCTGGCGTATCCGCGGCCCAATCGTTCCTGGCCGGTGACAATCAGGGCGTAAAGGGTCGGCACCACCACCAGGGTCAGTACCGTGGCCACCATCAGGCCAAAGATCACCACAATGGCCATGGATTGCCACCACTGATTCGATTCGCTGGCCCATGAGATGGCCATGATGTGAAAATCGTAACTCACCCCGGTCACCATGGGGAGGAGCCCCAAAATGGTGGTGACGGCCGTGAGCATCACCGGCCGCAGGCGGGTGGCGCCGGCAGCCACCACCGCCTCGGTGAGATCCATGCCCCGCTGGCGTAGTTTGTTGATGTAGTCAATGAGCACGATGGCATTGTTGACCACCACCCCGGCCAGGGAAATCACACCCACCCCGCACATGATGATGCCGAAGGGCAATTCAAACAGGTAGAGACCGAGAAAAACACCGCCCAGGGAAAGCACCACCGAAGTAAGGATGATTAACGGCTGGGCCACGGAATTGAACAGGGTCACCAGGATCAGAAAAATCAGACAGAGAGCAATGACAAAGGCCCGGGTGAGAAAATCCTCGGATTCCTGCTGGAATTCGTTTTCCCCGGTGAATTTGATCCGGTATCCGGGGGGTAGGGAGAAGTCTTTGAGCAAGGCCTCTGCCTGCGCCCGGGCCACGGCGCCGGGGATTTTGGCTTCATCCACGCTGGCCCGCACCGTCACCACCCGGTCATGGTTGATGCGGATGATATCGCCCACGCTGCCGCTGTAGTCGATCCGGGCCAGGGTGGTCAACGGCACGGTCTGGCCTGAAGGGGTCGGAATCATCAGCTTGTGCAGGACGTCGGTAACCCGGCGGTCGGCGTCGCTCAAGATGACGGTGATGTCGTAGTCTTCGTCTCCCTCGTAAAAGGTGGAAACGTCGAGCCCATTGTAAGCGGTTTTCAGTGCCGCACCAATGGCGTTGGTGTTCAGGCCGAACAGGGCTGATTTCTGTCGATCAATGCGTACCCGCACCGAGGGAAGCCCGCCCACATAATCGTCGCGCACGTCCTGAACATGGGGAATGGATGAAACCACCTGCTTGACCTTTTCGGCCAGGGCGCCCAGGCGTATGAAATTGTCACCGGCGATCTCGATATTGATGGGAGCCCCGGTGGGCGGGCCTCCTTCCTGCTCTTCCACGGTGATCCGGGCACCGGCGATCGTTTGCACCCGCTGACGCAATTGTTCCACATCCCGGGCCGTGGGACTCTTTCGCTCCTCGAAATCGATGAACTGGACCCCGATGTGATTGGGCAGGTTCGATTCGAATGAAAATCCGGATCCGCCCTGGACCACCTTGGCGTAGATGTGCTCCACATTGTCCATATCGCCCGGGGCAAAAAAGGATCGACCCGTTGCCGTTTCATGGGACTGGGGCCGAAAGGCCTCGGCGTATTTCCCCAGGGAGGAAAAACGGTGGTCCTTGGCATGGCCGGTCAAGGCCATCTCCACCCGGCGGGCGATACGATCCAGGTAATCCAGATCCGCCCCTTCGGGCGGATCGATGTTCACATAGATGCCTGAAGGGTCGATCTTGGGGAAAAATTCCACCGGCTTTTCGATACCGATTCGCAGCATCCAGAACTGAATCAGGATGACCAGAACAAAAAAGGAAATGAGCAGGACCGGCACTTTGTGGGCCAGGGCGCTGCGAAGAATCCGGCTATAGACGGTCAGCACCGCCCCCCTGACGGCGATGGGCGCTTCACCCGCCGCGGCGATTTCTTCCGGGCTTCTGCTTTTTCCTTTTTCGGAATCGTTTTTTACGCGCATAAAGATGGCGCAGAGGGCCGGGTTGACCACCATGGCCACAAAGAGGCTTGAACTCAGGGTGGTCAGCAAGGTGATGGGCAGGTATTTCATGAACTCGCCCATGATTCCCGGCCAGAAGATCATGGGAAAAAAGGCAGCCAGGGTGGTCAGGGTGGAACCGATCACCGGCCAGGCCACTTCACCGGTGGCCCGCATGGCCGCCTCGACCCTGGGCACCCCCTGCTCCATGTACCGATAGACGTTTTCCACGATGACGATGGCATTGTCCACCAGCATGCCCAGAGCCAGGGTCAGGGCAAAGAGGACCACATTGTTCAACGTGATGCCCAGCGCCTGTAGCAGGGTAAAGGAAAGGAGCATGGAAAAAGGGATGGCCACCGAGACCAGCAAGGCGTTTCGAAACCCCAAGGCGAAAAAGAGGACCACGATGACCAGAAGCAGGCCGGAAACGATGTTGTTCTCCAGGTCGGCCACCATGAGCCGGGTCTCTTTTGACCGGTCCATCAATTTGGTGATCCGGGTGTCCCGGGGCCAGGTGGCCCGCGACCGCTCGATGACCCGGTCGATCTCTTCGGTAATGCTGAGAATATTCTCCCCGACCCGTTTTTTTACCTGTATGTTGACCGATTCGACCCCGTCCAGCCGAGACCGGCTCATCTCGTCCTTGGTGCCGTCCTTCACCCGGGCCACATCCTTGAGATAAATGGGGTGACCGTTATGGGCGGCCACCACCAGGGAAAGGATCTCCTCCGGGCTTTCGAACTCGCCGGGCACCCGCAGTTGGTAACGACCGTCGCCCAGGGTGATGGTACCTCCGGAGGTGTTCTGGTTTTCACTGACCACGCTCTGCTGCAGGGCGGTGATGGGGATGTTGTAATAAGCCAGCTTGTCCGCATCGACCTCCACGCGGATCTCCCGTTCCAGGCCGCCGGAAATCTCGGCTTCCAGCACGCCGGGCACCGCTTCGATATCGTCCTTGAGATTGTCGGCGATCTTTTTCAGGCACCGGGGACCGCAGGTCCCGGAAAGTGAAAAGACGATGATGGGCATCTCGGAAAAATTCACTTCGGTCACCGATGGATCACTGTCCAGGTCCGAAGGAAGGTCCGACTGGGCCTCGTCCACCTTGTCCTTGACCTTGGGCAGTACTTCGTCGATGTCGGTGCCGGGAATGAATTCGACGTCGATCTGGGAGAGCCCTTCGGAGCTGACCGATTTGATGTTCTTGACCCGATCGAGCCCTTTGAGTTTTTTCTCGATTTTGATGGTGATGCCGGTCTCGATGTCCGAAGAGGAGACCCCCCGGTAATCGGTGCGCACGAAGACGTGAGGAATGGTGATGTCCGGTGTACTCTCCCGGGGCAGACTCAGATAGCTGGCGGTGCCCATCAGCAAAATGATGATGGCCAGCACCACGACACTGGTGCGGTTTTTAATGGCGGCATCCGATACGATCACTGTTCCAGTTCCTCCATTTTCAGCACCGTTCTCGTGATGTTGACGTCTTCACCGTCATTGATGAGCCGTTGGCCCACGACCACGACCTTCTCGCCGACCGACAGGCCCTCGGCGATTTGAATCCGCCACCCGTCCTGAATGCCGGTGGTCACCGACCGACGTCTGGCCGTCCCGTCGGCCACCACAAAGACGGCGCTGGCCCCATCCCCGCCCACCAGGGCATAGAGGGGAACGGCAAGCCCCTGATCCACCCGGCGTTTGACCACCTCAACCCGGGCGAACATATCCGGTAAAATCTTGCCGCCCGGATTGTCCACGGCAATTTCCAGACTGTAGAGTCGGGCCAGGTTGTCCGTTGTCTTGTAAAGATAATGGCGCCGGCCCTGGAAGAGCCGGCTCTCCAGGGCGTCGATGGTGACGTCGAACCGCTCCAGAAGACGCACGGCATCCACGTCCGATTCGGGGATACCCACCGCCACTTTGACCCGGTCCATCTGAAGGATATCGGCCACCGGGTCAGCCGGATTCATGAACTGCCCGTTTTCGACGAGCATACGGTCCACCACGCCGTTCATGGGCGACAGGATCGTGCAGCGATCCAGATTGAGTTTGGCGGTGTCCATGGCCGCCCGGGTCGTTTTGACCCGGGCCACGGCATCGTCAAGCTGGCTCCGGGTGGCAAGTTGATCGTCAAAAAGGGCCTTTAACCGTCCGTGGGCCGCCACCGCCATGTCGTTGGAGGCCAGGGCCGAAGCCAGGGCGTTTTCATAATCCCGGGGATCGATTCTGGCCAGAACGTCGCCCTTTTGGACCCGGGCCCCTTCAGATATCCGCTTCTCGACAATTTTGCCGCCCACTTCGGTGAGCAGTCGCAGGGACATCCAGGGCTTTACCGTCCCGGGCAAACTGATCCGCTCCCGAAGCGTCCCGGGAACCATTTCCATGGCAACGACATTGATCTTCTCCCGGGTGGTCTGCAATTCGTTGGCCTTGCGCGTCTGCACCGCTTCGCCCTCGGTGCGTATCATGTCCGCCAGAAGAAAGACGGCGCCGACCAGAATCAGGACCATCAGGCTGGGAAGCCATCGGAGCAGGCGCTGGATCGGGCTTCGGCGGGGGTTGGCTTTGACCTCGGTTTTCGTTTCGGTTTCCATGTTTCGTCTTTCCTTTGCGGTTCCGTGCGCCGGTCAAGGCAAGGGCTGCCATCATGCATCAGCGAGTGGCGGAAGCTTTCAGATCCGGGTTGTCAGCGGCGGTGCGGGCCAGCGATTCTTCCACATGGGCCAGAAAAGTCCCCGCGGCGCGGTCGAGTTTGAGCAGGGCGGTCCGGAGACGGTAGCGGGCATCGGCCAGTTCCCTTTCGGCCGTCACCAGCAGGGTGTTGGCGTCCATGATGTCGACGCTGTTGGCCATGCCGTGATCGAAAAGCTGCTGAACAGCCTCGTAGTTCTCTCCGGCATAAAGCCGCTGGGATTCCAGAGAGACGATGACTCCACGCTGGGTGCCCACATCGCTCCAGGCAATCTCGACCTCGAAAGCGATGCTTCGGGCCGCCTCACTCAGGGCGTAAGACGCCTGACGGCGACGCAGGCGGGCCTCGTAAACTTCGGCCTTGCGCAGTCCGCCGTCGTAAAACTGAAAATCAAGCGAAACCCCCAGATAGACGCTCTCGTCGAGCAGCGGATCAGGGGAGCGATTGTACCGTTGCCAGCCCCCCTCAAGCCCCACCGTGGGCCAGTAAGCCCCTTTGGAATAGGTGATGCGATCCTCGGCGGCTCGCTCCAGCAGTTTGAGACCCTTGATCTCGGCCCGGTTTTCAAGCGCTGTCGTCCGTATCCGATGGAGATCGGAGATCGGCGAACCCGTCGGATCCCCGGTCTCACCGATAATCTCAAATTCGGTTTCAACGCCGGCCAGGCGGGTCAGGGCGGCCCGGGCCAGCCGCAGGGTGTTTTCCGCCTGGATCCGGTCGGCATCGGCCTTGGCCAGTTCGGCATCGGTCCGGAAGAGTTCGGTCTTGGTCACTTCAGCCAGACGGAGTTTTCGATCCACCGCGTCGCGGTGGGTCTGGAGCCGTTGGAGATTGGCATCGGCGATTTCCAGGGTCTTGCCGGCCCGGGCCACATTGTAAAAGGCCGTGGCCACCTCCAGCAGGTACCCTTCGCGCACGGCATCAAGTTCGTGCCGATACCGCTCAATATCCGTCTCGGCGATACGAAGCGCCGTCAGTTCCCGTCCGTTCAGGGTAAAGGACTGGCCGACCTTGATCCCGTAGGATCCTTCCCAGTCCGGCTGGACCACGGTGCCGGAAAGGACCTCGTCTTCCGTATAGTCTCGATAAGCGGTCACGGCGGAAAATCGCGGTTTGAGAACGGCCATGGCTTTTTCCCGGGTCTGTTCGGCAATGGCGAGATCTTCACGGGAAATCTGAATCCGCTCGGCCCGATCCAGGGCCATCCGATAAAAATCGATGAGACGGTAAGCACTGCCGGCAAAGACAGCGACTGGCCCGGCAAAGATCAGCGCCACCGAAAGCATCAGAATGCGAACATCGGTTAACAGGGCACGCAACATATCAAAACCATATCCTATTTTTATTTTCGTCGTTCGTTCCACGGGGCTTGTTGAAGTCCGAGATCCTTCGGCATCGTTGGAATCGACACCGGACACACCATGATCATGGCCGCCCGGCAGGGATTCGATGCCTATCATTTCGGCATCATGATCCCGTCCAGGTGAGCCAGGAAACGGACATGGCTTGTCCGTTTGCCGGGTCTCCCGATTATGGCCCACTGAATTAAAACCAACAAAATTATTCTCTTTCATGCCTCTTGTCAACTCAGGCCACAACTAGAAAATGGATTATTCCGTTGACGCCGGCCCCAAAGTCCTTTTATCCTGACGATCAATTTTCATGGGGGAAGAAAAAAATGGTTGGAAGCGTCACTGCGGACCTGGGTCGATCAGGCCCGGAGATTTGCCAGGGCCCTGCCGGAAAAATTGGTGGTCCTCCTCAATAAACGGTGTGTCGGAATAAGGAGTGTCAGCCATGAGATACCTGCTCGTCCCACTGATGATGATTTTGTTTTTCGCTCCCAATGCGGTCCTGGCAGCCAAGGACCAGGACGATATCGACACCAGGGAGGTGGTGGATAAGGATTTCCAGGGTGCGGCCAAAGAGGCGGACAAGCACCTGAAAAAAATTGAAGACGCCATCGAAGACATGGAAAAAGAGCTCAAGACCATGAAAAAGGGTGTTCAGGAAAGCATCAAACAGATCAAACTCGTTGCCAAACTGGCCAATAAGAAACGGATCAATCTGAAAAAAATCAACAACGAATGGGATGATGTCATTGACGACTACAAGGACCTGGGAAAGGCCATGAAAGAGATTGAAGACATCTATAAGGATATGGACAAATCGTATCAGGGCTATGACAAGGCCATTGTCAAAATCGCTAAATAAGGGGCAATCCATGAACCTGGAAATCATCTCGAGAACGCCGGAAATCGATAAACACCCCGTCCCCCTTCTCTTCGTTCACGGCGCCTGGCACGGTGCCTGGTGCTGGGAGGAATATTTCCTTCCCTATTTTGCATCCAAAGGTTACACCGCCCATGCGCTGAGCCTGCGGGGGCACGGTGGCAGTCCGGGCGGAGAACACCTCAGGTGGACCCGGATCAGCGATTACGTCGATGACGTGGCACAAGTGGCCGACGCCATGGAAACGCCGCCGGTGGTCATCGGGCACTCCATGGGAGGCCTGGTGGTGCAAAAATACCTGGAAACCCACCATGCGCCGGCGGCGGTGCTGCTGGCCTCCGTCCCGCCGGCAGGCGCCCTGCGCACCGCTCTGAGCATCGCCCGGCGCCACCCGTGGGCGTTTCTCAAGGCCAATTTTAGCCTCAGCCTCTACCCGGTGATCGGAACCCCGAAGCTGGCCCGGGAGGCTTTTTTCGCCGAAAACATTTCAACGGAAAAACTGGCGGGACATTTCGAACGCCTTCAGAACGAATCGTACCGGGCCTTTCTGGACATGCTCTTTTTCAATCTGCCCAAGCCGGAAAGGGTATCGACGAACATACTGGTTCTGGGCGCCGAAAAAGACACGATTTTTACCCCCTATGAAATCGAGGCCACGGCAAAGGCATACCGTGCCGCACCGGAAATATGGGCGGGCATGGCCCACGACATGATGCTGGAAGACAGCTGGCAGTCCGTGGCCGACCGGATCATTGAGTGGCTCGACCATCGGGGGCTTTGACCTGAAGGGTCCAAGGGTTCAAGGGTTCGAGGGGTCGAGGGGGCGAGGATTCGAGGGTTCGAGGGGTCGAGGGGTCGAGGGGTCAAGGGACCAAGGAAAAAGATCTGCGAAAAAAAACGCATAAGGTTTGGCAGAAACCTTATGAACCGCTTTGTGCATCTGCAAAACTTCGTACTCTTCGTGTTCTTCGTGGTGAGCGATAAAGTTATGGAATGAAATAGGAGAAAAATATGTTCTGTAAGGCGAACGAAAGCGGCTACAAGACCCCGGTGGACGGGATTCGGCAAAAGACGCTGGTCTACGGCGATAAGACCCTGCTCTGTGAATTCAGGCTGGACAAGGGCGCACGGCTCCCCCGCCACAGCCACCCCCATGAACAAAGCGGGTATCTGGTTTCCGGCGCCCTGCGCCTGGCCATCGGCGATGATCTTTTCGAGGTCGGTCCGGGAGACAGCTGGACCATTCCCGGGGATGTGGAACACGGTGCCGATGTCATAGAGGATGCCGTGGCCGTCGAGGTTTTTTCGCCGGTCCGGGAAGACTACCTGCCGTAACGGCCGATCGGGTAGACGCAAACAGTTCAGATGATGGCGTGGTAATTAGTTTCCATCCATAAATGGCCTTTTTGCCCAATCTTCCGACTTCGCTCTTTGAGCTTCGCCAGGACAGGCGGCGTCAATCAGCGCCATTTCTTGTGCGGCGTAGCCAGCTACGCCTCCGCGCAATGGCTTGATTGACTTGACCTTGGACAAAAATTCACATTTATGAATTGGAAACATCTATGGGTGCCCACCCACTCAAAAACCGATTCGTGGACGGGCACAAATTAGATTTTGTAAAACCGCAAAGGAATCAAAGATGATGAAAAACCGTATCCGTGAATTGCTGGGGATTCGATACCCGATCATTCAGGCACCCATGAACTGGGTCAGTGGGGCGGATCTGACGGCGGCCGTTTCCAATGCCGGTGGACTGGGCACCCTGGGACCCAACGCCGGGGCCGAAGGTATCACGCCGGATGCCGAAGAGACCGCCGAACGGATGCGGATACAGATTCGCAGGGTAAAAGCGTTGACCGCCAAACCCTTTGCCGTGAATATCGTGGCCGGGTTCGGCGAACTGCTGGTCTATTCGCAGAAAATTGTGGACGTGGTCCTGGAAGAGGCCGTGCCGGTGGCCATTGTCTCGGTGGGGAGGCCCGACATCTACACCGGTGTGCTCAAAGACGCCGGCATCCGGGTGCTTCACGCCATTTCCACTCCGAGACACGGGATCAAGGCCGAAGAGGCCGGTGTGGATGCGGTGATCTGCGAAGGGTACGAAGCCGGCGGGCACAAGGGGTTCACTGAACTGACCACCCTGACCCTGACCCCCATGGTGGCCGACGCGGTATCCATTCCGGTGGTGGCCGGCGGCGGTATCGGCGATGCCCGGGGCATCCTGGCGGCCCTGGCCTTAGGGGCCGACGGGGCCTACATGGGGACCCGGTTCATGGCGACAAAAGAATCGGAAAGCCACGCCAACGTGAAGGCGGCCATCGTCGCCGGAAAAGACATCTGCACCGCGTCGGTGCCCAAGGACTTCATGCTGGCCCGGGACCTGACCAACGATTTCACCCGGACCTATCACGAGATGCGTGCCGCCGGCGCTTCTCCCGTGGCCCTGAACGAATTTCTCAACGCCCACTCCCAGTACCAGGCCCAGCACCTGGGCGAAGCAGACACCGCGGAGATCTGCTGCGGCCAGGTGGCCGGCCTCATCGATGAAATCCCCAGCGTTAAAGACCTAATGGCCGATATGGTTCAAAACATCGGTGTGCAATTTGAAGCACTCAAGCAGCGCCTGGCCGGTCTGGTGTAACCATTTTCCATCCACGAATAATGCAATTCGTAGATGGGCACAAACTATATAGAGAGGTTCACCCGTAGCGTCGAGAAAACAGGTGTTGAATATTGAGCATGCCCCCTTTGGGGGGGGGCTGAGGCCACCCGCTCCGGGGTTGAGGGCTCACTTGCCATCAGGGCAGGCCCCAAGGGCACCTCGGACCAGGCGCATCAGGCCGGCGACGACCTTTTCATCATTCTCCAGGGCATCGGGCCCAACGAAGATTTTCATCCGCTCCTTGAAGTATTCGGAGGTGTAGGAGTACTGAAGCAGCAAAATGAGGTTGTCGAGGAAAAAGGCCGTGACATCACAATCGATCCCTTTATCCACCAGGCCATTGTCCTGGGCCTCGGCAAGCATGGCCTTGTAAAGGCGGGCGGAGATGGTCTCCATCTTCCCGGAAAGCTTGCGGGAGAGATGGGCCAGCCCCTCGGAGGTCATGTCCAGGTAGATCTGGTTGAGTTCCGGGTAGCGTTTGGAATATTTCTGGGCAGCCCGAAACATGCTTTCCAGTTTTTCAAAGATATCCCCCTCGGCCGTCCGGACCTGGTCGAGTACCCCTTCCAGGATATGGTAGGCCCGATCGATAACGGTGAGAAAAAGGTCTTCCTTGGAGGCGAAATAGTTGTACATGGCGCCGATGCTGACGCCGGCCCGCCGGGCAATGACATTGATGTTAGCCGTGCCGAACCCCTTGGCGGCAAACTCGGCGGCGGCGGCAGCCATGATCCGTTCTTTCTTCTCTTCGGCGATTTTTTCAAATGCTTCTTTGTAGTGCTTTTCCATGGATTCACCCTTGACGGATTCGTAAAGAACCCGATATCTGCGTTACGCTCCTTCCTTCGTCATTGCGGCGTACCGAAAGTTCGCCTCATTTCTCTGGATTCGCACGCCTTGATCTCGGGTATTTTACGAAACCGCCCAAAATTGCATTCTTTTAAGGGTTCACCACCCCTTAACGATCCCTCAAAAGACACGAATATCGATTCCTGCGGCGCAGCCGCTGCCCATCAATTTGCGACAGCAAATTTATCGAGTGATTACTCACTCGGACATATCCCTGTCAACCGCAAATCGATTTCCCCGCAGCCGTCGACCGAGGGCCATTGATTTTTTTTCTTGACTTTTTCTCTCTATTCCCGGAAAGTAAAAAACATGAGTGAGCAGTCACTCATGCACCTCGCCAACTCCTGAAAACATTTGAATAAGGAGTTTTAACAATGAGTTATGATATTGTCAAAGCCCACCTCAACCTCCATGCCGTCCTTCAGAATCTGGAAGATCTGGTCGCCTACGATCCCCAGACGGCGGAACTGGCCAAAGACTGGCGGATTTCCATCCAGTTCAGCGTGAAGGGCGGCCCCCAGGCCTTCGTCGACTTCAGAGACGGCACTTGCCATGTGGGTCGCGGCAGCCATCCGGCGCCCTCGGTAAAGCTTTTTTTTACATCGCCCGCCCATCTCAACCGGATGATGGACGGCAAGGCCAACCCCATTCCCCTAAAGGGGTTCACCCGCCTGGGTTTTCTTGCCAAGGAATTCCCCAAGGCCACCGACCGGCTCGAATACTTTCTCAAACCCACCCCGGAACTGCTCCGGGATGAAGGTTATCTCGCTTTAAATACCCGCATGACCCTGAATACAGCCGCCTTTTCCGTCCCGGAACTGGCTCAGCTGGATCCCCTGGCGAAACTGAGCGCCGCCCACATCCAGGACGGCACGGTCGTGATCAAAATCCTTCCGGAGGGCCCGGCGGCCCATGTCTCTTTTGCCAAGGGACGAATCGAATCAGGAAAGACTGACGTCGAAAGGCCCATGGCCAAGCTCTCTCTTAGGAACATGCAAATCGCCAATGACTTCTTCAACGGCCGCCTCGACCTGTTCACCGCCGTGGCCATGGGGGATGTGATGATCAAAGGCCAGACGCCCATGCTCGACGCCCTGGGGCTGATCCTTGATCGCGTTCCGGAATACCTGGAGTGAAAACGCCACCCGAACGTGCCGGACGATCCGCATTCAACGGCGCCGATATCGACAGACAAGGGAGGATCGACCATGGAGACTTTTGACTACCCCAAATCCCGGGATCTTTTCACCAGGGCGGCAAAAGTCGTTCCCTGCGGCATTTACGGCCATTTCAGCCCCGCGCCCCTGGTACCGCCGGAGTCCTATCCGTTTTACACCGCAAGGGCAGCGGGATCACGGTTTTGGGACGTGGACGGAAACGAATTCATCGATTACATGTGCGCTTACGGTCCCATGATAACGGGGTATAACCGTGAAGAAGTCGACCAGGCGGCCATGGATCAGCTCAAACGCGGCAATTGTACCACCGGCGCGCCCGAAGTCATGGTCGACCTGGCCGAATACCTGGTCGATCTGATCCCCTCCGCGGACTGGGCCTTTTTCGCCAAAAACGGCGGTGACCTCACCGATTACGCCACCATGATCGCCCGGGACGCCACGGGGCGAAAAAAGATCGTCATGATCGGCGGCGGCTACCACGGCGTGGCCTCCTGGATGCAGGCACCCGGGCACCACGGCCTCATCGAAGAGGACTATGCCCACATCATCCGCATTCCCTGGAACGATGCCGATGCCTTTGAACAGGTGATCGGCCGATACCCCGACCAGATCGCCGGATTTATCGCCACGCCCTACCACGTGCCTGCCTTTGCCGACAACGAACTGCCGGCAGAGGGCTACTGGCAGCGGATCGAAACCCTCTGCCGCAAGAACGGCATCGTTCTGATCGTAGACGACATTCGTCACGGCTTCCGATTCGATATGGGCGGCTCCTGCGAATACTTCGGGTTCAAACCGGACCTGATCTGCTTTTGCAAGGCACTGGCCAACGGTTATCCCATCTCGGCCCTGGTCGGCAACCAGTCGCTCAAGGATGTGGTGGCCCGGGTCTTTTACACCGGCAGTTACTGGTTCTCCGCCGTTCCCATGGCCGCCGCCCTTGCCAACCTCAAGCTGATGAAGGAAATCGACGCCCCACGGAAAATTCTCGAAACAGGCAATCGACTTCTGGACGGCATGGTTGATATCGCCAAAGGTTACGGCTATGATCTGAAGGTCACCGGCGCCCCGTCCATGCCCTACCTTCGGATTACCAACGATCCGTCCCTGATGCTCCACCAGGACTGGTGCGCCGAATGCACAAAAAGAGGGGTCTACTTCACCTCTCATCACAACTGGTTCATTTCCACGGCCCATACGGACCGGGATATTGAACAAACCCTGGCGATCGTGGACGAAGCCTTCAAGGTCGTCAAGGCACAATACGGGGACTCTTTTTAAACAGATACCAAAAGGGGGGACGTTCATGCCGATCACCGATGAAGAACTCAAGATTCTGAAGGAAAATGCCAGGCAGAATCGGCGCGACATCATCGACATCACTGGCTGGTCGGGCGGCGCTCACATCGGCGGTGCCCTGAGCATGGTGGATATGCTGACCCTGCTCTACTACAAGGTCGCCCATATCGACCCGTCAGACCCTGAAAAGGCGGACCGGGACCGTATCATCGTCAGCAAGGGGCACGGTGGGGTCGGCTACGCCGCCATGCTGGCCCGGCGGGGGTATTTCGATTTCGAACTGCTGCGGGAGTTCAACAAATTTAAATCCCCTTTCGGCATGCATCTCGATAGCAGCAAGGTCCGTGGCGTGGATGTCTCCACCGGCAGTCTCGGACACGGCCTGCCCATTGCCCTGGGTCTGGCCATGGGCGCGCGGGTCCAGAAAAAAGACTGGCGGACCTACTGCATCCTCGGAGACGGTGAATGCAACGAAGGTTCGGTATGGGAGGCTGCCATGGCCGCCGCCCAGTTCAAGGCCACCAACCTGATCACCTTCGTGGACCGCAACCGTCTCATGATCGACGGCACCACCGAGGAGGTCATGGGCATCGAACCCTTTGCCGACAAATGGAAGGCCTTCGGCTTCACCGTCAAGGAAGTGGACGGGCACAGCTTTCCCGAACTGATGGAAGCCATCGATTTTGCCCACACCCAAACCGCGGCGCCGGTGGTGATCATTGCCAATACCGTCAAGGGAAAAGGGATTGACTTCATGGAAAACGAAGTCAAATGGCATTACGGCGGTCTGGACACCGATCTCATGGAAAAGGCCAAACAGTCCGTGGACCGCATGTACGGCATGGCTTAATCGAATCTGAACGGCGAAGCCGCAATCCACAAAAAATGCACCAGCGATTTTATCATGGGAGGACAACATGAGCGAAGGGTTGACCTGGACCGTCTACGACGCCGATACCATGACCCAGGCGGAAATCTACGGCGAGGTACTCTGCCGTCTGGGCGAAGAATACCCCAACATTGTCGGTCTGTCTGCCGACCTGGCCAAGTCCACCAAGATCGGCAAGTTCGGCGACAAGTTTCCCGAACGCTTTTTCAATGTGGGCATCGCCGAACAGAACCTCTTCGGCATGGCCGCGGGAATGGCCAAATCCGGCCTCATCCCCTTTGTTTCCACCATGGCCGTTTTTGCGGCCATGCGGGCCTGCGAACAGGTCCGCACCGACATCTGCTACCAGAACCTGGATTGTAAGATCATCGCCACCCATGCCGGGTCTTCTTTCGGCCAGGCCGGAACCACCCACCACTGCACCGAAGATTTGGCCATCATGCGCAGTTTTGCCAACATGACGGTTATCGTTCCGGCCGACGGCATCGAAACCGCCCATGCCGTCCGGGCGGCCGTCACCTGGCAGGGGCCGGTATACATACGAATCGGCCGGGGTTTCGAGCCCCGATTCTATGAGGAAGAGGACTACGGATTCGCCATCGGCAAATCCATCGAAGTACACCCCGGCACCGACATCACCCTGATTTGTTGCGGCGTCACCGTGCTTCAGGCCGTAGAGGCGGCCCAATATCTGGCTGAAAAGGATGAACTTTCCGTCCGGGTGATCAACATGCACACCCTCAAACCACTGGACGACGAAGCCGTTCTCAAAGCCGTCACCGATACCCGCCGAATCATCACCATCGAGGACCATAACATCTTCGGCGGCCTGGGCAGCGCAGTGGCCGATGTCATTGCCTCAAGCGGCAAGGGGTGTGCCTTTGAAAAAGTCGGCATTCCGGATTGTTACTGCGAAGTCGGGTACCCGGAAGACCTCCAGAGCCACTACAAGCTAGATGCCGACGGAATCATCGAAAAGGTCCGCGAGGTGATGGGGCGCGATTTTGAAGAAGACGACAACTGGGAAGATGAGGTGTAGCCATGACCGTTGAACGGGAAGTTCTCGCGGCCCGCCTTTTTCTCAGAGCGGTGCTGCCGGTAATCAAAGTCGTCGTAACCGACGATCCGAAAATGAAGAAAAAGTTTGAAGGGGTCAATGCCAGGGTTCAATTCGTGGCTGACCACGAAGGCACGCCAATCGGATCCGCCCTGGTATTCGATGCCGAAGGGTTTCGGGTGGTCCACGACATCTCAAACGCCTCGGACATCACCTTCAGTTTTAAAACCATTGCAAAAATGAACGCCTTTTTCGCCGGCAAACCGGTCATCCCGAAAATTCGAGGCTGGTTGAAAACCGGCCTGTTGCTCAACGTTTTCGGGCTTCTCATGAGCCTGAAAATTCTCATGCCCGATGCCGACCCCAAAGACCCGGCCAAACGGCGGCTCAAGGTCAAGATGACCTTTTTCATGATCACCACGGCCCTATCCCAGTACAACAAGGGGGGCGACCCGGAGATGGTCAAGTGGACATCGAAACAGCCCGAGCGGATTTATCAGATCACCGTGGATGACGACATCGCCGCCTATCTTCGGGTCAAGGCGGGAAAATCCATGGCCGGCCGGGGTGTCTATCCGCGTCGGAGACCTTTTGTCCATATGAAATTCAACGGGGTTGAAGGCGCCTACCCCATCGTCATGAACCAGGTCAACATGGTGGACGCCATTCGAAAAGGGTTCCTCAGCCTGGAGGGGTCTCCCGAGTACGGGCGCGACATTGGCGACTTTATGATACGGATTCAGGAGCTGATCACCTGATAAAATCGCTGGCGCGATTTTATATGACGCGGCTTCGCCGCTATAATTAGAAACCCCCGCGGGCGGCCGTTTCCAGGCCGCCCGGCTGACGGGTGGCGCCACTCGCCTGGTTTCAACGCATCCTTCCAGTTCCTCCCGATTGCATTTTCCCCGCGAGTTGGTTAATCTTCCGGCATGATTGGCGAGATCCTCATTCTTCGAATAGTTTGCGTTGAAAGCGTGAAAACCGCTGTCTTCCATTGGGCAACGATCCTGATGGTCGTGGCCACCGCCTTTTTGTTGCCGACACAGGCCGGTGCTGTCGATGAAACGAACTGGTACGAAAAGGGAAGTGAACTGCTCAAGGCACATCAATACCAAGAGGCCATTGACGCCTTTTCCACCGCCGTTGAAACGATTCCCCACGACTACCAGGCTTACAGCAAGCGGGGTGCCGCCCGTTATCTCAAGGGGGATTACGCCGAAGCCATCGCCGACTACCACACGGCGCTCGGCATGAATCCCGACGACGCCGTGGCCCTTCACCAACTGGCAGTGATTCTGACCTTCTGTCCGGATCCGGCGTTTCAAAACCTGTCCCAAGCCCTCATTTCGGCCCAACGTGCCGTCGACCTGATGTATGCACCGATTTTTATTAAAACCCTTGCCGCCATCCAGTACGAAGCCGGTGAGATCGAAGCGGCGGTCCATACACAGGAAAAGCTCATTGCGCTGACCCAATACCTCGGCCAGACCATAGACCTGCCGGCCATGGAAGCCCAACTCTCTGAATACCGGAAAAAAAGCAGGAAGTTCGGCCAGTTGTCCAGTAACATGCCAGAAGATCAAGACGTCGGCCTGCCTCCGCCCCACAAAGACCCGGTGCGCGTCAATCCGTACCGATCGCGGAAAAAACCCAATGATCGGGCGCCTGAAACCCATGCATTCACCATCCATCTCCATTCGTTTCAGGACCGGGACAAGGCCAACCGCACGGCCCAATCGCTACGCTCCCGGGGTGAAGCAGCCTTTGTTTCCCATGTGGACATTCCGAAAAGAGGGCGTTGGTTCCGGGTTTACGTCGGCTCCTATTCCCTTGAATCGGAAGCCATGAAACACGCCATTGAGCTCAGGCGGCAAAAACTGCCTTACGCTCGGGCGGTCCAACGGCCCTGGGCCGTTCGGGTGGGCCTTTCCGGTCGCGACGCAACATTGGCCGATCTGGATGAGACCCTTCTTGATAGGGGGTATCTGACGCACCCTCTTCAGACCGGTGGGCCGGGCAAGGCAAGGCTGTACGGGGCGTTTGCGACCGAAAACGACGCCGAAGCAGCGGCCCGTGAACTGAAAACGGACGGGTTTGACGCGACAGCGGTTGCCCAGTGAGAGACCCATGGGAAAAGGGTAAACTTTTACAGGGCATCACGCCGAGGCGTGACTTTGTTCCCGGGCATTTGAAGTACAATAGAGACCGTCTGCATGCCCGGCGCCTCGCATCTACGGCACTCTGTAAATGCTTACCGTGCAAGGGTTCGGAACGCCGTATCGTTTCAACCCCGTGAACAGTTACGGAAAAGGAGCCGTCATGACGATTCGCCGACAACTCTTTTCGGTCCTGCTGCTACTGCTGATTTGGGCTGTCTTGCCGCCCGGGGGACATTGCGGCGCTGGTTTGCCGCCCCGGGCGGTCGAAGGGGTGATGGATCTGACAGCCTGGGATTTTGACGGGAACCGAACCATCCGGCTTGGCACCAGAGAAGCCGTCGAGGGTCGCCGGGCCAGGCAAACCATGCTGGACTTCTTTCTTCTCGGTGCCATCGCCATTATGGGCCTCTACCATTTGGGCCTATTCCTCTTGCGCATCCAGGAAAAGCCGTCCCTGTGGTTCGGCGTTTTCTGTTTTCTCATTGTCTTTCGATTCCTGGCGACCGGTGAACGCAACCTTATGTCCATGGCGCCGGGCCTCTCCTGGGAAACACGCATCAAAGCCGAATACCTGGCCTACTATCTCGCGGTTCCGGCCTTTTTGCTCCGTTGGGTATTTTCCTCTTTGTTCTTTCACTGGCGTTTCTTCTCTCCCGCAGGATTTCCAGTTAGATATCATCAACAACATCCTGGATTATTCCAAGATCGGAGCCGGCAAACTCGAAATAGAAGCCATTGATTTCGATCTGCGGACAACCATCGAAGATGTATCCCGCCTGCTTGCCGTGCCAGCCGGCCGGAAGGGGCTTGAACTGACCTGCCTGGTTCATCACCGGGTGCCTTCCGGCCTATACGGAGATCCAGGCCGCTTGCGTCAGATTCTTCTCAACCTGGTCGGAAATGCCATCAAATTTACCAATCAGGGCCAGGTGATCCTGCGGGTCATTCTCGATGGCGAATCGGAACGAAAAGTTCAGCTCCGCTTCGAGGTTCAAGATACCGACATCGGTATTCCCCGGGAACGCATGGACCGTTTGTTCCGGTCTTTTTCCCAGGTGGACGTCTTGACCAGTCGCCGGTTCGGTGGCACGGGTTTGGGCCTGGCTATCTCAAAAAAACTGGTAGAACTGATGGGGGGTCAGATCGGAGTCAAAAGCGAAACGGACAAGGGCGCGCTGTTCTGGTTCACATTGATATGTGAAAAACGTGAGGTGGTCTGGGCAGACCTGATCGAAAAAAACGTTGAAGGGCTTCGTATTCTACTGGCCGAAGACAACGCAATCAACCGTCTGGTGGCCCTGAACATATTGAAGAAATTCGGGTATCGGGCCCATGTCGTCTCTAACGGCAAAGAGGCCGTCGAGACGCTCAGGAAAGCAGAGTACCATCTGGTCCTCATGGACCTTGAGATGCCGGTCATGGACGGGTTTGCCGCAACGGGGGCCATCAGGGACACTGGCACCGGCATCCTGAATCCCAACGTTCCCATCATTGCCATGACTGCCCATGAGATGACGTCGGGCTACCGGGATCGTTGCCTGAGTGCGGGAATGAACGATTTCACCACCAAACCGGTTGACCCCCAAGCTCTTTTGTCCGTCATTGAGCGGTGGACCGAAGCGGGGCGGTCAGCGGATGGAATCCCCAAGACAGAGAAACCCGAATCCGGTCAGGCCGGTGCCTGCCGAATCGAACAGGCCTGGCGGAACTTGAAGACGCCTTTAACGCATTAAAATCCTTCCTGGCCTTTTCGGAAAAAGAGCCTCTGAAGGGATGACCCGGTTTCTTTGTGGGGAGACAAATCCTCGCTTGGTAAGAATACCCTCTGCCATCGCTTGACAATTCCTAAGTCTCAATAGTAAAGATTTGTAACACTTTGTGTTTCGAGTCGTTCCTGTGCATTGTCTGCAACCCACTGTGGAAAATTCACCTTTTTAAACCAAAGGAGACAGCCTCGATGTCAACCCCCGGGAAACGATTTTGGCAAAGGGCGGGCATGGTCCTGATGACACTTTTAATGCTGGGCGGCGGGAGTTTTACAGCCGGTGCCGCCGACGATTCCCAACAACTGGCCGAGGCCCTCAAGTACTACTATGACGCGAACTATGACAAGGCGTTGCCGCTGTTTCGCCAGATCGCCGAGCGTAACGAGACCATGGACCTGATGTTCTGGGTCGGCACCAGTGCGGCCAACCTGGGTCAGAATGAACTGGCCATGGAAAAATTCAAGGCCATGCTGGCCCAAAACCCGAACCTGAACCGGGTGCGTCTGGAACTGGCCGATGTCTACATCAAGGCCAATCAGTTCGATCTGGCCAAAAAGGAACTGGAGACCGTGCGGGCCACCAATCCGCCGCCGGCGGTGATCCAGAATATCGACCGGCGCCTGGCCATGATTCAAAGGGCCGGTGAGAAGCTCAGCATGAACCTGGTCTTCACCCAGGGCTACCAGTGGGACGACAACGCCAGCTCCGGCCCGGACACCAAACAGCTCGATGTCACCGGAGGCACCCTGACCCTGTCTTCCACCCAGACCGAACTGGAGTCGTCCAACTGGTTGACCAAACTCGGCGGCAGTCTGCGCTACGACCTGGGGGCTCCCCAGGCCTGGATATGGGCCACGGGGGTCAATTTGTTTTCCAGCGTGAACATGGACTACAGCGAGTTCAACTTCCGGCTCATGGACCTGACCACCGGCCCCTGGTGGGTGGGCAAGACCGACATCGTCAAACTGCCGGTGGGTTACACCGACACCAATTACGGCAGCGACCCCCTGTCCAAGATCGTTCACATCGATCCGAGCATCGAGCATTTCTTCTCTAAGACCGTCAGCGTACAGGCGGCCTACACCTATGCCGAAGAAGACTACAATGAAGGCAAGGTCGCCGGCAGCGACAACAAGCTCAACCAGGTCACCATCGGGCCCAATTTTTACCTGGGCGATCGAAAGCACGTGATCTCGGCCACCTACCGCTACGAAGACCGGGACGCGGATCTGGACCGGAACAGCTACAAGGCCGATATCCTGACCTGCTCCTATTTTACCAAGTTTCCAACCAACACCGAACTGTTCGTTTTCTACCGTTGGTTCAAGCGCAAATATGAGGACAACCCGCCCCTGTATGCGGACAACCGGGAAGACAAACGCAACACCGTCAGCGCCACGGTGAGCCAGCGGTTCATGAAGTACTATTTTGCCTCCCTGGGCTACACTTACATGGACAACCGCTCCAACGCCGGATTGTACAGTTTCGACAAGAACATGATTACCTTTAATGTGGGTGTAAACTTCTAGAAAGGAGGAACAGAGTCATGAAAAAGATCATTCGTACCGCCTTGATTGCCGCGGCCGGCCTGCTGATCCTCCAGGGCACGGGGATGGCCGCCCCTGGCGACTACATTATCGGCGCGGGCTCCAGGCAGGCCCTGGAGCAGGCCCGCCAAGCCAATCCCAACAATTATGCCGTGAACTATTTTCTGGGTCAGATCTACCTGGCCCAGGGCAACCGGGCGGCGGCCATCGCGTCCTGGGACGCCTACCTGGCCGCGGCCCCGGCCGATGGGCGATCCACGGCCGTTCGTGAGCGCATGACCCTGCTGAAACTGGCCCAGGCCCGGGCGTTTGCCCAAAAAGCCGTGGCCACCGGCGGGGAAACAGCGGCCCAGGCACCGGGCAATACCATCGCCGTGACCGATTTCAAGAACCTGGGGTCGGCCAGGCTGGTCCCCTTTATCAAGGGGCTCACGGCCATGATCATCTCGGATCTGGCCAAGGTGCCCCAGGTGCGGGTACTGGAGCGGGCCAAGATCCAGGCCCTGATGCAGGAGATGCAGTTGGGGCTGGCTTCGGGGATTATCGATGGCAATACCGCCCCGAAGCTGGGCCAGATGGTCCAGGCCGGAAAAGTGGCCTGGGGCCGGATGGACGCACCGGACGGCGACAACCTCAAGATCACATCCATCGTCACCGAAATCCTGGAAAACACCAACCTCAAGCAGACCAACGCCGAAGGGGCCATGGCCCAGTTCTTCGCGCTTCAGAAGCAACTGGTTTTCGGCATTCTCGAAGGGATGGGGATCGACAAGGCCGACCTGCCCGACGATGTTCGAAAGGCCGTGGAAAAGGTCCATACCACCAGCGTGGAGGCGTTGATCGAGTTCGGAACGGGCGTGGATTTTCTCGACAACAAGAATTTTGCCCAGGCCAAGCAGTCTTTTGCCAAGGCGACGAAAATTGACCCGGGCTTCGACCTGGCCGGCCAGGCTGAAACCGCCACCCCCATCTCCGATGTGCCGGTGACCAGCGACGGCGCCACCGAAGAGGTCTCCATGTCCACGGCCGGCTCCGGCGAGGAGGGCGAGGACACATCGGCATCAAGTAGTGAAACGACCGACGAAGGGACCAGCGACGACACCCTCACCGCCGGCGGCACCACCACGACATCGACGGCCGAAACCTCGACCACCGACACCGCCACCGTCACCGACACCACCACCGATACCAGCCAGACCGTGACAGCTGCCGAAACACAGACCCCCATGCCGGTCCACCGCGATGGGTACGTGGTCAACGCCTTGAGCCTCTACGCTTCACCCTCCTTTATTCGCAATTACGACGGCATTTTCTTCAATACCTCTCCCGAGGACTTTTCCGAAGGCGGAAGCTGGAATATTCCCGAGTGGCACGATGGCAGTTTTATGGTCGGCACCATGAGCGGCAGTAGCGATGTCATCGGAGCCCTGGACCCACGAAGCGGAAATTCGGTTACAAATGTACCCAACGACGCAGACTGGGGCGCCATTGATTACAACGCCTATGTCTTATGGGGCGCCTGGGCCGATGCAGATTATATGTACGACAGCGCGGATATTTACGTCTTTGCCAGCTACGGCTACTTTGTCTTCGGCGATGTGACTCCTGAAACCGTTGTTGACGATCTTCAGGGCTCGCTCCTTTACTCGGGAGATGCCTACGGTACCCACAGCGCCAAACCCGACGAGATGATGACCGGTGGTTTTACAGCAATGGTCAATTTCGATTTGAACGATGTCACTGATTTTGACTGGAACGTCAGCAGTCCGAATCACAGTGCTGAAGTCATAGACGGATCTGGGCCAATTATGCACGGTGATTTCTATATTACCTCGGGCACATGGAAAATTGACACAACAGCAGTCGGTGTGCCTACGAACCGGACGGTGGCCGGTAGTTTTTATGGAAACCAAGCTCAGGCCGTGGCTGGGGTTGTGGTCATGGAGGATTCGAGCACCCAGGTGTATGGTATTTTTACCGGCGTGAAGTAAATTTTGTCGGATCACTGGGGATTGACGTACCGCCTTCCAAAGCGCCTCGCCCATTACCGGCGAGGCGCCTTTTCTTATTCCAGTTGGCTTGTTGCTGCCGTCCATTGCATGACAACCTCGCCGTCTCAACGATAGGCATGCCAGTCAACGTCGTGACTCTTTTCAAATCACGGGCGGCACTCTAACCGTAAACGGAAGCAGCCCAAGCTACGGCGTTATCGCAGGCACGGTATACGGTAGCGACCGCCAGCATCTGGGCGGAGCCCGCGACAACTGTCAGCAGCTACAATTCAACAGCCGCCCAATACGAATCCACCTCACGCAATTTTGTTAGCAACCAAAAGACCACTGTGCCATAAGTCCGGTGTACACCCGCAAAGGGAAGCCCTGCCGAGTCCGCTTCGGCAGGGCTTTTTTCTGTTGGGCGACCGAATTGAGCTGTTGGCCGAAGCGATTTAATAAGGCTGCGATCCGTTTTTTGAGGGGCTCGGCTCTGGGGCCGGTTTGCTGCCCTCTTCGGCAGGGATGACGCCCTTCTTACCGGAAAACAGCCGCTGCAGCCCGCTGCCGATCCCTTCCAGCACGTCCAGGCCGGTGTCCACGGCCCCTTTTCCCACATCCAGCAGGCCACGGCCCACCTCGGTGGCCCCGTCCCCGACCGTTTCGGTGGCCTTGCCGTCCAGGCCGATGATCCCCTTGCCGATCTCCAGGATTCCCCTGCCGACATTGAAGGCCGCCTGGCCCATGCGCTGGGGGCCGGACCCGTCTCCGATGGCATCTTTTCCGGCATCGAGAATATCCGTTCCCACGCCCAGGGTTCCCTTGCCGAGGGTGAAGGGGCTCTTCAATATCCCCTTGGCGGTTTCCCGGGCAAAACCGGCCCGGTCGAGGCTCACCTGAATGTCGTCCAGGGGGCCCTTGAACGTATAGGTTACCAGGGGAAGCCCCCGGATGTCGGCGGTCACCGCGTAATCCAGGATATCGGTGAACAGGTTCAGGCTGCCGGTGCCGTCGGCCTTGATATACGGCGAGGCGAGGGTCCCGTCGGTGCTTTTCAGCACGCCGTTTTCGATGACGACCGTTCCCTGAATACGATCAAAGGGCTCCTGATTGCCAACACCGGTATTGCCTGAATCCGTTTTCCGGATATTGTCCGGCACGGCCCGTATCCCGTGAATGGCCCCTTTGGCAATTGTCACTCTGGCCTGACCTTTAAGGCCGCGGGCCAGGGCGGGCAAGTCCGGCCCCTTGCCGGCCAGGTTCAGGTCCATGGCACCGTTGCCGGTAATGGGCACCCAGTCGAACATGTCGGCCAGGAGACCGGACAGGTCCACCGCTTCCAGATTCAGGGTGGCTGATCCGTGCATGGGGTCGCTTCCTGCGTCCAGGACCGCATCCCCGGAAGCGGCCCCCCCGTATAGCGCCGCTGAATGCAGCCGCAGGTCGATGACGCCTTTTACCAGATCCATGGACAAATCAGGTCGTTCCAGGCGAATATCGGCGATTTTGAGCTGATCGAAAGTGATGTCTGCATGGATGCGCTGTGCTTTGAAACCGCTCCGGTCCGGGGGCTTGTGCGCGGCATGGGGATCGCTGTCCGGCCGGTTGTCGTTTTTTTCCGGCAGGTAGCGGTCCAGGTCGAGTCGGTCGCCGTGGAGTAGGAGGCCGATTTCCGGCCGGGGCAGACCGGCAAGCATCACGCTGCCGGACAGTCGGGTGATGTCGACCCCGGCCGACATGCCTTCTATCAGGAGATAGCCCGAATCGAACCGAAAATCGGCTTCGGCCTTACCATGCTGGAACACCATGGGATCGTTGCCCTGGGGCAGGAGGACGCCCAAACGTCTGGCCAGGAGCCTCGGATCGAAATTATTCACATTCAGATGCCCGGAAAACTGAGGATCTGACGCGAATCTGGCGGCCTGTAGCCGCCCGGAACCGGTCAGACCCATCCCGCGGAATGAAAACCGGTCGATGAAGAGATTTCCCATCCGGCTGTCGTAGCGTCCCGAACCATCCAGATCCAGGGGCGAAACAACGCCGAGCTCCTGGCCAACAAGCCTGGTGCTGAATTCCCCAGCGGAAACGGCAATCCATTCCAAACCGGAAGATATACGGGCGATGCCGTGGGTCCTGAATGTTCCTGCCAGGTCCGGTGCCCGACCTTCCGCGGAGACATCAAGGGTAAAGGAGCGGACCAGGTCGTCGTCCTGACCCGATTTTTCCTCATGAACATAGGCTGCCAGGACCGCTGAGGCTCTGGCGATATCCATCGTTTCTTCCGGCTTTTGGTCATTTAAACGGATGACCATGCCGTCGGGCGTTTCGATGCGCGCAGTGCCCGAGAGGGATTTGGCCAGATCGGCAAACCGCTGCCCTTCGGTGATCAGGTTCATCTCGCCATTGAACCGGGCCGTCACGGGGGACTTTTGCCCGGCCAGTTGCCATAAGGCCTCAGCCGGGATCGAATCGAAACGCAATGCTACTTTGGCTACCATGGACGGATCCAGGGCTACCGCGTCGATGGTACCCTGCACCCTGCCGCCGGCAAAGGCAAACGCCACAGGCCGGCATTCCAGGCGCCCGTCGCCGGCACGGGCATGGAGATCAAGATCTTCAATGGCAAACCCCCGTCCCGACATTTGTCCGACAGACAACCGAAGGTCCAGGGTCCAACCGTCGAACCCAGGTCCGGCCGAAGGCGAATCGTCTATTGACACCGGTGCGGCGTTTTCCGGAAAAAGGCGGTCGAGATCCAGCCGGTCGGCGATCAGAACAGCGCTGATTTCGGGCCGGTGAAAATCCTTGATCGCCAGCTTCCCCGTGAGGCCGCAGTCGTCCATTTGGAAGGTAAGGTCCTCCAGAGACAGCCCTTGGCCGTCTGCCGCGTAGCTAAAGGCAACGGCTGCCGCGGACGGTGGCGTCCAGGCTGTTAAAAATTTTTCGAGATTCAGTTCTGTCAGCAACTCACGGATGTTTTCGCTGGCAGCCTCAAACCGCCCCGATGCCGAAGGCCGGTGAAAAAGCTGTTCGGCGTGCAGATCGCCCGATGCCGAGGCATTGCCGATCCGAACGGTGGTCCCGGTAAGAGCCAGCGTTTCCTTGGCCGTATCGCCGGTTAGATGGGCGGCGATGGCTCCGGAGGTGGTTCGGCCATGGGGGCCGGTCAGTTTAAAGGGAAAGGAAACGTCGGCCCCGGTAATGGCAAACCGCTCTTTATGCGTATCCACATAGGCATTGCCCGTCACGTCACAGTGGCCGCTGATGGTGGTGAACCCGTCCACGGGGCGTCCCTTGACCATGAGGTCGCAGGCCAGGCGAAAGTCCCTCTGGACCACTCCTTTTCGATCCAGTTCCAGGTTCGACATGGTGACTTCGGTCTGCCTCAGTGCATCGAAATAGGTCAGGGTCGAATCCCGAATATTGACTTCTCCGATCCGGTCCAACACAAAAGGTTGTCCCCCCCGCGGTTTGAGGGATGCCTTGCCCATGGACGGCAGGTCGCTCCAATTGGTTTTCCCGAAACGGTTTCGAATCAAGCGGACCGTGGTGTCCGCCAGAATGATTTTCTTGAAAACGATCCGCTTTTTCAGAAGGGGGATTAACTCGAGATGGACGTCTGCCATGCTGCAGGTTACCATGGGGGCCTTGTCAAAACCTTCGGCATTGGAAACCTGAAGGTCCTTGGCCTTAAACCCGATCCATGGAAAGAAACGAAATGCCAGACTGCCGGTAATGCGCACATCCCGGCTCAGCTTTTGGGAAAGAAGGGTTTCAAGGTTCTGTTTGAACCGGTCAGAATGAATGAAACGCGGGGCGATCAGGACCGCGCAGCAAACCAACAGCAAGGCGGCCGCAAAGAGACCAAGTAAAATGTGAGTGGCCCGTTTCATTGAGCAATTGCCCCGTTTCCACAGGTGGTTGTTACAGCCGTTGCCTCAATTGGGCAAACGCCATCGGCGCCGTTTTACACCTTGCGGGACCCCTTCATCATGGACAAAGTCCCCAGGCCCGCTCCAGCGTGGACACCGCTTCGGGGGGCGACATCCGCTCGACCGGGCAAGCCCCTTTGCACCATTGGGAAACGGCATCTTTCCCAGCGGTGTTGCCGGCGGAGGCGGCAGTGATAGTAGTTGATCCGGGTTTTTTGGTCAAGGTCAGGTGCGCGTGCGCGATCCTGTCTTCTTGAACATTTCTTTGAATGGGTTCATTGACCAGACGCTTCATTTGGAGCGAAGGTTGGTTCTTAACCATGCCATCACGTATTGAAAATCATCAAAGTGAATGTCCTTGAAACTGGTCTTCGGACAGGGCTGGAAATCGGTGCTGCGTATGAGGGTTTGCCCTTTCAGACTGCCCTTTTCGTCATAGAGACTCAGTTTGTAGGCCGTCCGCAGACATCGATTCTGGTACTCGATTTCCGACACCGGTTCAATTTGGGGAACCAGTGCGGTTTTGCCGTTTCTTTGCCCTGACGGGACATAACGGATAACGATCCGGATAGGAACGGGCCTGGGATTATAGACCATTTCCGTTATTGTTTCCGGTTCGATGGTTAAATAGAGGGTTGCCGGCGACTGTTTCGCCATGTTGTCCACCAGATCGTCCGTGTCCCGGAACCTGGTCTCCACTCGGGGCGGATCAACGAGAATGAGATTTGGCAGGACCAGGGGTTCGCGGAGCGGGTGCATTGTCGGGCCAAAAAGTTCCGGCTGAATTTCGACAATCGCAATCCTGGCTTGCTCGGGGATCACAATCGGGACGGCTGGCGGCCCCTTGCCGGAGATGGTCTTTGCGGCGGTGCATCCCCCGATCAATGACATCCCGAGTACAACGATGCCGCACCAAACCAAACAACGCGTGTTGCCGTCCATCGGGGGTCTCCTTGTGTTTGGATTGAAGTTTTCCGCAGTCGGTTGAAAGCGGGACGGGGTCTTCTATCTCAACAATGACTCGAGTGTCAGAGAAATTTTGTCCATGATGTCGTGACGCTCAACAATTATCGATTTCCGAAATACAAACGTCAAGCAGGAATGGCTGGATTACCTTGACCTTGGACAAAAATTCATATTTATGAGGAAAGAATTCCACAACGGCAACCAATGGTCCTTAAAACGGCCTACAATCCCCGTCAGCCCGAACTACAATATTTGAAGCTCCCGGCCGCCCTTGACATTTCGGCATTGCGGATACAGGTTGGACGGCGCCTGTAAGGATGTTTTTTTTCGTGTCTGGCATTGTTTGGTGGTTGGTAGCAGCCAGTATTTTCCCGATCCAGCCTGAAGGGCCCCTGAAAAAGCTCTAAAGCAAATTGCCATCTCAAATTTCGGCACGGTTTATGCAAAATTGTGTCATTGTCCAAGCGGGTTCGTTGCTCAAAAGACACTGCAAGTGCCAAGATCAGGTCTGCCAATCGAAGGGAACAACAATATGGTGACAAGAAATTCTAGTAGCAAACGTCGAAGATGGAAACGTTTTAAAAATCGGGGCGGTGCCATCGTAATGCTGCATAAGCCACGATTGATTGATATTGGCAAGCCGCGGCTGGTAGAATTGGGCCCGGTAATTGATATCAGTTTAGGGGGCCTGGCCGTTCAGTACATCGAGAACAAGAAGCGTATTTTGGAAACCGATGTCCTGTCTGTAACCATTCCCGGCGTGGGCATCAAACTTGAAAATATTCCCTTTGAGGTGATTTCCGATTCAATCAAGGCCGAGCTTCCCGATGCACGAAAAATTCGGACGCGCTGTGTCAAGTTCGGAAATCTCTCTCCTTATCAGATGTTTCAGCTTGAATCCTTCATCAAAATTTACACCAATTCTGAAGGCTTTGACCGTCGAGCGGGCGCAGATCGGCGTGATTTCGATGATCCCCAATTCGATGATGAATTGTACCGTACCCTGTATGACAGAAGAATGTTAAGGGAAAGGCGGGTAATATCTTAATATCTTGTTTTTTTATTATCAGCTGAAGGGTCGGGCGAAATAGAACGGCAATTTTTTCCTCTCCCGGGTTTGGTGTCAAAAGTCACCGAATCGCATCAATTCATGGATCAGACCCTTAGCCTGTCATCCGCTTTGATCCACGCTCCCACCACCGTGTTGTGCCGCAAGACTGTGCCCTCTATCCAACTGATTGAATTCACGATGCGATTCGGTATTCACTTTGACAACGCCTCTTTTTTTTCCTATAGTCCCTTTTGCAGAACGGCTTACCGGTTCGCATGCGACATGATTCGGTTTTCGAATGCCGCCCATGCTCTTTGTATTGACGAAGCCGCCTTCCTTATCAGCGACACGCACCCGATGGCGAAAAGAGACCCAAGCGCAGACTTTCGGCTTAGCCCACAAACAAGGCGACCCTCGAAAACAAGCGTTCGGTACACACAAAGGAGATGATCCAGTGGAAAACGGTGTCGGAGGTCAACTTCATGGAATCAGCTTGGACTCCTTTCTTCAGATGGTTCAGATGGAAAAAACCAGCTGCACCCTGAAGGTGACGACCGAAGAGGACATGGGGTGGTTGTTCATTCTTAAAGGGAACCTCATTGCAGCTGAAACAGGCGCCATATCCGGCATGGAGGCCGCCTGCACCATTATCAGTTGGGAAGATTCCGTTATCGAAATCGATAACGCCTGCGATAAAAAAGAAGATGAGGTCAAACAGCCCTTGATGAACGTTTTGATGGAAGGGCTCCGATTACGGGACGAAAATCGCATCCAGTCCGGCGGCAAGCCGTCGGCGCCGGTGAAGGTGTCCAAGCCGCCAGATTCGGTTCAGCCGTCAAAAGAAAAAACCGACGCCCCAAAGGACTCACCCAAACAACAACCATCGGCAGCCGACAGAAAACCGGTAAAAAAGCCCAGGCCGAGTCCCTTTGATACGCCGGAGCCCCACAAACGATCCATGGGTCGGCGTATCGTGATTGCCTCGGTCGTGGTCATCATGGTCGGCGGCGGATATCTTGCGTTTTCCATTCTCGGTGGTCAACCTGAGAAGTCTTACAAAAAAATAATTGCCCAGGTCGAGACGACGGCTGAGGATAGCGATAAAATTATATTGCTTCAGTCCTTTATCAACGCCAATAAACCCGGCGAGCAAACACAGGACGCGGAAGAGAAGATTAAAGCAATCAAGACCCGTTTGGAACAGGCCGATTTCTCATCCCTTGAAAAAACATCCGAAGCCAATGCCGAAAAAGGCAATTTCGACAAGGCCATTGCATTATACCACCACCATTTGAACAAGTACCCGGCAAGCACTTTCAAGGGCAGAATCGACAAACGGATCGAAAACATGGCGTCACGGATGGAAGAACGCGACTTCGAGCAGTTGACGACAAGGGCCGGGGAACTGGGCGCCGACCGAATCGAGCTGTATCTGGCCTACCTCAAGAACCACCCCAAAGGAAAACACAAGAATGAAGTTGAAAAGCGCATCGGAGAGATGTCCACGGAGTACTTTATCCACATTGAGGCCCAGATTCTTGACAAGGACATGAAAGAAGATTGGGCATCGTGTATCGAGCTGGCCAAGAAATACATGGACATCTACCCCGCCGATCAGCGTGCTGCGCAGCTTGCCAAACTCCAGACGATCTGGGAGGAAAAGACCAGGGAAACGCGGATTTTCGAGACCCTCAAACGAAGCGCCGACAGCAAGGGGACGAACTACGAGGCAGCGGCCATGATTTATGCCAACTACCTGCGGTCCTATCCGAACTCCTATGTGAAGGACAAGGTCAACCAACAATTGACGCTGCTCGAACAGCGAATCAATGCCCAGCGCCTTGGCAAAGAGACCCATCAACTCCGGGCACTGCTGGCCGGCCGGGCCGAACGGTTTGTTGAGAACGGGGACGGAACGGTCACTGACAAGAAAACCGGTTTGAGGTGGTCTACCCTTGACGGTCTGACCGTGAACAACAACTGCATGGGCTATGACAGCGCCATGGACTATGTCAAAGCCCTGCGAACCGGCGGCCATGCTGACTGGCGCCTGCCAACACCGGAAGAACTGGTGACCCTGTATAAAAAAGCACCGTTTTTTCCGGAGACCGAGCCCACCTGGTACTGGACGTCCAAGACCAATCGTCGCTACATGGGCGGATGGGTAACGGATGTGGAGGTGGTGACTTCGACCAACAGCACCGAATGGGTGCCCGAAGTTCGGGATTCGCGGGCTTGCGGCTCCGTGCGTGCCGTAAGGTCTAAGAAATAGCCGGCACACCCATCCTTGATGCATTTGTAAAAAAATGTCTGAAACCACAAAGACACAACGCACACAGAGAAAGAAGATGTTAAATTTTGGGTGTTAACTTTGTGCCCATTGTGTCTCGGTGGTATTTTACTATGGCCGTCAAGAATCCGGCTAAAGAATTCGCCGTGCTGTCCAGTATGCCTTTTTCCAGTAGAGATTGGCCAGATCCGAAATGGTCACCCCCAGTGACGTTGAGGCATGAACGAATTCCCCCCGACCCAGGTAGATCCCCACGTGACGGAGCTTTTTCTCGGGAATTCTAAAAAAGACCAGATCACCGGGAACAAGCGCGGCATTTTCCACCGGCTCTCCGGCAATGGCCTGCCCTTGCGTGGTTCGCGGCAGCCTGATGTGAAATAAATCCTTATAGATGCGACGGACCAATCCGGAACAGTCCATGCCGCCGGCATCGCTGCCGCCCATGCGATGCGGGGTCCCGGCCCAGCGTTCGGCAGCGGCCCGAAGACGATCCTCCACACCAACCGGCCCATGACCGAAGCGCTCGGGGACAGATGACCGCTGTACCGAAGGCGTCAATGGCGGCTCGGTCGCTATGGGTTTGACCGAAGGTGCGCGGGCACATCCGGCAACGAGAACAAGGCAGGCCGGCAGCAACGTTAACCGCCGAACCATGAACCGGATACGTTTCCATGGCATACGGTCTTCCCTGGCAATGCCCGGCCTTTCCTTAGTGTACGTATTCATAAGTACGATACCGTAATACGTTTCAGTATTTGTGAATCGAAGCACTTAGCGGGCGACACCGGTGCCCTTTTTTTTCCGGCCGCTGTCTTCTTTGGAGTCCGGTTGCCCGGGCCCTAAAACCATGAAGGTTGCAGTGCCGTGGGCAAAGAGCTTGCCGTCAGGGTCGATCAGCCTCCCTTCGGCCGTTGCCAGCCGGCGGCCTATATGAACGGCGTGCGCCTCGCTTCGTACGATTCGCGTTTGCCCGGTCACCGGCCGGATAAAATTGACCTTCACCTCGATGGTGGTATAGCCGGCACCTTGGGGCAACAGGGTATGAACGGCGCAGCTCATGGCCGAATCGAGCAGGGTGCAGGCCACCCCGCCGTGCACCGATCCAATGGGATTGTAGAGAAATTCCTCCGGTACCAGTTCGAAGACGGCCTGGCCCTTTTCGACATGGGCGATCCGGTAGCCGAGCAGCCGGGCAATGGGCGGCTGGGGAAGGGTGCCGTTTTGAATGGCAAATACGAACTCAAGACCGCTCATGGTCCTGACCGAGTTGGCGGCAATGGCAGGATCTTGCCAGGTTACGGTTCGTTTTCTTGCCTTATGCCCTTGGGCTGCCTCAGTCATGGTCCCCTCCTGTATCCATCCAGTTCCGGCCCTTGAAAAATAAAGTGATATCTGTCACCCTGTCAGACATTTTTTCATTCTCAACCCCATCCGGGAGACGTATCCATGCTTCGTAAGATTCTATTGGCGCTGCTCGTTCTGGCCGGCACAGTGGTCTGGCTATACGTCTCAGTTTCCGGCAAGGCCCAAAAGCCGCCTGGAAACAGCCCTCAATGGTTTGCCGAGAATAGGGCGACGGATAAAAAAAGTAAAGTGGTGGTCTGCATCGGCGACAGCATCACCCATGGCCGGGTGAGCCACAACTACGTCGATTTGCTGTCAAAACGTTTTAACGGCAAGGATGTGGTGTTTATCAATGCCGGGATCAACGGCGAACTGGCATGGAACGTGGTCCAACGCCTCGATGCGGTGATCGCCTGCCACCCGGACGTGGTCACCGTGCTCATCGGCACCAACGACGTCAATGCCATGTTGAGCGAAAAGAATGGCCGCCGGGCCGTCACGAACATGAAACTGCCTCAAATGCCTAGCCGGCCATGGTATCTGGAAAACCTGAGAAAAATCTGCACCGTACTCAAAGCACAAACCAGCGCCAAAATCGCCCTTCTCTCCCTGCCGCCCATCGGTGAGGCCCCGTCTTCGGCCGGGGTGCTGCAGAGCGCCCAATTCAGCAGCGTCGTCCGTGCCGCCTCGGCCGAACAGGGGGTGGACTACCTGCCGCTGAACGAAACCATGGCCCGATACCTGGCAGAAAAGAAACACCGGCCGAAACTGGCCGATGCCGCCGGTTACATGCCGGTAATGTACAAGGGGATCTTCTCACATTTTGTTCTGGGAAAGAGCTTCGATGAAATCGCAGCGGCCAACGGCTTTTTGCTGGTTACTGATTTTCTTCACCTCAACAGCCGCGGTGCCGCCATGGCGGCCGACCTCATCGAGGGATTTGTTCGTGAGACGCTACCCATGGGCGATTGACAGGATGCAGTAAAACACTACGACTTCACCCTTTGCGCCTGGCTCTGGAGCCCTCCGGCTTTTGCAACGTCAGGGTAAAGAAGCGGGGTTTGCCACCGTCTATGCGTAAGCCCCCGGTTCGTCTTCCCCGAAAGATGCTTCCCGGAAATCCTCCAGGGCTTCCTTCAGGTGGACTGAATCTTCAAAACGGGCGATATGAAACAGGGCATCGCCCCGGTGAGCCAGGGGAAGGTTGGTGCGGCCGATGACGATGCCGGAATGGGAAGAGATCACTTCCGTTTCATTTTCGCCGAACGGATCGGCGATTTCTCCGATTTTCGCACCGGACCGCACCTCAGCGCCCAACCGGACCGTCGTTCGCAGGATTCCGCTCATCGGTGCCCGCACCCAACTCGTTGAACTGGCAATCAACGGTTGGATGGGTGACGGGTTCGCCGCTTTCCCGGACAGCATGCCGATGGCACGCATCACCGCAAGAATTCCCTTCACGCCAATCCGGATGGCCATTTCGTCGAACCGCAGGGCTTCTCCGGCTTCGTACAGCAGCATGGGAATCTGTTTGGCCGAAACAGCCTGCCGCAGAGAGCCGTCGCGCAAATTGGCATTCAAGACGACCGGTACGCCAAAGGATAGCGCCAGGCGCCGGGTTTCCGGATCGTCAACGGAGGCACGAATCTGCGGCAGGTTGATACGGTGGTTGGAGCCGGCATGCAAATCAATGCCGTGGGTGCTGTTTTCGACAATTTCCGTCATGAAGATATGCGCCAGCCGGGATGTCAGCGAGCCTTTCTCCGAACCCGGGAAAAAACGGTTCAGATCGCGACGATCAGGCAAATACCTGGAATGGTTAAGAAATCCATAGACATTAACCACGGGAACCGCCAGCAGCGTCCCGCGCAACCGGTTGAGCACCTTCAACTTCAGCAGTCGCCGGATAATTTCCACGCCGACAATTTCGTCACCGTGAACGGCAGCGGTCAGGAAAAGACGGGGACCGTCCTGCCTGCCCCGGAGCACGTGGACCGGCATGGTCATTTCCGTGTGGGTGTAAAGCCGGGCGACCGGGATGTTGATCGTCATGCGACGGCCAGCGGGAACATTCGTACCGGCAATGCTTAAAATGGGTACCATAAGGACAGGTTTTATCCTTTTCCCCGGGTCCGGGTTTTTCCCGGCCCGGCGTTCTTTTCAATGAATTCGATGATCGTTCCGGCGATATCTTTTCCCGTGGCCTTCTCGATGCCCTCTAAACCCGGAGAGGAATTGACCTCCATGACCACCGGTCCGTGATTGGAACGCAGCAGGTCCACCCCGGCCACGTTGAGTCCCATAATGTTCGCCGCTCGGGTGGCCGTGGAGCGTTCTTCAGGGGTAATTTTAACAAGCGCGGCCTTGCCGCCACGGTGAAGATTGGATCGGAATTCCCCTTCAGGACCTTTTCGTAGCATGGCGGACACCACCTTGCCGCCCACGACGATGCAGCGGATATCACTCCCCTTTGCCTCCTTGATGTATTCCTGAACCAATATGTTGGCTTTGAGTCCCCGGAAGGCTTCGATAACACTCTGGGCCGCTTGTTGGGTCTCAGCAAGGACCACGCCGATGCCCTGGGTGCCCTCGATCATTTTCACCACCAGCGGGGCGCCGCCCACCATTTTGATCAAACCTTCCGTGAATTTCGTGGAGTGAGCAAAACCGGTGACCGGCAGCCCGATCCCTTTTTTGGCGAGCAGTTGAAGGCTGCGCAATTTGTCCCTGGACCGGCTGATGGCCACCGATTCGTTGACGCTGTATACATCCATCATTTCGAACTGCCGCACCACCGCCGTACCGAAAAAAGTGATGGACGCCCCGATGCGGGGAATCACCGCATCGATCCCTTCCAGATTTTCCCCCTTGTAGTGGATGGCCGGATGATGCGAGGTGATGTCCATATAGCAGCGCAAGGGATTGATGACGCTCACGTCATGGCCGCGTTGCCTGGCCGCTTCCGCCAGCCGGGATGTGGAATATAGTGTGGCCTTTCTGGAAAGAATAACGATGTTCATGGTGATTTCTCCCGTTTCTTTTTTTTCTTCCCATGGGGTTTGGAGAGACGACGGCCGGTTAGATAGGAGCCGCTCGGGACGACCAGAAACCGATCCTGCAACGCGGTCCGGCCCATCAGCATCCGAAACCGCATGGTGTCCCGGTTGGTCAGAGATATTTCAGCCGACCATAGAAGGCCTCCCAGAGAATAGGCGGTCTCGATTACATATCGCATTTCCCGATGTCCGCCCGAATCGGTGACCAGGCGTTCATCCTTGATCGCTGCACGACAGAAAATTTCTTTTTCGGTTCTTCTTTGCAGGGGATGAATGCCGAATCGAACCCAGGGAACGCCATCGGCTTCATACGGTTCGATCATGAAAGTATGCAGGGCCGATGTGCGGGCGCCGGTGTCGATTTTGGCCTTGATGCCGGCAATCCCCAGTTCCGGCAGGGCGATCCACTCCCGCCAGCCGATGATGATGCTGTGGTTGGTCAATGCGGTTTGCTGCATCAGTTGCCGTTTTTTGGTTTCACCAGCTCAATGCGTTGGAAAGAGAAAGTATTCACCAGAATCAGGCCTGCGATCATGGGGAGAACCCGATAAAGAGATTGCATCTTCAACGTTGTTGTGGCTGGTTTTGTAAAAATGTACCATCTGAATCCAGGCCTGTCACGTTGAATTGTTTTCCTGTACCTGTTCACGGAGTTGAAATGCACAAAGAGTTCCGAACCCTCGCACGGTAAGCGTTTACAGAGTGCCGTAGATGCGAGGCGCCGGGCATGCAGACGTACTTTAGCGTACTTCAAATGCCCGAAAACAAAGTCACGCCTCGGCGTGATGCCCTGTGAACGCTTACCATTTCCTGGGGGTAACGTTGATGGCTATGCCGATCCCCCCCAAGCCCATAACCAACTGCCGACAAGCAGGCCGACGGCAGCCGCCAGGCACAACACCTGGTATTTGCCACGGAGCGGCACGGTGATAAATTTTGCATAAACCAGTCCGATAAATATTCCTGCGGCAAATCCGAACAGGTGGGCCGTCAGGTCCGTGTGCGCCCCGGCGCCGAGGAATCCGAGCAATGCCAAACCGCCGGCCAGGGGGAGCCATGCCTTGATCCGTCGGTCCGGAATCCTCCGTTTCTGGACAAATTGATACGCGGACAGCAGCCCCACGGCGCCGAAAACGGCCGTGGACGCACCCACGGAAAGATGACCGGATCGGATTAAAACGGCATTGGCCAGGTTGCCGATGATGCCGGTCAGAAGGATCATCAGCCAGCCGGCACCGGCGCCGGCAATGGCGCATACGGCGGTTCCAAACAGAGCGATGCCGGCGATATTTCCCGCAAGGTGGGCCGGTGTGGCGTGAAGCATCAATGCCGTGGCGGCACGGTATACGTCTCCGTTTAAGATTTCCCTTGCCGAAGCCCCGTACGAATCAGCGACGCTGCGAAATGCCTCTCCGCTGCCGGCCGCCAGATAGAACAATATCAATATCAGAACGACCCAGACGGCGGTGAAACGCTTGATACGCGCCGGGCTTTCCGGCTCCCGGGGAGGCGCCAGCCCAGGGTTCTCCAAACGGTATCGCTCAATGTTGCGCCGGGCAATCGGATAGGCCGATTCAGCGACCCATATACTCCAGCCGGCCCACTCTCTTTTGACCCGGAAAAACGTCAGGCCCAAAGAAGACAGCACAAGCGCATAGGTGTCGGCTTCCTCCCGGCTCAGATTTTCATACAGTTTGAGCATGGTTTCCTGATGACCAGCAGCATCGATACCGCATTACCGTCCTGGCATTCTTGTGCCACAAAGGGCTCAAAGTTTACTTTTAAGTCTGATGAAACCGTAAAAAGACCCAAATTTCGTCATGCCCCTGCCTCCGCAGAGCCTGCCCCTACGAAGGCAGTGGGGCGGGCCCTGCGGAGATAGTCAGCTATAACCATTTAAAATGACTGGATTCCCGCCTGCGCTGGAATGACGGAAAAAGGTGGTTTTCGACTTTTTGCGGAACTGCCACGTTTCTGCTTTCGCTATTTACGTAGATACCCGTTCTCTTCGAACCAGCTCAAAGCCTTTTGAATCGTCATATCAATAGGTGTCTGAGGCAGGCCGAGTTCATTTATTGCCTTGGCGCAGTCATACCATTCTGTCATCTTGCCGAATCGATAATATTTATTCCCCCGTCAATGTATCCGGGCATCTTCTGGTTGACGACATCAATAATCATTTGTCCCGAAGGTGTCGGCTTTATGTCATTCGTGCCGATGACAAGGGTGGGATTGACGATTACAACCGGCAGTCCCCGCGTGACAAAAATCCTTGCCTCGTTTTGTGTATCGGTCAAGCCCAACGTAAAGCTGTGGGGAGGCGAGGGACGAGCCGTCACACACAAGCGAAATGTCGATAATGAGCACGTTTCTCACCCTGCATAGTGAGGGATCAAAGCCAGTATTTGCAGGATATTCTGCTTTCGCGTGTCGGATGCGTTTCGTACTCCTTGGTATAACCTGCGATCTGCTTATAGTTCTCCCGTCAGGCTGAATCGTCAGAAACCGAATCGGCGCGTGGCGGCCGACGGCGTCGCCGCGGCTGGCGGGCAGCGGCCTGCGCTTGGTATTTGGCCCGCAGCCGGGGCCAGATCACCATGACGTATAGGGTGCAAAGGACGGCGAGGGCCACGATAAAGCCCAGGGCGATGCGCTGGTCCAGCAGGTCCTGGGGTTTGACCGGTCCGAAGAGGATGAAAAAGGCCACCACGGAGTAGATTACGATGACGATCACCGGAATGGTGACGCCGCCGGGAATGCGGAAATGCCGCTCGGCATCGGGCCGGGTCCGGCGAAGCCGGATTACGGCGGCGGCCATGATCACATAGATCATGCATTCGGTGGCAGCGATGACAAGGATCATGGAGAGGATGTAATGGGTGGTAAATCCGTAGACGGTTACGACCACGCAGTAACCGGTCACCACCAGCATGGCCGCCCAGGGGGTGGCATAGCGAGGATGGAGTTTGGCGATCCATTTGGGCAATGACCAGTCCCGGGCCATGGCGTAGAGAAACCGCGAAGAGGTCATGATCCCCGCGTTGATGGAGGTCATGGAGGCCAGCAGCGCCATACCGATCATGAAGTAGAGCCCGAAGGCGCCGAGGAGTTTTTTGCCGTAGAGCACGTGGGGGATGGGCAGGCCTTCGGGTTTAAGCACCCAGGCCAGGGTCTCCTTGTCCAGGACCGTGGTCATGGCCGTTGAAAAGACCGCATAGGTCACCGCCAGAAGGCCCAGGGAGATCATCATGCCTCGGGGAACGAGTTTGACGTCCACGACCTCCTCGGAAATGGTCACCACCCACTCAAAGGCGATAAAACAGGAAATCCCGATGGCCACGGCCTGGACAAACCCGTCCAGACTGCCGATGGCCACCGGCTCAGGGATATGAAACCCCGTTTTCCAGAATCCGTATCCGGAGATCAGGAAAAGGCCAATAAACATGGCATAGGCGATGATGTCCTGGATGGCGCCCGCGATCCGTATGCCGCGGTAGTTGATTGCCCAGAGCACCGCACCGAACACCACGGCCCAGATCACCGGCGGCACCAGGGTGGCGCCCTGGGCCATGGCCTGGCTGAGAATGTAGATTTCGGCCCCGACAATGGAGAGCTGCCCCAGGACATAGACCCCGGCAACGACGATGGCCGTCCGTTCACCAAAGGCTTTTTCGATATAGAGCTTGATGCCGGCCGCCGATGGGTACATGGCGTTGAGTTCGCAAAAGCAGGCGCCGGAGAGCATGGCCATGGCCCCTGCGGTGAAAATGGCGATCCAGGCCGAGTTGCCGGTCAGGTAGCTGGCCAGTTCAATGAATGAGACATAGGTGACCGTGGCCAGGGCCATGCCGGCGCCGGTGGAGATTACGGTTCGCAGCCCCACGGCCCGCTTTAATTGGGTCATGTTTGCTCCTGAGGATTCAAGGATTCAAGGATTCAAGGGTTCGAGGGTTCGAGGGTAAAATCCAAAAGCGATATCTCCTGGCGGCCAGCATTTACTCGGCCCCTTGAACCCTTGGCCCCTCGAACCCTTATGCAATGGGATACGGAGCCTTGACGCAGTGAAGCGTCGCTTGGTTGTGACTGCTTGGCCCCTACGAGGTCATCCGCTCTTCCTGTGCCCGGATCTCGGCCAGGCTCACATCAAAGGCCCGGACCACCGTATCGACCTCTTCTTCGGTGATCACCAGGGCCGGCATGATGCGGATGATCCGCGGGTTGTTGAAGGTGTAAATGGAGATCACCCCGTTTTGTTTGAGCTGGTAGGCCATGCGCGGTCCGATGCTGTCTTCGGGAAACTCCATCCCGAGCATCAGGCCTTTTCCGCGCACATCGAGCACCAGCTCGGGGTACCGGGCCTTGAGTTCAAAAAGCCCCGCCATGAAACGCGCGCCCATTTTTTCGGCCTGCCCGGGCAGGTCGTTTCTTTCCATGAAATCGATGGTGGCAAGAGCGGTGAGGCAGGCCAGGGAGGTGCCGCCGAAGGAGTTGATGATCACGAAAGGATGGGCCATGAGAAAGTCGCTGATCTCTTCGGTAAAGACCGCGCAAGAGATCGGGTAGACCCCGCCGGAGAGTGATTTGGCCAGGACCATGATGTCCGGTACCACCCCGCTGTGCTCGGCGCAGAACATCTTTCCGGTCCGGCCGAATCCGGTCTGGACCTCGTCGAAAATCAGCAGCACATCCTTTTCATCACAGAGCCGGCGAAGCCCTCGCAGGTATTCGTTGTCCGCCGGGCGGATGCCGCCTTCACCCTGGATCGGCTCCAGAAGGATGGCCGCGGTTTTTTCATCCACGGCCGCAACCGCCGCATCGAGATCATTGAAGGGGATATGTCGGTATCCGGGGGCCAGGGGGGCAAAGGGCTTTTTGTAGACATCCCGGCCGGTGGCCGGCAGGGCAAAACCGGTTACCCCGTGGTAGCCGTTTTCCATGCAGACGATGTCGGACCGGTCCGTGTGCCCGCGAGCCAGCTTGACGGCCACTTCGATGGCCTCGCCGCCGCCGCAGCAAAAAAGAGAGAATTTCAGGTTCCCCGGTGTGATCTCGGCCAGTTTCTTGGCCAGCAATCCCCGTTCGCGCAGAACACTGATCCACCCGCCCATATCGTAGCGGTCCAGGGCCTTTTTAAGGGCTCCGACCACCTCGGGGTTGCGTCTGCCCACGTTGAAGATGCCCGCTCCGGTGACGCAGTCGATGAACTTATCCCCATTGACGTCCCAGACCGATGCCCCCTCCCGTCGCCCTTCGATGATGTCCAGGCTGGCGTTCTTGAACATGCGAAGGGCAAAGGGGTTGATGTATTCGCGGTAGTTTTCCTCGGTCTCTTTTCGAATCCGGTCGGGATCGGTTTCCCCGAGGATATCGTCGATAAGCGACATGTTACACCTCCGGCCAGATAATGGCGGTAATGGCGTCGATGCGCATGACATCCTCCTGGGTCCCTTTGACCTTGATTTCGCCACGGAGGTATTTCTGGGTGGGGTTGATGTCTCCCCAGAACATGTCACAGAGGGTCTCGCTGCCCGTTTCAATCACCACGTCAGGAACCCCTTCGGCACCGGGACGGTTGCTGAGAATCTCTCCGGCATCCACGGTCTGGGTAAAAACATCACCCGTATCTGACGCTTTGAAATGAAGCACCTTGGTCCAGTCCCGCTGCATGCGTCGAAGCCGTTTGTTTTCGTTGCACTGCTTCTGAAAATCGTCCAGGGCTTCCATAATCTCTTCCGATGTGGCCATGGGTGTTCTCCTTTGTTCTCTCCGTTGATTTCTTGTTTTTTATGTATGACTTTACGGAAACCCACAGGGTGTAGGGGAGGGGTTTATCCCCTCCCGCAACGGTTTGCGGTATCCGTGAAAAGGGCGGGGATAAACCCCGCACCCTACACGAACCGGGGACTCCCGATACCCGATTGGGTTGCGGCGATGCAGCGTTGAGCGGTTATCGATATAACGGATCAATACGCCTCAATGCCGCCCTGTTCCATAACCGCCGCCATGGACCCGTCCAGGGCCTCGACCACCGCATCCACCTGCTCCGGTGAGATTTCCAGAACCGGCATGAGCCGCATCACCGACGGCTCGTTGCCGGTATAGATGGCCATGACGCCCCGCTGGGCCAACTGATAGCTCATGCGCGGGCCGATGGAGTCGTTGGTGAACTGCAACCCCATCATCAGCCCCTTTCGGCGCACTTCCATAAGCAGGTCGGGATATTTATCCGAAAGCCGATCGAATCCGGCCTGGAAGCGATCGCCCATGGCCGCGGCGTGTTCGGGAACCTGGTTGTCCCGAAGATAGTCGATCACCGCCGAGCCCACGATGCACCCCAGGTCCGAACCGCCGAAGGTGGAGAGGTGGGTAAAGGGATGGGCCATGACGAAATCGTTGAGTTCTTCCCGGTAAATGGTGGCCGAGATGGGGTAGAGCGCCCCGCCCAGGGATTTGGCCACCGTCATGATGTCGGGAACCACGCCGCTGTGGTCGGCGCAGAACATCTTTCCGGTGCGCCCGAAACCGGTCTGGATTTCATCGAAGATCAGCAGGACCTCGTGGGCATCGCAGAGCTCGCGAAGCCCTTTGAGATAGCCGTCGGTGGCCACGTGGATGCCGCCTTCCCCCTGAACCGGTTCGATGAGGATGGCGGCGGTTTTTTCGGTAATGGCCGCGGCCATGGCGTCCAGGTCGTTAAAAGGGACCTGGGAAAAGCCCGGTACCATGGGAAAGAACGGCTGTTTGTAGGCGTCTCGGCCGATAGCGGCCAGGGAAAACCCGGTATGGCCGTGGTAGGCCTTGACCGTTGAAATGATATCGGTCTTGAAGGTGAACCCGCGGGCCAGTTTGATGGCAAAATCATTGGCTTCTCCGCCACCGGCGCCGAACATGACGAACTGAAGGTCTCCGGGGGTGATCTCGGCAAGCTTTCGGGCCAGGTCGGCCTTTTGCTTGCTGCACAGTAGAAAGCCGCCCAGGTCGTAGCGGTCCAGGGCCTCTTTCAAGGCCTGCACGATCACCGGATTGCGTCGCCCCACGTTGAAGGACCCGGCCGAGGTGATGCAGTCAATATAGGCCTCGCCGGTGATGTCCCAGACCATGGCGCCTTCGCGCCGGTCCTCGATGATGTCGAGGCCGGCGTTTTTCAGGACCCGGGCTTTCTGGGGATTGACGAACCTGGCAAAATCGGCCAGGGCTTCCTGTTTTTTGGTTTCCGGGGTTTTTTCTGCGGCAGGGATTGTCATGGCGACCTTCTTTCACCTGGAGGGCGACGGCGTCAATGGCGCGACACGCGGCACTGGCCAGTGCCCGTCCATGGGTCGCCGCCTTCTGAAATATGGAAACAGGCCGGCTCCAATGTGGTACGATAGGGGGCTAAATGTCAACTAGAAAAAAATAGCGATCTTCAGTAAATGAACAATCCGAGAATCTCCACGCCAAAGACCATGTCTTGGTTATCCCTTTCAGGGGCTGCCCGGGGGCACCTGAAGTTTGAAGTGCCAAAATGCATAAGGGCGTGAGTCCCTGTTTCAAATTGAATGAATACGGAAGGCTGTGATACCTTGGTACAGATTATCAGAAATACGATGACGTAAGTTTACTGAAGTCAGAACCGATCAAGGTTTATTATGAACCGCAGACGCTCGCAGACCGTCGCAGACAAGAAGGCTTGTTGGCGATCGACCGGATCGCCAACAAATTTGGCGATTTCCCTATCTCACTGGGCATAAATCCGACATGACTCGACTTCGCGTGGAAAACCTGAGCCTGCTTCACCTGAAAGGGCTTCTCCTGGCCATTGGGGCCGGGGAATGCGTCGCCCTTTGCGGTCCGTCCGGGGCGGGAAAGACACTGCTGTTAAGGGCAATCTGCGATCTGGTTCCCCATTCGGGAACCGTGTGGCTCGACGGGGTGGCTTCGGACCGGTTTCGCCCCCATGCGTGGCGGCGACGGGTGGGCATGCTCCCGGCTGAAAGTCGCTGGTGGTTTGACACGGTGGGGCACCATTTTAAAGATTGCCAGGAAGAGTTCCCGGCGCGACTCGGATTCGGGGCCGAGGCAATGACCTGGCAGGTGAACCGACTGTCCAGCGGTGAACGGCAGCGTCTGGCGCTGTTGAGGCTGTTGTGCAATCGTCCGGCGGTTCTGCTTTTAGACGAGCCGACGGCCAATTTGGACGCAGCCAATACCTCCCGGGTGGAAGCGGTCTTGGATGCTTATCGAAAAGAAAACATGGCTGCCGTGTTGTGGGTTTCACATGATCGCGGGCAAATCGGCCGGATTGCCAGCCGGTGTCTGGTCCTAAACAACGGCCTCCTGCAGGAGGAACAGGCACCACCATGAATGTCATCCCGCTCAGTGCCATTGATCTGTCCCTGGCCGCGGCCCTGGTTTTGGCCCTGGCCGTCCTTTCGGCGCGCATGCGGCTGGGCATTACAGGTCAACTGCTGGTGGCGGCCGTCCGCACCACGGTCCAGTTGTTGCTCATCGGTCTGGTGCTCAAGGTTCTGTTTAGCACCGTCCATCTGGGACTGATGGCCGGAATCGCCCTGATCATGATCCTGGTCGCCGGCCGGGAGGTGATGGGTCGCCAGCAGCGCCGGTTCAGGGGATGGTGGGGATTCGGTGTGGGGACCCTATCCATGACCGTATCGTCGGTCACCATCACCGTGCTGGCGTTGACGGTCATCATCGGTGTGGATCCCTGGTACGCCCCCCGGTATGCGATCCCCTTGCTGGGGATGATGCTGGGCAACACCATGACCGGAATTGCCATCGGCCTGGATCGCCTGACGCAAAACAGCTTCCAGCAGCAGGACGTGATCGAGGCACGGCTCGTATTGGGTCAAACGGGGCAGGAGGCCATTGAGGACATTCGCAGGGAAAGCATTCGAAGCGGGCTGATCCCCATCATCAACGCCATGGCCGTCGCCGGCCTGGTCAGTCTGCCCGGAATGATGACCGGTCAGATCCTAGGCGGCAGTCCGCCCCAGATGGCCGTCCGCTATCAGATTTTGATCATGTTCACGATCACGGCAGGCACCGGGTTCGGCACCATTGCAACCATTTGGATGGGGTCGAGGCGCCTTTTCGACGATCGGCATCGCCTGAGGTTGGATCGACTCTGTTAGTCCCTTTACAGCGCGGTCAAACCGGGTGTCGGTTCAGTCATCATCGTCGGTGTCATCGTCGGACGCCACGTCCTCGCTGACATCGGCATCGGCATTGGCATCGGCAGCGGTGTCTTTGGTGTCATCGCTGTCCACGCCATCGACGTCATCATCATCCTCTTCGTCGTCATCCGGCCGGTCTTCACCCGGTACCCGCTTGAAGAGAACGAACTCCCGCTGAAAGGCCCTTTTGGCGATATCGAGACGCTGGCGTGCCAGTTTCTCGCCGCCGAGTTTCAAATATACCAGCAGGGCTTGCATCTTTGCTTCGTCTTCCCGGAATCCGTCCGGGAGAATCCGCAACATTCGACGAAAGGCGGTCTGGTGCTCTTCAGGAAGATTGAGCTTGTCGATCATCGGTTCACCTTATGGTTGGCATGACATTTGGGCCAGATCATAATCCAAGTTTTAAAAAAGTAAAGCGTTTCCTTATCCTGGTATTGCCGGTTTCGTTCATCGGAGGCCGATTGACAGGTTCACGGTAAGCACTTATGGTGCTCCAGGCAAGACTTAGTGCACCAACAAACATTTTTGTCTGCGACGGTCTGCGTCTGTCCGCGGTTGGTAATAAAACGGGATCTGTTTTAACTTCAGTAAATTGACGTCATCGTAGTTACGAATGCATAAACTTGGCATGGGCCAAAAACCGAATTTCCAGGGGCACCCTTCGATGATCCACCGAACCCGCGCAGAACGACTCGATGCCGAGACCCTGCAACTGAAATGGGACAGCGATGCCCCGGGGACGACCGTGGCGGTCTATCGCGGGCCGACACCAACGCAGGCGGACATGACCGCCCCGGTTGTCCGAACCACCGACCGCCAGGTCGCGGTCCGTGCTCCGGTGGCTGTTCCGGGCCGTCCCTGTTTCACCCTGATACCCGAAACGGGCCGTCCCGTCGTCGTGGCTGAGCGCCGTGTTCCCCTTCAGGGCTGCTTCAATTTCAGGGACCTGGGCGGGTATGGCACCGATTCCGGCCGACGCCTCAAATGGGGAAAAGTTTTCCGATCCGATGCCATGGCCCGGCTGACCGACCATGACCGTTTGACACTAAAGTCATTAGGCCTTCGGCTGGTCATCGATTTCAGGGCGCCTTCGGAAACCCAGCGCTCCCCGGACCGGCTTCCAGCCGACGGATCGGTGGACCGGGTACACCTGCCGGTGGTGCATGGTGACCTGGACTCCACGGTGGCGCTGGAAAGGGCTGCGGCCGGCGATCTGGCCTGGCTGACGCCGGACTTTATGACCCGGGGGTACCTGAACAATATCGAATCCTTTCCCCATGTTTGGGGTGCGGTGTTTCAACGTCTGGCAGACGGAGCCAGCCTTCCTGTGGCCTTTCACTGCAGTGCCGGTAAAGACCGGGCCGGTACCTGTGCCGCGCTGGTGTTACTGGCCCTGGGTGTTCCCGAAGAAACGGTCGTGGCCGACCACGCCCTTTCCAATGTCTACATTCGGGACATTCTCCCCCAGCTCCACCAGCGGCTCCGTGGCCGGGGTATCGACCCCGAACCGCTCGCCGCCTATTTTCAGGCCCCGGAAACAGGCATCCGCGCCCTCATGGACCATATCCGCACCACTTACGGCTCTGCGCGGGACTACCTGGTTGGCCGTTGCCACGTGGCTGCAACGGACTTGGGTCTGCTGGAAAATGCACTGCTTGAAGATTGATTTAACCGGACGGACACTTTATAACCGGTTGCCGAGCCAAAAGTAACGTTCGATTTTTCTTTGTGCGCTTTGAAGCTTTTTAATTCCAAAGCGTTTTTTCAGACGCATCAATTGAAGGTAACACGAACACATGATTACGAACTTGCTCAACACGCCCATTGCCCTCGGTGTGGGGCTCGGTTTTGTCGCCGGGTCGTTTGGATACATCCTGGCCCGTTTCTGGATCCGACCGCTGCTATCCTATGGATCCATCAAACGGCAGATTGCCGCTGCCCTGGCCGCCGCCGGTTCAGCGGCTGAATCAAAGACCGGTCGGCCCGATGTGGCCGTCCTGCGGCAAACCGCCGCGGCCCTGACCGACTGCTATAACGATACCCTGCCCAACTGGTACAAGCTGGCCCTGGCAAACCGCGACGAATCCCCGCTTGAGGCTGCCCGGCACCTCATGACGCTGGCCGACACCCGAAACACCGAGCATGCCGCCGACCGTATAGCAAAGGTTAAGGCCCATCTTAAAATAACCTGAGCATTGCAATTCGCGGTTGGAATACACGTCCTTTGGGCGTCAGAGGTAACTGGCGATGCTGAGACACCGATGTCGCCATTGCCTATAGTGAACTAATCCGCCAGAGGCGGACAAGACGTTTGGAGTGAGTCCCGCCGGGGCGGGATTAGGAATTCTGCCTTTAAAAGGATTGTCGAATTTGGGATTATCGAATTGTCGAATTAAAGGAAGTCCGTCAATTCGCCAATTCGTTAATAAAAAAATGGTAGAGCGTAGCGACTCCTCGTTTATTATGAACCGCGGACGCTCGCAGACCGTCGCAGACAAGACGGCTTGTTGGCGATCGACCTGATCGCCAACAAATTCGCATCGCTTCGTGAAGGGTTCGACAGATCCGAAACAAGAAGGGGTGTCCTTTTACAACGTGCGCCCCGCAGGGCAACCTCTTTGGGCCGGCCAGGTCGGCCGGTTCAAAAAAGTCTGCGGGTGTCGGCGAGTGTCCGCGGTTAATACATGATATCTCGCAGTAATTGTGTTTTCGAGCACTCAGGGAGATGAACCACCAATGAAAACCTTTGAAAGTCTGTTTAAGGAACTCGGCGACAAAGCGGTCCGAAAGGACCCTGAATCAGGAACCGTTCGGGCACTGGACGCAGGCAAGCATGCCATCGGCAAGAAAATTATTGAGGAGGCCGCCGAGGTCTGGATGGCCGCCGAATACGAGGGTCGGGAAAAGACCGCCGAGGAGATCTCCCAGCTTCTCTACCATGTTCAGGTCATGATGCTTGCCTGTGACCTTGAGCTGGAGGATGTTTACAGATACCTGTGAAAGAAGGTCTCGGTGAATTCTCAATGCCCAATGCTCAAGTGTGGCATCGCACCGCTCTGCCAATGGATGAAATTACCCGTGGGCATGAACGTCATTGCATTATACAAACGATCAATTGATGGCAAGAAAAAGTCGGATAACGGCTTTTAGGAAGGCGGGTATACCTGCAGTTGTGAATTTGTAGATAAAATCACGTCAGCGATTTTTTCTATTTGAACAGATCGACATCAGATCTCCAATTCATCAGTATTCTGCATATCCTGTCTAAGAAGGTTTCTTTCGGATATGTGGCCACGCGCGGCGCGTGGCCTGGAATCGCTTTTTATGAACTTGAAAGCGGAACACCGGTCTACTCAAGAGCAACGAGAATCTTTCCCGTGCTGGCATCCAGGTCTGCCTGGGCCCGTCGAAGTGAGGCCCGGGCCAGGGCCAGCCTTCCCCGGGCCTGGGTGAGGTCGCGCTGGGCCTCATTGAGGCGGACCAGGGCGGTCTGGCCCGAGGCATATTCTTTTTCCACCAGGTCCCGGTTTTGCTTTACCAGGGCTGCATTGGCCGTTTGCAGGGATAGCTGCGCCTGGGCGGCGGACAGGGCGGAAAGGGCCTTTTGCACGTCCGAGGCGACGTTGATTTCGGCCGATGCCAGGTTCTTTTCGGCCTCGGCAACCCTCCGCTTTGCCTCGGAAAGCCTGGCGCGGTGCAGCCCTCCGGAAAAGAGATTGACGTTCAGATAGACCCCGACGCTGTCCCCCAAATCGCCGTCTTCAAAGTCGGCGCTGTTGGACCGGTCGCCGTCAAAGGATCCGGCGAGTTGAACCGAGGGAAGGAAATCGGCCCGGGCCGTTCCGATGCCGGCTTCGGCCTGTTTGAGTGCAAACCGGCTCTGGCGGGTGTCGGGGCGATGGGCCAGGGCATAGTCGATCAGCGGGGCGGCCTCGGGGCGCACCATGTCCGGTTCGGATTCGGGGGCAAGGGGGGCCAGTTCGATGGATGGGGGAAGATGCGCGTCGGGGATGCCCATCAGGACGGCCAGGCCGATGCGGGCGGTTCGGTAATCCGCTTCGGCATTGATTCGTTCGGACCGGGCTGCATTGACCTGGATCTGGAAATTGAGCACATCACTCAGGGACCCGGTGCCGACACGCTGCCGGGTGCGGGCCTCCTGGAGTTGACGCTGGTTGAAGGCTTCGCCGGCTTCGGCGATGGCGATGTTTTCCCGGGCCAGTTGCGCGCCGTAATAGCCCTGCGCCACCGAGGCGAGCAGCAGCCGGCGGGTTTCATCCCGTGAAGCCGCGCTCTGCTCCTTGCCCCACCGGGCCTGGGCTGTGGCAAAATGCCGGCGGAACCCGTCAAACAGGGTCCAGGTGGCGGTTAGTTTGGCCGAATAGAAGTCTTCCGGATCGTCGATGGTAGCGGTTGGCGATCCGATGGCCCTGGCCGTGGCCAGGTTGGCGGCATGGGCGTTGTCTGACAGGCGTTTGTGGGTGGCTGAGGCAGTCGCGTCGACAGAGGGCAGATAGGCTGCCTGGGCCTGGCTCACTTTTTCGGCGGCCTGGCCGACCCGCTCTCCGGCAGCCGCCAGCGACGGGTTGTCGGCCAGGGCCATACGCTGGGCCGTGGCCAGGTCCAGGCGGGTCAAGGCTTCCAAATTGATGCCGGTGCCGGTGTCCGCAGCCTGTGCCGTTGTCGCCAGGGCCATACCGAGGATCAAAAGGGCCGAAAATCCCAATGGTTTGAAAGTCATGGTCTCTTCTCTTCCGTTTTAATTCGAAGTAGGAATCCACGTCTATTGAACGTGGTCAGAGATAACTGGTTATGTCGAAACACCGATGCTGCCAGTGACAGAAGTGAACGCAGCTTAGAGTGAGCTAAAGTTAAGGAATCCTGCCCATTATAAAAAACCGATGGAGCGTGGCGACGCCTCAAATTTGATGCACTTGTAAAAGACAATTTTTCACCACGAACACGAAGAGTCCGTAACAATCTATAATGATTTAAAATTCGTGAGCTTCGTGCTCTTCGTGGTTAATTAAAAAAGTTTGGCATATGGTGGCTTTTTATGAGACGCTCACAATCCGCCAATCCGCCAATTCAATCATCCAGCATCCAGCATCCAGCATCGAGCATCGAGCATCCAGCATCCAGCATCCAGCATCGAGCATCGAGCATCCAGCATCCAGCATCCAGCATCCAGCATCAAGCATCCAGCATCCAGCATCCAGCATCCAGCATCGAGTCTCTCTAGTTGCCCAATTCCGGATCGACCTTGTAATCCGGCGGCAGGGCGATGCGGGCCGGCTTCGGGGCCTCCTCTCCCATGAGGTCGAGGTGGCGGTGGCGGGCCGGTTCCACGTCTTCGCGATTGGGCCATTGGCCGGTTCGAAGCCGGGTTGGAATCCGGCGAAAATCGTTGACAATCACCAGCAGACTCGGGATCAGCACCAGGGTCAGTACCGTGGCAAAGGCCACGCCGGCGGCCATGGACAGGGCCATGGGGATGAGAAACCTGGCCTGGAGGTTGGTTTCAACGATCATGGGGGCCAGCCCGCCGATGGTGGAGAGCGAGGTCAGGAAGACGGCCCGGAACCGCCGGCGACCGCCGGAGATGATGGCCTCGAAAAAGGGCATCCCTTCGGCCATATTTTCGTTGATCCGTTCGATGAGCACGATGGCGTCGTTGACCACCACCCCGGTCAGGGCCACCATGCCGAAGATGCTCATGATGGACATGTCGTATCCCAGGACGAGGTGGCCGATGATGGCCCCGATGATGCCGAAGGGGATGGTGAACATAATGACAAAGGGCTGGACGTACGAACGGAACATGGTGGCCACGATGATGAAAATTCCCAGGACAGCCATGGGAAAGCCCACATAGAGGCTGGCAAAGGACTCGCGCATCTTCTTCTGCTCCCCCTGAAGGGCCACGCGAACCCCGGGATAACGGGCTTCGAGTTCCGGAAAGAAACCGCTGGAGAGTTCAGCGAAGATTTCGTTGGCATTGGTCCGGTTGGAGTCCACCGCCGCGCTCACCGCCACCCGGCGCATGCCGTCGGTCCGGGTGATGGTGGAATAGCCAGGCTCGAAGCGCACCTCGGCCACTGAAAGCAGGGGGATCTCGTGGCCGCCGGCCGTTCGGATGCGGATCTTTTCCAGGTCGGAGATTTGGCGGCGCTCGTCTGCCGCGTAACGCACCTTGACCCGGATGTCGTCCCGGCCCCGCTGCAGGCGCAGCGCCTCACTGCCATAATAGCCGGAATAGAGTTGGCTGGCCAGGTCGTTTACGGTTAGCCCCAGCCCGCGGGCCTCGGGCTTTAAGGTCAGACGCATCTCATTTTTTCCCGGAGAAAAATCCGAGCGGATCTGGTAGACCCCGTCGAACTGGCCCAGCCGGGCCATCAACTCATCTGATGCGGCCAGAATTCTGCCCATGTCATGGCCCTGGAGCCAGACTTCGATGGGCGCTCCCGGGGGGCCTGCGGCCATGCCGCTAAAGGTCAGGGACTTGACGCCGGGAATCCGGCCGACCTCTTTTTCCCAGGCCACCATCAGGTCCTTGGCGTGAATGCCCCGGAATTCGGATTCGAGTAAAATGGCCTGGACCGATCCCACATGGGGACCGCGCTTGGGGATTCCTTCCAGTGTCTGCCCCACCAGGGTCAACCGGGATTCGACCAGGGGGGCGCCGGATCGGGTCTTGGACTTTTCAGCCAGACGCAGCAGGGCCGACTCGATTTTTTCCACGCCCCGACGGGTCACCGCCGGCGGGGTCCCGTCGGGAAATTCCACGTGGGAGGTGATGACGAACCCGTCGACTTCCGGAAAGACCTCGAATTTGAGGATACCGCCGCGGACCAGCCCAACGGTGAGCAACAGGACGGCCATGGCAATGCACAGGGATACATAGCGCCAGTTCAGGGCCTTTTTGAGAAAAGGCGAATAGATCCGGGCAACGAACCACTCCATGCCGCTGCTGGTCATGCGTTGGACCACTTCCAGCCGTCGGATCAGGCGGTCACCGCCGCGGCCCTCCCCGTTGGGGTCTGGCAGATGGCTCAGATGGGCCGGGAGCAGGATCAGGCACTCCACCAGGGAGACGGCCAGGCAGGCGATGACCACCACCGGCAAAATGGCGATGAATTTTCCCATGATGCCGCCCACGTAAGCCAGGGGAACAAAGGCCACGATGGTGGTGAGCACGGCGGCGATCACCGGCATGCCGACTTCGACCACGCCGTCGACGGCAGCCCGAAGCGGCGGTTTACCGTTTTTGCGGTGGACGTAAATGGCCTCTCCCACCACGATGGCATCGTCCACCACGATCCCGAGCACCATGATGAAGCCGAACAGGGAAATCATGTTGATGGTGCCGCCCATGGCCCAGACAATGGCCAGTGCCCCGGCAATGGAGATGGGGATCCCCATACCGCTCCAGAAACTGAGCCGGGCCGACAGAAACATCCACAGCAGGGCAAAGACGATGGACAGGCCGATGATCCCGTTCTTGACCAGCAGGTTGATGCGGTCCCGGAGCATGTCGGTGTTGTCGTAGAGGACCTGGAGATTGGCGCCCTGGGGCAGTTGACCCTGTTTTTCGGCGACAAAGCGCTGCACGGCTTTGCTGATGACCAGGGAATCCTCCTCCTTGGTCTTGTAAACGATGAGCATCACCGCCGGCGCTCCGTTGATGGTGGCCGAAATGGGGTCTTCCTCGAACCCGTCCTTGATGACAGCCAGCCGGTCCAGGGTGATGATCTCGCCGTCCGGTCTGGCCACGACCACGATGCCGGCCATCTCCTTGCCGGTGTATTTTCGGCCCATGGTCCGGACGCGGATCTCTTCTCCCTCGGTGCGAAGGGTGCCGCCGGCCTGGTTCAGGTTGCTGCGCCGGACCGCGCCGGTGACCTGGGCGAAGGTCAGACCGTATTCGCGCAGCCGTTCTTCGCTGACCTCCACGGCGATCTCGTATTCCCGGGTGCCGAAGGAGGCCACCTGGGTGACTTCGGGGATCTGCTGGATTTCATCCTTGAGCCGTTCGGACCATTCCTTGAGCCTCCGTTCATCCATCTTGCCGGAGAGATAGAGCAGGATGACCGAGTCCTTATGGATGAGTTCGGAGATGATCGGCGATTCAGCATCCACGGGGAAGGTGGATATGGCATCCACCTTGCTCCGGACTTTGTCCAGGACGTCTTTCACCTCGTAGTCTTCGCGGACCTCTACGATGACGCTGGCGCCGCCTTCGTTGGAGTGGGTGGTGACCTGCTTGATCCCTTCGACCCCCTCAACGGCTTCTTCGATCTTCTGGCTGATCCCTTCCTCCACCTCCTCGGGGTCGGCGCCGGGATAGAGGACGCTGATGGTGATCATGTCCAGGGAGAACTCGGGGAAGGTTTCCCGAACCATGGAGATGGTGGCAAAGAATCCGGCCGTGAAGATCATCAGCAGAACGATGTTGGCAAACACGGTGTTGCGGGCAAATGCGGCCAGTATTTTTCTCATGATGGACTCGTTGGGTTACGATGTTTTCTGGGCGATATCGAGCAGGGCGTTTTCCAGGGGATCCACCAGCCGGGTGGTGATGATCCGATCTCCGGCGGCAAGGCCCGCGGAGACCAGGACTTCGTCTCCCTGGACATGGGCCACTTCCACGGCAACGGTTTTCAGGCGGTTGTCCACGGCGACATACGCGGTGTTTTGAAAACTCACGGCCCACCGGGGGAGCCGGATCACATTGTCAAGGGTTCGGCCCGGGATTTGAACCCGGCAGAACATCCCTTCCACCAGGGGGAGGGCGCCGGCCCGGTTTGGGGCCGCCTGATGGGCTGACACGCGGACCGCCACGGTGATCGTGCGGGTGATCTGGTCGAATGTGACCACCCGGTCAAGCCGCCCGGTCCAGACATGGTTGGCGCTGTCTTCGGTCCAGGCAATGGTGCAGTCCACCGGCTCCAGGCTGCTAAACCACGCACCGTCGCCCTGGGGCCGCTGGTCGGTGAAGCGTAACCAGCGCCGCAGGTCCCGGCTGTCCAGCGGGACTTTGATTTCCAGCATGGCATCGTTGGCCAGGACAAGGGCTTTAAGGCCGGGAGAGACATATTGCCCCTGTTCGACGGCCACGGATGTGATTCGTCCGTCAAAGGGCGCCCGCACGTCGCAGCGGGCCAGGTTTGCGTCGGCCTTTTCCAACTGGGCCCGGGCCGAGGTCAGGTTGTTTTGGGCCTCGCGGATTTGAATGGGGTAGACGGCCACGGCTTTGGCCATTTGGTCGGCCTGATCGGCTACGGCATTGGACTGCTGTTCGGCGGCATCGACATTGGACCGGGTGCCCACACTGTCCTCTTCAAAAAGACGACGCTTGCGCATGAATTCGGCCTGGGCCAGATCCCGGCTGCGCTCGAGGGTGATCAGCCGGGCCTTGTCCAGTTCATACTGACGGCCGAGACGCTCCACGGTGTTCTCCCAGAGCCGGACGCCGGCCAGGGCATTGTCCCGATTGGCCCGATAGTCGGTGGGGTCGATGCGAAAGAGCAAGTCGCCCCGGGAGACGGTCATGCCGACCTCCAGGGATCGGTGGACAACCGTCAACTTGCCCGCGACTTCGGGCGAGATGGTCACGATGTCCACGGGGCGGGCCTCGCCGAAGCCGGCAATGGCAATCTGGACCGATTCGGGCGCTGCCCGTACCACTTCTACACGGATGGCTCGCTCCTCGGATCTGGCCTCAGCCGGCGGTTTTTTCATGGCTGCCAGTGCGATCATGCCGCCGGCGCCCGCGGCCAGAATGACCAGGCACAGGGCGACTCTTCTGGACACATCCTTCATTCGTCCGGAACTCTTTGTCTTTTCCATTTTTCCACCTTCGGACCCAATTCACATTGTCGTGGTTTTCTTCTGATCATCCTCGATCAGGTGGGTATTGATTTTGGACAGGACCTCGCACCACTGTGCGGCCATGTCCGGACCGATCTTCTTTACCAGATCGACAAATACCTGCATGATCATCGCTTCGATTTTTTCCGCCTCGACCTCGAAGATCTCGGTGACCCGGACCTCGACCTTGCGGCGGTCTTTGGGGTGTGGCTCCCGGGTCAGCAGCCCCTTTTCCACCAACCGATCCACCATGGCCGATGCCGACGGCGGGGAGACGCTCATCACCGAGGCCAACTCCGTGATGGACACCTGGCCCCGGTGCCATATGACGGTGAGGGTATGAAGCTGCTGCATGGAGAGTTCCCCGATGATCTTGCCTTCGGGGTCTGTGCGCATATGGGCCGACTGGATCCGGAAAATCCGGTTATGAATCAATCTGCCCGTATCGTGAATATATCGGGCCGTTTCCATGGTATCGAGCGGAGCCATGGCGGCGTCTCCCTCCATATCTGTTTCAACCTTCAAACACCCAACGGCAGCCCCTTCCAGGGGCAAGCCAAGGCCACGTCCTCTGGGCGTGGATTCTTTGCTTCTGAAATTAAACCGGTGGATGCTTAGCTTGGCTAAAAATAAATGAGGCTAAACATAATGGCCTGATTTTTCCTGTCAAGGTCTCTCAACACCATCGAACGGCATTCTGATATGAGCCGGAGCGACCGCGGCCAAGACCATGCATGAATCTGCGATCACTTCGGCGCGACCCTATGGGAGTTGGTGAAGGAAGTCTTTTCAGGTCTGTAAAAAAATGTATCAAATTGTAGCGTCGACGTTTTTTGGCATCTTGGCTTTCTGTTGACTTTGCAACTGAAAGTTGTCAAAAAGCTTTATCCAGATCCAACAACGATGGAACGCGCTGCTGCTTGACGGATTCTCCGAAGAAGACCAGGCTGGGCTGCTTGCCGGCCTCAAGGCTGTCGCAGGTAACGCAAAAGCATGTGTGGAAGGACAAGGCGGAATCGATTGTTGATTTGAAAAAACGGCCAAAGGAGCGATTTGAAAATGGAACTGACAGAGATTCTACCCTTAGACGAGTGGGTCCGGTTTGAAAAAGAACTGTTCGACCGGTTTCAGATCAACTGCACCGTATACAACACCGAAGGGGTGGGGCTGACCGGAAAACCCAACTGGTGCAACACCTTGTGTCCGGAAATCAAGGCAAACAAGGAATCCCTTGCGGCTATTTGTGCGCCGGGAAACCAGAATTTCATGGCCCAGGCAAAGCAGACACGAAAAGCAGTCATCGGCGAGTGTGACGCGGGTCTGATCAAGATCGCCGTTCCCATTTTTTCCGGCGATACTTTTTTGGGCACCGCCGGCGGATGCGGTCTGCTGCCCGAAGGGGGAGAGGTGGATACCTTCATGGTTCACAAGGCGACGGGGATGCCCGAAGAGGAGATCGCCATGCTCTGCAAGGACCTGGGTACCATGTCCCAGGCCCAGGCCGAAGAGATGGCGGCATTCATCCAAGGGCGCCTCGATCAATTCGCCATGGCATAAACAACATTAACCCAATGGCAGAATTCCTTAATTTTAGGCATTTCGAACTTTAAGCGGAGTATCCCAGCCCCTTTCAGGGGCGAACCAAAGCTTGGTCCTCCGGGCCAGGATTTTTTACAAAGGCAATGCGGAGCCACGCCCTCCGGGCGTGGCTTTTTTGCATGGATGACCGGACGGTCTCCTGGCTCGGATCGGAAAATCGGTTCAGCAGCAGCCCGAACCGCAATCGCACCCGCAGTCGCTGCCGCATGATGACGGCTCCTGGGTCGGGGTCTCGCTGATGCCCGTCACCTCGATGGCAAAGGTCAGGGCCTTGCCGGCCATGGGGTGATTCATGTCCACGCTGACGTGCTCTTCGGTCACCGCGGTGATGAGCCCCGGCACCTGGTGGCCGTCGGAGGTGGTCATGCCCACGGTCTGCCCCACTTGGGGATCCATACCGGGCGGCACATTGGCGACGGCGATGTCAAGGGTCGCCTCTTCGTCGCGTTCGCCGTAAGCCTCGGCGGCCGAAACGGTAAAGGTTTTCTTTTCGCCGACGGCCATGCCCATGAGTTCGCGCTCGAATCCTTCTATCAACTGACCGTTGCCCATCTGAACTTCCATGGGGCCGCGCCCCTCGCTGGTGTCAAAGACCTCGCCGTTGTCCAGGGTTCCCGTATAGGACACGCTGACGTACAACTCGTTTTGCACTGTTTCCATGAATGACTCCTTTGGTTGTGTTTGGCAGCAGGCGTTTGATTGAATCGGCCCGTGGCCATACCATGCATCGCGCGGCTTCATCGATGAGCCAATGCCGCGCGTCCCCGTTCCGGACGGGGTTTTGGGTTTGCCTGTTCCTATCTCATTAGGTGGTAAAAATTTTCGTAAGTTAGGGACCGGTTGGCATATGTCAACCTGAACCCCTTTCAGGAGCAAGCCAAAGCCTGGTCCTTTGGGATAGGATACTGCACGGCTGAAAAGCGATGGTGAAGAGGGGAATTCTATTCGGATTTGAGCAGTTCGATAAAGACCTGCATGGCCGTGACCTCATCGTGTCTGGCCAGGGATCGTCTGATTTCGGTGATCTTGCCGTATCGCTGCTTATCGAGGATCAGGTGCTCCTTGCGGGTGCCCGAGTCGTTGATGTGGATGGCCGGCCAGACCCGCTGTTCGGCGCACTTGCGGCTCAGCACCAGGTCGAGGTTGCCCGTCCCCTTGAATTCTTGAAAGATGATGTCGTCCATGCGGCTGCCGGTGTCCACCAGTATGGTGGCCATAATGGTCAGGGACCCGCCGTTTTCGATGTTGCGTGCCGCTCCGAAGACCCGGCGCGGTATCTCCAGGGCGTTGGCGCCCAGGCCGCCGGTCATGGTCCGGCCGTAGCTGGGGGTTTCGGTGTTAAACGCCCGGGACAGTCGGGTGAGCGAGTCGATGAGGAGCACCACGTCATCGCCGGATTCGGTGGCTCGAACCACGGTGTTGATGCCGAGCCGGGTCATGCGCATGTGTTCGGAAAGGCTCCGGTCAGCTGAAGAGGCAAGCACATGGGCGCCGCTGAGGCCGCGCTTGAAGTCGGTGACCTCCTCGGGGCGTTCGTCCACCAGCAGCACGAATACCTGCGTGCCCGGATGGTTGGTCATGATGGCGTTGGCCAGATGTTTCAAGATGGTGGTCTTTCCCGATTTGGGCGGTGAGATCACCAGGCCTCGCTGTCCGCGGCCCATGGGGACGATGAGGTCCAGGGCCTGGCCCATGATGTCCTCGGGCCCCAGGGTGAGGTTGAAGGGCTGGTTCGGGTCGATGCTCACGCAGTCCTGAAGGGGGGTGAACCCGTGGTATTGGTCCATGGGGATCCCGTTGACGGTGTCGACGGCGGCCAGCTTGAGGTTCTGGTTCCTCGGATCGCCCTTGACGCCGCCCCCCTCAATGAAAAGCCCTTCACCTATCCCGTTCTGTCGGATGAAGTTGGCCGGGACAAAGGTGTCCAGGGGGCCGGGGTTAAAATTCTGCTCAATGGCCCGCAGAAAACCGAATCCTTTGTCCATGATTTCCAGATGTCCGCTTACCGGTTCCACAGGGCTGCTCCTGTTCTGTCTTTTCTGTGATGGATGAGATGCCTTTGTAAAGAATCTATTGAAACCATAAAGGCACAAAGTACACATGGGCTAAGTTGTTTCATTGGCCGGCTTTGAGCACCCGTCCGGCCTTGGCGCCGGCCAAGTAAGAACCGTCGTTTACCACCAGGGCGCCGTTGCAAAAAACCTTGTGAATTCCCACCGGTCGGCTTGCTGTGTTTTTCAAGGTGGTGGTGTCGGCGATGGTGTCGGCATCGAAGAGGACCAGATCGGCGAAGGCGCCCGGCCGGATCTCGCCCCGATCGGTGATGTCCATCCAGCGGGCCGTGGCGCCGGTCATGCGGTGGATGGCCGTCTCTAAGGGCATCACTCCTTTGTCTCGCGCAAACCGTCCCAGGATTCGCGGGAAGGCGCCGTAGGAGGCGGGGTTGGCAAAGCCCCTGGACTTGAGAATGGTATCGGTTTCAAAGAGGCACCGGCCGTCGGCCATGAGGGTTTCCATCAGCGTTTCGTTCTCGTCGTTGCCGCTGTAACCGTAGGTGAGCTGAAGGGCCTTGCTGTCGCTCTCTTTTACGATTTTGAGCATCATGGCCACCGGATCGGTTCGCTCGGCGGCGGCGATTTCGGTGAGGCAGCGGCCGTTGTAGGCTTCGCCGGCCGGATAGGCGGCGTCCATTATCCAGATATCGGACAGGTCGAATCCCAGCAACCGTTTGGCCAGGGCCAGTTCGATCCGGAGCCGTCGGATTGCCCTGGGGTTGTCGAGGTTTTCGGCCAGGTTCTCGATGAACCAGGTGGGCAGGAAGACATTGAGGTAGCTGTTACCGCAAAAGTGGGGGTAGATGTCCCACATGACCTTAAGCCCTTTTGCCGCCGCGGCCGCGATCATCTCAAGGGCCCGCTCTGCCGTGGGCCAGCTTGCCCGCCCCACGAAGATGAAGTGGGAAATCTGGAGCTTGACGCCGGTCGCAAGGCCGATGGCCAGGGCCTCTTCCAGGGCCTTGAGGTTGTGGGGCCGGCCGAAAAAGGGGATGACCGGGTAGGACCCCGAGTAGCGCGACAGTGCCCGCTTGTGAACGGTGAGCAGCCGCCCGCGGTCTGCTGCGACCCGGGCCATGGTTACCAGTTCCTGGCGGGTGGAAAAGATTCCCGGCGGGTACATCAGCCCCAGGGAGAGTCCGGCCGCCCCCTGATCAAAGGCCGCGTGGGTCATGTCCACCATTTGCGACAGGGCGTTGGCGTCGGGCCGGGCCGTCAGGTCTTCGGTGACCGAGAGCTGAATGGTGCCGTGTCCCACCATTTCCACCAGGTTGAATAGCAGTCCTCCCGAGGCTGAAAGGGTGTCGAGAAACGTGCCCATATCCTCCCAGCAGTAGTCAAAATGGCGCTCCAATAGCATTTCCGAATATTGTTGGAGCAAAGGTTGAACGGCCCTGGCAGCCGGTGCCGGTGAAAACCCGCAGTTGCCGGCCACCACCGTGGTGACCCCTTGTTCGGCCATGGGAAAAAGAAAGGTCTCATGGTCGACCAGGGGCAGGGTCCAGTCGAAGTGGCTGTGGCAGTCGATGAACCCCGGCGCCAGGGCCAGGTTCCGGCCGTCGATAACAGTGGCCGCGCCAGCCCTTGCCAGGGCCTGACCTTCAGGGGCCGCGGCCGGTGTTACGGACTCAATACGGTCGCCGGACATGCGCACATGTCCGGTGAACGGCACGGCGTCCGTGCCATCGACGACCAGGGCGTCGGTGATCAGGGTGGTGGTCATTTGTTCTCCGTGGTGGCGTATCTGCCCGGGCAGAGCCGGATGTTAACGGAAAAACCGTTTGCGAAAGGTGGGCATTTGCCGGATAATGCCACAGTTCGGAGGCAAAGGCAAAGCCTGCCGAGCAGTTAAAATCTTGTTCAGTGAATCCACGCCCTGTGGCGTGGCCAGCGTTCAAGGCGCTATCAACACGATTGCCTGTAAGTGCCAAGTGATCCAAAGCAATCCCGCCTTGGCGGGGATAAGGAATTCAGGCATATGAACGACGAACCGATCAGTCGCACCCAAAAGAAAAATGAAGACCGGGCCCTTCAAACGGCCGGGGAGGCCCTGGCGGCCCTGTCGCCCGAGCAGATCGACGCCGTGGACATGCCTGAAGAACTGCGCGAGGCACTGCACTTTGTCCGGCAAACCACCAGTCACGGCGCCCGGCGTCGCCAGATGCAATACATCGGGTCCCTCATGCGTCGCATCGATTCCGAGCCCTTGCAGCGCGCCCTGGACAACATTCGATTCGGCGATGTGCAGGCGGCCGCTCAATTCAAACGGATCGAGCGATGGCGTGACGGTCTTGCGGCCGGGGACCAGTCGATGCTGGACGAGATCATGGCCGCCCATCCGGTCGCCGACCGCCAGCGGCTGGCCCAATTGGCCCGAAATGCCCGAAAGCATGCCGATTCCGGGGAAAAAACCAAATCGGCCCGGGCCCTTTTTCGCTATCTCAAGGAACTGGCGGACGGTTCCGGTGAATAAGCGGCCCCGACCCCGGCAAGAAAATCGACCCCCGGTCATTCATGTCGGTCCTTTGGGTGTGGTCAGAGAAAACTGGCCATACCATTGAGATTACCGGCAAATGACTAAAATGCGCTAAAGTTTGAAGTGCCTAAGTTGATGCGTTCTTAAAAAGGCCGCGATCACCCATAGAAGATAAACGACCACGAAGAGCACGAAGGTCACGAAGCTGAAAATATTAGATATTCTGTTTTTCTCTTCGTGCTCTTCGTGTCCTTCGTGGTGAAAAACCGACTTTTTCCGGAGTCCACCTGAAGCCATCCGCTCGGGGGGCGGTGACTCACTTTGGGCCGAAGAGGTCATCGGCCTGTTGGAAGTGGGCGCCGACATCCCGCCGCAGGTCCAGACGGTTGCCGCCGACGTCTTCACGGGGCACGACCCGCAGTTTGCCGTTGTCGTGGGCGGCCAGCAGTTTCTGGCGAAGCCGTTCGGCCACCTCACCCCGGGCCTGGCCCGGTTTGATGGTGGCGTTGGCGTTGAGAAAGGCGACCCGGGTGCCGTCGGACTTGTAAATTTGTTCCTCTTCGGAGAAGGTCATGGCCGAAGGGATGGCCTGGATCCCTTTTCTCCTCAGATACTTTGTGTCCATGTCCACCGGTTCGCCCTTGGTGCAGGACCACGGATACCCCTTTTGGCCGTCAGGTCCTCCCGGTCCGGTGACCAGGGCCATGCTGATGGCCACCTGTTCTTCGCGCACTTCGGGCGCCACCTGATCCAGTCTGCCGGTCATGGTGGCCTCCACCAGGGCCCCGAGGTTGCGGATGCGTCGGGCCACGGGTTGGGCTTCGGGCTCACCGGGTCGGATATTGACCTCACAGACACGGATGCGGGTCGGCTGCCGGTTCGCGTCAAAGGAAACAAAGCAGCCCGGATAGAGGATACAGGGTCGCAGGATCCCTTTTTCACGCATGGCTTCGATGAGGGGCTCGGCGATGGTCTTGCCGGCCATTTCCATGAGCTGGGGCGTTTCCATGGGGTGGGGGCTGATGGCCCCCACGCCGCCGGTGATGGGGTTGGTCCGGCTGGCCGGTCCCTCGAAGCGTTCGGGGTAGTCCATTGCCGTGGGCAGGATGCGGTAGTGGCCGCCGGCGTCCACGAATATGGTAAAGCTGATTTCCACCCCGGCCATGAGCGACTCCACCAGCAGGGGCCAGGGGACTTTTTTGCCGAATATTTTTTTATAATTGTCCTTGTAGTCACCGAGCAGGGTGGCCCAGACCTCCCGGATCTCCCATGAGTTCAAGATGATGCGTGCGCCCTTGCCGCCGGCGCTGTAAGGGTATTTGAGTACGGCCCCGCCAAAGGCGTCGATGCGTTCCAGGCAGGCGGCGAGCACCGCGTCGTAGTCGCCGGCATTGACCTCGGTCCAGGAATCAGCCACGGGAATGCCCGCCTCCCGGCAGAGTCCCTTGCATCGGATCTTATCCCCTTCGATGAAGGCGCCGTCCCGGCTCAGTCCCAGAATCCGGTCGCCGAAACCGGCCGCGGTCACGGTGTCCACCAGCCCCTCGAACAGCAGGGCTTCAGGCATGGGGACCACGTAGTCCACGGTGCCCTGCGTTAAGGCGTCGATGATGGCTTCGGTGTAATGGGCCACGGAATTGCTCCGGGTGGGGATGAAATTCACCGGCCAGTCCATTTGTCGTGAAAAGACCGGCATGGCTGGCGTGCCGCGCACCACCGCTCCCTGGTAAGGGTCGGGATAGGCTTCGCTGGTGGCGGTGGATACGGTCAGGGCACAGAGCAGGGTCCGCCCGTCGGTTCCGGCAAAGGCAATGGTTTTCATGGAGCGTCCTTGGTTGGCAGGTTGGCGGTTATCTTTTTTCCGAGGCCGAACCCTACCAGAGGAGCCCGGTCCGGGTCAACCGGGTCGGTACGCGGGTTGAATTTAATTCTGGCATTAAACCACCACTTCAAGTGGTGGACCGGAAGAGGCTCCGCTATCGCTACCGTCCCGGTGAGAACGACTACCGTGAATTTCCAATTTCCAATACTCAATTTCCAATGCTCAAGTGTGGAATCGCTACGCTCTGCCAATTTTTAAAAGGCTAAAATGGCAGAATACCTTCCTTGAACATTGAGAATTGAAAATTGGATATTGGACATTAAGCCCTCCTAAGGAGGGCCTCCTGATGCCACCCGCTCTGCGGGTATAGCGTAGCGACCCCTCAACTTTGGTCACTTTAGCTCATCCAGGCGCAGGGCCTGTCTTGCGCTTGGAGAGAACTTGAAAAGCACTTGAAAAGAAAGGGCGGGATGTATAGTATGACCCCCATGATTCCGGGGTTTGACAAAATCGTGGAAGCGCGGATCAAAGGCGCCCAGAGGCGGGGCGACTTCGATAACCTGCCCGGTGTCGGCCAGCCCCTGGTTTTTGACGACGACCGGCATGTGCCCGAAGATCTTCGGATGGCCTACAAGGTGCTCAAGAACGCCGATTTTGTGCCGCCTGAAATCGAAGTCAGAAAGGAGATCCGCCGGACCCAGGACCTGCTCGACGGTGAGAAGGATATCGCCGATAAGTACAACGCTTTGAAAAAGCTCAATTTTATGATAATGAAGGTTAACACCATGCGTTCCGGCCGCATTGCGTTCGAGGTGCCCCAGCAATACGCCTCTTTGGTGGTCGATAAAATCGAGACCCCTTCGAAAGACAACGGTCCGGATTGACATTCTCGGGCGTTGTTCCACCCGATACAGGCTGCCGGCGCGTCGGTCCGGCGGACAACGACACACGGCCATGACACGCAAAAACCCCAAAGAGACCGAAGGCGTGATGAAGAGTGTGCTGACGGCCTATTTTATCCTGGTCCTGCACGCCCTGCTCATTGCCGGCCTGGGGTTTCTGGTCCTGTTTTTTCGCGGTCTGGTCAATTACATGCTTTGGATTTTTTTGGGCGGGACGGCGCTGGTCATTATCTCCGGTTATCTGTTCTGGCGGCGGATGAAGGCCGAAGGCAAAACCCTTCGAGAAATGCTCAACTCGCCCACGTTCCGCGGACGGACCGTGGAGGTGAGCCTGTTGGGGGGGCTGGCCACCTTCAAAGTGGGCAACGGGGAAGCCGTACCGGCCATTGGTGATGGTGCCGACGGGCCGGCCCTTCAACTGGAGGCCCCGGCCTCGGCTTCGGCCAGGGTCAGGGACCTTGGCGAACTGGCCCGGTTGCTGGAAAACGACCTGATTACCATGGACGAATTCAACCGGACCAAGCAGCAATTGATGAACGGATAGGAAACGCCATGAAAAAACAGACCATCGCCCTGCTCGCCGGCGGCATCTCCGCGGAAAGGGCGGTTTCCCTGAGCAGCGGCCAACAGGTGTATGAGGCCCTGGACAAGGACCGTTACGAGATCCGGCGCTACGACCCCAAGACCGACCTGGGCCGTCTGGTGGCCGAGGCCGCCACTATCGACGCGGCCCTGATTATCCTTCACGGCCCTTTTGGCGAGGACGGGACCGTGCAGGGGCTGTTGGACCTGCTGGGCATCCCCTACCAGGGGGCCGGGGTGTTGGGAAGCGCCCTGGCCATGAACAAACTGGCCTCCAAACAGCTTTATGAAAAGGCGGGGATCCCGATACCGGCATATGCGGTGATAACCAAGTCTTCGAATATTGACGGAAAGGCGGCCCTTGAGCAACTGGGCCTGCCGCTAGTGGTCAAACCGCTCACCGGGGGATCGAGCATCGGCATGTCCATCGTCAGGGCCAAAGGGGCGTTGGCCGGCGCCCTGGAAAAGGGGTTTGAATTTGACGACGCGCTTTTGCTGGAGGCTTATATCGAAGGCGTCGAGATTACCGGTGGTGTCCTGGGAAACGAGGACCCCGAGGCTTTGCCCCTGATTGAAATCGTTCCTGGTACCGACCATGCCTTTTTCGACTACGAGGCCAAGTATATGCCCGGCGCTTCCGAGGAGATCTGCCCGGCCCGTATCGATGCCGAGATGACGGAAAAGGCCCAGGACCTGGCCCGAAGGGCACATCAGACCCTGTTCTGTCTCGGCTACAGCCGGACCGACATGATCCTGAAAGGCCGCGACCTGTATGTGCTGGAGACCAACACCATCCCCGGCATGACCGCCACCAGCCTCTTTCCCCAGGCGGCGGCGGTGGCCGGATATTCCTTCACGGCCCTGCTGGATCGGCTCATCGAACTGGGGATCGAAGCGCATTCCGGGAAGGGGCTGGCGGGGAAATAAGTGTGGAGTGACTTGAAACAAAGCGGTCTCGGCAAAGACAACTGACTCTGACCATGTCCACAGGATGTGGTTTCCAACTGCAGATTGAAGGAGGATCCGTGAGCAGTCACCACAACGAAACCAACCCGGCAACGCAACACCCCCGGGTGGGCATTGTCATGGGCAGCGACTCCGATCTGGGGGTCATGGAGGCGACCGCCGCCGTCCTGAAAAAATTCGGCATTCCCTATGAAATGACCGTGGCCTCGGCCCATCGAAGCCCGGCCCGGGCAGCGGCATTTGCCGGTGGGGCCAAGGCCCGGGGGATAAAGGTGATCATCGCCGGCGCCGGGCATGCTGCCCATCTGGCCGGCGCCATGGCCGCCCATACCACCTTGCCCATCATTGGGGTGCCCATCGACAGTTCCTGCCTTCAGGGGTTTGACGCCCTGCTGTCCACGGTGCAGATGCCGCCCGGGGTGCCGGTAGCCACGGTCTCCATCGGAAAGCCGGGCGCCCGCAACGCCGGTATCCTGGCCGCCCAGATTCTGGCCCTGGCCGACGAGGGCCTGGCCCAAAAGCTCGAAGACGACAAACTGGAAATGGCCGTCCAGGTCGAGGAAAAGGCCAACCGACTGACCCATGGTGAATAAAATACACCGGGTGCACCCGGTTTCGCCCCGGCCCCAAACGATCGAACAGGCCGCGGACGCCATCAAGGGCGGCCAGGTGGTGGTGTTCCCTACCCGCACCCTATACGGATTGGGGGTCGATCCCTTTAACGGTGCAGCCCTGGAACGGCTCTTTGCCATCAAGCAGCGCCCCGGGGACCGACCGGTATCGGTTCTGGTCCGTGACCGGCGGGACCTGGCGCCCCTGGTTCAGGACCTGACATCGGATGCCCGGCGAATCATGGATGCCCTTTGGCCGGGCCAGGTCACCCTGGTTCTTGCGGCCCGACACAGCGTGCCCCGTCGCTTGACGGCCGGTACCGGCAAGATCGGCGTGCGCATGCCCGCACACCCTGTGGCCGTGGCACTGGTGGCGGCCATGAGCGGCCCGGTTACCGCCACCAGTGCCAACCTTTCCGGTCGACCGGGGTGCTGGCGGATTGTCGATCTGCATCCGCATGTCGCCGCGGCCGCGGATATGGTGCTCGATGCCGGCCCCCTGGACGGCGGCATCGGGTCCACCGTGGTGGACGTGACCGGCGATAGGCCCCGGGTGCTCAGGGAGGGGACGGTCTCCGTTGCCGACATCATCAAGGCCCTGGGCCATGGCGGGATCATACCGGATTTACCCATTGTTCGGCCGTCCGGGGGGCTGAACCGCCAAAACCATTGACGAACCGGTGCAATTATTTTATAAGTCCCATCCATGCCGGGGTGGTGAAATTGGTAGACGCGCTGGACTCAAAATCCAGTTCCCTTCGGGGAGTGAGAGTTCGATTCTCTCCTCCGGCACCAAGTAAAATCAAGGGGTTAGGCGGTTTCGCCAGCCCCTTTTTTCTTGCCCAATTTGTGGATTGTGCCCGAAATTGTGCCCGAGCGTGATTCGAGGTAGATTTCTTGGCTGTGTGCCGCTTTGACCAGGTCTTCATCGTTGGTGATGTTATACCGGTCGAAGATGGCTCTGGTCTTATGCCCGGATATTTTCATGGCCACTGTTTCGGGTACGCCTGATCTGATCATGTTTCTTACGGCGGTTCGCCGAAGGTCATGGAAATACCGATGCCCAATTCCCGCTTCCTCACAGGCCTTGTTCCATGACTTGTCAAAGCGTTTGATTCTCCCGGTTCCGTGACGATTCAGGAAAACATAGAGCAGCAGTTTCTCGGAACTCTTTCGGTTCGCCCATAGTTCGGAGAAAATTATTTTGAGTTCGTTATCCATGTATACCGTCCGGGCATCATCGTTTTTCGTTTCGCCGACCTCAAGCCTAACCACCCCAATATCCAGATCCACCTGTTTCCACTGTAAGCCGGTGATCTCTGATACGCGCCAGCCCGTTTTATAGCCAAAGGTCACAAACCCCTTGAGGTAGTGGGGCAAACAGCCGCGCAGGGCCTGAAATTCCGAATGCTCAAAAAATCCCTTGCGGGTGTTGTTTTCCTTGAGCATGTGGATTTTAGGGACCCTGTCGACCAATGGCGGTGATTGTTCGGCCCCAAGGTTCAGCATCCGTTTCAATGCGGACAGCTCCCGGTTGATGGTGGCGTTTTTGGCCCCTTCGGCTTTTCGGCGTTCGATGTACTGGTTGATCCTCGATGTGTTGATCCTGGGGACGCTGAAGCCCTCGAATTCGGCTTTAAGCAATTCGACGCTTCTTTCGGCCCTTGCGAGCGATTTTCGCTGGTTGATGCGGTAATCTTGCAGAAACCCCTCGGCCAGGTTGTCAAAGAGGACCTTGTCAAAGATAATTCCGGGCATTTTGCCCTGTGCTATATCGCCCTCCCTTCTGTCCAAGAGCTTCTTGGCCACCATTTTCTTGGTGGTCCCAGAACTCTCCCTGTAGCTTTTACCGTTTCGGTAGTACTTTATCCACCATACGTCTCCGCGTTTGTAGAGACTACCCATATGTCACCTCCATCCTGCCTTGACGGGCACAAGATGGGATCTTTGGACTGTATCCGATCATCGATCCCATGTCCATAAACATAAAAGGCCTTCCCCTTTGTTGGCGGAGAAGGCCTTTTTCTGTTGAATTACAACTCGGGAAGAGGTGGGATCTCTAATGGCCCCGCGTAAAGAGTGCCGTCAGTCGGATCTATTTCAATGACCCACGAATTTGTACAATCAGGGCAAAAATGAAGAAATTGCTTCCCGCCGGGTGTCCTTTTTATTGCGATTATGAATTCATCATTCTGACAGTAGGGGCATTCCCCGTTTTCGAAGGCCTCCCCGAAATCAACATCCTGCGTTTCTTGTTTGGCCTGATGCTTGTCCATCTCTTCTTTTACCTGCTCGAAATATTCCTTCATGCTCGTCATGGCTCTTTCCTTTCGTATTTTACAATTAGTTGGTGCATTTGTGTCTCTGGATGAAACTTTCAACATCGTTGCTGTCGATGAGCATTTTCCGCCCGACCTGAACATACGGAAGCTGGCCGTCCCAGACCTGTGATCGCCAGAACCAATCGGTTGCCCCAATTTCGCGGGTCAACTCTTTAATCGAGTAAAGCCGTTTCTTGGGCACATTCTGGGCACATGGCTTTGCAACAGCCTGTTTTGCTTCCGTATATTTCGGACGATTGGATGACATATCCAATGCTCCCTATCCAGCCTGTGGGGTATTTTGTGATTTGAGTTCAACAATCTGCACGGTCATGCCGATAGTTTCCTGACCTGGAGCAGAATTTTTCCGAACGAACTCGGCAACGAGCTTCCGCCCTTGGTCCATCAGCGGGGCCAGCGTAGCGGCGAGCGGTGCCGGGATGTAGCCCATGAAAATCTTGCCGAACAGGGCAACTCGGATTGCATTGGAATCGTGCGGATTGGCCGGCTCCCGAATCAGATCGTAATGACCGATACCGGGTCCGCCGTATTTCTTGATATTGGCCTGAGCATCGCCGTGGGTGACACCTGCAAGCCTTGTGGTGATCGGATTCATTTTTTATTTCCTTTCAGGCCAGGGCGGGGGTGAATGCCCCCGCCCCGGTTCTGGTTAAGGGTTTAGACTTCCGCTCCGACCTCGGCGGCCAAAGCGATGGTTTCCTCTACTTCCTGATCCTCATCCGTTTCGGAAAGGTCCGGAGCCCAGTTGTCGGCGCTCAAGGTCTGCTGGACGCTTTCGAGCGTGTCCACGAAAGGCAAACCCAGCTTTCGCATGATGGCAGCCTTGTACTGGAGTTCCCGCTCGTAGCCGATGGCTTCCCGGCCGAGCTCACGAGCCACCTTCACGGTGGTGCCACTGCCCAGGAAGGGGTCCAGGACCGTGTCGCCGACGTAGGAGAACATCTGGACAAGGCGCCTGACCAGTTCTTCCGGGTATGGACAGGGGTGGTCTTGGTGAATGTTGTGATCGGGCTCGATGTCCCAGAGGGCGTTGACGTAAGCCATCCACTGTTGGCGGGTGAGCTTGGACAGCAGAACGATGTCGTCGGGTGGGATCTGCCGCTCACCTTTTTTACGGAAAATATAAATCGGCTCCCAGTTCTGCATGGTTTTGTAGGAGCAATGGGGTGTCTCATCCCGCAGGTTGCTGTGCTGGGCGTTCCACTTTGGAGGCTTGGTCCAAATGATAGTGTCGGTGAGCAGGATGTTGTGCTTGCGGAGAAAGCTCTGATACCGATGGGCCATCAGCTGGGTCTGCGAGCGTTCGTTCTGGCCTTTGGGTCCTTCGAAGTTGGTGATGTCGCCGACATTGATGGCCATGATGCCGCCGGGGACCAGCACTCTTCCGCACTCATTCATAACCGGACGGACGTTTTCGATGTGCTCGTCCCAGGTCATGCCCTTTTCATATTCCATGCCGATGTAATAAGGCGGGCTGGTGACCACCAGATGGACGCATTCGTCCGGTAGCTCGCTCATGTTCCTGGCGTCCTTGAAGTAAACGCC
>JAEINQ010000037.1 GCA_016342285.1 Desulfobacterales bacterium
CGCGTCATTGGGGGATGGGGGGGCAACGCCTCCTCCTCCCTGCATGGCTTTTCATTAACTTTCAACATACGAGACACGAAGCGCACAAAGAGCAAATCAACTTTGTCCCTAACTTGGCCCCTTAACTTTGTGGTAAAAGCGTTTATACAAGACGGCCAGACCTAAACCGTTAAGTTCAGCTCTTCCGGGAACGATGCCACTGTCCCATCTGTGTCATGGACGCGATAAAATCCGGGTAGGCAAATTCAAATCCCGTTGCCTTGAGCTTGGTGTTGTCCACGACATAGTCTTCGGAAAGATAACAGGCCGCTTCATATTCCAGGTCCGGAATCCGGCCCTTGAGACCGGAGACAAAACCGTCCACCCGTGCCAGGGCACGAACCAGAAAAAGGGGTAGGTGAAGGCCCGGCGGTTTGGTCCCGAAGGTCTCAGCCGCCAGGGTCAGGGCCGCTTCCAGGGTCGGGTGGCTGTCGTCGGCCAGGTTGTATACTTCACCCAGGGCCTCTTTGCGGCAGGACAGGTGGACGGCGGCAGCAGCCACGTCTTCAGCACGAATATTGGAGAGCAGCTGCCCGCCGCTGCCTGGAATGGCGGCGATGGAAGAGGCCCGTGAAAAGGCTTTTCCGGCCCCATCGTTACAACGGGAACCGTAGACCGTGCAGGGACGGACAATCACCGCGGCCAACCCCTGGTCCATTCGCTTGAAAAGCATGTCTTCGCCGTCCCGCTTGCTGCGGCCGTAGTCGTCCTTGGGATTTCGGAGGCTCTCCTCGGTAAAGGGGCTTCCGGTGTAGCATCCGTAAACGCTGGTGGACGTCACATGAACAAAGCACTTGACCTTTGCCCCCAAGGCCAGATCGGCCATGTGGGCCACGCCCATAACATTGGTGGGACGAAGCCTGGCATAGGGTGTGGAAAAATTACAGATGGCGCCAAGATGGATTACCCGGTCCACATCCCCGTCAAAGAGCGGCGGCAAGGTTTCGGGTTGGGTCAGATCGGCGCCGACAAATTCCACGCCGAGCCGGTCGAAAAACGACGTGTCTTTCCGAGGACGCGCCGTGGCCCGAACCCGGCAGCCTTTTGCGGCAAGGCATTCGACCATGTGGCTTCCCATGAATCCCGCCGCTCCGGTGACCAGTGTGATACCGTCATATTCCATCTTCGCTCCGTTCTTCATTGCGTGAGGTGCCGCATGTTGAGAGGGTGGCCTCGGGAGCCTCCCATGGGGGCTCAATGTCCAATATCCAATGCTCAATTCTCAATGTTCAAGAATGATCCAGCACAATCTTAATGGCCCGACTCCGCCCCTTGTTCATGAAGGTTTCCACGGCCGTCTTGAACTGGGACATGGGAAACCGGTGGGTAAGGATCGTCTCCACCGGCCGCGGTGTTTGGGAAAGCAGTCTTGCCGCCATATCAAAAGAAGTCTCGCCGTCCGATTCGTCGGCGTGGCAATTGATTCCCGTGACGTGAATTTCCTGGCACCAGACGGGAGAATAATCGAGTTTTCCCGGTTTGAAATTAATCCCGAGAATGACCAAATTCCCGCCACCGCGGACCCAGCGGAGACCGTCACCGATACTGCCATCGTTGCCCACCGAATCGTAGACCGTGTCAAAGCCGCCCAGAACAATTTCGTTTCCGAAATACCCCCGGTGGTAAGCCCCATCGGTCAGACGGGCGACCTGGGAGAAGGCATCGGCCCTTTCCGAAATGATCTGGTCCGCTCCCAGCATTTTTGCCGCATCAGCCTGGAACGGATACCGCACCAGGCAGCAGACATCGGCCTCCGGCGCCAGGGTTTTTACAGCCAGCACGCACAGGAGCCCGATGGTCCCGCCGCCGATCACCAGAACGTTGTCGCCGGCCTTGGGCGGCCGTTTCATCACCCCGTGGATCGCACTGGCCATGGGCTCGATCAGCAGGGCCCGTTCATCGGTCAAGGTGTCCGGAATCTTGTAAGGCTGGGATTGGTGCATGACCATAAAAGGCGAAAACCCACCGCCGGTATCGATGACAAGGGGATTTTTCTTTCCCAGGTTTTCGCAGAGCATGTAGTTGCCGGATCGACACTGCCGACAGGCGGGATCGATCTCCATCTGGAAACATGACGGCCAGTCGATACGCAAGGCAACGCGGTCTCCGGAACGAAAAGCTTCCACCTCATCTCCGGTTTCCACCACCTCCGCAATCAATTCGTGACCGATATATTTTCTCGTCACGCCGGGGATGGCCGCGGGAAAGCACTTTGGATCCATGTCCATATGGATAAAGTGGACGTCCGATCCGCACAACCCGCAGCTTTTAACCCTGACCTTCAGCCACCGGGGACCCGGAAGATCCGGCTCGGGCACCTCGGCATACTGCATCGGAAAAAAACGGCCCACCGGCGCGGATCGCAAAAACGGGCGTAGCGCCTTGAGCATGATGATTCTTTTCAGGTCGTTTTCTAGAAACAGTGCCTTCATGTCATGTCTTCGCTTTCCTGAGAAAACGGGCTATTCGGTTTTCAGAAACGCCGTCACGTTCTCTCGGCTTTCCAGGCCGGCCTCCGCCGCGATCTCCTGCCGGGCTTCCTTCAGCCACGCCAAAAGGACCTCGTTGGTTTTCACCCCAAGTTCGGCCATGAGGCGGACGTAAACCCCAGCCCCCTCCCAGCGAGCCAGATTGGCATAGCGCCGTGCCAATTGATTTTCCCAGCTCTGAATCTGCTCATCCACGAGTTCAAGGGAGCGTTCATCTTCACCGAAATCAAAAAACACGAATCGCATTAAAAAGGGGTCCCGCAGCAGCATGCCACGCTCGGGAGACTCGGCAAGCCACCTCTGGAATTCAGCGCGCCCTTTGTCGGTAATGGTGTAAAGTTTTCTCGGCGGGCCCTTTTCCCCCTGGCAGATCTCTTCGTTCATGGAGATAAGGGCCTCGTCCTTCATTTTTTTCAGGTTCGGGTAGATCTGTCCGTAATTGATGGACCACATGTGCCCGAAATTCTGCTCGATGTGTTCCTTGATGCGGTAGCCATGCATGGGCTGGTAATGGAGCAGGCCCAGAATGGAATATTTCAGCGACATAAATTTTCCTTGCTGCAGATTGTTTATATTGGTTGTATATATATAAAGTATATAAATGCTGTCAACAGATTTTTTTCCTGAATATCAGTCATAAAATCTCGATCGACCGGTCATCCGGAACCCTGGCCCACAGGACCGGGCATGGGGTTGCCCCTGGAAGGGGTCATAGATAAGTGTCGAGTGACTAGAGTGAGCTAAAGTGACTAAAGTTGAGGAGTCGCTGCGCTCCACCATTTTTTTAAGGGATTCAGGATGCTCTTATGAAAAACAGTCCGGTCTCTATTTCTTCATCCTGTCTATCCCGTCCATCCCTGTTAGCCTTATATGGGCAGAATTCCGTATCCCTCCCTGGCGGGACTCACTTCAAACTTTGGTTCACTTTAGGCACTTGCAACAGGGGGTGTCTCGGCATCGCCAATGGACGCTGACCGCACCCAAAGGACGGCGATTCCCATATCGAATGAAGGGGAACTGGCTCGGAGAGCTTTATCGGTATTGGACGGTCGCCTGAGTCCACGGAAACAAGTATCGGACAATGGATCGGACCCGGCAGAGCCAGACAAACCGGCCGAGGCGGTTGAATTCGGCACCGACCTGCCGGATCTCTTTTTTGACGGGCGTATCGTCGAAACAGAAGGTCATGATGCAGACCTTGGGGCGGGCATCGGCTGGGAATAGGCAGGGGCCGATGCCTCCTTCCAGAAAAAAACAGTCGGCGGAAAAGATGGATTCGTGCGCCAGGCAACGAACAATCTGATCACGAAGATCCGGACGGACGGTCAGGACGTAGAGAAAATCCTCCATCCCGATGATATCTTCCAGGTTGATGTTGCGGCAGCAAAGCCCTTCACAGCCGGCCATACACCTTTCCAGCAACGGCTGGGCCCGGTGCCAGAGAGTTTTCTCGGCAGTCTGAATTTGGGCACAGATCTCCTTTAGCCTTTTTCGATCCTCTGGATTCAGGCTTCGAAGGGTCTTCTCGGCGATTTTGAATTCGCTGGCAACGCTCATATCGATCATCGGAAAACGGAATTGTTCCTCCGCATACCGAAATCGGCCATGGGTTGTCAACCATGCAAACCAAAAAGCCGGTGAATCAGAGGACGCGGCCGGGCCGGATCAAATTCGTCAGGAGCCCCCCGTTCAGGACCCGTGCCCCATTGATAAAAACGTGATCGATGCCGGTCGGCTTTCGGTCGGTGGCCTCCCGGGTGTTGTTATCCTGAATTTTTTCCCAGTCAAAAACGGTGATGTCAGCTGCCATTCCCGGCTTGAGATAACCGCGGCCCGAAATGGCGAATCGATCCGCCGAAGCGCCGGTCATTTTGCGGATGCAGTCTTCCAGTGTCATCAGTCGCCGATCCCGGGCGTATTGGAGAAAAAGGGGGAAGTTGCCGTAAGCCCCCGGGTTTTGGACCCCTGCCAGGGCCGGTGTGGCGTCGGTCATAAAAAGCGAGGCCGGATGCTGCATCATCCGTTCGATGTTTTCCATATTGCTGTATCGATGATTGAGCACCCGGGCCCGCCCTTCGCTTTTCCGCGCCATGTCCACAAAGTTCTCAAAGGGGCTCAAGCCACGTTTTTTGGCAATGTCGGCAATGAACATCCCATTGAATTGCTCCAGGTCCGGATGCCGGGCATCGGTGATTTGAATATCGTCATAGCCAAAGCCGAGCAGCTTTTCGATGAGCATGATCTCCATGCGCAGTCGAAACAGACTCGAACCGTCATTGTATCCTTCGGGAATCCTTGCCAGGAACCACTCCGGCAAAAAAACGTTGATGACCGAAGTGCCGCAATGGTAGGCGTAGGTATCGAACTGAATGTCCAGCCCTTCCCCGATAGCAGCGTCGATGAGATCCAAGGCCTCGTTGCACGTGCCCCAGGTACGCTCGCCCACGAAAATCAGATGGGATATCTGGAGCCGCACACCGGTCTCCCGTGCCAGGGTGATCATGTCCTCAATGGCCAGCAGGTTGTGGGGCCGGCCGAAAAATTTGAGCGGATAGGTACCGGAAAGTGAAGAGTAGGCCTTCATATGCACCGTAATGATCTTATCCTTTTTCTTCACCAGTTTGGCCACCTGTTTCATTTCGTCCATGGAGGCAAAAACGCCGGGCTCATACTGCAATCCGAAACTGACCCCGGCGGCGCCCTGCTCCAACGTTTCCTCCAGAAGATAGGTGAGCGCTTTCATCTCCGCGCCGGTCATGGGGGTCGGATCAAAGCCGCGGATGGAGGTACGGGTGGTACCGTGGCCGGAGAGGTTGACCAGATTGTGGGAAATTCCGATCCGCCGCAGGTGATCGAAGTATTCGGCCATGGTGTTCCAGTAAAGATCATACATGCCATGAACCCGGGTGGTGAGCATGTCCCGATGGGGGCTGTCCTTTTTAAACCCCGCCACGCCGAACCCACAGTTGCCCGCTACAACGGTGGTCACACCCTGTTCGGTAAACGGCGCGGATAGCTCGGTTCGGTCCGTCATGGGGAGCACCCAATCCATGTGGGAATGGGCATCGATGAATCCCGGCGCCACCACTTTCCCGGTGCAATCCACTGCGGGTCCGTCAAATTGAATCCGCCCTGGGGTGACTGCTTCGATCCGATCTTTTTGAATCAGGACATCGCCGTAAAAGGCCGGCTTTCCCGTGCCGTCCACCACCAGGCCGTCTTTGAGCAGAACCCTGCCCTGACTGGATCCGCTCACTTCCACCCGGGGCCGCTGGTCGGGGCTTTGCCAGGCTTGGGGTTGAGTCAGGGGGGTTGCCCGGCGGGCGTTTTTTTCCGCGCCGGCGCAAGCCCCGGTGGAAACAAGGGCGGCACCGGCCGCCAGCCTGGCCGTGGTTCCCATGAACGTTCTTCTTGTCACGGTCTTTTTCAACGGATTCGGTTGCCTTTCCATATCGGGCTCCTTGTCGATTCTTTGTGGTTTCAAAGAGGCTCCGGGGTCATTCACCGGCCGCTTTTCGGCCGGCGATGCGGCCGAAAACCAGGCAGTCGGGAATGGCACAGCTCCCCAGTCGACACGCCCCGTGGACGCCGCCGGCAACTTCTCCGGCAGCGTAGAGTCCGGCAAGGGGCTGGCCGTTAAGATCGATCACCCGGGCCTGGGTATCGATAAGCAAACCGCCCATGGTGTGGTGGACCTTGGGCCAGGCGCGCATGGCGAAAAAGGGAGGCTGGGTCAATGGCCCCGCACCATTTAAAATCGGTTTGCCGAATTCTTCATCCTCTCCATTGCCGATCTGGACATTGAAACGGCTGACCGTCTCTTGGAGAATCCTGGCATCGATCCCGTAATGGCCGGCCAGTTCTGCCAAACGGTCAAAGGCCCGGACCACTCCCCGTTTCAGGCAGTGGTCGATGTTGTGACCTGACTGCGTCACCCCGTTGGCGTCGGTGATGGCGATGCAGGGGTGGCCGGTGGCCAGAATGGCATCGGCCCGGATTTTTCGGTCCCCCATTTCGTTGACGATGCGCCGGCCGGTCTCCGGATCCACCAGGATGCCATATTGATAGGCGACATAACTGGCAAAATCAGGCCCCACACCGTACATTTTCTCGTCGGGGCTGGCCCAGGGGCCGAGCTGGATCCAGGACAGATGCACCGGCATGGCACCGGCGCGCATGGCTTCCTTGAGCACCTCGGCGGTACTGGCCGCCTTGCAGGTGCTGGCGATGGCAGCGGTCAGCCGCGGGTCCTGGGCGGACCGAAATCCGATGTCGCCGGCAAATCCGCCGGCAGCCAGAACCACGGCCCGGCGGGCCCGAAGGGTTTCCACCGTTCCGGAGTGTTGATCCGGAAACCGGTAGCCCCGTCGGACGGCGACACCGCAAATCCGGCCGGTGTCATCAAAAAAGAGCTGCTCCAGTTGTGAAAGGTTCTGAATCGCCGCCCCCAGTTTCCGTGCCCTGGCCAGCATGGGCGCAATGATGGCCGACCCGGACCGCCGGTGGGGGGTGTAACAGCGGGGGACGGAATGCCCACCGAATTGGTCCACGCGATCCTGGTAGATCACGCCGATATCATCTGCCGTCCACCGATAGGCATCCTCGGCACCTTCGGCCACCATACGCACCAGTTCGGGCCGGTTGAGTCCGAGCCCGGCACGCATCATGTCCCGGGCCATGCGTTCCGGGGAATCTTCAATGCCGGCGGCCCGTTGCTCGGCGGTGCCGGCCGCGGCAATCACCCCATCACTGATAAAGGAGTTTCCCCCGTATCCTTTCATCTTCTCCAGGACCACCACGGCTCTTCCCGCCACCCTGGCTTCGATGGCAGCGGCCAATCCGGCAAACCCGCTGCCCACAACGATCACATCGGTCTCACCGTCCCATTGCCTGGGCGGATCCGCTCGTCCCATTGATTTTTCCTAACCCGTCAACAATGTCTGCCAGAAAAGAAGAAATGGCGGCGTTCACCGCTTCGGGTTGTTCCACCGGCGCCAGGTGTCCGGCGTCCAGGATATGGGCCCGCCTCGCCCCGGCAATCTGCTTCTCCAGAAAATCGCCGTATTTGGGCGGGGTCAAGGTGTCGTCTGCGGCCGAAATAACCAGAACCGGATGTCTAATTTCGCAAAGCCGCGCCATGACATCAAAGTTGTCGCAGGCATGAAAGTCACCTGCGGTAACCGACGGTGGGCATGCCGCTGTCACCCGGGTCAAGGGTTCCAAAACGGCGGCATCGGTTTTCGGTGAAGCACCGATCTGTTCGAGCATTCCAACGAAACCGGCATAATCCTTTTCGATGGTTTCGAAAATAGCCGGCATCACCCGCAGACGTGCACCGGTGTTGATCAGAACCCCGGCAGCGACACGATCCGGATATTCGATGAGCAAATGCTGGGCGATGGCCCCGCCGATGCTCAAGCCACAGGGGATGGGTCGCGGCAATTGGGCGGCAGAGATAAACTTTGCCACTGTTTCGGTATACGCCGCCACATCGGCTGCGGCCGGTCCGTCGCTTCGGCCGTGACCTGGCAGATCCATGGCCACGGTATTGGCAACCTCGGCCAGGGCATCCACCTGCCGGTGCCAGAGGATCCTGTCTTCACCGCTTCCATGGATAAAGAGCAGGGTCGGTTTGGTGGGATCCGGCGGCCAGTTGCCGGCGGAAAATGCGATACCTTCGATTTTCATGTCAATCATTGTGCGCTCCCAAGGGTCGGTCAGTTTGTTAAAAAAAACTGGCTGCCTTACCATATATCGGCCACCGCTTCGATGCGGGCCACCAGCCGGTTGAAGAGGGTCTCTTCGTCGTCGATTTCCAGGCGAATCGCCCCGGCCGGGCAGACCTCGACGCATCGACCGCACCCCTTGCAGTCCGGTCCAGGCGATGCAGCGCCATTTTCCATCGTCATTTCAGCCGCGAAACATCGTTCCACGCAGATGCCGCACCCCGTGCATTTTTCGGGATCCACAACAACGGATATGCCGGGCAGCCCCTGGTAGGCACGGTTGAGGTTCTGGCCGCGGCGCTGCATGTGGGTCCGGTACAGACAGCAGCAGTCATCGCAGAAACAGATGAACATCAGGCGGTTAAATGGGGCCAGGCCAAAGGCCAGCGGATCGATCCAGGTATGGGCCACGTTGGCGATCAGGCCGGCGGAAGCAGCACGCCTGACATGACTGATGGCCTCATCCTGGGTCGCCCTTCGGCCCTGAGACGGATGCAGGCGAGAGATGGCAGACCCTAAGGCCATGCATCCGATCTCCTTGGGATACTCGGAACACCCGGTCTGGCGCCGACAGATGCATTCGTCGAGAATGAAGATGTCTGCCACACTCTCGACCAAACGTTCCACCACCCGCCGGGGAAGCACGACATTTTCCGGCGCATCGATCTGGTAACCGATGGGGACTGCGGTCACCTCGTTCCAGGGGTAGGCGAAAAACGGATTGATCACGGCCCTCAACCCCGGCACGGCACTCAGGCGTTTGGCGGCAATGATGATGGGCCAGGTGACCCATACCATCCATCGAACCATTGCTTTATTGGGACCGTGCCTTAGAATGTTGAGCATTCCCCCTCCCCTCAGAAAAACAGTGAATCTCCAACCGAAAAGCGAGTGGCCTCATTGATCCCCTCGAAAGGAGACAAAAGGATCAAGATCCAATGTCCAACGCCCAATTTCCAAGTATGGTATTCTGCATATTATAAAAACCGATGGAGCGTAGCGACTCCTCAACTTTAGTCGTTTTAGGCACTCCACACTGATATGGGAGGGCGACAACCCAGCCCCGTCCAGGGGCAAACCAAAGCGGGTCCTCTGGGCAAGGATTCTTTACTGGCTGATGGCACCATTGGCATCAACGGTGTAATGCTTTGATCCGCTCTGATGAGAGGCGGTCATGTTCAGGCCCAACTGGGTTCCCGACACAACGGTCAGCGCCACGCCCTTGGATTCCCCAAATCCGCTGCTTTCCAGCTTGGATAAGTCCAGCGTTGCATCTGGATAGGAAGAAAAATAGGCCTGGGCCGCCGAATAAGCATTCTTGATATCCGACATGGCCGTGGTATCGTAACCTTTCTGCCGCTGCCTTGTCAGGCTCGGAATGGCGATAGCCGCCAGGATGCCGATAATAACCACCACGATCAATATCTCAATCATGGTGAACCCCCTTGCGTTGTCATGCAATCTCTTGGCATCCATTTCTCTTTCCTCTTTTCTTCAGATATCGGTTACGCCCATTCGATACGGCTTCCGATCCGTACCACCAGTTCTTCCACAGCAGCCTCCGGATCGTCCACGTCGATGGCAATCGCACCGTGAGGGCAGACCGACAGGCAGCGGCCGCACCCTTTGCAGCGCAAGGCGCTGTGATGAATACCGTTGTCGCCCAGTTCCAGCGCATTCATATGGCACGCCTCGACACAGGTACCGCATTTCAGGCACCGGTCGATGTCAATTTGCACGCGTAGCCCTTTTAACGGAACCAGGGCATCCAGTGCCCCCTGAGGGAGGTAACGCCCGGATGTCAGAATGGTGCAGCAGCAGTGGCAGCAATAGCAGATGGTCAGCAGTTTCCCCAAATCCCTGACGCCCCAGATGACATTGTCGATCTTCACCCGGCCGGCCATGGGGACGAGCCCCGCCGCCACGGCTCGGTGCAGGTGGGCGACGGCTTCATCTTCAGAGACATGCCGGGCGATCCGCGGGTCGATCTCCACAGCCCCCGGACCCAGCAGCATACATCCTAAATCAATGGGGTGGTTGACGCATTGCCGAGCGTCACGACAGGTGCAGCGGTGAATGATGACCCGGTGGCTGGCACGGCGAATCAGTTCTTCTCCCACACGGATCGGCAGCGGGGTGCTTTGAAGTGGCTCAAGGGGCCGGTGGATGGGAACATAGGTGATATTGAGATTGTCCCCGGAAAACAGGGGAAGGGTCATTTTCGCGACAACCGGACCGATGACCGGCCAGCGGGTAGCCCGTGCACTGATCCATGTCAGCGGCCAGATCCTGGCCAGAACGGAAAGCCACCATTCCGGTCTCTTGCCCATGGCGCCTCACTTTTCGGCAATAACGTGTTTTGGCGCGGTTGCCGGAAAGTCGATCCTGCAGCTCCGCTTTTGAAGTGAACGCATCTTACAGACTGATTGGCATTTTTTCAATACCTGAAACAATAACCGTTGATTTTCGGTCGGTCATGAAGGATAAGATGGTCTCGAAGTTAAATCCTGCCTCCCATCGGGGAGAGTTTCATGAGAATCTATGCGGTAGCGGATATTCACGGGAAATCAAGACGGCTTGATCGAATACGGAAAAACATTGAGTCATACACGCCTGACCTTCTGGTAGCGGCCGGCGATATGACGAAGTACTTCAACCCCGATCCCGCCATCGCCGAATTGAACCGTCTCCCGGTGCCGGTTCTCGCCCTGCGAGGCAACTCCGACCGAAAACGGGTGGAGCACCTCATCAATGGATCGACAAACATTGGCTCCCTCCATCTTCAGCGCCACGAAAAGGACGGCATTTGCCTGGCCGGCATCGGCGGCACCATCCCCATTCCCTTCCGGACTCGGGTCGCGTTTAAAGAAAAGCCCTTGGTCCGACGGCTGTCGGAAATTGCCCAAAATGCCGACGTCCTGGTGGCTCACCCGCCCCCCTACGGCTTTGTGGACCTGGTGGCAGGGCGCGCCCACGCCGGGTGGAAGCGATTGACCGTTCTCATGGCCGAACTCGAACCGGCGCTGATTATCTGCGGCCACATTCACGAAAGCGCCGGGTTCGCATGGACCGGCCGGACCATGGTCGTCAACTGCGCCATGGGAAGCGGCCGGGGCGGTGCCGTCATCGACCTGGAAAAAGGTGACACACCCGAAGTCCGAATGATCTAAAAAATAAATTTTCTGGCGAAAATTTATGTTACGCGGCTTTGCCGCTCCCTTAAAACCTAAATAAGGAAGGCGCCAAGCATGACCTATGACGCGAAACCATGGCTGAAGTCCTACGATCCCGGTGTAAAAGAGCGCATCGACATTCCCGACATCTCCATCAAAGATTATATCGTCAATTCCTACCAGAAATATTCTGATCGAGCCGCGGCCCATTACCTGGGCACCACCATGACCTTTGGCGAACTTCTGGAGCAATCGGGGCGTTTTGCCACGGCCCTGGCCGCCAAAGGCTACGGAAAAGGGGATGTCGTGGCCATCAACCTGCCCAACACGCCCCAGTACCTAATCGCCATTTCCGGTGCCCTTCGGGCCGGGTGTGCCGTATCCGGCCTGGCCCCCCTGCTCATGCCGGACGAAATGGATTACCAACTCAACGACTGCGGGGCCAAAGTCCTGATCACCCTGGACCTGCTCTTTGAAGGCAAATACCTGCCCGTGGCCGACCGAACCCCCAAGGTCGAAATTGTTTTGGTTTCAGGTGTTTTCGATCCGCTTCCCAGTGTGACGGAATACCCCCAGGGAAAACCCATTGACGGCAAAACCGTAACCGGCTTTTACGATTTTCTGGCGGAATACCCCGACACCCCGCCCGACGTAACGGTCACCGGGAGCGATCCGTGCTACCTGCAATACACCGGCGGCACCACCGGACCGCCCAAAGGCGCGATTCTGAGCCACGGCAACATGATAGCCAATGTCTATCAGTTCGAAATCTGGATGGGTATGGAAACCGGAAAAGAGGTGTGGCTTTCCGGATTCCCCATGTTTCATCAGGCCGGACTGTTTGTCTGCACCTGCGCCCTGGCCTGGGCCGCCACCCAGGTACTGATACCGGACCCGAGAAACGTCGATCACATCGTCAAGGAGTACGAGCAATTCAGACCCACCTTTATCATCAATGTCCCCTCCCTATTCCTTATGCTGCTGGCCAGCGATGACTTCCGTAAACAGGATTTTAGTCAGGTTCGTTACTGTATGTCCGGGGCCGCGCCCTTTCCCGTGGACGCTATGGTGGACCTGGAGAGCGTGGTCGGCAAAAACAAGATGGTGGAAGTCTGGGGCATGACCGAAACCAGCCCGCTCATCACGGTCAACCCGGGCAAGAGCACAAAAAAGCTCGGCTCGGTGGGGTTGCCCCTCCCCAACACACGGTTTCGCATCGTGGACCTGTCCGACGGCTGGACCGAAGTCCCCCTGGGCGAGGAAGGCGAACTGATCTGCTCCGGCCCCCAGGTCATGCAAAGTTATCTCAACAAGCCGGAAGAAACCGAAAATGCGCTCCGAAACCACGATGGCGGCGTCTGGATGCATACCGGAGACGTCGGACGCATGGACGAAGACGGTTTTGTCTACGTTGTGGACCGGGCCAAGGATATGATCATCGTGGGCGGGTACAAGGTCTTTTCTTCCGAGGTGGAAGACAAACTATACAAGCATCCGGCCATCGAAATGTGTGCCCTGGTCGGTGTTCCCAATCCGGAGCGGCCGGACAGTGAAATCGTCAAGCTGGTCGTCCAGAAAAGCGCCGCTTACAAGGATACCCCCGACGACAATGTCGCAGAGGAGATCACCGCCTTTGCCAAGGAGAAGCTGTCCCCTTACAAAGTGCCCAAACAGTTTGCTTTTATCGACGCCATTCCCCTGACCAGCGTGGGTAAGGTGAACAAGAAACGGCTTCGAAGCTGATTTTTGAGAATCCGCAGCCATTGGTCATCACCTTGGGCTGCCTCTGGATCAGAAAATTTGAAATGCCTAAAATACTTAAAATGCCTAAAATGAAGGAATTCTGCCATATCTTAGCTGAAAATAGCTGGAGCAAAGCGACTCCTTCACTTTAGGCATTTCAAACTTTAGTGCATTTTAGGCACTCGCCGCCAATTTTATCTGCATTGCCAGTGCCTTTTTACCACGCCCTCAAGATGTGGACTTCAACTGCAAATTGAAGACGTAGTCCCTGAAACATTCACCGTCGGTGTGCATCATGCATCCGCTGACTTCGGGCGTGACGGAAAAAGGGATGCCCAGTTCCCGAAACCAGCACTCGAGCCGGTAAAACACACCGCAACGATAGCCGTCGATGACCCCCAGTCGCTGGATGCCCTTGTAGGCAAAACACGCCCCGGGGGCATACGCCACATGCATTTGATTGTCTTCCGGAAAGTTGTAGTGAAACCGCATAAAATCCGGCATGAACAGCGTGTTGATATCAACCATAAACGTTTTCAGGGCATCAAATGTTTCAATTTTCGGTTCCGCCATACCCAACGTCCGGCAAATCCGCCGGATCTCGATACCGGCCAGAGAACCGATGGCAGCCAGGTTCAGTTCATTGGTTTTTTCGATGCCGACCGCTTGAAGGCAATGAAAAAACCACATGCCGTCATGGGTCATCCAGCATTTGTTTAAAAGCTCCTTAATTTCCGTTTTTGACCACCTGTCCACGGCGACCCCCATCTTTTTATGTTTGATGTCAAACTATTAACCCAAAAGAATCCACTGCCGCCACATTACAGATTCTCGTTTATCTTTGCCAGAAGGGTCGACAGAGCTTTTCGTTCAGGGTCGGAAACGCCTCGAAATATTTTTTCATAAAGCCGCCTTGAAATATCTTTAAAATCCGCCTTCAGCGAAGCCCCCTCATCGGTCAGCGAAACCAGGGTGATGCGGCTGTCGATGGGGTCTGTCCGCTTTTGGACAAACCCCAACACCACCAGTTTACCAACCAGGGCGGTCACTGTGGACTTGTCCCGGTCGATGAGTTCCGCAAGCGCTTTCATGGTGAGCTGCCGGTGTTGAAACAGGGCCAGCATAAGATCCCCATGGGACGGCGCCAGCCGGCCCAGCCCCCGGGACTTGAGTTCGCGGGTCAGAAAACGGTTGGCCTTTTCCCTGATCCGAGCAATCAGGTAGATGGTCAGGTCGATCTCCATGCCCCCTTATAGTTTGACGTCAAACATATATCAAGATCAATTTTCAACCCAGATGAATCCACGGCAAACACGCACGATAAAAACTTCTCGACAAAAATTTCACGGGGAGTGGAAATTGATTTGCTGGAGATGGTGTTCTTCCCGAAGGATGCGGGAAATTTTCCGGCGAAGCGCCTCGTCATCGACGGGAACCAGACGGGAGACGGTTCTTCCGTCTTCGGTCTTTGAAACCCCGTATTGTTCGATGAAACCGGGAACCAGGGCGTAGCCGCAGCCCCCCACCCCGCAGCAGCTCGAATCCACGAGGGCATACCCCACAAAGGCCAGAACGACGCTTTCCTCCAGAGGAATGCGTATCTCGCGGGTAAAGGCATAATGCCCGCCAATGGCCTCGATCTGCTCGTCTATCAGCGGGTGGGTATATTCATAAATGGTCATGGCCTTGAGCCCCTCTGTGGTTTTTACGGACAAATACATTGTCCGAACGTCATGCATCCCTGAAGTGCAGGATGCTATATTTGACATGCTCGTAACAAATCGCTTTTCAGACGGTTTCGAAAAAAGCCCGAGATCAAGGCTTGCGATTCCTGAGGAATGAGGCGTACTTAAGGTATGTTGCAATGACGAAGGAATCGCGTAACGCAGATATCGGGTTTTTTACGGAACCGTCATATTTTGGTTTACGCACGACGCGGCATAAACGCAGCCAGCCCCGATCGGCCCAGAGCCTTGAACACGACCCGTATTGCGCCCAGAGTTGGATCGGGTGACCGTCCTGCGGCCATTCGCGCCATTTGTTCTTCATACCAGGTGATATCCAGCATGGCCACCTTGTCCAGCAGGGCGATGCCGGTGGTGGGACGTTTCAGTTCCACCCTTCGGGTGATGTCCCGAAGGATGTCATTGGGCAGGTCGGGAAAAATGGCCAGGGGCCGGGCCAACCCCACCAAATCAATGGCTCCGCTTTTAATGGCCCTGAGCATCCCCTCACCACTGCGGAATCCGCCGGTCACCACCAACGGTGTATTCACGCATTTACGGACGCTTTCGGCATATTCCAGAAAATAGGCTTCCCTGCGCCGGGTGCTCCCCTTTACCCCATGCCCGGTCATCACCGAGCTTTCGTAGGTTCCTCCGGAGACTTCGATCAAATCGATCCCTTCGGCGGCAATCGCTGTCACAACATCCAACGATTCACCCTCGGTAAAACCGCCTTTCATGTAGTCGGCCGAATTGAGCTTAATGCCCACGGGGAAGTCTTTGCCCACGGTTTTTCGAACCGCCCGAAACACTTCGAGAAGAAAACGCCGTCGGTTTTCGCTCGACCCACCCCATCGGTCCGTTCGCCGGTTGTGCCAAGGGGAGAGGAACTGGTTGACCAGATAGCCATGGGCGCCGTGAATCTGAACCCCGGTAAAGCCGGCCTTTTGGCGATTCGCGCGGTCTCGGCATATCTTTCGATGATCCGGAAGATTTCGTCCTCGGAAAGGGGACGAGGGGTATTGAAAAACGGTCCCAGTCCGGCCCCCAGCGGTACAGCGGACGGCGCCACCGGTTCCCTGCTTAAAAATTTGGGAATCTGCTTTCCCGGATGATTGATCTGAACCCACAGATGGGTGCCGGCACCGGCCTCGGCCCAGGACCGTAGCGCCGGCATATGCCGTTCATCTTCCACCACCACATTACCGGGCTCTCCCAGAGCGCTGCCGTCCACCATGACGTTGCCGGTAACGCAAAGACCGATGCCGCCCTCCGCCCAGGTTCGGTAAAGTCGGTTCAGGGACGGTTTCGGCCCGTGGTCCCGGGTGCCCAGTTGCTCGCTCATGGCAGACTTGAAAAACCGGTTTTTCACGGTGACGGTTCCGGTCAATTGAAATGGTGAGTCGAGTCGAACATGGGATATCATTTTCCGCCCCCCGCTCTTGGGATAGTCACCCAATCATTTGCTGTTGCCGTTTGTCCGAAACACCGTCCGATTATAGCCCTTTTACCTGGCGATGCTTCGGCAAACGGCCACACCGTGGGAAACCGCCTCCTGGCCGGCGTAGATGCCCACCTGGTAAAGGATCTCCTTGATTTCATCCATGTTGGCCCCGCTGTTCAGAGCCCCATGGATATGAAGTTTCAGGTGAACCGTGCTTTTTAACGCGGCAAAGGCGGCCACCAGGCAAAGCTGCCGGGTTCGCCGATCCAGGCCATCGCGGGTCAGCAAGCGGCCGACGAAATTTTCAGCCATAAAGGCGGCAAGATCGGTGTCCATTTGGGCAAGATCCCCGTGGTAACGGTTCCATTCCCCAGCACCGAAAAGCGCTTCTCCGGTCATATGCCCCTGGGCGCCCCAGTCGGTGTCGGCGTAGGCATCTCGGAGGGGACGACCGGCAGCCACTGTCTTGCGGTTGTTTTCGCACCAGGTCTTTAATTTTCGCAGGGCATCGATGGATGCCGGGACCCCGGCAGGAATGACACATAAAACCAGCAATTCACGAATCTCTTCATAGGTCCAGCCCAGATTAAAGGCCACCATAAAGTGAATATCCAACTCTTCCGGCTTTCCCAGGGCGGTGAGAAAGGCGATGATGCACAGTTCCCGGGTCTTCAGGTCCAGCTTGTCTTCCCTGGCATAGAGCCGGTTAAAAATCTCTTGGAAAATAAATTCGGCGTATTCTGCATCGACCTCCGCCAGCGCCCCTTTGACAAACGGCAAGAGTTCTCCCCACATCCGTTCTGCAACCGGCTTTTCGGACTGACTCATTTGCCTCCTCCTCTTCTTGGACAAGCACCTTTGGATTGATCACAAAAGCGCCCATTGGACCACAAGACCATGCTGATATCTGTTAGGCATCGAATTGATCGAAAACGACTTTGATCACCGGTTCCTTCCTCGCTTGAATCAACCGAAAAGCGTCCCGGAATTTTGACAGGGGAAACCGGTGCGTAATGAATCCGCTCAGGTCTACCCGGCCATCGCCGATCATTTCCAGGATCAGGTCGAAGGTGCTGATCTTTTTCCCCTGAAAATCTTCCATGCCATGGGAATTGACACCAGAAAGGGTAACCTCCTGCTGCCAGATGGGTGTCTGGTCGAAACGTACCGGCGACAACTGGTTCCCCACCATGACATAGTGTCCACGAGCCCGGATCCACCTCAGGGCATCGTGAAGGGTTTGCGAGCTGCCCACACAATCGTAGACCAGGTCGTAGCCCCCCAGCAACGTGCGGTTCTTCATCGGTCCCACGTACAGCTTTGCACCGGTGGCCTCGGCAACGCCCCGGTAGGGATCACCGGTAACGATGCGGTCCGCACCGCGTTTTCTTGCCAGATCCTTCTTAAATCCGATGGGCTCCATAACGTCAATACCGCAACGAGGTGCCACCATTCGCGCAAACTGGATGACATTGAGGCCGATGACACCGGCCCCGATCACCAGGACCCTGTCGCCCGGCTTCGGAGGGCTGCGGAGCACGGCGTGAAGGGATACGGCCGCCGGTTCGACCAGGACCGCCTGGTCATCCGACACAAGGTCCGGCACCTTTACCAGTTGTGACCGATGGGCCGTGAAATGATTCCCAAAGCCGGCGCCGAGGTTGGAAGGAAGCGCCCCTTCTGAAAAGTTCTCGCATAGGGGATACTGTCCTTCTTTGCACGGCCGACATGGCGGCAAAATCCCTTTCATGGAGCAGCAGGGCAGGTAACGCTGCAACACGACGCGGTCGCCCGTCGTCAGGTCGGGAACCGCCGTTCCGGTTTCCACGACGTGCCCCACCACCTCGTGGCCCATGAAGGCTCGTGGCACACCGGGCAGGGCCGCAATGGTGATGGAGGGACTGGCCTTGACAAAAAACATGGACAAATCCGCCCCGCAGATGCCGGTTAGAACCGGCTCGACGCGCACCCAGTCAGGGCCGGGCAGAGGCGGGTCCGGAAGTTCAGAAAATCGGACAGGTGAAAGGGGGGAGAAGTAAACAGCCGGGAAAATGGGGGCCAGGGCCTTGGTCACCAGGATTCGGGGTATGCTGACATCGAAGAAAAGTGATCGCATGGAATTTCCCTTTTGAATTTTTTGAATACTACACGACCTTTTTAACCGAATCGGCAAAATCCTGGAAGGCGGCCCGGGAATCGTAGCCATAGGCAAACCCGGTGTCAACTATCAGTTTTCCCGGCGACGCAATCCATGAATAACGCATCAGGTTCAGGGCCGGACTGGGAAATTCCGTCAACCATTTCAGACGAAGAGCCCAAGCCACCTGGTTGATGGGAGCCATCAGGCCCATGGGAAGGGGGCAGTAGATGCCACCCATGATCCGGACCATCTCTTCCAGGGACAGCTCACCTTTCCCTGCCACATTGTAGACCCCATGAATTTCTTTTTCCAGGCACATCACCATCACCCGAACAAGATCGTCTTCATGAACGAATTGCATGGGCGCCGAAGGCCTGGGGCAGAGAACGAACCGTTTCTTCAAATGGGTGGCCAGCGGATTGTTGAAGCCCGGCCCCACCACGAAACAGGGGCGCAATACGGTGACGGAAATCTCCGGGTAATCCACTATAAACCGCTCAAAGATGAATTCGAGCTCTTTCTTGTTCTTGCTGTAGGTGAAATCGTCGTTTCCGCGAAGGGGACTACCCTCGGTCAATGGAATCTCGTTGTCCGGGTGAAATCCATAAGCGGTAGTAGAACTGGTATACATAAGGCGGGAGACGCCGGCCTGCCGGCAAGACTCAAGGACGTTTTGCGTCCCCGCCACATTGATCTCTTCCATGAGGGCCTTGTCATGGAGGGGCGGAAGCACATAGGCGGCATGGATGACCGAGTCAATGGCATGTTCCTTGAAAAAATCCGTCAGCGGCGCCCGCACATCATGCCTGGCGAAAATCAGCTTTGGGGCCGAAAATGGCGGTTTGCGGACATCGATGCCGACCAGACGTTGAACTTTCGAATGGGCCGATAGTTCCCGGGCGATCTTGCCGCCGATGTAGCCCGACACCCCGGTGATCAAGACATTTTTCATCTATTCTCCCTTAGGTCGCCGAACAAGAAACATTCCTTAGACATTGAAAGTTGGGAGTTGGTAACTGGATATTCATGGCCTCGCCCACCTATGGGGGGCTCTCAGCGGGTGGTGCCTTGCTGCCGTATCAACGGTGAAAAGCCAGGGTCTTGACCAGAAACCGCCGGGCAAAAGGGAAGGACCACATGCCAAATACCAGCAATTGAATCAACGCGCCCACCCGCCACTGCACCCGGTTGCCGTGGGCGGCCCGCCACACCACTTTTGCTACTTGCTCAGGGGTGATGTGGACCCCCAGGCGTCCGACACTGATGGCCTGGACCTTGGCATCGAGAATCATGGGGGTCTGCACGTAAGGGGCCATGACATGGCTGACCCGAATACCCAGGGCTTCGAATTCAATGTTCAGCGCTTCGGTCAAACCGCGGACGGCAAATTTGGTGGCCGAATAGACGGCCAGTTCCGGCGAGCCGTAAACGGCGGACGCCGAGGACATGTTCACGATGGCCGACCCTGGAGTCTTTTTTAATATGGAGAGGCATTCGTGGATACAATGAAGAATGCCGGTCAGGTTCACCGCCACGATCTGTTTTTGATCGTCGATATCGATCCGATGGTGGGGCCCCATACGAAGGATGCCGGCACAGTTGAACAGCACGTCCATCTTTTGGCCCGTGTGTTGGGAAAAATGGCGCACGGCTTCCTTTACGCTCTCCTGCCGGGTCACATCCATTGGACGGCAACAGGATCGGTCCTCACCAATTCTCCGACTGAGTTCCGAAAGTCCCGTTTCGTCGATGTCGAACAAGCCGACGAACCAGCCTTTTTCAGCAAAATACAGGGCCGTGGCCCGACCGATGCCCGATGCCGCACCGGTAATAAAGATCGATTGTTTTTCCATCATCATCCTTGGAACGATGCTCTTTTTCGAGTGAAAAGGAATTCGATGAACAGGATGGCAAAAATCAGGTCCACCACCCCGGTCATCGCCAACACGAAAGGGATATGGCCGATCAGCCAGTAGTAGGCCATCAATACAAATACCGCCACCTTTCCCAGAATGCCCATCTGAACCACGGCCGGGTTGCCGGCAAGATCTTGTGAGACCCAGAAGTAACCAATCCCGAAGACAAAGGCCAGGGCCAGAAAAAGTTTGAGGAAAACCGGACTGGCCGGTGGCGCCAATCCGACCAGGGAAAACAACGGCGCCCAGGCAACGAAGAAAAGCCCCGTCGCCCCCCAGTTCCACAGGGCGCCCACCAGAAAAAGATTTTTATAATACCGTTCGCGAGGCATGGGGATCTCCTGTATCAGTAAACCCGTTCACCCTTTCGGATATCGCCGAACCAGTGTTCGAAGGTCTGGTTGTACAATGACCAAACCACCGGGTTGCTGAACCACCAGTTGACCGAAAAGGCGTTCTTCGGGCATCCGGTTAGGCAACGGTAACAGCGGATACACTGCCCTCCGATCTCAGGTGTCGAATGGAGGATAATGCTTGCCGTTGGGCACTCATGAACGCACCACCCACACTGGTCACAGGCGTCCGAATCGACCCGGGGTTTGGGCATGAGAAATCGGATCAACGGATCCTTGAGCGCCAGGCCGGCGATATCGTAGAGTCCCAACCCCGGATTCAAGGTCTCCAGGCGATTCTCCGCCGGTACGCTCCGGGGATCATCGCCTTGGACCATTTCGGCAACAGAGGCGGCAAAGCGACGGGCCTTTTCCAAATCCGTTTCATCGGGCCGCTCCGGGAACCTCCCGACCAGGCAGGGAATCGGATGGTAGCAGGTCCCGCGGCAAAGAAATCCGCCGAGGACCTCGGCCCCCCGTTGCTTCAGGGGGCGGGCCATGTCCCAGAGGACACGGCCCGGGGCGCCACCAGCCGTGGCAAAGACAAATGCCCGGCGCCCCTTCAAATCCGGCAGGCCGACAAGAAAATCGCGGACCGGCGTGGGGGCCTGGCTTTCAAAGCACGGCGCGCCCACGCCGATCAGATCGGCCGCCAGAAAATCTTCGGCGGTGACCTTTTTGAATGAGATCGTCCGGACAACAAACCCGGCTTCAGCCATGGCCTCTGCCATGGCCCTGCCCACCTTTCGGGTATTGCCGGTCTGTGAAAATGAAACGATCAGCGTTTCCATTCCCGGTCTCCTTCCACCTTTAGCCTTTCACCTTCAGCCTTCCACCTGATTTATTCCTTCCCGAGAATATGAATGCACATGGCCGCTTCTTCCACGCCGATATTACCGCCGCCGTTTTCGGCCAGACCGGTTGTGACATTCTCCACCTGGCGCTTTCCCGCCTCGCCGCGGAACTGTAGCCCGATTTCATAAATCTGGGCCAGTCCCGAAGCCCCGATGGGATGGCCGCGGCATTCCAGCCCGCCGCTGGTATTGACCGGCTGCTTGCCGCCGAGTTTGGTGGCCCCGGACTCGGCCCAGGGGCCGCCCTCGCCCATGGGGCAGAACCCCATGGCCTCGGTCTGGTGCAATTCGCCGTAGGAAGTGGCATCGTGGAGTTCGGCGATGCTGATATCCCGGGGCCCCACCCCGGCCATTTCGTATGCCTGTTTCGACAGACGCTCACCGATATCTTCACCATCCAGGTCCCGGTCGGTTCCGGATCCGAGCACGGAAGCAAGGATTCGAATCGGCCGGGCACCGGAGAGTTTTTTCAGGTAAGCTTCAGAGCAGACAATGGCGGCGGCAGCGCCGTCGCCCACCGGCGCACACATGGCCCGGGTCAGGGGGTAGGCGATAGCCTTGTCGGCCAGCACCTCTTCCACGGTCATGTCCTGCTGGTACTGGGCCATGGGGTTGAGGGACCCGTGCCAGTGGTTCTTGGCACAAATGGCGGCCAACTGGCGTTGGGTGCTGCCGAATCGGTCCATATGCCATTTGGCCCCCATGGCATAGGCGTCCATGAAAATGCTCCGTCCCTCACCCGGCGGGGCCTGGTCCGGCGGGATCTCCACTTTGAAAGTCTTGTTGAGTTCCATCATCATGTTGATGTGGCTTTCAAAATTCTCCACGTCCATGCAGGTGGCATAAGCTGTCAACGATTTCATTTTATCGGGATCGGTAATCTTTTCGGAACCGACAGCCAGGGCCACGTCGTACATGCCCGCCCGGATTCCGGTATAGGCCAGGTGCAAGGCAGTGGAAGCACCGGCACAAGCATTTTCCACATTGGTCACCGGAATGCCATCGATCCCCATGGACCGCATGACCACCTGCCCGCGAATGGAATGCTGATTGGCAAACATCCCCCAGAAGGTATTGGAAAAAAAGGCCGCCTGCAGGCTTTTTTTATCCATGCCGGCATCCATCAGCGCCAGGTTCGTCACTTCGTGGGCCATGTCCCGGACGTTGCGGTCCGGATACTTGGCAAACCGGATCATTCCCAATCCGATGATGTAGACATTGGACATTTTTCTTGGTTTCCTTTCGTGATTTGTGTTTGGTATTTTGTTTTTTGTGTTTGGTGTGGTCACCACGATTTATCAAAACACCAAACACAAAATACCAAACACCAGTTCCTAAAGATGATGCGCCCCGGTGATCATAAGGCTGTCATTGGCGCCGTCTTCAATCATACCGGCCCGGGCATCCCGGAAAAATTTTTCCACCGGATACTCTCTGGCCAGTCCGTTGCCGCCGAAAATCTGAATCGCTTCGCTGCATACCTCGAAGGCCGTCTGGGTACAGAATACTTTGGAAGCGATGGAGTACTCCACATTGGGCGGTGTGTTGTTATAATTGTAGATCATGGCCGCTCTGGACAAAGCCCTGGCCGCCTCGATCTTGGTGAACATATTGAACAACTTGTGTTTGATCAACTGGTGCTCGAAGAGACGTTTACCGCCCTGAACCCGCTGTTTGGCGTATGCCAGGGACTCTTCGTAGGCGGCCCTTGCCAACCCCGTAAACATGGCCCCCATGGCGGCATTGGCCGTGGACAGGGTAATGTCCAGCATGGCGCTGTAACTTTCCGGATCGACCAGCATGTATTCCTTGGGAACCCGGACCTTGTCAAAGAAGATCTCCCCCTGGTTCAAGGCCCTCTGGCCCATTTTATCCAACGGCTTGCCTTTGCGGACACCGGGCAGATCCAACGGGACGATGCAGATGCCGCCACCATCCATTCCCCTGGACGGGTCCATGGCAAGGTAGGCCAGGGCATGGGTGGCAACGGTTCCGTTGGAGACCCAGGCAGACTTTTGCCCCTCAATGACATATTCGTTGCCGTCCAGCCGGGCCGTTACCTGGCCTCGAATGGACGGGTCACTGAACTGGGGGGTATAGGGAGCCAGCGTATCGGTTCCGTGGTCGGGCTCGGTAATGGCCCAGCAGCCGATGATCGACGCATCCTTGTTCTCGCAAAACGGCGTGATGATCTCCTCGCCCAGTTTATCGTTGGGCACCATGGTGGCAAAAAAGGCCGGAAAACATGAAACCCCGATGGCAATGGCAAAGTCAACGCTGCCCCAGGCCAGTTCCTCCAAAACGATGTGGGTCTCCAGGGGATCGGTGCCCAGACCACCCCAGGTGTCCGGAATAAAAATCGTGTGGTAGCCGAGTTCGTAACCCTTTTTCATGGTCGTCCAGAACAGATCGCTTTTGATAACATCGGCCGGGTCATGAAGTTTATCCAGTTCCAGGCTGGCCGGGCGGAGCACCTCCTTGGCGAACCGGTGGGTCTCCTCCTTGATGGCGATCTGCTCGTCGGTCAGGTCGATATTGAGATCGGTGTATAGAGCCATGCATTTATCTCCTTATTTGGTTTCCATCCATAAATGGCCTTTTTGCCCAATCTCGGCGTCAATCGGCGCCATTTGCTTGTGCGGCGTAGCGCGCTACGCCTCCGCCCAATGGCGCCGGTTTCCTTGACCTTGGACAAAAATTCACATTTATGAATTGGAAACGTCCATAGGTGCCATCCACGAAAAGTTCAATTCATGGGTGGACACTATTTATAGTTTTCGCTTTTAAAAACATTTTTCGCATCAGGCGCGAATTGTTCTTTAAGCACCCGGTCTAGCGCCTTTTCGGAAATGGTCTTGGGAACGGTTTCCACCACCTGCAGGAAAGAGGGCACAAAATTGGGCTCCAGGCCCTTGCGGCATTTGGCAAAAAGATCCGCCGGGTCAATGGTTTTCCCGACAAAAGGGGAGACTGCGGCCACCAGGTCGCTTTCGCCCGGAGCGCCGGATGCGGCCGGAATACCGTAGACACAGACTTCGCTGACCTCCGGGCTTTCCCCGATGACCCGCTCGATGTGGTCCGGCTGGATAAAATCGCCCGAACGACGCAGCTCGCTCCCCTTGCGGTGGTCGAAATAGTACCAGCCGGACTCGTCCCGGTGGACCACATCACCGGTCCGAAGCCATCCGCCCCGGGTCTTTTCCTCTGAGGCATCGGCCTGTCCCAGATAGTCCACCTTGGTCTCGCCTTTGGTCATGCGAACGATCAGTTCACCGCTCTGCCCGTGGGGCAGATCGGTGTCCTCTTCGTCCACCACCTTGAACTCCATCATCCCCGGCAGCGGCTTGCCAAAAGAGCCGATGGGGCCTTTTCCCGGCGGTTTATAGGCGAATCCGCCTTCCACGGCCCCGTACCATTCCAGAACTTTCAAGTTGAACCGTGTTTCAAAGTCCTCCCAGATTGCCACCGGCGTACCGGCGCTGATCACGGTTTTGACCGGGTTATCACCATCGTTTTCATGGGGGGGCTCGTTGAAGATCCCCCCCATCATGCCGCCCAGCAGGGAAAACGAGGTACACCCGTATTTACGGCAGATGTCCCAGATCCGGCTCTTGGTAAAACGGGGGCTGATCACCGCCTTGGTTCCGGTACCGATCGCCGGAAAAAGGGTCACGGCCTGGGCATTGCCATGGGTCAGGGAGAGCCCCGAGTAGAGCACATCGCCGGGCTTGTACTTCCAGACCAGGCGGGTGACGATGTTAAAAATACCGAAGCGGTTGTTACGGATCATTACCCCCTTGGGGTCTCCCGTGGTCCCGGATGTGTATATAATCTGCATGGGATGGCGAACATCCATGATGCGCTGGTCCACACGGTCCCAGGATGCCTTTTCCAGGGTTTCGTTTAACGCCGGAAAATCAGACGACACCGGCAGGTCCTGTTCCGGTCGCCAGACCACCAGGACCAGTCGAAGGTCAGGCAGCTGGGCAAGGACCTCCCGCAGCTGGGGAAGATTTTCGCCGGAGACGATCACGGCCTTGGCCTTGGAGTTGGCCAGGAGAAAACGGAGCCGGTCGCCGCGGCTTCTCGGATCGACGGGCACCATAATGGCACCGATTACCGGCCCGGCCACCATGGCATAGACAAACTCCGGATGGTTTCTCATGAAAACGGCGTAGGTATCCCCTTTATCGAGACCGTTTTCCAGAAAGAGCCGGGCGATTTTGTTGGAGTTTTCGTAAAGGGACCGGTAGGTCAGGACATCTTCGCCCAGCCCCCCCTTTTCAAAAACCAGGATCTCCTTGTTCGGTTTATCGTCAGCCTTCATCTCTAAAAAATGGGAGACAATGGCCTGATTCAAATGCGCCTTGGAACTCATGATTTTCAGCCCCTTTCAATACGAAGCAGGAATCCACGTCCTTTGGGCGTGGTCAGAGTCAATTGGCTATGTCGAAACACCTATGCAGCAATTGACTAAAGTGAACTAAAGCTGACATGCTCGTAATAAGTCGCCGTCCCGTCATGCCGGACTTGATCCGGCATCCAGAAGTAACCGAAAAGGCTGGATTCCCGCCTTCGCGGGAATGACGCCGAAAGACGATTCAAGCTTTTTTACGAGACCATCAAAGCCGGGCTGACACAAAAGCCGCTCCTACGGTACAGCCACATGCTCCTCAATCCTCCACGGCGCCGATAAACCCCCGGTTAAAAGGCGGAAATTCCTTGTCGAAGGTTTCGTCCCAGTGTTCTTTGGTCCAGAACTCGTGGCGATCGAAATAGGGGTTTTTCTTGGCCACGCTCACCGATACGCTCACGCACAAATCCACGTCCTCGATCATCTCCAGGGCCAGGGCGCTAAAGCCCAGGGTAGAGAAAACGCGGCAGTGCAGGCCCAGTCGATGGGCCATGGAAGCCGCGGCGTTGACCGCAATGTTCAGGTTGATGTTCTTGAACTGGCAACTCGGGCCGTTGGCGGTGAGTGACTCCACCTCTTCTGCGGCATTCATCTCAGCGCAGGTCCGGTAACCGCATGCGCCGCAGTTGTAGTTAAAATCCGATTTCCGTTTGTCGCCGATAAGCATCAGCGTGCAGGGTTCTTTCATCAACTGAACCAGATGCCGGCCATCCCTGGCCGCCAGGGGAGACATGTCGCCCAATGAAAAGCAGTACTCGGCGATGGTCTCCAGATCCTCTCCGTCAATTGCCCGCAGACGTATGGTGTTTCGGTCGTTGAACCGAAAGCTGTTGTGAGCAGCCACGGCCATGAGTTCCACGGCCCGGTCCAGGCCGCTCTTGATCAGATCCGGCATTTCTAAAATTGCCATTTTCTCCTCCATCGAATGCGGTTGCAGATCTCTTCGCATTCATATTCAAATCGTCGCTAAGGATCTTCGAAGATCTTCCAATTTTTTCTTTCAACGGCCCTCGCCCTAAAACTGGCAAATTTGTTCGATATCAAGGCTTGCGAAAAATTTTACCGAAGGCATATGGTAAATATTCCGAGGATAAAATTTTGAGTGTAACGCAGATATCGGACAAATTGGCCTGTTTGCCAAAAGCGCTAGCTGTAGATCGACCGGAACTGCGGCCAGAGCCGGTTGATCATCCGGTCGGTCATGGTCCGCTGGTTGATTTCGTCATAACGTTTGGGAACGTCCCTGAACGGGCTCTTTTCGGTGATGGAAATGCCCACGGCCAGGGCAAAACCGGTATCCCGGGGAAGAATCCGGATCCGCATGGCCGCGGCCCCCGCCGACCAGTAAACCCCGTGATCGATGCCGAGGTTGCGGGCCTGGGAGACCATGCCGTCGATGGCATAAGCGATGTTGTTGGCCCGGAAGATACAGAGACATCCCGTGAAGGCAACGTCGGGATCAGCCGGCAGTTTCTCTTCTTCCTTCATGTATTCGCAGACCAGTTTGCCGCACATGTTGCAGTTGATGTCGGCCGGATCGGTAAGGCTGCGAAGCGAGGTGGCAATAAGCACGGCATCGGCGTCTCGCAGCATGGCCGCGTCCCGCTTGAAAAAATTCCAGCTTTTTTTAATCTCCGCCATCCGTTCCATCTCCTGGCAAAGATCTTCGATGTCGCAGGCGTCGTCGATGATATGGATGGTACATTCCCCCACGCCGCCGACCCGGGGAGAGGTGGTACCCGAGGCCAGCATCAGGCGGGCCGCCACCCGGACCGCCTCGTTGCGGTCGGTTTCAAACTGTTTCAAGCTTCGTTCCATGATTCCCTCCTGTCAGGTTAGTCGATGGCCAGCCCCTTGGATTTGGCCCACTCCGGGTATGCGGCATAGGCCGGTTTGAGCAGGGGCAGGAGCTTGAGCACCTTGGGCATGGGGCCCTTGGCCTTGATGAGTCCTTTGGCCAGGGCAATGGGCATGGAAATCTGCTGGAGCCAGAACTTGTGGCAGGTGTCACCGCTTAAAGTCATTTGAATGGTCGGCTTCAAGTCGGTCTTTCCCCAGATCACCTCTCCCTTGGTTCCGTCACCAGGCGTGACCCAAAGGTCGGCATTGGGCTCGGAAATATTGAACTTGATGGTGATGTCGGCCTTGAGGTACTTGGTCGAAAAACCGGGATCGTTCAATAGTTTCTCAAAGAGCCCGCCCAGCACTTCCTGCATCTTTTCCACATTTTCAAAAACTGCCATTTTCTCCTCCTTCTGCCTGTTGAATCGTAAGATGGGGCCGCATGAGTCCCTCGATTGCCTGCGTAAACGAAGCGATGGCCCATCGTGTCGGATGGGGTGCCGGATCGAGATACCACCGGGTCACCACCCCCTGGTAAATGGCGGATATGGTCCTTGCCGTCGGCTCCGGGTCCACCCGGGCAAAAATCCCTCTGGCGATACCCGTTTCAATGGCGCCGCGAAGCAGCACCACCCAGTTATCGATCCAGTCGTGAAAGATCCGTCGATACTCATCATCACGGACGGCAATGGACATAAAATCCATCAGGATGGGAAAGCCGATGTTGATATCGGGATCCTCGAAATTATAGAGCCAGTCAAACGAGAGCAATTGATCCATGGGATGATCGAACTGCACAATGGTGTCCCGGCTCCGCTGAAAGATTTTATCGAAAAAATCGTTAAACACCGCCAGGAAAAGTTCTCTTTTGGACTTGAAGTAGTGGGCCAGACCGCCTTTTGAAAGTCCTGCGGCCGTGGCGATGTCCTCCATGGTGACGTTGGCGCAGCCCCGATCGGCGATGGTGACCTGGGCAGCAGCGAGGATCTGGGCCTTTCGAATGGTCTCCAGCTCAGGAATGGGTGGCACGATCACTCCTTTCGGGCCTATCACGAACATCATTTCGTCATTATTGGGAAAGCCGAGAAGCGGAACCGACCAGGCGGAATATAAACCGACCAGCCAGTCGGTCATCAGTTTATAGCAACCCCCAATTCATGACGTCAAGCCTTTTTTTTCAGACCGTACATTCTATGAACGCAATTCAATAATAGCGCCGGTGACATGGCAACCGCGAAGGGATGTGCCGGTCAGGTCCGCACCCCTCAGATCCGCTTTGGCAAAGTCGGCACCCTCCAGGGCTACCCCGCTCAGGTCCGCACCCTTAAGATCGGCCTTTCTCAAATCCGCACCGGACAGATCGAGGTCCCGCAGATCGAGTTTTCCAGGCCTGCACGCCGACAACGCCTGAAGCAAATCCGGCCAGCCGCGCAGCCCGCATCCATTAATCCCCATGGTTTCGGCGAATTGGAGCGCTTCACATCCCAGGTATCCGGTCTGGGTCATCTTTTGAAAAAAACCACCCCTATACATCCGCCTAGACAAATAGCCGCTGAAGTTCCTGAAATAGTACCGGCAAAGATCCACCCGACAGGTCGTGGGATACGCTTCGGTCACCTTTGCGATGAATTCGGATTCCGCCTGCCGGGCACGGACTGCGTATCGGGTGAGTAGTTCCAGTACAAAATCCCGGTTCTCCCGAATCGACGCATCGGAAATGCCGAGTTCGAAGGTGTAAAACGGAGGGTAGTAGTGGCGCATGAAGGCCAGGCCGAAGTCAAAGGATATGCAGGCGCCTTGCGGCAGATGGTGACGGTTCAATTCCGCTTGGTGATCCAGGTCCTGGGTCAGGCAGTCATGGACCCAGAGCGCGATTTTCGATTGAATAGCGTTCCTGTGCGGCAGGTCCGTCACCGAATGACTGCCGCTGTATCTTGAATAGAGCCTTCCGGATACCTCCCGGACTTCGGCCAGATTGCACAATCCCCGGCCGAGGAGGAAACTGACGGCCTGGGCTTCAGGCCGTTCGCGGATGAGGTAATAGGGAACAATGGCCGGCGCGCTGCCGTTGTCGATGTTCCGGGCAAGGATCATCCGTGGGCTGCGCTTATCGTCGGTCTGAATAAAAAAAACACCGTCGTTTCCTGCCGATTGGTATCCTTCCACCTGAAGCGATGAAAGAAAAAGGTCAGGTCGGTCCTGGCAGAACGATTCAATTTCTTTTATTATCCGTCGCCTCAATGCCATGGGTGCTCCTGTCTCATGGATGATTCCCGGTTCGAGCCGGCTGGGGCCGGTTATTTCCCCAGAAAAAGTCTTTGGGCCAGATCATGGGAGAGCCCGGCAGATCTTATTTTCTGCGCTGCCTGTTCGATATCGTAGGGAACACGGCACAAAGAAAAATGTTTTTCCTCGGGACAATAGATGCCGTAGGCGGCCCGGGGATCACCGTCCCTTGGCTGACCGACGCTACCGGGGTTGATGATGTAGCGGTAGCGCATCGATAGAGAGACGGTTTTGGGTTCCATTTGTCGGATTTTTCGGGAGACGCCCCAGAAGAACCGGCGGCATTCGGTTTCTGCAAAAACAGCCGGCAGATGGGTGTGGCCCACGAAAATTATCCGGGCGCCATTGGCGGCAAAGCCCGTTTCAGCATCTTTTTCATTTAGAATGTAGTGCCACGTCTCCGGGCTGAAAGGAGATCCGTGGACGCAGTGGAGATCGCCTTCGGTCCATTCCAGATCAAGGGCCAGCAGTCGTTGCCGGGCCTCGCCCCCGAGTCGACCACGGGTCCATCGAATCGATGCCCGTTCACCACCGCCACCTTTGTCATCTTCGTTTGGAACGGTGGCCGTCATTTGGTCGTGGTTGCCGGCAATTTGCACATCCGCTCGAGATTCAATCAAGTCCAGGCAAGACAGGGGATCGGCACCATACCCGACCGCATCTCCCAGAAAAAGGATTCGGTCTGCGCCGCGACGCTCCAAATCCGCCACAACGGCAGTCAGCGCCTCCAGATTGGCGTGGACGTCGGATAGAATCGCGTATCTCATACGGCTCCCATGGGTGCACAATGAACGGTCGGCACCAAACCAAACCGAATCGGATCGAAACGGTTACGGCACCATAGAAAAGACCGCAGTGACCGTTCGATCCGACTCAATTGTAAACGCGTATTTCCGGCTATACCTGGAAGAATTTCGGAATACTCTGGGCCAGGCCCATATCCCCTTTGATGCGAATCCGGCCGGTGGTAAAGGCCACGGTCGGATTCACGGTTTTGTTCAGCAGCCCGAGCCAGGTTTTGGCACCCATGCGAAAGGTGACGGTCGGTGCCTCATGCACACCCGTTTCGATCTTGCAGGCGCCGTCTTTGATGGCGATCTGCCATTCACCGCAACCATCTCCCGAAATGTGATACTGAATGACCGCATCCACGCCTTCGGCCGCCTGGGGGTCGAAATCTCTTTCAAATTTTTCCAGAATCTGACTTACTTCAGTCAACGCCATCTTATTCTCCTTTCCCGTATCGATTCACTGGGGTTAAACGCTTAAGGCATTCCAAAACACTCGCACGGTAAGCGTTACCAGAGTGCCGCATATGCAAGGCGCCGGGCATGCCGACGTACCCCTTTGTACTTCAAAAGCCCGGGAACGAAGCAGATGCGGTGCTCTGTGAACGCTTACCCTTTCCTGACCGTCCAGATGCAATGATCCGCCCCTTCGGCCATGTTCTGTTCACAGGTGATTTCAAAGCCGTATTTTTGCCCAACACCCTCCTCCACGGCCGCCATGACCAGCCGGCAGGTTTCGCCGTCGGCGGAAAACATGGCGGCCCAGGGGCAAAATGTCACTTTTCGCACCGCTTCTTCCGGTGAAAAGGACAACAATTCCCCTTTCGGTTCGCAGCCGATGAGATCCTCGGTGAGCATCATGCCCCGGGCAATGCCTTCGGCGTCTCTGGCCAGACCGTACTCGTCCATGATCGGCTCCAGTTGGGTCATGCTTTCGGCCATGGCATTCAAAATACGCTGTCGGGTCACCTCGTCGCTTTGGGCGTAGACATCGTAGAGAATACGGTTACCGCTGCCGGCCATGAGGGTCAGGTAGGCCAGCCGTTCTTCCGTCGAAACTTCAATCGCCATTATTTCCCTCCGGTCGGCAGGGCTCTGTCGGCGACTGCCCACAAAACCCTGCCACTTGATCCAATCAGTTGCACAGCCAGATCTCGCGGGGGAGATCACAGCCGAGCAGTTCCAGACCGTCTTCGGTGACCAGCCAGATATCTTCGGGCATGTTGCCCATATAGGTCAGTTCCGGGTCGTAGCACCCCACTTCGATGCAAAGGGTCATGCCCGGTTCGATTTCCGTGAGATCATCTTCGGTCAGCCACGGCGGTTCGTGGTTCAGCGTGCCGATGCCGTGACCCACAAACTCGATGGGAACAAACTGATTCCAGTCCTGGCGATAGGTTTCCTTTTCGGCCAGTTTGAACACATCGCAGGCCCGCATACCCGGATAGATATTGTTGACGGTCTCCATGTAGGCGTCCCGGCCCCACCTGGAAAGATCGTCCAGCAGGGGCGGCAATTTGTCTCCCACGTAAAAGCAGCGCTGAATGTCGGTCCAATACCCCTTGTATGAAGGGCCGCAATCCGAAAACCCCTGGTCGCCGACCTTGATGACCCGGTCATAGAACGGAGAGGTGACGATGCGGTACTTGTTGGGGCCGTCGGTACCGCACAGGTAAAGGACCGGATTGCTCATGCAGGGGGTTTCGAACATGTCCTCTTTGACCCATTCTTCCCAGATGATCCGGTGGATATCCCGTTCCGTCACCCCGGGACGAATCGCCTTCCACCCCTTTTCCAGAACGCGGGTCGTTTTTTGGCACATCTCCCGCATGAGTGCGATTTCCCAATCGGTTTTGATGGCCTTTTGCTCCCAGAGCACCCTTTCCGCACTGACGAACCTGGCATTGGGAAGGCTGGCTTCCAGGGCACGCAATTCATCGATGCCGACCTGAAGAATGTGGTGGGCACCATATTCCATACCGATGGTCTTGTTGGCCAGGTTCAGATCAATCATGGTGTCGACGAAGACCTCCTGAAATTTAAGGGGCAGCCGCCAGGGCTTGACCCCGCACCAGTAACGGGTGTCACGCACCCAGGTGGTTTTTCGGACATTGCTGTCGAGGATCGATTCGCCCACAAATACCGGTTCGTGATCCTGGGAAACGATAAAGCAATGCCGCCACCGGTCGGTGAACATCAGGGCCGCGTCCCGGTAACCGCCATAGTAGTACTTATTCTCTTCGGCAAAGAGCACCATGGCGTCGATGCCGTGTTTGGCCATGAGCTTTTTGGCCCTGGCGATGCGAAGGTTGAATTCCGCCTCGGGAATATGGGGCGAAAAGTCATCTGTGGCCACCTGCTCGGCCCACCCGATCCCTTCCTGGGTAATCCAATGGTCTTTTGAAAGATGTACTTTGGCTGTCATCATTTTCTCCTTCTTTTTGGTTTTGCCTGCACAGATCTCTCCATACGGGCCGATTTCGGCACCCCCGAAGACCCACGGGGTTCATTCTTCAATGCCGACGATCAAAACGGGTCACGCCGATACAAATGATAGGTTCAGCCACGACCCCAATAGCTATCAGGCTCTTAACGCCGATTACATATAACCTTGTTATATTAATAATCTTAATTTCTTTCCCACAAGGCCGATCGATTTTATTGTTCTACGAAACTAAAAATAGCATTATTCAAATATTTCATAATTTTATAATCACTGGCACCTAAATCTTGGCGACTCAAAATCTAAAAAAATGCTAACCGCAATATTGGTATTATTTATAATTATAACGTTGTTATATTTTGGACCCAAAAAAATGGCCGCTCCGGTCGGCCAATGTGATTTTCAATCGTCCCTATCCCTGAACCCGAAGGGATTTGCCTCAACCCGCCTTAACCCCCTTGAACAAGGTCCGGGCCTGCAGGGAGGCCATCCGATGCAGGTCCAGACCGGACGGCTTCAAATATCCCCGTTTATCCAGGGAAAAGAGCCCCTCGAGGCCGGCCCAAAGGGTTATGGTCAGTTCCATGCTGGAACAACGGGAATGGATGTCGCCGCTGCGCATCCCCTCTTCGACCACGTCATTGAGGATGGCGATGACCTGCCCAGAAAGGCGGTCAATGCGTTCCAAATGCGCGGCGGAAAGGCCGACTTTTTTAAACCCCATGTCCCTGAAACTCAAGATGTCAAAATAGTCAGGATATTCCGCGTAAAATTTGACATAGGCACGGGACAGGGCTTCGAGCCGTTCCATGGGCCGCACTGTTTCGGCCACTGCCCTCCGGAAAAGCCCCAGCAGAATATGGAAGGCCTCTTCACAGATCTTCCCGTAGATTTCATCCTTGCCTTTGAAATAGAAATACAGTGTCCCGGTGGAAAGTTCCGCCTCCAGGGCGATGTCCCGTACCGTGGCCCCCAGGTACCCTTTTTCAAGGAAAAGACGGCGGCCCGCAGCCAGGATCTGATCGATCCGCTCCTGGCGATCCGCCTGCTGTCGTCTCGCAATCCCTTTTTTCATCAGATCACCTTCTGTCTTTATAACATTGTTTGAATACTTATTGTTATTCATATTGTCAATGAATATTTTTATCGCCCCGGCCTAACGATTCGTCCGCTGAACCGACTTCTCCATACATCGCTTTTGGATTATCGCATGGATATCGTCTCAACCCTTGCAAAAACGGCTTGACACAGAAAAGCTAATATTTTAGATCATAGTGAACATGTTCACTATGTGAACTCGTTCGCCTTGTGCCCAGCCATTACTACAAACGTATTGGAGCAACGAACATTGAAGCCGGTCGGGAAAAGAAAGGGAATACAAAAGGCGGAAACACGTGAACTGATTCTTGAAAGCGCCCGAGCACTTTTTGAGGCCGAGGGTTTTGAGAAAACCACCATGCGGGCCGTCGCGTTGCATGCCGAAATTGGACTGGGCACGATCTATAAGCATTTCACGAATAAAGTCACGTTGCTAGCGGCCGCCTTTTTAGGAGATTTGACTCATCTTTACGATTCGGCCATGGCCAGCATTCCGGCAAATATATCGATCAAAGAACAATTCATCCATATTTCAAGGCAATTTTACCTCTTTTATACCTCCAGGCCGTCGCTTTCCAGGGCCTATCTGGTTAACATATCTTCAATGGATGAGCAGGCAACAGCGCTAATTAACAACTTTGATGCGAGCTTTACTGAAAATTTAACCATACTGGTAGCACAGGCCCAGAAACACGGAGAGATCAGCCCGCATAAGAATGCCGCATTCGTGGCCATGTCGCTCATCGCCGACTATTTCTACGTACTGGGCAACCATTTCTTGCGTAACAACGAAACTGACCCGGATAGGATGCTGGAGATACTTGGAAAACTGTTGGATCAAACTGTCCCATGATGAATCGTATAAAAGCCCTCTGGTTCCTCGCTATTTCGTCTGGAAGGCAGAAGGGTGCCGGCCGGCATAGTTTTACCCAAATGAAACAGCGAAACGCCAGCCCTCTGATACGGACCTGAAGAGGAAGTACAAATGAAAAACCGATGCCTTGTGGAACCGGATCTTAAATTTATCGATGCCATCAAAAAGGCAGGCGGCGACAGCCTGAAAAAGTGTATTCAATGCGCAAGCTGTACTGTTGTCTGCAAGCTTTCTCCGGATTTACAGCCTTTTCCCAGAAAAGAGATGCTCTATGCCGGTTGGGGGTTGAAAGACCGGCTTGTCGGCAATCCAGACATATGGCTCTGTTATAATTGCGGCGACTGCTCTGACCTGTGCCCGCGTCAGGCTATGCCGGGAGATACACTCGGAGCTATCCGACGACTTTCGATAAAGGAGTATTCCAAGCCATCGGCTATCCACCGGTTGTTCGACGATCCCAGGTATCTTCCGGTGCTATTCATCCTTCCGGCACTGATCATCACTGCGGTCGGTTTGTCCACCGGGTTGCTGAACCTGCAACATGACGGCGGACCCATCGTCTACGCCCGTTTTTTTCCGGTTTCGCTCATTGAAATCATTTTCATCCCGCTACCGATTCTGACGGGACTAATATTGTTTATCGGAATCAGAAAAATGCTTGCGGATATGCAAGCCAATTTCTTTTATCGCGGACTATCCAACGACACCCCCGTCGAACCGGTTGCTTTTTTAAAAACCCTGGTCACGACCCTACCCGAAATCATCAAGCACGAAAAGTTTGCCACATGCACGCAAAACCGGGGCCGAAAACTCAGCCATATGCTGGTGTCCTTTTCTTACCTCAATCTTGCATTGGTGGCCGGAACGTTCGTCTTCGCCCTTTACATCCTTGACAGCCATGGCCCTTATTCCCAATTGAATCCCATAAAAATCTTTGCCAATCTCTCTGGTATTGCGCTCATTGCAGGCAGTCTTATGCTAATCAAAGACAGGCTGAAAAGTCACCAAGAGCAGAGTTTTTATTTTGATTGGTATCTGTTGGGGCTTTCACTGTTTTTGGGGATCACCGGCATGATCACCCAGTTTCTACGCTTGGCTGATCGGCCTGAGATGGCGATTGCCATCTATTTCATCCATCTGGTGTTAGTGTTCAACCTCATCGCCTTTCTTCCTTATTCCAAATTGGCACATTTCATCTACCGGACTGTCGCTGTAACATACAGTGCCTATGCCAGGAAAGAACAGCGGTGAAGCGAAACGGAGCCCCCCTGATTAAGACGCGCCCGGTCCCGAACCCGCCCCCCCACTTTGCCTGGGAATCTTTATCAGTCCGGTTTTTCCGGGGGCGGCCTGGCAGGTATTCGAGGATCCGGCGACGACCCGGCGCAGGCCGCACTGGCATCACATGTGGTGCATCCGCATCCGCAGGCACCCACGGTTTTCTTTTTTCCGAAAAAGGTCCTGGCGACATATACGGCAGCCAGACCCACGATGATGACAACAATGAGATTCTGCATTTTACTTCGCATCCTTCGTGCTCTTTGTGGTTCAATACCCCAGAAGCGATCCAACCTGGAATACCGCCACGGCCAGGGAAAAGGCCAGCACCGTGTTGAAGACCATGGAAAACGCACCCCACTTCCAGCTGCCCGCCTCTCTTGAAATACAGACCACGGCCACAAAGCAGGGGGCGTAGAAAATGGTAAAGATGATCAGGCTCAGGGCGGTGAGCGGACGCCAGCCCGGCGTAGCGCGTAGGGCCTGGGACAGGGGCTGGCTCTCTTCCGGGTCGACCTCGCCCAAAGAATAGGCGGTCCCCAGAGTGGAGACAATCACCTCCTTGGCCGCGAAACCACCCACCAGGGCAATATTGGTGCGCCAATCAAACCCGGCCCATCGGCTCACGGGTTCCATGGCCGTTCCGATCCGTCCGGCAACCGAATGGCGAAGGGCCAGTTCCGCTTCTCGGGTTTCAATCTCACCCAGCCGATCCTTTAATGCCTTCGCCTCCGGTGAAAGCGCTTCGACACCGGATTCGATTTCTCCGGCCACCTGGGCGGAAACCCCGGCAACGGCCGATTGGCGGGCCTCGACAAAGCGGCCCCGGTCATTTTCAGGCAACCTGGGGTAAGTCATCATGGCCCAGAGCAAAATCGAGATGGCCAGAATCACCGTGCCTGCCTTTTTGATGTACTGCCAGGTCCGCTCCCAGGTGTGGATGGCCAGGCCCCGGAAAGTGGGAAACCGGTACGGCGGCAGTTCCATGACAAAAGGGGTAGCCGGCCCCCGAATCACCGTGGACCGCAACAACCGGGCGACCAGCAGGGCACCGCCCCAGGCAATCACCGTTATCATCCCCATCATTACCGTCTCCCGGCCGGGGAAAAAGGCGGCCACCAGAAGAAGGAAAATGGGCAATTTGGCCCCGCAATTCATGAATGGTACGGTCAGCAGGGTGGCCAGACGCTCCCGAGGCGAACGTAGGGTCCGGGTCGCCATGACACCGGGCACGGCGCAACCGCCGGCAATGCCGCCGGAGATGATAAAGGCCATGACCGAACTGCCGTGGAGACCGAAGGCGCGAAAGACCCGGTCCAGCATGAACGCGACCCGGGCCAGGTATCCGGAATCCTCCAGAACAGCGATTCCCAGAAACATGAACATGATCAGGGGCACGAAACCCAGGACCCCCCCGACGCCGTCAATGACACCGGAAACCAGCATTGAACGGAGCGGCCCGACGGGGAGCACTGCCGACGCCCGTTCGCCGAGCCAACCGAAAAAAGCCTCCATCCACCCCACCGGCAACCCGCTGGCGGTGAAGGTGAAATGATACAGCCCCAGAAGGATTGCGGCCATGACCAAGGGGCCGACAAACCGGTGGGTAACCACCCGGTCAATCCGGTCCGACATGTAAAGACGGGCCGGATCGCCACTCTGGCGGATGACCCCCTGCCGGACCAGGGACCGGATATAGCCGTAGCGGTAATCGGCGATCAGGGCCTCGGGAAAGGTATCCAGAGTGCGTTCCAGATGGGACGCCACCTTCTCCGCCATTTTCTCCAGGGCGTCGGAAAGCTCCGGATCCGCCTTTTGTCCGGCCTCGGCGACCTGCTCGTCTTTTTCCAGGTATTTCATGGCAATCCAGCGGGCCCGATAGACGCCGGTCAAAAAGCCGGCGGTCTCGATCTTTTCCGTCATGGACCGCAGCACCCCGTCGATATCCTCACCGTAGGAGATATCCAGCGGACGCTGGTCCCGGCCAAGGTCAATGGCCCGCGCCGCTTCAGTCATGAGCGCGTCCTTGCCGCGCCCGGTTCGGGCCACGGTGGGTATCACGGGAACACCCAAAAGTTCGGAGAGACGCTCCGTATCGATAGCGATGCCGCGATTTTCCGCCACATCCATCATGTTCAGGGCGATACAGACCGGAACCCCCATCTCCATGAACTGCAAGGTGAGATAGAGGTTTCGCTCCAGGTTGGACGCATCGACGATATTGACCACCAGGCCCGGTTGTTCCTGGACCAGAAAATCCCGGGCCACGACCTCTTCCAGAGAATAGGCGGTGAGGGAATAGGTGCCGGGAAGATCGACAATGTTGAGTCGAACCTCTTTTTCGATGTATACGCCCTGTTTTTTCTCGACGGTCACGCCGGGGTAATTGCCCACATGCTGCCGGGCGCCGGTCAGGGCGTTAAACAGGGTCGTCTTGCCGGAATTGGGGTTGCCGGCTAGGGCAATGGTTGCCGTTGTCATGGGTAATTATTTCACCTCCACGTCGATATGGTCCGCCTCGCTGTTTCGAAGGGTCAGGGTAAAGCCGCCGACCCGCAGGGCCACGGGGTCTTTCAGGGGCGCCCGCCCCTGGACCTTGATCGATGTGCCGGGAACCATCCCCATATCCCGAATCCGGCGACCCAGGTCACCATGGGCCCGGACCGAGGTGATGGTTCCGGTCTGATTGTCTTTCATCTGTCTCATGTTGATGGTGGTCATGATCCGCCTTTTCCGTCGTCGATGTTTGAGTCATTTTTGATTGTTTGGTAGGCCAAACTTTATTTGCTGTCAACAGTTATTTTGGGCGATGCATAGATAGTTTACATATTGCCCCGTTCGTGGCAGACTGGGTTGGGATAACAAACAGCCTTGGGCTTGGAAACGAGGGAGGGAATGCCATGGATCAAAAAACCGGCCTTTCGGAGAGTCTCGAAGACTACCTGGAGACCATTTTGGGGCTGGAACAGAGCCAGAAGGTGGCCCGGGCCAAAGACATCGCCGACCGCATGGGGGTGCTGCGAGGGTCGGTCACGGGGGCACTCAAAAGCCTGGCGGAAAAAGGCCTGATCAACTACGAGCCTTACAGTTTCATCACCCTGACGCCCAAAGGGGCGGCCATCGCCGGGGAGGTCGCCCGGCGCCACAAGGCCATCAAAGCGTTCCTCCAAAACGTTCTGCTGCTGGAGGAGGAAAGCGCCGATGAGAACGCCTGCCGCATGGAACACGCCATGGACAAGGACGCCATCGACCGGCTGGTGCAGTTTATCGAATACATCGACCAGTGCCCGCGAGCCGGAGACGACTGGGTCAAGGCCTTTGTCAATTATTACCCCAAGGGAAAGGTCGAAAAAGAAAAATGCCTCACCTGCCTGGAGAGCTGCCTGGACCGGTATCAAGCCCAGGCCTGACCAAGGGTTGGGGCAATCGGTTCATGGGCGGGTCATGTCCATACCGCGTGCCGCTTCGATGACGAAACGGGCGTTGATATCACCAAAGGCAAAAAAACACTCCGGGTCATTGACAAAAAGCGCCCGGCAAAGGATTATTTTCGAGAATCCCGCATGCGTGGTTTCTGTGACATCCCTGCAATCCAGCGAGGCTGCCACGAATCCAAGCCTTCAAGCAGGTTGTCGGCCGGCAGACACCCCTGCAACGTTAATATAGACCGATAAGGACCCGGCCATGACCCTGAGAACCTGTGTTCTGCCCACTGGCCGGTTTTTCGTCGGCGTGCACAAGCCGACGTTTTCCGTCCATAACCACCGCTGCCATGATCACCTCACCACCCTTGGCTGTCTCGAAAACGGAACACCGGTCATCAATGCCGCCAATTTTCCCCCAGGCGATCTGAAATCGCTGAACGGTGACTGGGTTTATGAAATCGCCAACCCCCTCCCCTTTCGCGGGGTCACCTATATTGCGCGCGCCTGGGCTGAAAAAAAGGCGGGTGACCCGGCATCCATCTGTCTGCCCCGTCCCCCTCCGGTGTCATTTGCCCGAACCGCGGAAAAATGGTTTGGCCATGCCCCCCATGGGGCAGAGCAAACGGATCAGGCCATTTCAACCCTGCCCCGACCGCTGCAGCTCGCCCTGGCCACCACCAGTACCGACCCCGCCGACTTGGTCTGCCTGGCAAAGATCAGCGCGACCTTCGTCTTCGCCGACAAGAACGGCGAACCGACTGGCCTGGCTTACCGAACAGGAGATGACGAAAGCACCCGACCCGCCATCGAAGATCCGCATCTCTTCGATGCGGTGGCCAACAACCGCCACCTGCCGGACCATTACAAGAGAATCATGGCGCTGCGGCCCGGCGTTCAGGGCGGCAGTGAAATCGTCGGAGAATTTCAGTCGGAAAGCAGCCATATCTTTGAGTACTTAAGGACCAACAGTTATATTCCAGGGGGACACTATGCCGCCAACCTGGCCGATGACGCTGTTCGCTATGGACTGGAAGACCTTGGCCTTGGTGACATGACAGGTTTGAGGCACCTGTTCTATCAGCGCACCTTTATCCGGTTGGCCGAACAGCTCAGCCTGGCCACACCGGAAGGGCGCCGCACACTGACAGGCGAAGAACTCGAAACATTGCGTCTGCAGATCGGCCGTGCCCTCTCCGGGTCATCAGACAGCAACCGCTTGGCTTTGGACGGTATTCTTTGGGGATGGAATTTCGGCTACGACTACGCACCGAGCGATTATCGCCTGCATGCCTCACACCAGCAAATCCACCAGCAGTATGCCCTGGTGCCGGAGAAGGTCTACACTGCCGATCCGCAAAATCCAAAAGCGTCTTCTCTGCCGGCCTATGCCTGCGGCGACCTGGTGGCCGATTTTGTCCGTCAGTATCGCAGGGAGACCGGGCGGGGATTTTTTGAGACCTATGAAAAGGCCATCCGGGAGAACCGACGGACCGACGGGCGAAACGACCTGGAGGCAAGCCTGCTGGTCCATGCCGATGACCAGGTGATGATCTTCGTACCCAAGGCACAGACCAGCCAGTGGGAGATCCAGATCATGCCCCTGCATCCGGTGGGCAACGTGGCGGAAGCCGATGGGGACATGCGCAGCGCCCTTGACCGGGCACTCTGGATCGCGGCCCGGGTCCTGTCGGCCTTGGGCGCACGGATGATCACCGGTATCGAGTTTTCCAAACGGATCGGAGAACAAGACCCGGACCAGCGGCTGCTATACAGCCTCCTGCCCCGCCTGCCCCAATCACCCGGGGCCTTCAGCGAGGCCCAGCTTCGATGGATCAACGGCCACTACCCGGAAGATTTCGCCCGGGCCTGCCGGAACAAACTGGCCGAGGTAACAGGGAGCATGGGCGGCCGGTAAGCGTTTACAGGGTGCCGCAGATGCGAGGCGCCGGGCATGCAGACGTACTGTTTTCTTACTTCAAATGCCCGGGAACGAAGTCACGCCTCGGCGTGATGCCCTGTGAGCGCTTACGGATTTTTGATCGCCTCACCGGGCCAGTTCCTCTTTGACCGCCCTGGCCAGATCAATCAGCGTGTAAGGTTTTCGCAGGTACCTGCCAGCCCCGAGCCGCTGGGCCGCGCCCACGTCCTCGGTTTCGGAAAAACCGCTGGCCAGGATCGCCTTCTGGCCCGGGTAAAGGTCAACGGCCCGCTCGTATGTTTCGCGTCCGTTCATCCCCGGCGGCATCATCATGTCCAGCAGCATCAGGTCGGCCCGGTTGCCGCGCAGATACGCCAGGGCCTTTTCCCCGCTGGAAACGGTGTGGATCCGATACCCCAGCCGGATCAGCATTCCACCGGCGATCTCCCGTTGGGCCACCTCGTCATCCACGATCAGTATCGACTCGCCGCTTCCCATGAAGCCGTCCACAAAGACGACTTCTTGCCCATCGGGAAGCATCTCCCGGGTCGCCGGCAGATAGAGGTCGAAGGTTGTGCCGTTGTCGCCGCTACGCACCTGGATAAACCCGCCATGATCCTGGACTGTATTCCAGACCACGGTAAGCCCGAGCCCCGTCCCGCTTCGGCCCATGATTTTCCGGGTATAGAAAGGCTCGAAAATGCATTCCTGATCCTCAGGGGTGATGCCCGGCCCGTCATCGGCCACGGTTAGCACCACATACTCGCCCATGGCGCCCTCCCCGGCCCCCTTGGGGGGCTCGTCCAGGTAGCGGTTCCGGGTCATGATACGCACCGTACCGTTATTTTCCAGCGATTCCATGGCGTTGGCCACCATGTTCATAAGGGTCTTTTCCAGGTGAACAGCCGACCCTTTCAGGTGGAGCAGATCCGTTCCCAAATCCACATGGACCGTCACCAATACATGGATCTGTTTCAGGGCCTTGAACTCGGGACCCGCCATAAATTTTCCCACCAGAACGTTGAAATCAAGGATCTCTCGCTGGCTGGCCACCCCGCGGGCCACGGTAATCAGGTCGGAAACGACAGCGGCAGCCCGCTGGCCCGAATTGCGGATGGTTTCCAGGGGTTTTCGCAACCGGCTCTCCTCGGGAAGATCCAGGAGCAAGAGTTCCGGGTAACTCAACACGCCCGAAAGGATATTGTTCAGGTCGTGGGCCACGCCACCGGCCAGCAGGCCCAGGGCCTCCATCTTTCTGGCCCTGGCGAGCTTGTTTTGGAGGTCGTCCTTTTCCTGCAGGGCCTTGCGCCGCTCGGTGATGTCCCGGGTAACGCCGAGAATACCGGCCGGGATTCCGGCGGCATCCAGAATGAATGTGGCAGTCACTTCGGTCCAGACCGTCGATCCGTCCGCCCGGTAGAGTTCAGCCTCAAACGTCGCCCCACGGCTGAAATCACCCGTGGCTTCTCCCAGTGCCATTTGTTCGGCCAGGATGTCCATGGCCGTTTTCAAGGTTTCCGGGGTCAAGGCCTGGGCCACGGACATGGTCATGAATGCCTCGGCCGACCATCCCTGCATCTTCTCGGCTGCCGGGCTGATATAGGTGAAGTTCAGGTCCAGGTCCATGGTCCAGATGACGTCGGTGATGTTCTCGGTTAAAAGACGGTAGCGCTGCTCGCTGGCCCGAAGGGACATCTCTGCCCGGCGCCGCTCCGCCACCTCGGCCTTGAGGGTCTCACGGGCCTCGATCAGATCGGCCCTTTCCATTTTCAAAGCTTCCAGGGCATGCTGCTCCTGCCGGGACATAACCTGAAGACCCCGGACCAGAACCGCCACGGAAATCGCCGCGATCGTGTTGAGAAACATAAAGTTGAGGACAGCAATCACGGCCCTGGGCGTGGACGCGAAATGGACCGTCCCTCCCGCCAGATGCCCGCCGAGCATCATGGCACCGATCAAGGCCAGGGTCACACCGTTGGCCAGCAGAGCAATGCCCGCGGCCCGGACCCCGAGCAGCACGCCGGCGAGCACGGAAAAGCAGAAGAGCCAGGCCGGCCCGCCGCTCATCGGCCCTGCATTGACGATGACAAAAACCCCGATGGCATAGCAGATGAAGAGGGCACAAACAGCCCTGACCTGGTAGGGAATCCGCCCGACAAAAAGCAGGCCGAAGGCTGCGACAACGGCGCTGAAGTCTCCAAGAAAAAGACCCCACAGGCGTTCGTCAAAAGCCATGAACAAAGAGGGCACCATGACAAAAAGCGCCAGCAGCAGCCCGGCCCCCAGGATGGTCCGAAGGATACGCTCCCGCCAGTACTGGAGCCCTTTTTCGCGCCCACCCACCACCGGAATCATTGAACTGCCGATGGCGGCAAAAAGACGCGCGATCCAGCCTATGCATCTGTTTTTGCTTGCCTTATAAGTGTCTTGAGTCAAATGTATTTTCCATTTCAGTTCAATCCACAGTCCAGCCGGCAGGAACGGGCCACCGGCCTGGAATCGGAGCCACCGTGTTTTTCCCCTGTCGGTATATTATCGGCCCTTTTGCGACAAACTTTCGTTTTTTTCAAGCCGCTGGTAAAAAATCTGACGCAAAGCCCGACGCCGACAACCGGCACGGCGTGCTGCTGCAATCCGCCGTCTTCGATTCCGGCCGGCATGGCTGCCGTCGTCAATTTTCTCAAGGTTTCGGCCCCAAGGGCCGATACCAGCGTATGGCGTTACGGCCACGATCTGGGATTGAATACAGGATGCAAGATGCAAAAATCGCTCCGTTGAAGCGGTCGGGGCAAACCATTACGACCTTGTCCTAATGGACATCCAGATGCCGGAAATGGGCGGGTACGCAGTCACCGAGAAAATTTGCGCCTGGGAAAAGAATCGTCCCCAATACAAAGCCCCTGACGATTCCCCGGAAAAACAAATCCCGTTGATGCATCAGGCCATCGCCGCCCATGATGCAGACAGGGTCCAACGGGAAGCCCACGCCATCAAGGGAGGGGCGGCCAATCTCACGGCAGACGCCCTGGCGGCGTTGGCCGCCGAGCATCCAGCAGCCAGTCGCAATGGAGACATAGCCACGGCAGAGCGGCTGATGGAGAGATTCGAAACGGAATTTGAACAAATGAAGGCTTTCGTTTCATCGATCGTCTAACAAACCTCAGGGGGAAACATGAAAATACTGATTGCCGACGACGAAATGGTCAGCCGAAGCAAACTTCAAACCATCATGAGCCGTTTTGGTCAATGCAAGGCCGTGGCTGCCGGTACCGAGGCGATAGGGGCGTTTGAGCAGGCCTGGGAGGCCGAAGCCACCTATGATTTGGTCATGCTGGACATCTCCATGCCGGATCTGGACGGGCCGGAGGTACTGACAAGGATCAGGACCTTTGAAAGAACCCAAAAGGTGCCCGAATCCCGGCGGACCGTCGTGGTGATGGTCACCTCCCATGCGGAGCGGGACCATATTGTCAGTTGCCTGCAGCGGGGCTGCAACGACTATATCGTCAAGCCGTTTTCCATGGAAACCATTCGACACAAGATGAGCCGTCTCAAATTCCATGGCGACTCGACTGCCCCGACAAACGAAGATAACGGTCACGGGTCGACCATTGATGTCGAAGATCTGATTCGGGAAGTCACCGAGCAGTTCGAACGCGATGAAATCACCCTGCCCACTTCTCCGCGGCTCACCATGGCCTTTCGACAGATGATTCTCGAAGGCGCCGGATTCGAACAATTCGCCGACCTGCTGCGCGGGGATCCGGCAGTGGCCGCCGAGTTGATCCGCGTCTCCAATTCAGCCCTGTATCGCGGGGTCGAGGAAAGTCAATCCGTCGAACACGCCATCGCCAGGCTGGGAACCGGCATCACGGAACAGATCGTGGCCTCCATCTGCCACCGGGCCCTTTTCGTCCAAAAGCAGAAACGCTACGCGTCCCTCCTGGAACGCCTGTGGCAGCACTCCCTGGCCACAGGCCACGCCTGCGACCTCATTGTCGCGGAAGTCGCCCCTGAAATACAGGATGAAGCGTTCACCATGGGCCTGCTGCATGACGTGGGGTGGCTGCTTCTCATTCAGATCCTGTCGGAGCTTGAATTGAAAAGGCGGTTTCGTGACGGAATGCCGGCTGATGAACGCATTGCCATGATCGAGACTCACCACGGCGATTTTGGCGCCAGGGTTTTTGAAAAATGGGCATTTCCTGATAAATATCAGCAGATCTCACGGTTTCATCACGACCCGGCCATGACCGACAACCCCACCACGGACCTGTGGGTGGTCCATTTGGCCAATCTGCTGGCCATCAATGCCGGCTTTGCCATTGGGGAGAATGCGGACGCCGGCGCTCTCCACGAATCCGATGCCGCCCAGCGGCTGAACCTGTCGGAAGAAAGCCTCGCTGCCATGGGCGACCAGCTCCAGGAACGAATGGCGGCTCTGGACGGTCTGCTGGCTTAACAATTTGATATTGTACTAGGCCCTCCTTAGGAAGGATTAATGTCCAATTCTCAATGTTCAAGGAAGGATCTTCACTTCAGATTTGGCCGCGGCTACGCAGCCGATGGCATTGATGTGCGTTGTGACAAAACCATCCATGTTTGATCAGTCATCCCCCTACTCACCCGAAATGGCCGGAATCGGTCGGAGACGTTTTCCCCGGTCCAGACACACCAGATGGATCACCGCGCGCACCGCAGGCTTGGTCCCATCCGGCCGCCAGGCCTCCTGGTGCCAGATGAGCCGGTAATCGCTTTCCCGCTCAAAGATGGTCCGAATGTCCAGCAGGTCTCCGAATTCGGCGCCATCAAAATAGCCGATGTCGGCCTTGTAGACGGCAAACCCCAGCCCATCTTCCTTCCACAGCCGGACCAGTTCCGGCGCACCGATCACCGCCTCCCTGGCCCGCTCGAAATATTTCAGGTAGTTGGCATGATACACCACACCGGAATGGTCGGTGTCTTCGTAATAGATTTGAACCGGCAGATGGTAGACACGGCTTGGCATGTTCAATCCTTTCGCCCGGAATGCCTTGTAAATGAAACACCGCAGATGCATGCAAGAGTCAGGAGCACCTCTATCATTCGTTGAAAAATCCAATCTGTCGCAATCTACCCGGACCGCCGGCAATGTCAATACGCATGGCCGTATTCATCGGAAACCTTCGCATTGCCGCCCTGAGCATGAGCCCAAACCTCGGACCAATCCTGCTGATCCTCGGATTCATGGGATGGTTCAAAACGTACCGTTTAACATTCCCCGAATCCCTATTCTGAACCCTTCCCGTACCGTCCATCGCCCCTTATTGAAACTCTGAATAACGCATTATTGGAAATATATCCAAAGCTTACCGTTATAGAAATCTGTCGGTTATTGGTTTGGCACGGATATTGTTTGTTTTTTTAGGTATGCCGATTGATGAAAATCAATCGTAAATCTCTCTTTTGAATACCGCATTGAAGCAGTCTATTTAAATTCGAAACAGGCCTGTTGAATGGTTTAAATGAAAATAGACACCGTAAGGGTTTGGACCGAACCGCATGTCATGGATTCCAAGGGGGTGATCTCTTGTTCTTGATCATATTTCCGAAACGGCTATGAAAAATTTTAACGGCAAAGGAGGAAAAAATGCCAAGTTTTGTCATCGATGAAAAATGCGATGGTTGCAAGGGCGGGGATAAAACGGCATGCATGTACATCTGTCCCAATGATTTGATGGTGCTGGATGCAGACCGGATGAAGGCTTTCAACTGCGAGCCGGATATGTGCTGGGAGTGCTACAACTGCGTCAAAATCTGTCCGACCCAGGCGATTGAAGTCCGGGGATACGCTGATTTTACACCACTTGGTGGCAGCGTTGTCCCCATGCGCGGCTCAGAGGACATCATGTGGACCGTCAAATTCAGGGGGGGCACGATCAAGCGGTTCAAATTTCCCATCCGGACCACGCCGGAAGGGGAAGCCAAGCCGGACGGTGGATTTGGTGTGGGGCCGGGCATCCTGGATGACCAGCTCCTGTTTACGGAACCGGCATCCTTGAAAGCCGATACACTCTGGACACTCGGAGACTAAGGGGGGATGAATATGCAAGAATTCAAGATCGTCGAGGTAACCACCGATCTTTTGATTATCGGCCCGGGGATGGCCGGTTCCGGAGCATGCGTGGAAGGCGCTCACTGGGCCAAAGAAAACGGTATAAAAATGACCGTGGTTGACAAAGCCGCCATGGAACGAAGCGGCGCCGTAGGGATGGGCCTTTCCGCCATCAATCAGTATCAGGGCGAAAACACCCCAATCGATTACCTCAGTTACGTGCGCCAGGACCTCATGGGCCTTTGCCGGGACGACCTGGTCATGGATATATCCAGGCATGTTAACGGGTCGGTCCACATGCTCGAAAAATACGGGCTTCCAATCTGGACGGATCCGGATGGAAACTATGTTCATGAAGGCCGCTGGCAGTTGATGATCAATGGGGAATCCTACAAGGCCATTGTTGCCGAGGCCGGCAAGAATGCGGTCGGCATAGACAATATCATCGAACGGGTATTCGTCGTTCGCCTGCTACTGGACAAAAACGATAAAAACAAAGTGGCGGGCGCCATCGGCTTCAGCGTACGGGATCCCGAAATTTATATATTCAAATTCAAGGCGTGTATTGTCAGCGCCGGCGGTGCGGTTCACGTTTTCAGGCCGCGGTCCACCGGTGAAGGTCTCGGCAGGGCATGGTATCCGCCCTGGAACGCCGGATCGAGTTCCTATCTGACCACCACGGCTGGCGCCGAAATGACATCCCAGGAAGTGGTCTTTATTCCGGGAAGGTTCAAGGACGGTTACGGCCCGGTCGGGGCATGGTTCCTCCTGTTCAAGGCCTCGGCCACGTCTGCCACCGGATTCAATTACATGGCCGAAGGGTTGGCCGAGGGGGGCGAATTGCACAACTGGCCCCCTTACGGAGAGGTAAAACCGATCCCCACCTGCCTCCGGAATCATCTGATGATGATCGAAATGTACCAAAAAGGCGATGGCCCCATCTTTATCCATACGGACAAGGCGATTGCCAAACTTGCCGAGCAGGCACCGGATGAAAAAGCCTACAAAAAAGAGCTCAAGAAACTCGAGGCCGAGGCATGGGAGGATTTTCTCGACATGACCATCAGCCAGGCGGTTCTCTGGGCGGCAAAAGATGTCTTCCCCGAGGAAGGGCCCTCGGAGATCATGCCGTCCGAGCCTTACTTTATCGGCTCCCACTCCGGTGCTTCCGGAGCCTGGACCAGTGGGCCAGAGGATATTCAAAACGATGAATCCAAAAACGAGTATTTCTGGGGCTATAACCGAATGACCACGGTCAAGGGGCTGTTTGCCGCCGGGGACGGGGTCGGTGTTTCGAGCCATAAATTCTCTTCAGGATCCTTTACCGAAGGGCGGATTGCGGCCAAAGCAGCGGTAAAATATTGTGTGGACAATCCTGCAATGCCTGAATTCGACGCCGCAGAGGTAGAAAAACTCAAGCAACGGATCGCCGCCCCGCTCAAACACTACGAAGCACATAAGGCTTACACCACCTTGGGGACCACCGACAAGAAATACGATCTGCCGGTAGAAGAGGTCAATCCGAATTATATTACCCCAAAGATGGCCATGTTCCGCCTCAACAAGATCATGGATGAATATGTGGCCGGTTGGGGTTCCCAGTACAATTGCAATTCGATTACGCTGAATATCGCCCTGGATCTGCTCAAAATGCTCAAAGAGGATCTGTCCAAACTCGCCGCGCGAAACCTTCATGAACTGATGCGGTGTTGGGAAAACGTTCACCGGGTCCAGATCGCCGAGGCCCACACCCGCCACAAATTGTACCGCGAGGAAACCCGATGGCCGGGATATTACTACCGATCGGATTTCAAGAAAATGGACGAGGACAAATGGGGCAAGGTGTTCGTCAACTCGGTCTACGATGCGGACAAGGATGAGTTTACCATGCTCACCCGGCCGATCGTACACCTCGTGGAAATCAAAGAAGTTGTAGGCATGTGACCCCCGCGCTCTACCCCGGGCGCCGATATCCGGCGCCCGGGATGTACCTTCTTTACGACGATTGACTTCACCCTATAGTTGCATAAAAATACTACGATTTCACCCTTTTCGCCTTGGCTCTGGAGCCCTCCGACTTTTGCAACGTTAGGGTTCAAGTTTCTTGACCCAATTTAAAGGATGAGAAAATGCCGGGCACGGGCAGGCACGAAAAAATCGTTGAGCGGGTGACGGAGATTTACGTGGCGGTTTTTCCCGTCCCGGTCGGTGAATACCGGATGGCGGAGGTCATATTGGCCGGCTATCAAAAAGATCCAAATATTCCTAACAGATACCAGGTACGGGCGACGGTAGAAACCCATACGGAAGCGATACAGGATCTGGTGGAACTCTGCGATGAAATCGTTGAGGATCAAGAGGAGATAGACTCTTATCGGTTATTGAAATTCGATGAAGACGGAATCCATATCCTGAGCCCCGATAATTTCCGGACGTTTGAGCAGTCATACACCCCTGTCCGGTGGGGCTTTTGCTGATATCGATCCCGTCTTGCCAAGGTACCTGTGTAATGCCATACAGGTATCCTCCTGCGGCAGCCGCAAGAGACTGGTCCCCTCAAGCGGCTGCCGTTCGTTTAAAATGCGGGTTTGAAACACACGCCCAGTGAGCACCGGGCGGAAAATTTTAAAACAGCTCAAGTTGTCGGGTCCGAGCTCTGGAGGCATAGACCATGACCGGACAGGGAAACACGGGAAAAACTGAAAACTGGTTTGACCGTGGTTATCAAAAAGGAGCGGAATTCGCCAACCACGAAGCGGACTACGATGAACTGGCCGCCGTGTACCGGGCAGGCGCGATTCCAACGAATTGGGATCTCTACCGCGCTGAAATCCTGCATCGGCATATGGGAAACAAGGAATTTGATTTTCAGGCATACGCTGCCGGTTTTGCCCGGGCTTGCATCGAATTTTTCGAAAAAATTTAGACGCTGCCCCCATGACGCGAAAAGGACATCTATGAGCACCGAAAACACCGTGACTTTCGATACCATGTCCGAGGCGGACCTCGAACCTGTTTTGGAAATCCTGCAGGGCAAAGATCCGGATACCATCGTCCAAAAGACCGGCATCACAAAAAAAAACCTTCTCCAGACCCGGGACAATCTGTTGGCCCAATTTGAAAATGAGCGGGCCAAGGCAGCGGATGGATCGCAAAAAAAGATCGGCAGAAACGCCCCCTGCCCGTGCGGATCGGGGAAAAAATACAAGTATTGCTGCCTGGATCGGCATCAGGCGTCCGGCAATGTCGATCATACCGGCAAGGCGGACACGCACCCGACCGGAGAAAAAGAGCAGGCGAAGCTGATCCAGCGCATTGAAAAAGCATTCGGCCTGCTGCGTTCCGGCCGATATACCGAGGCTATGGCCCGGGTGTCAAAGCTGATCCCCCGGTACCCGAATGAAGACAGGCTCCACGATATACTCGCCACCGGGCATCTATACGCCGGCGAATTCAATGCAGCAATCAAAATCTGCCGGAACCGGCTGGCAGTTGCCGAATCGGAAAAAGCCTACTTTATCGAACATGGGAAATACCGTGATTCAGGAATCGACTCACCGGCCCTGTCTTATTACTACCCACCGCTGACCTGGCTCCAAAAACGATGGCTCGCCGTCAAGTCAAAAGATTATCGGACCCGGTATCCGTTCCAGAAAAACGCGGCAATCATCGAACGGGTCCACTTCCTTGAAACCGCCGATGATGTGGCCCGGTTTCCGGAAACTCAGGCCCAGGGCCTCGAACGGCGGCGCTACGCATTGAAAGAGACGCTGGAATCCCTCAAAACCATGGGGCCCGAAGTGATACCGTATCTTCTCCCGGTGGCCGCGACATACGGTTGGGCCGGAATTTTTGTCCCTGAAATTTTATCGGCCTACCCCACCGTACAGGCCACCCAGGCCCTGATAGAAATCTCCATGTTCGGGTTTGCCTATACATCCGGCGCCAGCCTTCACTTTCTGGAAAAAAGAAAAGATGCCGTCATACCGGCCATTCAGGCGGCGTTTTCAAGTGACCGGGAATTCGATCCGATTAAAACCGGCATCGTATCGGTTCTTGGCAATATCAGAACGCCCGCCGCGTATGAATTGCTACTGGGCCTTCTCGCCCACGAGAGTCCTCACATCGTCAATTGGGCTGGCGATGCGCTGGGAAAATTCGGGGACGTCACGGCCCTGCCGACGATGGTGGCATCGAGTAAAAGGATCGGGGGAGAACGGATGATCGACGCCGCAATCGACCACCTGAAGGACCTGGCAAATACAGGGTCGATATAAAATTTTTGCCCCCCCCCCCTGTTTCCGATGCCCTGGAAGTTTCAGCTTTCTTCTACGAGTTTGGATTTAAATCCGGAAAATTGGGAGGACTTTCGGATGTATCGCCGGACACGATCCAGGGTCGCTTCATCCTGGCAGATGATCAGATGGCAATGGCACTCTCGCTGACATTTCTCGCAAAAATAATCTTCATCAAGGCCATTGCCACACGCGCAATAGGGATGCATCACCAGCGTGCCATTTTCTAAGGCTGCTCGATAAAAATCGCTGGGGCTCGTTTCTTTTTCAACGATCCGGGTCATATACCGCCCTTTCTCCTGAAACAGGTTGATCGGATGCGTCCCAAGCCCGGCAATCCAAGTGGGTCGAGGTAAGCGATGATGGATACAAAATCGGGGCCATGCCATGAAGTTAGAAGTAATCTAAAAATTGATGGCCCTGTCAAAATCAAAGAAACGAGATATGCGATGACCGACCCGAAAACCCCACACTGCCCTCATTGTGGCCGGGAAATGAAAAAATGGCGAGTGCCCATCGCCTCCACCTGGCCCAATGAATTCTTCTACGTATGTTTTAACGACAATTGCGCCTACTATGTCCAGGGATGGGAACGGATGTGGGAAAAACAGGCCACCCGTGCATCGTATCGCTGCCGCCTGGATCCCGATACCGGCAAGTTTGCGCCCCTGCCGGTTTGGTCAGCCGACGCCCTGAAAGACGATATTATCGATGGGTGATGCCGGTTCAAAGCCCAAGGTCGGCCGGGCCCTTCGAACGGGCCGTTACCCACAGGAGTGCGCCCTGATCTTAAACGTCATTTCGCCAAACAGGGAAAATTTCAGCCATCGATAGGCAAACGCCATCAAATCCATGTCTTCCACCCGGATACGCGCCAATAGAGCTTCATCGATGTCAAAGCGGTCGATAAACGAACTTTCAAAAATAAACTTCCTAAATCCGTCCGGGTCGAAGCAGGCCAAGTAAACCATCTGCAAATGCCGGCGGCTGAGCTTTTTAAAAATTTTCGGCGGCCGCCCGGTGGTGATATCCAGAAAACCGTCGTTCATGGTGTTGTACTCATCCAGACCTTGGTCTGTCAGCCACTCCTGAATCGTCCACTCTTTCTCTTCATTCCACCCGAGGCAATGGGATTCTTTCACCGTAAAATAAATCTCCCCCGACCGGCCGTTGGAGATCTTCGATGCGGCCCGTCCCAGGGGATAAAGCCGGCAGGCACCGGGTCTATCCTCATAGACGAGACAGCCTTGAGGACTCAAAAAGGGACATTGCCGGGTGTTATTGGTCCGCATCTGGAGTTTGACGACCGGAAGCCCGGAAAGCCGATCGGCATAGACAACGGTATAGCGTTCCAGAAATTCCCCCGACAAGAGATGCAGTCTGTTTTTCAGGCGAATGATATCGTAGGACGTCAGCACCAGATCAAGGTCGGCGCAGCATCGGGTAAAGCAGGGCAGCGCCTTGTGGCAGGCAAACCGGAATTTTCGATCCGACAAGGGCTGCATCACTGAAGCCCCGGTCATTCAATCCCCATTTCTTGCTTTTGGGCCGCCATGACATCCGGTTTGACCCTAAGCACATGCTGGCCAAGAAGCCCGTATTCAAGCCACTGGATGGCAAACCGGTAAAGGGCCACATCGTCCGTTTTCATCTGTTCAATCGCCTCCGGACTAACTTCAAAGCGATCCAGAAATGTGCTTTCCAGCACAAACCGTCGGAAACGATCCAGGTCATAGCAGGCCATGTAATACATTTCCTGGATCTTTTTGTTCGTAATTTTTTCCTGGATCAACCGATCATTGGTGGTGATTTTCTTAAACAACGCCTCCATTTCATGGTAAACGGGTATCCCCTGTTGCCCGATCCAATCCGACAGTGACTGGATTTTGTCCGACACCAGCCCTCGGCAAAAATCAACATCCATCACCGAGTAATATGCCGTTCCGGCTTTTTCGGTAATTTTGGTGCTTTCGGGCTGCAAGGGATATATGCGACAGGCCCAGGGACGGTCCGGATAAAGACGGCAGCCGCGGTTTGTCACAAAAGGGCAGGCTTTTTCGTCGTTCTCCAGCATCTTCAGGATGACGACCGGCAGACCGGTATCACCGATCATGGTCACCGCATACGCGGCTAAAAAGTCTCCGGAAGACAGGTGCAGTGCATTTTTCATCCGGATAATATCATAGGGGGTCAGAAAGATGGTAATATCCCGACAGCACCGGGTAAAACAGCCCAAACCGGGATGGCATTCGAACTGGAAAACATCTTCCGGCCCCAAAACGGTAAACCTTTTTTTTTCATTTGGCGCGACCATTCCCATCATTGGTTCGTCCTCGATAGATTCCCCTCCATACCGTACCTGACGATTTTGCGGCGGAGGGTATTTTTGTTGATTCCAAGCTCTCGGGCGGTTACCATTTTTTTCCAGTTGTTCTTCTTTAGCGTACTCAGGATCGCGTTCTTTTCTATTTCCTTCAGTGTCATGTTTTGGTTCGAAAAACCGGCGCCCGTTTCAAGTATCAGCCTGTCGGGCAAATGCCGTAAGCCGATCAAATCCGTCCGGCAAAGGACAACGGCGTGCTCCACCGCGTTTTCGAGTTCGCGAACATTCCCGGGCCAATCATGGAGGATCAAAGCGGCCATCGCCTCTTGGGTAAAACCCAGTATTTTTTTCCCTTTTTCGCGGTTCAAACGCTTGATGAAATAATCCGCCAACAGCGGAATATCCTCTTTTCGCTCCGCAAGCCGCGGCAGGGTCAGTTTCATGACGTTGATGCGAAAATACAGGTCCTCTCTGAAGGTTCTTTCCTCAACCATTCGATCCAAGTCGCGGTGCGAAGCGACAACGACCCGGGCATTGGTATTGGCGGGCCTGACGGCCCCCAGCGGTTCATATACCTTGTTTTCCAAAACACGCAACAAACGAACCTGCAGGGCATGGGAGATGTCCCCGATTTCGTCCAGAAAAATCGTTCCGTTCCGGGCGCGATCAAAACGCCCCGGCTTGTCCGTCCTGGCATCCGTGAAGGCCCCGGCTTTGTAGCCAAAAAGTTCCGACTCGATGAGGGTATCGGGAAGGGCACCGCAATTCACCGGAACAAACGGCCCGTTTTTTTGGGGGCTGTTGTTATGCACGGCCCTGGCAATCATTTCCTTTCCGGTGCCTGTGGCCCCTTCGATCAAGACGGTACATCCGCTGCCGGCAATCAACTTAAGGTCCGAAAATATTTTAAGCATTTTTTGATTTTTGCTCACCATGTTTTCGAAAACACAATCCTTCTCAAAATCATTTTTCAGTCCACCGAGGCAGGACAACGCCCTGAATGTTTCGACGCCACCGAGCATGCGGCCTTTGGAATCCCTTAAAATCGAGGCATTTACCGATATGAGTGCAGGCTTTGAGCCCGGACGGACCATATAAACCGGCCTGTTGAAAACCGGTCTGTTTTCCACCAGGGCCTTTCGGAGCACACAATCCGTTTTGCAGACATTGGTGCTAAAAACATCCAGACAGGGGCGGCCGATGGCTTCTTCCCTGGACACCCCGGTTATTTTTTCCGCTGCCCGGTTAAACGTGGTGATCCGCCACTTTAGATCAATGGTCACAACGCCATCTTCAATACTGTCAAGTATGACAGGACAGGTTTCAGAAAACGTATCCCGGTGCTCTTCCATTTGCACACCAAAAGGGCAAGGCAAAAGGGTTTTGGTTCGGGCACTGTTTATAACAATACACCCTCCAGCGCATCCGAAATTTCGGATTCGGGCCGAAGCCCTACAAACCTCTGTATTTCTTTCCCATTCTTGAAAATTACCAGGGTAGGGATGCTATGAATTCCAAGATTTCGCGCGATATCCCGGTGATCATCGACACCTACGTTGACGACAGTGGCCCTTCCCTCAAACTGGCTGGCGATTTTGGAAAGGATCGGTTCCTGGGCGCGGCAGGGTGCACACCAGGGTGCGTTGAAATCCACTATCGTCACGCCATCTCGAATCAAATCGTTAAATTCATTTTTGGACAACACACCGGACATTGTCCTTTTCCCCACTTTTTCTATCGCCAGCATTGGGTTTTTGAAAAACTCGGCATTCATTATCGTCGAAGTCAAAAGGCAACCCATGTCCGATGGATGGTCTGAACAGCCAAAAGGATGATCAAAATCGAATTCTATCTGGCATCCCGACGTTTTCCATACCCACAGAAGAAGCAAGGCGTGCGGAAATGAAATGATCGACACTCAAGGAACGGCAACCCCGTTGTCAGTTACCCAGGTTGTCGGCCACCGCATCCTTTTGGAGGTGTTCCTGCCACTTTTCACCCCAAAGATCGGGACTGGTCTCTTCAACCGGCAGTATGTATTCATAGGAAACCCCGATTTCATCGAAAATCTTTTTCACTTCCGCTTCATCCGGGGCCAGCCAAATACAAAACCGCCTTCCGCTGTCTTCATCAAAGTATGTTCGGATCCACTTTGCGCTCTCAACCTTGGCCAGTTCTCTCCAATTCGCCTGTACAACTTTGCAGTCGATACCCGGATTGTGATGAACCGCAATGTATTTATTGAATTTTGTCATCATGCGACCTCCTTCCCCTTTCATTGGTATTGGCTGATCATGCCAAACCATGTTAACGTATAAACCAATTGATCAGCGATCCGCTTATCCCATCTAAATGCAAAAGAAATACCAGATTGCCTTGGTTGTTCTGTCAAACGATGAAAAAACACAAATTTATTGCAACCATTTGTTATTCAATATAAAATTGCATTTAAGCGGGCATCAGGATGCCTTGACGCCACAGAAAAACGTGGATGAAATTGATGGGCAGCCAAAATACCCGCTATAAAGGTGCCGGCGGTGGCGCCACAGTAGCGCCACACCGACACCCTGAAACCTGAATTCCCTGCGGCTATCGACAAATGAACCCTAAAAAAATTTTGAACGATCAATTTGTCAAATTGTTGCTGGAATCTTTGGGCGATGGTGTTTTCACCCTTGATTCCGATGGGTTCATCACCTCATGGAATCCGGCCATGGTGCGGATCTCCGGATACGGGGTTGACGAGGCCATTGGCAAAAGCTGCGGCCTTATGAGCTTCAGCCAGTGTTTCGGGAAACAATGCCCCATCAATCCGAATAAATGCGGAATATTTGACAGCGGGAAAGTGGACCCAACCGAATGCTATCTGAAGCACAAGACCGGCCGTTCCGTACCGGTCATTAAAAACGCCCGGGTGATTCGAAAGCCGGATGGTTCCGTCATTGGTATCGTCGAGGCCGTCACTGACCTCACGGAACTGGAAAAAGCCCGAAAAAAAATGGCGGAAGACTCTCTCCGTTTGGGGAAATTATACCAGTTCGAAAATATTATCGGTAAAAGTCATGTGATGCAGCAGGTTTTTTCATCTATTAAAGCCGCGGCGGCCTGCAATGCAACCGTTTTGATTCAGGGTGAAAGTGGTACCGGAAAAGAACTGGTTGCCGGAGCCATTCATTTCGAAAGTGATCGCAAAAACAGCCGCATGATCACTGTAAATTGCAGTGCCCTGCCAGAATCTTTGCTGGAAAGCGAATTGTTCGGTCATATAAGAGGGGCGTTTACAGGCGCATTACGGGACCGCAAGGGTCGATTCGAAGACGCTGACGGCGGTACGATTTTTTTGGACGAAATCGGTGAAATCAGCCCGCTGATTCAATTAAAATTGCTGAGGGTATTGGAAGAACACAGTATCGAGCGGGTCGGTGAATCCAAAAGCCGGAAAATAAATATCCGCATTATCACGGCCACCAACCAGGACCTGTTTCAATTGGTCAATGCCGGGAATTTCCGCGAGGACCTATACTATCGGTTGAAGGTCTTTCCCATTTACCCGCCGCCGCTTCGGAAACGGAAGGAAGACATTCCGCTTTTGGTGAATCACTTCATTGATGTCTTCAATCAAAAAGCGAAAAAACAGATCCGGGGAATTTCCCAATCGGCCATGCGCCTGTTCATGGATTACGAATGGCCGGGCAACGTCAGGGAACTGGAAAATGCCTTGGAACATGCCTTTGTATTGTGCCAGGAGGACCAGATCGATCTGTTCGACATTCCGGTCGAAATACGGCAGTTCGATTATTACCCCCGCACGCCGGACCCGCCCCCGCCGTGGACAAGAAAAAGCCAGCCGGCCCAGAAGCTAAGCCGCGAACTTTTGCTTCGACTATTGACGGAATGCCAGTGGAATAAGGCCGAGGTTGCCAGACGCGTTGGCCTGAGCAGGGCGGCTATTTGGAAGTACATGAAAAAATATGATATTCCGCTTAAAGCATACCCCAACCAATTCCATGAGTAATGGTAAACATCGCATCTGATACGACCGTCCGCATCCGACATGATTTCCGCCCCGGTGACGTGGGCGCCATTGTCTATCTTCACGGCACCCTCTATGCCGAAGAATACGGCTTCGACCACACCTTCGAGCCCTATGTGGCCATTCCGTTATCGGAATTCGTTCGGTCAAAGACCGGGCGTGAGAAAATCTGGATTGTCGAAAAGGGGGGAAAGGTGCAAGGGTCGCTGGCCATCGTCGCCTGCACAGAAAACCAGGCCCAGCTGCGGTGGCTGCTGCTGCACCCGGACCTTCGCGGCACCGGCATGGGAAAACAGCTGGTGGGCAAAGCCGTGGCCTTCTCCCGCGAGGCGGGCTACAAATCGGTCTTTTTGTGGACGGTACGGGGACTTGCGGCCGCTACTGAAATTTATCGGTCGGCCGGATTTACCCTCACGGAAACCAACCCCCACACCATCTGGGGTCGAGAACTCACGGAAGAACGCTACGAACTGCCCCTCTGACCCCGTAAGCATTCACAGGGCACCGCATCTGCTTTGTTCCCGGGCATTTGAAGTACGGAATAGTACGTCTGCATGCCCGGCGCCTCGCATCTACGGCCCCCTGTAACCGCTTACAATGCGAGGGGTTGGATCTTCGTATCCTTTCAACCCCGTGAAGCGTTACAAAAAGAGGTATAAAGGTTGTTCAATCCGGAAGCTGAAATCCCCGGGCCAAAGCGCCTTCACATTCACACCCGGTTCTGTCCGTTGGCCCGCTCGGAAGCGTACCGGCTGCCGAGCTGGCCGCAGGCAGCCATGAGGTCCCGCCCCTTGGTGGTGCGCTGCTGGACCTGGACCCGTTGGGCGACCAGGGCATTGCAGAACCGTTTGACTTCTTCTTCCTCCGGCGCGCGAAAGGGGGCGCCGGTACCGGGATTAAAGGGGATGAGATTGACCTTTACCGGCAGGGGATTGAGGTAGGCGGCCAGTTCCCGGACATGTTCAGGCCGGTCGTTTAAGCCCGGAATCAGAACATAGGCCACCATCAGGGTCTGTTTCTTCTTCATGGGATAGGCCGCCAGTGACCGGTGCAATGCCGCCATGGAGTATACGCGGTTGATCGGCATCAGCTCGGACCGGATCAGGTCGTTGGACGCGTTGAGCGATACAGCGAGCCTGAGATGAGACATCTTTGAGGCGGCCAACCGTTCGATTCCCGGCACGAGCCCCACGGTGGATACGGTGATATAGCGCTGGGCGATGTCGAGACCCCGCTGGTCATTCATGACGCGAATGGCCTGAAGGACATTGTCGATATTGTCAAAGGGCTCCCCCATCCCCATGAAGACGACATTCCGTACATGGCGGCCATAGCGGCGCCGGGCCATCCACACCTGGCCGACGATCTCATCTGCCGTGAGGTTGCGGCGCAGCCCCGCTTTTGCCGTCTCACAAAACCGGCATCCCATGCGGCAGCCGACCTGGCTGGAGACACAGACCGTCTGATGGGTCACCATGGGCAGCACCACGGATTCGACAGTCTCTCCGTCATGGAGGCGGATGACGAATTTGGTGATGCCGTCCTGACACTGCTCCTGTACCATTGTCCCGGGCTCAAACCAAAGATCGCGCCTCAAGGCTTCCGAAAGACCCCGGGACGCCACCACCGCCGGCGTCCGGTCAACGGCGCCATTGAGATCGACGTAGAGCTCCTTGAAAATAGCCGAGGCATGATAGGTCCCCCGGCCGTATCGATCGCCCAGCTCGTGGCAGAGCGCGTCGTGGGTCATTGCCAGTATGTTCAATCTCTCCCAGGTCATGGTCGATTGCCGTCCCCTCTTCGAATCATTGCTGAACATCACCCGCCCACCGGATGTTCAGACCCAAGAACGGGGAGCCGGCGACGCCGGTTCCCCGTTCCACTATTTGTGACCGTCGTTTCCAAATTCATCAATGTGGATTTTTGTCCAAGGTCAAGGAAATCGGTCTCATTCGGCGGAGACGTAACGAGCTACGCCGCACAGGCAATGGCGTCGATTGACGCCGAGATTGGGCAAATTGGCCATTTATGAATGGGCAATAGTTAGAACTCAGCACCCACTTCAAAAAAGAAACCTCCGATGTTCGCGTCAAAGACCAGATCGCTCTCGTCGACTTCAATGGTGTCATAGCGGTAACCGGCCGCGGCAAAGGCCGGGCCGAAAACCTTGACCTTCAGCCTTCCGATGAGGCTGTAGTAACTGTTACCGCTATATGTCATGCTGCGGATTTCGCCTTCGGCTGAAATCCGCTCAATCGGAGTGAACTGCACCGCAGCATAAACCATGGGAATCGGCAGCATGATGCTCTCCGACTGGCTCCCGCTCACCGGTTGGGTCACCTTCGCCTTTAAGTCCATCACCCGAACGTTCAGACCGGCATCCACGTTGAACATTCCGGCGGTGGCGGTGTTCACGAATGGAATGCCGTAATAGAGCCCGACATCGTAATGGTCCAGGGTGACCTCTGAATCGAAATTGACCCCGCCGAAGTTGATATCGCCAAATTTGAATCCGGCTGTCTTGCTGCCCGTTCCGGAAAAGCTCATGGGGGTGGCCATAAGGTAGATATTGGGAATGAGCAGCGGCATGTCCAGTTTGACCCGCCCCATGAAACGGAACTCATCATCGTATTTTAAATCCCGCTCCAGATCCAGGGCGTCGGCGGTAGCCACCGCCTTGTAGGAAAGATCCCCCGACGGCGACTGGCTCCACCCGCCCACGGCAATCTCCACCCCCATGGCCTGGACAGCGGCCGGAAACACCAACAGGGCAACCAACCCAACGGCTAAAACAATCCTTTTCATGGCCTCCTCCTTCAAAGTGTTTTACGGTCAATGGTGGGGCACGCAACCGGGTGCCGAATACTGACTTTAGTATCAAGCACATCGGAACCCAAGTTTCAAGCCCGGACCCAAAGGATGGTTGAACCCCGACATCCGGGCGCTTATCTTCAATGGACGGCTACAAATTCGATACCGATTGCACCGCCCCGGCAAATTCGGTATGTTTGATCAGAAAAAAGAGCGGCCAAAACCGGAAACCGATTTCAAAGGCATGGGGAATGAGGCAACCTCCCCCACAAGGATGACCATGGCGGCAAATACCCCCATCACCGCCCAGGCGGCCCACGAAGCCCTGATGACCCTCGGTTTTGGCAACTACGAAGCCCGTGCCTACTGCGCCCTTTTGAAAAAATCGCCGGCCAACGGCTACCAGATCGCCCAGGAAAGCGGCATCCCCCGGGCAAAAATCTACGAATGCCTTCAGCGGCTGGTGAGCCGGGGCGCTGCCATTCAGGTGGAAAGCCAGGACGCCGACGCCCGGCTCTTCGCCCCCACCGACACCACGGCGCTAATCGACAGCATCGAAGAGGGGCTCACCAGCGCCGTGGAAAACGCCCGGGACGCTCTGGAAAAGCTTCGCCAGAGACCCCAGGTCCTCGAGGTTCTCTGGCGTATCACATCCCAGCAAGACATCATCGAGCGCGGCCTGAAACTGACCGAAAAGGCCGAAAAAACCCTTCATGTGGCCATCTGGGCCGAAGAATTTGACGCGCTGCTGCCCAGCCTGTCGGCGGCCGTCAACCGAGGCGTCCAACTGGCGTTGGTCCTGTACAGCCCCCACGCCGCCTTTGCCGAATTCCAGTCAAACTGCACCGGCGCCATCCTCCACAGCCGAACCAAGCGCCAGGCCATTGCGGTGATGGGCCGCCAGTTCGTCCTGGTGGCCGACAGGCAGCGTTGCATCAGCGGTTCCATCTTCCCCGACAACCGGGTCGAAGGGGTCTTCACCCTCAACCTGGGCCTGGTCACCAACGCCGTGGACCTGGTCAACCACGAAATCTATCTCGAACGGGTCATGGTGGAAGTAGGAAAACCCCTGGCCGAAATCTTCGGCGCCGACCTGGAACGACTCGACCCTTTTTCCCCGCCCAAAAGGGACGGATGACACGATGCGGAACCCATTCACACGCGGCCATCAGTTATAAATTCTTTTAAATCCGAGGTTAGGATGCGTTCCAATTCACAGAAATTCGCCTGGGATGTTTCGGCAAACAAAAAGCCAAAAACAGGATACGCTTTGTAATCAATTTTTCTCAATTCAAGGGGATGTTCAAACCTGGAGAGCAATTGCCCAAAGTCAAATGCATTTATGTGCTGGGCGTCAACTCCCGTTGAATTGTCCAGCACAATGATGCTGTACAGCTTTCCCTCTTTATTTTTCAGCAGCGCTTTCCAGTTGGGTCGTCGTTGAGAAAAATAATAGACATAGGGGTTAAATCCATAGGCAACGCAGGTCATATCGGCGGTGCTGCACCACCCGCCGAATCTCATGGGATTGATCTCTATGGGAATTATTTTGCCACTGTCATCACGTCTGATTTCGACATGGACGGGGAAATTTTGGACCTCTGCCAGGGTTCCGATGTCCTTGAGAAAACCGCTAAATGATTCAAGATTCGTCTCTATGATCTCCTTTGAGGTCATATAGACCCGGTCACTCACATCTTCCTTGGAAGAAAATATGTGCTTGTATATACCCAGCACAACAGGCTCCCCGCCTGCATCATAATATGCATCGACGGCAAATTCTTCCCCCTCAATACATTGTTCAATAATGAACGTGGTCGTATCAAGGACCTCTTTGGGATACAACGCTTTCACGCTACCGATCTCAGCATGTAGCGCTCTTTTCACCTGCGGCCACTCTTTTGGCGAGGATACTTTATACACGCCCATGCTGAAAAAACCGGTGGTGGGTTTGATGATGAACGGCATGGGCAAGTCTTCGCAGAAAAGATCGTCCAACTCCGCAAGCGAGACTTCCTGAAAGTAGAAATCGGGGAAAAGAGGCTTGATTAAGGCACGGAACTTGGCCTTGTCTTTAAATAGCTCAATTTTCCCGGGCAGACCGGTGGCGGAAAGATGTTTGGCGATCCAGCCAATCGCATTTTCGGAAGTGGTATAAAGGGATAGGTTCTTGGAACTTAATATTTTTTTGATGGCGCTCTCTTCGTCAATTGCGCTCTGCGCGGCCCCGAACCCAAGTTCTTTTGCCCTATCCGTCAAAACGACCGGAAACCCATTGTCTGCTATGGTCTTTTTTAAAAAATCAGAAACAAACGGCTTATCTACAAAAATCATGTTTGCCTTTCATCTTTGAATACATCGCTAAAGCTAGCGTCTGGCGTACCCATTCGGCATGGGCAAGGTCTATTTTTCCCGCTGATAGGTTGCTCTGAATCGGCGGACCGGAGGCTCTTCGATGTCCATATAGTCATCGAAGGAGACTTCCCTCAGACCCTGGGTCTCAAAAAGCGACATTTCCTCCCTGGTCAGAGGCCATGGCATTTTCCCCTGGGGCTCGCTCGGTTCTCTACCCCTTGCAATTACAAGCAACGTGCCGCCGGGAGCAACGAAAGAGGCAATGCATCGCACCGCCTGTGCCCGAAGAGTTGGCGGAAGGACCTGAAGCGTATACGATTCTACAACAAGATCAAACCCGGCTTCCCATTTACGAGGCGCGGAGAAGAGATCCCCAACCATATACAATACGGACGATTGGGGAAAGCGCCTTCGGCTCCAGGCAATCGCCGACTCAGAAATGTCGAACGCGGTCGTTTCATACCCTCGCCGCGTCAGTTCTTCCGCATCGTCACCCAGGCCACTGCCCACCTTGATGGCCCGGCCAGCGGTTTCACCGCGTTGATTCAACCAATCAATAAGGTTGGGATTCGGCGTTAAATCGGCCCAGGGAACAATCGACGGGTCTCCGTTGGCTTGCAAATACAGATCTTCGAACCATCCCAACGGATCGCCAGAATCCAGGTGCTTGTGCGCGATCTCTCTGGCTGTTGCCCTGTTTATTTCGCTCATCTTCTCTCCGGTCCAACGATCAGGTGAATTTGGACTTCTTACATGGCCATCATCTTTAACAGATCAAACACGACCCTGGCAAAACCGGAAGCTTTTGACGGGTCGGACAACAATTGCATCATCTGGTTTTTATGGGCCTCATGGCTGTCCATCACCGCGTCATCAACCGCCTTGGGAAAATCGCCCAACATGGCCTGTTCGGGGGTATTGTTGGCAATCTGCATCATGACCCGATCATTTTCACTGACTTTATCCCTGATGGCATAGGCGTAGTTCACCAAATCCTTATCGGTGAGTTGATCGGTGATAAACAGCTCATTGAGCCGGTTGATAATTTGTGACATCAATTCTTCTTTGATATCCTTGGCCTTGGCCGTTCCCAATCCCTCGCCGGGCATCAGTTTAAAATCCGTGGTGTCTTCTTGTAGTTTCAGGTCCTGCCGGCGTATTTCCGATAGCCGGTAGTGACTTAATACGACGCTATTGAGATCCAGATCGTCTTCATCGATCAACGATTCACGCAACATGGGACGCAGGTGTCGCGCGTATAGACTCAGTTTTTCCAGATCCTTATTGTCATAATCAACGATCTGGGACATAAACTCATAAAAGCGGACAAAGGTGCCCAGGTCCTTTTTAGAGATTTCCAAGCCATCTTTTTCTCTTTTACACGCCTTAAAGCTATTTTCCGCATTGGCAATCAACACCGCATCGGCTGTTTTTTTGGCGCGGTCAAACATCTCTTTGGCTTGCAGGTAGGCATCAACTGCCGATTTGTACCGAATCTTCCAACGATCCACCGCCGGTTTGCAGATATTGGCAATGGCCGCATTGCTTTTGCTCTTTTGTAAAAAGGCCTCGCAAAACTGCTCCACCTCATGCCACAGGAAAATCCCGGTAGCGCGCAGTTTGTCAAACAGATCAAAAATCAGATCCGGGTCGGATACATCCGCCAGTTCAGCGGTTTGATAGTATGGCTGGAAGGATTCAAGGATATCCTTCGGGTCGTTAAAAAAATCGAGTATAAAGGTTCCGCTTTCCGCCTTTCCGGGATAGATACGATTCAGCCGCGACAGGGTTTGCACGCACTCCACGCCACCGAGTTTTTTATCCACGTACATGGCACAAAGCTTGGGCTGGTCAAAACCGGTCTGGAATTTATTGGCAACGATCATTACGCGATAATCCTCGGAATCAAAGGCGCTACGCAAATCGCGGCCTTTGAGATTCGGATTCATACTGTTTTCGTTAAATTTCTCGCCAATCAACCCGTGGGCATTGGGGTCATTTTCGTTAAATTCGACATCCCCGGAAAAAGCCACCATGGCGTGAATGGCTGTATACCCCTTTTCGGCAATATATTTATCAAAGCCCAATTTATACCGTACCGCCTCTTTGCGGGAACTGGTCACCACCATGGCTTTGGCCTGACCGCCCAGCAACCCTTTCACATTATCCCTAAAATGCTCAACGATCACCTGCACCTTCTGAGCAATGTTATAGTCATGCAACCGGACCCACTGGTTGAGTTTCACCCTGGCTTTTTTGCTTTCCACTTCCTGATCCGTCGCCTTGATTTTTAACGCCAGGTGATAGGCGACCTTATAGTTGGTGTAATTTCTTAGAACATCCAGGATAAACCCTTCCTCGATGGCCTGCCGCATGCTGTATACGTGCCAGGCTTCCGGCTTATTGGTCTTGGAAGGCGCTTCATCCGGTTTCGGAAGGCGGCCAAACAGCTCGATGGTTTTGGTTTTCGGCGTTGCGGTAAATGCAAAATAGCTCAGGTTGGCCGAAGCGCGGCGTGAGGCAACGACTGCATCTAAAATATCGTCTGTGGATAGTTCCGCTTCATCGTCTGCCTGGACGTCGATCATCAACACCTCTTTGAGCTGGCGGGCGGTCGATCCGGTTTGGGAAGAATGAGCCTCATCGGCAATCACCGCGTAATGTCGCTCTTTTAAACTGACGTCATCCTCGATGGCTTTCAATACAAAGGGGAAGGTTTGAATGGTCACAATAATAATCGGCTGCGAGCTTTCCAGGGCAGCGGCCAGTTTTTCGGACTTGCTTCCCTCGCCCTCTTTTCGGTTAATGCGCCCCACCACGCCATCCACATGCTCAAACTGGTAAATGGTATCCTGCAACTGGGCATCCAGAACGGTTCGGTCGGTAACGATAATCACCGAGTCGAATTGTTTGTTCCCGGCCGGATCATAAAGAGATGACAACTGATGGGCGGTCCAGGCGATGGAGTTGGATTTGCCCGAACCCGCACTGTGCTGGATCAGGTATTTATGCCCCGGGCCTTCGCGATGGGCCGCTGCGACCAGTTTGTTGACCACGTCCCATTGATGATAACGGGGGAAGATCATCGTCTCTTTTTTGAATTTACGCCCTTGCCAGTCCTCTCTCTCTTCAATCTGCAAATGGGCATAACGGGCCAGAATCGTCAGCAGGTTGCAGGGCAGCAACACCTCGTTCCACAAATAATCCGTTGCATACCGGCCGGCATCTTCGGGCACATCATTGCCGGCCCCACCGTCTTGGGTGCCTTTGTTAAAGGGCAAAAAGAAGGTCTCCTCCCCCTCCAGGCGGGTGGTCATAAAAACTTCATATTGGCTGACGGCAAAGTGAACCAAAGCGCCGCGCTTAAAGGTCAACAGCGGCTCGGGTTTCCGGGTGGCTGGATCAACCGACAAGCGGGTGGTTTTATATTGCCGGATGGCGTTTTGAACCGCCTGTTTAAATTCCGATTTCAACTCCAGGGACGCCACGGGCAATCCGTTGACAAACAGCACCAGGTCGATGCGCCAGGCTTTGGCTTTGGCGCCGGTTTGCGCCAGGTGTTCGTCCGTGGCCCAGGGGCTGTACACCAATTCCGAAACTATCCGCAGTCGGTTTTTGCCGTAACGCGCCAGGGTATCCGGATTCAGGTCATGCTCTGGCTTAAACTGGCACAAACAAAACCGTGTGCCGCGATCCCGCACCTCATGTCGCAACACGCCCAAGGTGCCAAAGGTGCGCATTTCCTTATCGGCTGCATGGGGGTCGGCCTTGTTGAGTTGGGCGGCGACGCGCTCTAAAAATTTTTGTTCGGGATTGTTGGGGTACAGCTTGCAGAATTTTTGCCACTGGCCGTCTTGGGTCTCTTTGACAAACCCCAGCAGGTCTTCTTCATACAAGGCCAGCTCGCGGTTGTATTGTTCCGGCGTGCCCAAAAGCCAGCCATTGGCGATAAACTGCGCTATCACGTCATTTTGGAATGCACTTTCTTTCGATTGGTTATCCATAAGGCTGTTTCACTCGGGCTTGTTTTCCAGGTTGCCGGAATAATATTTTTGTTTCGGGCTTTTGGGTTTTTCCGGATTTGTCATCTTCAATGAACCCTTTTGAATAAGAGGATTCAACATCTCTTTACGGAAGTAATCTCTATTCTTAATCTTAATGTAATTTTGTATTTCTTCTCTACTTTTGGGTGTTTTACAAAATTCAAGTATTTCCTGTTCTCTGGCAACTTGCATGGTAGCTTGCATGGTAGCTTGCATGGTAGCTTGCATGGTAGCTTGCATGGTCAAATCTTTTTTTGTTCCGGGACGTAGAAAAATAAGTGTGATCCAGTTTTCTTCAACCTGAACAATAGGGGCCTTGATGCCATAGTCCTTGCATGCCCTATGAATACGATTGATCCCCGAACCGATATGCTCAACGGCGTTCATTCGGTAAAGAATGCTAAACAGTAGCGGGTTTCGAGGGATACTCTTTTTGCCCAGGTCAGCTTTTTTCATCCCCGCGGGGAGACCTCCGGGGCTGACAATTTCCATGCGATCTTGAAAAATGTAGACCTGAACATTTGCAGTTGAACGATAATCCCTGTGGGCCAAGGCGTTTACGACGGCCTCCCGTAACGCTTCTTCGGGAAGCTCGGGACGCTCTTTTCTTTTGACCCGTTCGATAATCAGTTCTGTGTTGATTTTGGATAAAATATACGACATCACCGAATCGATCATTGAATAAACATCGCTGGAAAAATCCTTGCGATCCAGAATGCGTGCTTTGTCACTGCCCATAAACAGCGCGCAGGAAACATTGCCGCTGAGATTAAAACGGGTAATGTCGTTTGCCAGCAACCACGCACCGGCTTGAGAGATTTTTCCATTTTTAAAAAGATTCAGGTTCTCCAAAGCGGTCGTCGGCGTCATGTCTTCAGGGATATGGGCTCGTTTTGCAAACTGCAACCAGCCGGATGACGTCAGATCCCTTTCCAGTTGAAATGATTCACAGGGCGCTTCATCGAAATGGACCACCCCTTCTTTGAAAAAAAACTCCCGGATTTCATCCCGGGACAACTGCTGAGAGCTGGCGCCATCACGCAGATAGAACTTTCCGGCAAAAGAATAGGGTTTGCTGTTCTGGGCCGGGATTGAAATAACCAGCACCTTTCCGACACTTTCTATATCCAGGACAATGGGCGGTTCCACTGATCGGGCGGTGCTTTGAATTTCCGACTTCAACTTGTTGTGGTCTTTGACACCAACCGGGTCACCGTCATCAGAAACGCCAATCAATATAGACCCACCGGTGGCATTGGCAAAGGCACAAATCTCACGCCCGATATTGCGGCTGCCCGATTTCTTGAACTCGGCAGTGAAGCCTTCACCCAGTTTAATCAGATTGTTGAGTTGGCGTTGATTCAACGTTCCCCCTGTTTTGTTCGGGGTCGGATGGTGCTAAGTGTCCTTGTCAAACACTTTCAGAGCTAAATTCCTGACATTGAAAGGTATAGAAGATTCCAAGTCTCCCCCGG
>JAEINQ010000123.1 GCA_016342285.1 Desulfobacterales bacterium
ACAGGCGCTTGGCGACGAGTTTTTCGGGCCGCGAGAAGGCACCCTCCTGGCCTCCCACACGAAATAGCGAGGAACCGAAAAACAGTGGGCAATCACCACAATTTTTAAAAAAGTCTTTCAGCAGGTGGGCCCAACCAGCTGCCGACGCTGCAACGAAAGGCAAACACTTAGAACACCGGTCACTCGCATTGCCCTTAAATGTCCTTTGGTAATGGCGTTAATCAGGCACAGAGAACCGTTAGGGCAGCAGGATCGGTGTGAGACAAGAGCGTCGAAACCGCTTCGACCAATATACATGAGCGAAGCCAAGCGGATAAGGAAACGAAGCGGTTACCGTCGGTAATGGGGCCAGACAGCCTGCATAGATGAGGAATGGTGGAGGACGCAGGTTAGGGTGATTCGTCGGACCGCCGAGTACCGGTCGGCAATTAGAAATTATTCACCGCTTCCGACCGCAACTAAGGATAGATACCCATATATTACAAAATTGTCAAGCGCTAAGAGACCGACCAAAGGGACAGGGTCCAAAGAAAACAAGGTATTGCGCAAATTATTGTGCCTGCCAGCCAATTGGTGTATATTTACACTCAACCTCCCAGAGAGCCCGATATACACATACCGAAAGGAATGCGGCATGGCGACAAAATACACCCTGTCTTACACGACCAAACCGCCAAAAAAGAAACTGAAGTATCTCAATCCGGCCGTCACGAACATTCAGCTCACCTTCAGCGTTGACAGCAATGACTTCAAAGAACTCTATCTCCAGGAGCTCAGCGATGAAGTCCGGTCAGGGTACCTGATCCCCTTAAACGACGCATGGAACGATCTGTGGACAAAATGGGATGAGGACCTGGAAAAAAAGATCCCGAATTTCGCCACCAAAACCAAGGGTGCCCGTGAAAAACTCCTGGCCGTCTATGTCGGTCCCCTGGAAAAGGAATTCGAAAAGCAGACCAAGAACATTACCTCCATGGCCCAGACCATCGGCGAGCGATATTGGCAGAAACTGGCCAAGGAGCGCGCCGATATCCGCAACTTTAAACTCAAGGTCGGCGCCAGCGTCGTCTGGAAAGGCCTCAAGGTCAGCCTGGCCCTGACCACCATCGTCTCATCAGGGGGCGCTGCAGCCATGTCTTACGTCAGCGCCTTGAAGAATCTCTACGGCATCTACAAGGAGATGAAAAAAGTTTTTGCCAGTGCCGACGACTACATGATCAAGGTCTACAAGGACATCGAGGCCATCAAAATGGCCCTGTGGAAACGAAAGGGGATCGCACCGGACAACATCAAGGAACTGACAAAGGCCGCCGAACAGATCAACAAAAAGCTGCTCAATTCCCTGCAGAGCAACCGCGACACGTTCGGCGTGAAGGTCAAACAGCTCCACCGCAAAGCCGGCGATGCGTCAAAGCAGCTCGGCAAGGTTCTGGACAACGTCGGAGATGCACTCTCAGCGGATCCGAAGCTTGAGATGGAACACCGAAAAAAGATCATGGGGCTGATCAAAGACATTGAGAACATGGTCAGCGAACAAAAGAAGTTTGAAAGTTTCGACAAAACTGCTCTGGCTTTTCAACGGAGCATCGAAGCGCGCATTGCCGAAGAGACCACCCTCATCAAGGCATGGAAGGCCGGAAAGAGCGGCGCGAAATTTACGGCCAAGGAGATCGGCATGTTTATCCTTTCGACCTCCTCGGATCTCGCCGCCCTCAAGGCCGCCAGCAGCGAAGGCCTGTCCATGGGCAGTCTTCTCTCGGGCTGGGGAGACAAGATCAACACCGGACTCGATGCGATCGGATTTCTCGGCATCGGATAGGGAACTGGATACTTGATGCTGGATACTTGATGCTGGATACTTGATGCTGGATACTTGATGCTTGATGCTGGATACTTGATGCTTGATGCTTGATGCTGGATGCTGGATACTTGATGCTGGATGCTTGATGATAGATGCTTGATGCTGGATACTTGATGCTGGATGCTTGATGCTGGATGCTGGATACTTGATGCTGGATACTTGATGCTGGATGCTGGATGCTTGATGCTGGATACTTGATGCTGGATGCTTGATGCTGGATACTTGATGTTTGATGCTTGATGATAGATGCTTGTATCTGATTTCATGCTGAAGTCAGGCGCTATCAAACGCCTGATTACAGCCGGCAGCAGTGCTTGATAAAGGATTTAGCGACACAACCATCCGCTACAACTTCGCCCGGCCCCGTTGCCGACGCCCGGTCGGCAACTGTCCTACCTTCTTCTCGAAAGCACCTCCAAACGCCACATAAACCCGCAAAGCCGTTTCTTATTCCCACGCCCCATGGAATCGACCGTAACGCCATGGCGATGGCAGTTCGGCAGGAGCCTCAATCACAGATTTCCGGGGTCAAAGTCTTTCCAGCAGCTCACACAACAGGCGCACGCCAAAGCCGCTGCCGCCGGCTTCGCAGTAAGGCCCGGCCTTGGAGGCAAAGGCCGGTCCGGCGATGTCAATGTGGGCCCAGCGGGTCTCGCCGGCGAACTCGGAAAGAAACAGAGCCGCGGTGATGGCCCCGCCCCAGCGACCGGAGCTCATGTTGCTGATGTCGGCCAGATCGCTTTTAAGAAGTTCCTTGTAGTCTCCGGGCAGGGGCAGTCGCCAGCACCGCTCGTGGGTCCTTACCCCCGCGTCCACGATGGCCTGCGCCAGGTCATCATCGGCCGAAAAAACACCGGCGATTTTCTCCCCCAGCGCCACCACGCAGGCACCGGTCAGGGTGGCCAGGTCGATCATGATGTCGGGCTGGTAGGCCTTGACGGCAAAAGCCATGGAATCGGCAAGGATCAGCCGGCCTTCGGCGTCGGTATTGCCGATCTCAACTGTCTTTCCCGAGTAGGTTCGAATCACATCGCCCGGACGGGTGGCGCTTCCCGACGGCATATTCTCCACGATGGGAATCACCGCAATAATCCTCACTTTGGCCTTTAGTCCCGCGGCAGCGATGATCGTACCCGCGGCAGCAGCGGCTCCGGACATGTCCATCTTCATATTGGCCAGACCCGCACTGGACTTGAGGTTGATACCACCCGAATCAAATGTCACCCCCTTGCCCACCAGTACCACGGTCTTTTTCGCGCCTTTGGGCGCGTAGCGAAGAACCACAAGCCTCGGCTTGCTCTCGCTCCCCTGGCCAACGGCCAGCATGGCACCGAATTTTCTCGATTTGAGAGCACGGTCGGTGAGAATCTCAGTTTTCAGCCCGGCCTCGGCGGCCCGATCGACGATGGCACGGGCCAGGGTCTCGGGTCGTTTGTCGTTGGGCGGCAGACTCACCCACTCCCGGGCCAGAATCGTGCCGTCGCAAATGGTCCGGACACGATGGGCCAATGCACGGTGGGCCTTGGCCTGTGCAGCACTGACCATTATGTCCATACGTTTGAGCGGGGTCTTTGACGGCTTCTCCTTGTAGTGGTCGAACCGATGGTTGCCGAGGTATGCGCCCTCAATCAGTGATTCCAGGATATCCGTTTCCGTCAGGGCGAGTCGCTCCGGCAAAGGGGCGGCAATGGCCAGGGCATCAAGTTTTAAGGCGATGGCCTGTTTCACCGCTTTGCCGCCCATGGCTCGCAACGTCTCCTTGTCCACCGAAGCAATCTTTCCCAGCCCCATGCAAATCGCCCGCTCCGCCTTCACACCTTCCGGCGCATAGAGGACAACACGATCCTCCGCGCCCCCCTTGAACTCGGCCAGGGCCATGGCCTGGTCGGCCAGACGGGCAATGGACGCGTCGTCATGAATAGGGCCATCCTCGCACACCGGAACGATGACGGCCGAAACCCGGGTCTTCTCCAAGTCTATTTTTTTGAGTCGAATCATGCCGCGTTTCTCCTTTTTTCCACCACTGGATCGTGAAAGGGTCGAGGGCGTTTCCCGTGTCTATCCGGGCCGGGATAACGAATTGGCGCGTCCCGGCACATGAGAATATAGGTCGGGGCCGGGAATCTGTCAATTTACTATGGGTTTGGAGAGAGCGAGATCTGCGGCCAGATCTGCGCCATGGGCGGGATCGAAATCCGGGCCGCATCCATCAACGGGGCATCGACGGCCTGACGGTAGTTGGCCATGGCCTCGGTGATATGGGCAATGAGTTCTCCCACCCCCAGATCACTCAGGGCCTGAATCATCTTTATATCATCTTCGGCCTGGGCGGAATAAAAGGCAAGGCGGTGGTCACCCAGTTCAAAAAAAGCGATGCGTTCGGTCAAAACATCGCTGTAGGCCCGCAGGTGAGCGAAAAGACGCAAATCAAAACGGATTCGATCGTCTTTGATGGCCTGATCAAAGGCATCAATGTTCAGGTCTTGAAGACGGCGACGAATTTCATCGGCCAGGACCGCCTGCCGCTTTCGAACAAAATCCTGAACCTGTTCGGCCCGGGTGCGTTTGCCGGATATCGCCAGCCGCATATCATCGATCCGGTGCATGGCCGCCAGCAGGGTCTCGCTCTTCTTCACGGCATCGGAAGGTGCGGCCGCCGCCCAGGAGGCGGCCGGCCATGCAAAAATCACCAATGCCCAGGCCAGAGCCACCTGTGACCTGAAACGTTGTCTGTATCGAAGCGGCATGGAATCAATCCTTTTTCGTCGTTGCCGGCCCTTCGCCGACCGTTGTAGCCGACACCTTTTGTCGTTGAAAGTGTTCGGGCACAAACACCCGACCACCGTTTTTCTGCCATTGGCTCAAAAGTTTTGCGGCAGCGGGAGACAGGCGCCGAAGGCCGGCAAGTTCGATCTGGGAACCGCGCCACTGTGCCAGGTATCGGGCGGCATCCGCGTCGATTTCTTCGAGCCCATTTAAGGAGAGCCGGTCGCCCTGCCAGTTCATGAGGTGTCTGGCCACATCCACGGAAAGGGCTTTCAGGCCGTTGAGCGCCATCCAGTTTCCATGCCATTTGGCCAGGTAGGCCGCTTCCTGGGAAGACAGGTGAGACAAATCGTTTAGAAAAAGTTCCTTATTTCGCCAGTCGGACAGGCTGCGTGCTGCCTCAGGGGTCAATTGGGTCAGGTGAAACACATGATCGAATTTCTTGGCAACGATCTCCTCAAGAATCTGTTCGTTGTCCCAGAGGGAGGCCGGCACCTGGGCCTTCTTCTTTGCCACCTGCGCCGGTGATACCGGGGCCGGTTTGGGCGGACCCTTTTTCATGCGGGCCGCGATGGGTTTCCATACGTCTTCCAGGCCGGGGTAATTGCCCTGCTCAATATCGACCACCAGATCGACGGGTTCGATTCGGTAGCGATCCATGGCCTGAATCAGTCGTTTCTCCAGTATATCGGCGTCCAGCCCCTTGCTCACATCGGCCAGATACCCGTCGATCTCTGTCAATCGTTTGACAAAAAGCAGTGCTTCACTCCCCTCGCTGAGCCGGGCAGCAGGCTCATTGAGTTTCCGCACATAGGCCATCCGACGTTGGACGGTCCTCAACGCCAGTTCCATCTGCCGGACCGCCAAGGCCTCTTTCAACGTTGTGATGCCCCGCTTTTGAGCTTCCACCAGAATGCGCCCCTCGGCCTGACGCATTTTCTCCAGGTATTCGATCTTCAAGGCATCAATTTCGGCCTTTTTGGCCACCATCTGTTGGCGAAGGACGTCGAGATCGGCCAAACCTTTTTGAACGCCAGAGGGCAACGGTGCGGTGGGCAGGGTCGTTTCGGCTTTGTCTGGGACCGATTTATCAACAGAGGCTTTCTTGGGTGCTTTTTGGCCCTCGACCGGTGCATTGGGTTCGGTTTTCGTCACGGGGGTCACTGACTGCCACTTCAGGTAGACCGCCCCCCCGCCGATACCGCCCACCAGGAGCAGCAAAACAGCAACAGCGATCACCACGGCCTTAAAACGGCCCGCCGATGGGGTGGAAGTAACCTTGGCCGCCCCTTTCCTTTTCACCGGGGTTTCGGCCGGGCTCGTTTCGACCTCGGCCGCTTCGCCCATCACCGTCCCGGTTGGCAGGTCCTGTGCTTCCGGATCGATCGCTTTTGAGTCTGCCTCGCCGGCTTCGTAGCCGCCCATCTCCATTTCGTCGTCATCCAGCCCGACAAAATCGTCGTCCTCTTCGGCGCCCGCCTGGGAACCGACCACTTCGAAATCAATGCCTGGGCCCTCTTTATCGTCAACCGGCTCAGGACCATCGTCTCCGGCTTCCAGGGGTTTCTCCCCAGATGCGCTTTCGGCAACCAGCTCCGCGGTCAGATCCGAGATGAGGCGATCCATATTGTCTTCATCGAATGCCGAATCCACAGCCTCGAAAGGGTCGCTATCCGAAAGATCATTCGCTGCTTCAGCCCCCGTATCCCCACCGCCAAAAAGCGCGTCCAGATCAGCCTGGTTCAAACTTCCGCTCTCTTCCGGCATCGTTTCGGGCGCCGGATCGGCGTCGGCTTCGGCCATTTCAACCGCCGCTTCAACCCCTGTATCCCCACCGCCAAAAAGCGCGTCCAGATCAGCCTGGTTCAAACTTCCGCTCTCTTCCGGTGCTGCTTCCGGCGCCGGATCGGCGTCGGCTTCGGCCATTTCAACCGCCGCTTCAACCCCTGTATCCCCACCGCCAAAAAGCGCGTCCAGATCAGCCTGGTTCAAACTTCCGCTCTCTTCCGGTGCTGCTTCCGGCGCCGGATCGGCGTCGGCTTCGGCCATTTCAACCGCCGCTTCAACCCCTGTATCCCCACCGCCAAAAAGCGCGTCCAGATCAGC
>JAEINQ010000038.1 GCA_016342285.1 Desulfobacterales bacterium
CACCAGCAGGATCATTATCATAAACTACCCAGCCAGCTGTAGTACCGTCCTCTGCATCCTCGTATACCGTCGGGCCAATAGGCCCACAAGGCGCAACAAAAGCATCATCCCATTCGGCGATGATTTTGCCTTCGTAGGGGGCGGCAGGACCTGAGGCGTTGCCGTTGATCCGGGTGGTGAGGCGCTTGTAGTCGTTGTAGGGCGCAAAGGTGGTGCCGGTGACTTCGTAGACGGCGAACTCTTCATCGCCGGCTTCGTTACGGATGGAAAAGACCATGTGGGTGCCGGTAAAACCGATACCCATCACATACTGGCTCTCAAAGGAGACAGGCATGTCGAACTGCCCGCCAAAAAGCTGCTCTCCTGCGGCGGTATGGTTCTCATCCGTAACCCTTTCCAGAGAGTATTTGGCCCTCAGGAAAAGGCTGCCGCCTTCATCTTTCCGCATTTCCAGATAGACCTGACCCCAGACGTTGTTTAACCGTTTGGTCTCTTCGCTTGGATCGTTGGCCACATTGTAAAAATACCCATCGATCCTGGCCCGACCCCGAGCGACCCAGCTGGGATCGTAGTCGACGTCGGAACCGTTTTTAACGGTAACCGCCGCCTGGAAGAAGTCCTTATCCTGGGCAAAAACCAGCCCCGCGGTCACTTCCTGTCCATTGGTACCGGTGTTGTCCGCTGTCATGGTCACCGAATCGGGGTTGAAAACGATTTCCGTGGTCGCAGGCGGCGTAGCTGGATTCAGGGACAGGTTCCAGAGATTTTCATTGCGGCTGCCGGCTGAAAAATCATCATACAAGCAGGCGTCGTCGGCCGGCACATCGTCGTAATCGTTCGGATCACTCCCCAGAGCGACCTCGATCCCGTCCGGCGTTTCGTCCCCGTCGGTGTCCGCGGCGTTCGGGTTGGTGCCGTGGCTCGTCACCTCCGCACCGTCCTTAAGCCCGTCGTTGTCCGTGTCCGGATCATCCGGATTTGTGGAATAAGTGCCTGTCTCCTCGTAATCGTAGAGCCCATCCCCGTCGCTGTCCGGATCGGCCAGGATGAAATCGATGCCGGACACGACCGTTTCGGCGGCCACAACCACGGCAAAGGGGCCGTCGCCGTCGCCGTAATAGCCCTCCGCCTCGCCGGGATCGGGCTCCAGGCTGTTGTTGCTGTCCCGGACCGCGGTGACATAGTAGGTGCCGTTAACCGGCACCGGGAGCGCATAGGCCCCGGGGGCGGTGATGGCGATCACATTGACCGGGTCATCGATAAAATCGGGATTATCAAACGCACCGACCAGGATATCGCCGGTCTGGTCGCCGGAATAAGCGACCGTGCCGGAGATGTCCACCCGCGTGCAGGGTCCGGCGTAGACATCATCCCAATCGGCCGCGATGGTGCCGCCGTAGCCTGGCGACGCCTGAAAGCGGGTCAGCAGCGCCTTGCCCGGGAAGGCCGATTCGTAGATCGGTGTTTCGATCGCATAGAGGATCAGCTCCTCGTTGCCCAGATCGTCTTCCAGATGGAACACCAGGTGCGTCGCCGTCCGGCCTGCCGCCAGGGTGTAAGTCCGGGCCGTGTCGATGCCCATCTCGAACGGCTGGGTGAAGATCTCGTGGGACGCGGATCCATCCGCATTGTCCAAACGCTCGGCAAACGCCTTGGCGTTCATCGAACCGTCGCTGTAGTAGTCGATGGCCACCATGGCGAACACCTGCCCCTCGGACCCGTTGTAACCGCCCGAACCGTCGTAGGTGTCGTTGTAGAAATCACCCTGGACGCGGATCCGGCCGCGGGCCTGGCCCGACGGGTCGACCGCGTCAAAGGAAAGATCGGTTACGTGGACCGTTGCCTCGACAACGTCCTTGCCCGGTACCGTGATCAACTGGCTGTTGGTGTTGCGCGTGGTCCCGGCCTCGATCCCTTCACCGTCGTCCATGGCCGCCAGGTGCAACTTGAAATCGCCCCCGGCGTCGAGCACCTGTGCCGTGGCGCCGCCGGACGACAGATTCGCGTTCCAGCGGCCCGAATCGATGGCCCCGCTCTCGAAATCGTCGTAACGGCAGTCGTCGAGAGCCGGCAGACTGGCCGGATCCCCGGGGTCGCTGCCCATGGCGACCTCGAAGCCGTCCAGCTCGCCGTCGCCGTCGGCATCGCTATCCAGCAGGTTGTTCAAACCATCCGTATCATAGTCTACATGCCAGTCAGCGCCCCAGAGGGCGGCCTCGTCACCGTCGGTGAGCCCGTCATTGTCGCTGTCGCGATCGTAAGGATTGGTGCCCAGGGGTATTTCTTCGTGATCGAAAAGCCCGTCGCCGTCGGTGTCAAACGGCGCCAAGGCGACGTTGTCAAATTCAGCGTCCATCACCGCACCGGGAAGGCCCGGCGTAGCGACGCTTGAATCCAGTGCCATGGTCGAACCAAATGACGGATACGAAACGGGAACCTCCCGCATGGCCACTTCTTTTTGACCGTTGGAAAGATCCGTGCAGGTAAAGACCAACTGGCTGCCGGTAAAGGCCAGTGAGAACCGGTATTGCTGGTCCGGTAAGATGGGCATGTTGAAGCTGCCGCCCATGATCGGCATATACTGAATCGCAGCAGCATCCAAAAATACAATGGCATAATAGCCGGCCGTTAGCTGACCATCGGTATCATCGATATAGGCTCGGGCCCAGACATCGCCGACATGGCCATTGTGGTCGCCGTCCGGGCTTCCGGGACCGTAGGTGGTATTGTAGAAGAATCCGCCCAGTTCGGCCCGTCCCTGGTCGCTCTGGCCATGGACGGCCAGGTCGGCGGCGATATAGTTGCTGGCGCGGCCCACGGGCATCCAGGTGGTGGCATTGACACCTGCGCTGTGGGCCTTGAGGCGCAATGCGCTGTTGTCGCCGTGATCGATGATCTCCCGTGCGATCTCAAGGTAGGCACCCGGCATATTGACTGCCCACTTGGACGGATCGAGGGGTTCGGTTGAAAAATCATCGTAAACCGTGGCCCCGCCGTTGATGTATACATTATCAAACTCGGCATGGATATAACCGTCGCCGGCATCGCCGTTATCGATGTCGGCGGCGGTGCCAATACCCTTGAACGGGGTAGAAACGGCGTTTACCGTGGTGCAGGGGACCGTATAGCTGTCCGTGGCCATGGGCGTGCCCGGGACGGCCGGATCGTAAAGGTTGAAGGTAAAGGTCTTGTCCCCATCGTAGATCAGCTCCAGGGTGTAAAAACTCCCTTTGGAAAAAACCGGCGGACCGGCATTGGTAAACCACCCTTGTGCAATGAGGCTTTTGTTGTTTTCCAGGTCATCCGTACGCTTAACGAGCCAGCCGGGCCTGAATCCCTCGGCATCTTCAAGCAAACCGAATTGGACCTGAACGTCGCCGATGGGATCGGCGCCGGTCGCATCGGCCTTGAGAAAGTAACCGAGAATGCCGGCCTTTACCGTGGCATCGCCGGTGAAACCGGCGATGGCGGTTTCGACCACCCGCATGTCCGTTCGGATGGATTGCACCGCTGCCGGGTCTGAAAAAGGAACAAGGGTTTCCCCGATCTGGTCAACCCCTCTGGCTTTTGAAACCAGCACGCCTGCAACCACTTCCTGAACCTGTTCCAGAACGCTCCATTTACCGGCGTCGATCTTGGGCGCCTCGAAATCGTCGTAGAGAACGGGCACGGAAGAGGGGTCGTTGGGATCGGTGGCCGCATAAAACTCTTCGGCGTTGGTCACCAGATCGCCGTCGGCATCGCCGTCCGGGTCGGCCACACCGTGCTCGGCCTCCCAGGCATCGGACATGGTGTCGTTGTCGTCATCGGGGTCAGCGTTGTCGCCGATCCCGTCGCCATCGGCATCGGCCCATTCGGAATTATTGGCCGGAAAAGCATCCTGGAAATCAGGAACACCATCGCCGTCTGTGTCCGGATCTTCCAAGGCAAAATCGATGCCGGTCACGGCGGTCTCCGCTACGATCACGGATGTGGTTTCGGTGGCTGTACCGTAACGGCCGAAGGCCTCGCCAGGATCAGGCGTGGTGCTGGCGTCACTGTCGCGATAGGCCCCCACATAGTAAGTGCCGTAGGCCGGCACGGAAAGGGTATAGGCGCCCGGGGCGGAAATGATGGCCGAAGCCACCGGATCGCCGGTGAGTTCATCGGGATTGACAAAGGCCCCGACGCGAATGTCACCGGTCTGTTCCCCGCTGTAGGCCACCGTTCCGCTGACGTCCACTCGGGTGCACGGAGCGGCGATCACGTCATCCCAGTCGGCGATCATGGCGGCACTGCCCGCGCCGCCATAAATCCGGTTGTGAAGCCCCAGGCCCGGATTGGCGGCGGTGTAGTGGTCGGTGGTGACCGGATAAACGATCACCTCGGCTTCGCCGGCTGCCAGATCTTCCAGTACAAAAATCAGGTGGGTGCCGGTAAAACCCATACCGAGCTTGTAGGCCCGGCCGGTCTGCAGCGGTTGGGAAAAGTTCTCCAGGGAGAAACCGCGGGACAAAAGGACCTGGGAATCGTCATCGCTGCTCCAGACCGGTACCATCTGCCGGTAGGCATAGACGCCGGCCGAAAAAGTGCCGTCGCTGAACTGATCGATCTTGACGTGGGCAAAAACCTCGCCCACGCCGCCGTTGTATACATCGCCGTTGGGGCTGCCCGGACCGTAGGTGTCGTTGTAGAGATATCCGGCGATGCGCACCCGGCCCCTGGTGCCTGACGGGATGGTGCTGTCGGCCGACAGGGTCACCACGGCCTCGAGGTAGTCCTTGGCGGTATCGGCCAGATTGAGCCTATTGGTAAAGGTGTCACTGCCATCGGTGGAGACGGAAAGGCGCGCCTGTCCGCCGACCACATCGGCCGTGCCCACGCCGTTGTGCGTCCAGCGGGCGGGGTCGATGGTTTGGGACTCAAAATCGTCAAAAGGACAATCCGTAAAATTCGGCTGGCTTTGGTCATTGCCCGGATCGCCGCCCAGGGCCACCTCGACGCCATCGAGTTCGCCGTCGTTGTCGGCATCGGGGTCAAGCAGGTTGTTGGCCTCGCCGCCCAAGTCAAAATCGGTGGTCAGGTTGCCGTTGCCACTCCAGAAAGAGGCCTCGTAGCCGTCAGAAAGCCCGTCGTTGTCGGTGTCCGGGTCCGTGGGGACGGTGCCGTAGGTATGGACCTCGTCGCCGTCGGTGAGCCCGTCGCCGTCCGAGTCCGGATTGTAGGGGTTGGTGCCGGCCGGGCCCTCATCCGCATCGAGCAGCCCGTCGTTGTCGTCATCGGTGTCGGCATTATCGCCGGTGCCGTCGGTGTCGGCATCGGCCCATTCCGTATCATCATTGGGGAAGGCATCCCAGAAATCAGGCACGGTATCGCCGTCGGCGTCCGGGCCTCCCAGGTAGACATCATCGAAGTCAACGGCCATGTACCCGCCGGTCGGGCCTTCATAGACCCGGGTGGTGAGGTTCTTGTACGGCTGGACCGGTGGATAGACGCCGGTGGCAATGTCATAGAGCACGGTCTGCTTCTGGTTGGTGACCGTGTCTTCACAGCCGAAAACCAGATGGGTGCCGGTGACGCCCAGGGTCAGGCGGTAGGGCCGGTCTTCGACGATGGGCATGGCGAAGTTCCCGTCAAAGAACCAAAGATAGGTGTTGCCATCAGGATCCTGGGCGCGCTCGGCATAATAACCGGCGGACAGGCTGCCGTCGGGTTGGCGGTCGATCTTGACCTGGGCCCACACGTCGCCCTGAACGCCCTGGTACCCGCCGTTGGGGCTGCCCGGGCCAAAGGTGTCGTTGTAAAAATAGCCGTCGATCCGAGCCCGGCCAAAGGTGTCCACCTGGATGGCGCTGTCGCTGCCCACCGTGACCTCGGCCTCGATCCAGGGGGATTGCTGGGTAACAGCCAGGCTGGAGGTTTCCTGGCTACCGGCACTGAAAACGGCCTGGCGCACTTTGGTGTCGCCGGAGCGGTCGACGATCTCGCGCTCGACCTCCAGCTCACCGTAGTAGGTGAGCCAGCGACCGGCATCCAGGGGAGCGGTGGCAAAGTCGTCGTAGAGGCCCAGTCCGGTGCCGCCCGCGGTGTAGGCATCATCGGTCATCACATTGTCGAAGGCAGCGGTAACAGAACCGGATCCGGGTTGGGTGTTGGTAAAATGGACCCCGGTGGTCAGAGACCGGTTGGCGCCAAAGGCCGGCCCCATGGGCACCGGCAGGCCGCCGGCCGTATCGAAACTGGCCGAGCCCAGAAGCGTGGTGCCGGAAGCGTCATAAATGGCGAAATGAAGGGTGTTGACGGTTTCGTCGTAGCCCATCTCGAGTTGGTAGACGGTGTCCATGGCCAGGACCGTGGCGCCGGTGTCGATGGTGCCGCCGCCCAACGGGGTTTCCGTATTCCATTGGGCATCGTCGCTCTGGGTTACATCCCACCAGGCCTGGATCGTATCGTCGCCAGGCAATTTCCCGATGGCAACGCCGACCCAGACATTGCCCGTATGGTTGGTCGGTGCCGCGTCAACGGCGTTGAAGAGAACGCCTTCCACTCGGGCAAAAACCGGAACATCAGTGCTCTCCCGAACGATCTCGGTCAAGGTCACGTCGGCTTTCAGGTGGGCCACGGACTGGGGATTGACCAGCCTGGCCCTGTTCCGGGTCCAAATGTTGCCCGGCCCCCGGGCTTTTGAGACAAGAACCCCGTCATTGACCCGACGCACCCCTTCGACGCTGTTCCAGCGGGCCGGATCGATAAACCCGGATTCAAAATCGTCATAGAGGGTGCGGTTGACCACCGCCGTATCGCCGCCGTCGCTCGGGCTGGTGCCCAAGGCGACTTCCATGCCGTCGTCCACCCCGTCGCCGTCGGAGTCGGCAAGGGCCGGATTGGTCCCGTAGGTATTGACCTCGTCACCGTCAGACAGGCCGTCGCCGTCGGAATCCGGGTTGTTGGGGTTGGTGCCGTAAATGTTAAGCTCATCGCTGTCGGTCAGGCCGTCGTTGTCGTTATCCCCGGAGCCATCACGGTCAAGGGTACCGAAATTGGCAAACTCCAGGACATCCCAGATGCCGTCACCATCGGTATCATCGACAATCCAGAAACTGGCGATGGGGACATCGGTTCCGGATACGACAACCGGCAACGGGACCTCGCCGCCGTTAAACCAGCCGCTGGCTTCGCCGGAATCCATGTCGATCACCGGCGGGACCCCAGCCAGATCACTTTCGCCATCGGTATCCCGAAACGCGGCGACATAGTAGGTCCCGTCAGGAAGGCCGGTGAGGGTATAGGCAAAGACCTGGGGCTGTCCGGTGGCCGGATTCCAGAAACCGGGGTCGTCGATCTTGACAACGGCCGCCAGATTGGCGGGATCGCGATCAGCACTGGTAAAAGCGCCCACATAGACATCGCCGTTCTGGATGCCGATGTAGGTGACGGCCCCGCTGATGCTGTACGTATCGTCCACGGTTAACTGCAGGGGGGTGGTCAGGGTCACATCGGGGATGGCGTAGAAATCATCGGTCAGTTCGGCGGTGTCCCATTCGTCGGTGCCCATGGCATTGGCTGCGGTGAGCACCGGCACGGGGACCGGGGCGTCCTCGGTGCCGCCGGCATCATAGGTCCCACTGGCGTTGGCATCGGTATACCAGCCGGCATCGGGGTTGAACAGCTGGGTCTGGATCAGGGTGAAATTGTAGGGGCCGTGAACCGCACCGTCTCGGACCTTGAAATGGACGCGAAACAGGGTCTGCTCGTCGGTGTAGGCCCCGCCGCCGCCGGCGACCGGGTCGGTGTTGACAAACGCACCGCTGAGCTTGACCAGGCCGGTAGCGTCCTGGTTGCCCACGGAGGGAACCGCGCTGGCCGGATCGCCGGGTTCGGTGCGGGTATCGGTGACCTGGACAAAGGTGGCACTTTGGGCCTCGAAATAGCCCAGATCCGCTTCACCCTCGGTCTCGTTGACCTCTTCCACCTGAAAGACCTCGTTGTCGTAACCCACGGTCAGGGCCGCGCCGGCCACATCCGTGGCATCGTCCACCCGGACAAGCAGCTCAAAGGTGTCGCCTGCCGACAGGACTTGGTCCAGGTCGGTTGAATGCAGAGACACTGTTTTTGCCGCCCCGACTTCAGCGGTTATGCCGAAGGTCAGTAGCAGGATAAACAATACGGTTTGAACGATGGATTTGGTCTTCATGGCTTCCCCCGATTTCCCCTGATGATTTTTCCCCACCAAAAACCCATATATTAAATAATACCCACTGTATTAGCGTATTTCCGGATTGTACCTGTTCATCCTGTCGGAAAAACATTTAAAGACCTTTTGACAGGATTTACATGATCTTCAGGATTTACATGATTTTGTGCGGCCCGACCGGACGCCGGGACCTTACGATTGCATCCGCTGCGCGGAAAGTGTTGCATCACTCGGCTTTGCACCCCTTAACATTCTGACTCAATGCTCACCTCGCCGGCAGGCGATTGACTCTTTCGAGACTTCTTCCGGAAGTCTTGAAAAAAATCCAGTCAATCCTGTTATCCTGTCTAAAACCTTTTTTTCTTTTTTTCTTTTGACAGGATTTACATGATCTTCAGGATCTACATGATTTTGTGCGGCCCGGCCGGACGCCGGGACCTTACGATTGCATCCGCTGCGCGGAAAGTGTTGCATCACTCGGCTTTGCACCCCTTACCATGCTGACTCGATGCTCACCTCGCCGAAGGCGATGGCTTCTTGCCTGGCCGGCTTCCGGCCGGCAGGCAAAAAATCCAGTCCATCCTGTCGATCCTGTCTGAAAACTTTTTTCTTTTTTTCTTTTGACAGGATTTACATGATCTACATGATTCTATTTGACCCGGCCGGATGCCGGGATCAAATGGCTGCATACGTCTACGCCATTTAGGCTTCGCCGCACAGGTCCGCTCACGCGGAAGGTGTGACACCAAGCACCACTGGAAATACCGAGATTCCCGAAACATTTTCCCCCTCGCCGAAGGCGATGGCATATTTCGAGACTTCGTCCGGAAGTCTTGAAAAAAATCCAGTCCATCCTGTCAATCCTGTCTAAAAACATTCTCACGGCCGAAGTTGAGCAATCGCCTGAAGGGCAAAGGCCGCTTCTTCATTGCCGATGCGTCTGTCGGCGTTGACATCGGCGCCCCGCCAGAGCGAAGGCGCGGGTGACAGGCCGGCCGACACCCGCAGGGCAAGGATCGCATCGGCCAGGTCGACCGCCCCGTCCTGGTTCACGTCGCCGGCCGAACCGTAAATCCAGTGAATCCCGTCGGCATCGTCGGCATGAAGGGTCCGTTTGAACTGTCCGGACGCGCCATAGCCGTACATCACCTTGGCCACGTCGTATTGGCCATCGCCGATATCCCCGTACAGGTCACGCAGGCCCAGGCCATGACCCAGTTCGTGCAGGGCCACGGTCTCAACGTCGTACTGCCCGGCCGCCGGCACCGGATCGGTGCTCCAGGCATAGGCATCGTTAAAAACGATGTCGCATTCCACAATGGTGTCGGGGATCGACCAGATATAGGCTCTTGCCAGGGCGCCGCTGATATTCCCCCAGAGAACCTGGTTTTCGCCATCATAATCTGAAACGGTGTGGGCATGCTCCCCGGCAAAGCGATAGGCAAAGGCCGCACCGACCCGGGTCCAGGTATCGGCAGCGGCGATCACGGCATCGGCTTCGCCAATGCAGTCGCCGGTGTTTTCATGAACCCGCAGATCGACCACCGGCGGATGGCCCGGGGCCTCCCATCGGGCGCCGAGGAAACCGAAAGTCACCTGGAAATCAACGGCCAGGCCGGTGCCGGCGGCACTGGTGACGGTGACCGGCCCGCTGCCGGCCGAAGCCGGATACCCGTTGATCTCCCCGGTGGGCACGTCACAGACAATGGTATCGTCGGTCCATGAATCAATGACCGCCTCAATGGCGGGCTGACCCGCCGCAAAGAAAAAGGTGACCGCACTTGCCAAAGCGTCATAGGCGCCGAAATCGCTGCCGGTAATGGTCACCCGGGCGCCGGTGCCGGCTGACGCCTTTGACGGCGTGACCCCTTGAATGACAGGCGCCTGGGGATCTTCGGCATCGGTTTCCATGGGAACGGCATCCAGATCGGCATCGTTGTCAGAATCCCGTGAATCATCGAGGGCTGTCCCCCTGTCTTGGAAGATTTCAATGCGCCAGTCATAATTGCCCTGGCTGCCGCCGGTAACATCGCAATGGGCCGTGTTTTCCGGAAGGGTGCCCTGAATGGTATGGGGATTGGTGGTGTGAACCAGGGTCCAGTCACCGGTGCCGGCCGGCCGGTAATAGATTTTTTCAAAGACCGTCAGCGCGCCACTGCCGCCGCTGACCGCCGGGGTCCAGTTCAGGCGGGCCTGGGACAGGTAGCCGTCGTTGTCTCTGTCCACCGCATCGCCCCACGCGGCATCGGAAATCACCGCCGTTTCAGCGGCACGGGCAGCGCCTGCGGCCCATACCAAAAACGCTGCGGCCAGCATAAGAATTTGAATCGTCCGGTGATGTCTGGTTAAACGCATTTTTTGATCGGTTTTATTTAAACCCGTTTTTGCTTCATTGTTTATGGGGCTTTCCGGTCCTGACGGGTTTTGATCCCGGGAGGAACAAAATGGTTGTCAGAAAGGGGGCTGCCACCCTTGATGATCCTCATTTTTTTGCCCGGAACCGCGATCGTTCGTTCCAGACCCCGCAGAAAATCCGCGGCCGGGACCTTTTTTCGTTCGAAAAAAACAGTGTCCCGCGTAATGGGGATCTTACCCTGCCGGCCGTTGTAAAGCCTGAGCGGATTGGTTTGCAGGAAAAGGATCGCCTCCTCGCCCGCCTTAAAGGCGGCGCTGTCGGTCACCGTTTCGGTAAGCCCGTCCACAGTGCCGCCGATGACCTCCATCTCGAACCGGTCGGCCGGACCGCGGCCTTTGAGGGTAGAAAGCGTTTCAAAGCGGACCGTGGTGTAGATGTGCCGACCGGCATCGTCCGCCCGCCATCGGGCATCGGTTTCCCTGACCCGGGCGCGAAGAATCAGGTCGGATTGGGCGGTCATGGCAGGAAGGTCAGCGGGGCGCTCGACCATGGCCGCCAGGGCGGGAATCGCCAGCGCAAAAAAGAAGAAGATCGTCACCCAAAATATCGCTGGTGCTTTCTTCATGACTCATTGACCTCGTGGCTGCCGAATGGCAAAAAGGTCGTGTGGATCGGATACGTTTTATGCAAAGGATAGATCGATAAAAATTTCATATCACAATCATTAAAAATTGACAAATCTTTCGAGGCTTTGTCCAGGCTTCGCTGAAAGCTACGACCCGGCAGGCCGGAAGTCTTGAAAAACATCCAGTCCACCTGTCGGGCGTAGCCAAAGGCGGAGACTGATCCTTTCAATCCTGTCTGAAAACATTCTCACGGTCGAAGTGGGGCGGCGGCGATCACCACCGAACCGTTTTTTACCTGGCAGTCAATACCCTTGAGTTGATCGTTCATGAGTTGGACCGCCTCTATGGCCACAACCGTAGTTTGCGCGGTGGCCTGGGGCGTGGCGGCAAATTCGATTCTGGCGACGGCGAAATCAGCGCCCTTGATCCCCTTGGCACCGGCCATGACCAGCTTCAACTGCCCAGGCTTTTTGGCATTGACCACATGGATCAGGGATTTGGTTTGACGGGTCTTGGCGGCCTTTCGGTATTGGAGCATGCCCGGATCGTAGCGGATCACCAGTTCGATGCCGGCCAGATTGTCCACCTGGTCGATCATGACCGACACCACGACGGTGCCATCGGCCTCGGCGCGGGTCGGGGGAATGAAGATTTCCGTTCCCCATACCGGGCAGGCCCACAGGAATAGAAAAATGAATGCAAATGATCTCATGGCGATAATAGGGGACAGTTAAAAGCCGGATGACAGGATACCGCAAAACATTTTAACCGCGAAGGATGCCAAGAAACGCGAAGTTCGCTAAGGTTTTTCAGTCGATCGGGTCCCTGCTGGTGCAGGGCGTGCGATCGGCTGAAAGATGCCGGCCCTGGCGGGCAAAAGCCACGTTGTACCCAAGCTGGTGATACGGCAGATGACCCGAAGCACTGTGCCATCCCGCAGGGATCGAAATCTTTTTCGAATCGTTCGTTCCGATTCAGAATTTCGTCCGGAAGCATTGAAAAAACTCCGGTCAATCCTGTTCATCCTGTCTGAAAAAAGCCCTTAAAACCCTTTGACAGGATCTTACGGATCTTCAGGATCTACAGGATATGTGCGGCCCGGCCGGACGCCGGGATCAAATGGCTGCATACGTCTACGCCATTTAGGCTTCGCCGCACAGGTCCGCTCACGCGGAGGGTGTGACACCAAGCGCCACTTGAAATACCGAGATTCCCGAAATGTTCTTCACCTCGCCGCAGGCGATGATTTCTTTCGCGGGTTCGTCCGGAACCCGTGAAAAATCCGGTCCATCCTGTTCATCCTGTCTAACAAAGAGCCCCCAAGGACGTCAGTTTTCCACCTGGACATTGAATTCCTGAGGCTGTCCGCCGCGCCGGACCCCGAGGGTAATGGCCGACGACGATTTAAGGCCCCGGTAGAGTTTCAACGCATCGTTGGTTGAAACAATGGCATCGGCATTGACCCGGGTCAGGATGTCACCGTTTTGCAGCCCCATTCGGCCGAGAAGGGATTCAGGCCCAATGCCGGTGAGCACCAGACCGCTGGGCTTGGCGTTTTCCACAAAGGGTCGAATGCGGACCTGCTTCATAAAGCTGTTGATGTTGCGCAGATGGGGCTGGATGTCGGCCTTGGAAATCGTGACCTGTTCGCCGCCCCCAGGTTCGGCCCCAGCCATCTCTGCACCCTCTGCTTCCACGTCTTCTGCTTCCCGAACAACATCGGCCAACTGCGGCGGCGCCTCTTCACTCGCCGGCAACGCCCGTGGTTCCGGCCCTGATCTTGGACCGGCCCCCCTGACGTCTTGAATATCTTCGATCTCGAGAATCTCTTCCTTGCCGTTGACGGAAAGGACAATCTTTTCCCTTAAAATCTGCTTGACCGTGGCCGATGCAACCAGATCGCCTACGCGATAAAGATTTTGCTCCTTTGACTTTGGGTCCTCGACCACGGCATAGCCCGGGCCGCCCGCCTCGGAAACCGTGCCGAGGAGTTTGAGTTTCAAGGAGGTCGGCTTAAGTTCTTCGACCGGTTTCGATGGCTGGACAGTGCCGTCCGCCTTTGTTTTGAAAAGATCACGATCGGCAATGATCTGGTAACTGGATAGGGAGCCCATCTTTGGGGGGGTAAACGGCTTTTTCAACAGTGGCGGAGGCGGTGCGATTTTGGCAGGATCCACAGAATCGGCGTTGAGAATACCGTAGGTTTGAACCCCCAAACCCAACACAACGGCAACCAATGCCACAATCAGCGTGTTCAAAACCCGGATCATCTATCCTATCCGCAATTCGTAAGCGTTCACAGGGCACCGCATCTGCTTTGTTCCCGGGCATTTGAAGTACAGAAAAGTACGACTGCATGCCCGGCGCCTCGCATCTACGGCACCCTGTGAACGCTTACCGGTCGAAGGCTCGGAAGGCCGCCTACGTTTCAACCCTGTGAACAGGCACCGCAATTCAATGGTCCCATGACGGATCCCCTGTCGTAACGCTCGGGTGCCGGGCACTTCAGGCAAAACCGGGATGCAAAGCTCCGCCCCTTGGGGGCAAAACATACTATGCCCCATATGGCTGGAATTACAACTCTTTTTATTAGATAAACCTTTATTATCACATTTTTCGAATCGATTCTGTGACCTATCGCACAAAATCACATTTAAACGGGCCCATTGGCGAATTGGTCAATCCCCAATCGGCAAATCCGATTTGCCTTCCGGCCGATGCAATCATGGCAAGAAGGTTCCAAGGATTCGTTAACCTTTATTTTTTCACTGGGGATTGTTCGAAACCATACAGTATATTTGACAATTTGTGCAAACAATTCAATGGTGAATAAAATGGGTAGGTTTTAGGTATCTATCGTCATCCCGTTGCCGGTCGAAAAAGCCAGATGTCTGATGTCCGTAGTCGGATGTCAGTGACTGACGGATGACCGATGACCGCTTGGAAACATTGAACCGCGAAGTTCGCGAAGGACGCTAAGGTTATTTTTTGGCGCGGATCAGGCGTCGCCCACGGCTATGCCCGACAGGTTTTCGCGGATGGCGCGGATTTTTCAGGTCAACCGGTCGGGCCCCTGCTGCGCGGACGGATCGAGTAAGCATTGGCATCTGTCGAGATAGCCGCAGAGCGACGTCCGGCATTTTTTGTTCCCCCACCGGAACCGGATCCCGCAGCGGCGGATGGGAACGGAGGTGATAAAGGATGCGCTGTTTTCGACCGGATCATCGTGGACGATACAGCAGGCAATGCCGTCTATATGGAATTCGTCGCCGACATTAAAGACCGATAGTTTCTGAAAATAGGCGGTCAGGGGATTTCTCACAAGCCGAGCCTGGCCCATGTACTCGAAAAGAAGGCCGGTTTCACTGAAATTCTTCACCAGGCCGAGCCGGCTGGAAGAGTTCAGCATTGCAAAGGTTTTTTCGCGAGCCGAAATGCGTTCTTTTTTTCGACGTTCGACATGGAGTCTCATGGGACAACCTTTCCGTTGGAATTTGTTCCAGTATCAGGTGTCAGAGAACAGAGGGCAGTGGATGACGGATATCAGGAAAACTTTTTTTTGCGCGGATTTCGCGGATTGCACGGATTTTTCAGGTCAACCGATCTGCCGGAAAGCCACTGCCGGCTGCTCCGGTTGACCTAAAGAGGGCATGGGGCTTACGTCTACGCTCACTGAGCTACGCCGCACAGGTCGCTCTGTAAGCTTCGACCCCACAGGTCGCCTGGCGGCGAGGGTGAACCTGCTTTGAGGGACGGATGCGATTGGTTTTGGTTGAGTCATCAGTGAAATTTGTGCCAGGATAACTTGTTTTTTGCATTGAACCGCGGGGGGAACAGGCTACCGGGTCCAATTTTCGACTGGCAACCCTGTAACGCGTCCAAACTCTCGCTCATTATTGGTGACCAGGATTGCCCCTTGGCTGATGGCATGGGCGGCGATGAACAGGTCGTTGCCGCCGATGACCAACCCCCTTTTCTCAAGATCGGATCGAACATCGCCATAAGCCAAGGCCGCGTCTTTATCAAATGGAAGGATCTCCAAGACATCACTCAATTGGCTGAGCTTATTCAGGTTTTCTTTGATATGGACGCTCTTTTTCGCCCCGTTTACCAGTTCGGCAAAGGTAATGGACGACATGCACAGATCCTCTGGGGTGATGGTTTCCAAGCGCTTTAAGACATTGAGCGGTTTGCGTTTGATGATGTAGATGCAGATATCGGTATCAAGCATGTACATTATAGCGGTTCCCTAGACTGCACGGGGGGTTGGTCGCGACCGCTTTCCATGAAATCGTCCGACAGCGCAGTCAGCAGATCAAAAACCTTGACCATGTTTTGAGGTTTTTTCCGCAACACGACCTCGTCGCCCCTGCGGAAGATTTCCACCTCGGGTACGTCGAACCGGAAGGCCTTGGGGAGCCTGACGACTTGGGAATTCCCGTTTTGAAACACCTTTGTGGTTGTCATTTCAGCACCTCCCATTTTGTATGTACGGCAAGTATATACATTGGGTGTGGTTTTGGCAAGTGTGGTAGCAGATCTTGTAGCTCATTTTCCGAAAACGTCGCTGTGCTCGAAAACGCTCCCGGACTTGTAGTCTGATCTTGCCTCCTTGATGCTATCGATAAAATCGGGCGAAGTGGCTGCCAGTAAATCTTCCAAAAAAGGAAAAAGAGGGGTCAAATCTTGAATCTTGAATCAACCTTGATCTGAAGGGCCAGATGACGGGTTAAAGACAGATGTCAGATGTCTGAGGTCGGAAAAGCCCGATGTCAGATGTCAGATGTCTGAGGTCTGAGGTCTGAGGTCTGAGGTCTGAGGTCAGGGACTGCAAGGGCTGAGGGCCTGATGTCGGATATCGGATGTCAGAGGTCTGAATCCAAACTAACCAAAAGCCTGTCATCATTTTTGTTTGACAATGAACGGATCCGGGTTGCGGATCATCTTCCCTATCATACTACCAATGTGAATGCATTCGTTTGATAGATGTTCCTGCTCCATTTTTTGGATGTAGCCGCAATTCAACGCAAAATCCAGCCAAGTGCCTGTCTCACTGTTCTCACCATCGGCATCCGTCAGTTTGCTTAAAAAATGCGCTGGATACCTTCTCTTCGCCCACGCCCACGCTTCCCTTAGGTTGGCGCATACCGAACGTGAAGATCTTCTGATCTGGTCCGTTAACGAAAATTTTTCCTCAGCCGGCCAGTGCTTGCTTAATGTGAATATTTCCATGGACAAGGTATAGGCGCTTTTGTAGACGCGAAGATCCTTGGCCGATTTGATCTGGTCTGTTGCGCTATCCACTTTATTTTCTTTGTTTTCAGAAAAAAGCGGGTCTTGTATCTTGAAATCGGTAACCTTGTTATGAGGCTAATTCCTAACAGCTAATCGCTCAATTTAGGTTCAATACATTATCTCAAATTTCGTTGCTGAAGTATTTCCGGGATATTCCGCCTGCCGTCTATAATGCAATGGACAAAAACATCAGTTTTGATGATCTGGTAGATAATACGGTATACTTTTACATGGATTTCGCGATATTCATACACATCAATTCGTTGAAGCTCTGGGGGATAATGACCTTTTTCCGGGTTGCATGATAGGTTGTGACAGGCTGTTTCTATTTCTAAAAAAATCTTTCCCGCATTTTGTGGGTATCCGGCTTTTTTTATATAGTCATAGATTTCAAAAAGATCCTTTTCCGCATCAGAAATGACATGAACGCTGTATTTCATGCCGATTGGTCTTCTTGGATTTTCTTTTTCAAATTGTTAAAAACATCGGTGACAGATCGATATTCACCGTTCCTGAAACTATTTTGGCTTTGGGCCAATATTTTTAGCATGGCAAGGCTTTCCTGGGTCTGTTCGTATTGGACAATATCCTGGAGAATCGCTTTGGCTTCCCCATTTTGAGTAATAACCATGGGTTGTCTGCGGTCCGCAATTTGCCGAACAATTTCCGAAGCATGTGCCTTAAAATAGCTGATGGGTTTTACAGATTCGCTAAGTTTCATTTTGTCCTCCATATTTAATCGGACCTGATTTTAGACCATATTATGGTCTAAATCAAGATTAAATATGCCTTGGTTCTAAAAGGGACAAAGGGGTCGCCCATTAAAGGACTCGTCAAGAGAAAAAACACCGCCCCAGAGCAAAATCTGACATTGTTTTGCTTGACGACCCACTCACCGACTGACTGAGCGTTTCCGTCTCGCACCCAGAGGAGTATGGGTGAGCCTTGCATTTGGCTTTTTTGATTTGGCCGTTGCTTTCGTACTACCTGTTTTTTCTTTCGCGCGGATTTCGCCGATTACGCGGATTTTTTCAGGTCAACCGATCATCTGAAAGGATAACTTGTTTTTGCATTGAACCGCGGGGGGAACAGGCTACCGGGTCCAATTTTCGACGGGCAACCCTGTAACGCGTCCAAACTCTCGCTCATTATTGGTGACCAGGATTGCCCCTTGGCTGATGGCATGGGCGGCGATGAACAGGTCGTTGCCGCCGATGACCAACCCCCTTTTCTCAAGATCGGATCGAACATCGCCATAAGCCAAGGCCGCGTCTTTATCAAATGGAAGGATCTCCAAGACATCACTCAATTGGCTGAGCTTATTCAGGTTTTCTTTGATATGGACGCTCTTTTTCGCCCCGTTTACCAGTTCGGCAAAGGTAATGGACGACATGCACAGATCCTCTGGGGTGATGGTTTCCAAGCGCTTTAAGACATTGAGCGGTTTGCGTTTGATGATGTAGATGCAGATATCGGTATCAAGCATGTACATTATAGCGGTTCCCTAGACTGCACGGGGGGTTGGTCGCGACCGCTTTCCATGAAATCGTCCGACAGCGCAGTCAGCAGATCAAAAACCTTGACCATGTTTTGAGGTTTTTTCCGCAACACGACCTCGTCGCCCCTGCGGAAGATTTCCACCTCGGGTACGTCGAACCGGAAGGCCTTGGGGAGCCTGACGACTTGGGAATTCCCGTTTTGAAACACCTTTGTGGTTGTCATTTCAGCACCTCCCATTTTGTATGTACGGCAAGTATATACATTGGGTGTGGTTTTGGCAAGTGTGGGCTGATAGATTTGGAATAGATGACGGATGACAGCGTAAATCAGATGACAGAGGATGGAGGACCGTTAAAAAAACAAACAGAAAAAATGGGACACGGTCCGGGCGCCGCGCAGGAGGCGGCGCCCGGACCGGTTGGGGGTCAGTGGATCATACCGGGCTGGCAGCGGCCTCATCCTGCGTCGGTGGGGGCTCTACCGCTTCTGGGGACGCGGGCTCTTCATAGGCCGCAGGCGTTTGGCCGGTGACATCGGTGACCGTATCGGTCATGTCTGTATCGGTGGCACGGGCATCGGCTTCGGCATCCGAGACCAGGGCTTCCACCTGGGTGATATCGCCGCCCGAATTGACGATTTCAGCGGCCTGGGCCACGGTCGCCTGGGCCTGGGCAGCGCTGACGGCGGCATTGTTACCAGCGGTGCTGGCAGCGGCAGCAGCCACGGCATTACCGTCGGTCACGGCCTGGGATTCGCTGGCGTTGATGATGGCGGCGTTGGCCGAGGCCCGGGTGACTGCGGCACTGCCCTGGACCACGGTCAGGGCGGCCTGGGCTTTGGCCGGCGTATCAGCGGCCTTTACGGCAGCGACCTGGGTGACCGTGGCATCGGCCTGTTTCACGGCGATGTCGGCATTGGCCACGGCTTTGATCACGGCCTGTTGGGCAGCCTCGGCCTCTTGGGTTTTCCCTTCCGCCTTTAATCCGGCCACGTTGGCCTGGGACTGGGAGACCGCCGCATTGGACATGGCAGCGTCGGCCTTGGACTCGGCCGAAGCGGCCATGGCCTCGGCCACGACCGGATCCGGCTCGGCAGCCACTTCGGCTGCAATGGTTTCCGCTTCGCCGGCAGCCTTAACGGCCGCGTCGGTTGAGGTCTGCATCTGACTCACCGTCTCCTGGGCAGCCGCGACCGCCTCCGGGGTGCCGGTGGCAGCGGCGTTGGCCACGGCGGCATTGCCTTCGGCCTGGGATGCCGTGGAATCGGCAGCAGCAGCCAGGGCGACGGTGGCGGCGGTGGCCGCCTTGGCTTCGGCGGGCGTTTTGGCGTTGGCAGCCGCATCGGCCTGGCCGGCCGCCTGGGTTGCAATCTGGTTGGCGCTGGTGGCTATTTGCCTGGCATTACCGGCCGCCTGCGCGGCAACGGACGCCTGTTGGGAACTGGCCCCATAGGTGGCAATGGCAAAGGTCACATAGGCTTCGGCCAGCCTGGAGCTGGCCTCGGCTTCGGCCGCTGACGCGGCCGCGGCATTGGCCGCGGCTGAGGCCGAGGCGGCTGCATCGGCGCTTAAGGCCATGCGGGCATTGATCAGGGTCACCTGGTTGGCTGCCTTGGCCTCGGTGGCAGCCTGCCTGGCCTGGGCCAGGGCTTCTGTGGCAGCGTCCACCGACATGGTCTCCTGGTCATCCGCCGCGTGGGCCGTGCCCACAACAAGCTCGGAGAACCTGGCCAGAACCGCGTTGAACCGTCGCTGGGATGGATCAATCCCGTAGGCGATTTCCTCGCCTTCAATGGGCTTGGCAAAGAGGGTGGCCTCATCGAGGACGGCCACGGCACCGGCCACACCGGCATCGGTCTTGGCCGTATAGGCGCCGGCCCGGGCCACGGAAGCGGCGGCCAGATCCTTGGATGCCTGGCGATTCACCCGGATGTGATTCTTTTTATATGTGTCAATGAGTTTACCCGCCTTTTCTCCGGCGACCAGGGCCTGGACAGCCGATTTTTGAAAGGGGAGATTGGCCGTGGCCGCATCGGCCGGCGGCAGTTCGGCAGCGGGCAGGGCCACATCGGCACCGGAGAGTTTGGCAGTGTTCAGGGCACCGACACGGTCGCCGCCCACGACGGTGGCATCGCCGTCAAACCCGTAGCGGGTCTTGCCATCGCCGGCCACGTTGAAGTTCAGGGAGGTGCCCCGAACCCCGCAGACGGCCGTGGGGGTACGGACGAAAAATTTGGAATTCTTGGTGGGCGAGGTGCCCTTGAAATCGAGAAAGACCTTGCCTACGAGGAGTTTGAGCTCACGCAGGGCCAGAACTTTTTTAAAGAACCAGCCCTTGGTGACCCGCTTTTCGGTGATGGTGATGTTGGAGTCGATATCGACCCGGATGATGCCGCCGTCGGCCAGACGGATTTCCGCCCGCCCCTGCCGGGTAACGACCTTATCTGTATTAAACACCGTATAGGGCACAGCAACCAGCTTGCGCCATGTTCCCCGTGTCCGGACCATGACATCGCCGGTGAAGCTGGCAATCTGCCCGACACCTTGAATCGCAGCACCGTCGTCTTGGCCGGCCGGTGCGGCCTGTGCCGGTAAATAGCAGAAAAGCACCAATGACAGTGCCATTGCCAGAAACAAGGAATTGCGTTTTGCAGTCATGGTCATCTCTCCGTGTTGTGCTGGTTTGGGCCGATTGATTTTTCGACGGCTTTTTTTCGGATCACCGTCCCAAAGGACTGAATCGGGAAATTTATTTCCTGAACTTAGGAATTTCATAGTGCTACGACATTCTAATCAATACCCAAAAAATAGCAATGGTGAAAAAAGGGGGGAGGTAGTGGGGATGTCTATTCCCCCCTATCGTTTGACGTCCTAACTTAATCAATGGATTTTGATGGCGTGAATCCCAGTATTTTAATGATTGAAAACCTTAGCTTTTATTGGTTTTCAGTGTCAATAGAAAATGGATCAAAACCGGTTGATGATACCCAAATACCGCTCTGTTTTCTGCCACAAAAGAGGTTACCAGCCAAAAAGTGCTTACTGGGTCAGGTGCCGCAGGGGGGCTGCGACCATGGCTGCCAGCACGGTGAAAAGCAGGGCGTTGGCAGGAATCTGCAGGTTAAAGTCGCTGATGCTGTGAATCAAAATGGCGACGATGCCGGTCAAGGCACCCAGGGTGACGCCCCGGGCCAGACGGCTGGGATTTTTCAGCTTTTGGAACCCCTTGGCAAAAAGGGCGGCGGCCATCCATAAAAAGAGCGGAATCAGCAACAGGCCGGTTTCAGAGACAAAATCGAGATAGTCGTTGTGGGCCTTGGTGAATCGGGCCGATAGCCCCGGCGGCTGATATTGGGGAAAGACCGTGGCAAAGGTGCCCGGTCCGGTGCCGAGCAAGGGGTGATCGGCAATGACCCGAACGGTTCCCTGCCAGGCGATAAGCCGGCTGGCCAGGCTGGCGGCCTCGTCGGTTTCGACCACGGTCTGAATCCGTGCCACCACCGGTGAGCTGGCCAGAACCACCAGGGCCAGCAGAACAAACGTGCCGATGGCGCTGCCCAGTGTCTTCTTGGCCATGAAATAGCGACTGGTCATCAGGGCCCAGGCAAAAAAGGCCAGGCCCACCAGGGCACCGACCCAGCCTCCACGGGACAGGGACAGGGCCAGGGCGGTCAGTTGGAGAAGGGCCAGGTAGGCAATTCCCATACGCCAGCCGAGACCCAGACCGGTAAAGAGCAGGGACAGGGTCAGGGGAATGGCCATTTCCATGAAACCGGCCAGGTGGTTGTGGTTGCCGTAGGTGGCGGCGAGAAACTCGGGCTGGTAGCGCAACTCGCCATAATCCCACCAGGGAAAGGGATTGGCCCCGAAGCGCTTGACCAGGCCGAAAATCGCCAGAAAGAGCGCCACGGCCACGATCACCTCCACGAGCCGGCGCATGCGCTCCCGGGAGTTAAACAAATGGATCGCCAGGTAAAAGACCACCACATAGTCGATGAGCAGCATAACGGCCCGCAGGCTGGCCGGACGGTAAAGGGAAAACCCGGCAGAGACCAGAACCAGGGCCACCACGGCGGCCAGGGGCCGGTCCAGGGGGGTGGCAATCCATTGGAACCGTCCCTGGTGGCAGCGGGCCAGCAGGAAGGCGGCCAGGGCCAGCAGGGTGAGCAAGTGGATGACGGTGATCGCCCAGGGCTGGACCGCGCCCCGGGCCAGGGGGGCAAAGATCAGCAGGGCGTAGATGGCGATGCGGGCGATGGTGTCGTATGGAATATTTCGCGTCATGGGAATTGGGGGTGATTGAATTTTGGTGATGGTTTTTTTTGCGCGGATTTCGCGGATTGCACGAATTGTTTCAGGTCAACCGATCGGGTCCCTGCTACGCGGGCGGATCGAGTAAGCGTTGGCATTTGTCGAGATAGCCGCAGAGCGCCGTCCGGCAATTTTTGTTTGCCCACCGGAACCGGATCCCGCAGCGGCGGATGGGAACGGAAGTGATAAAGGATGAGCTGTTTTCGACCGGATCATCGTGGACGATACAGCAGGAAATGCTATCAATGCGAAATTCGTCGCCGACATTAAAGACCACCAGCTTCTGGAAATAGGCGGTCAGGGGATTTCTCTCAAGCCGAGCCTGGCCAATGTACTCGAAAAGAAGGCCGGTTTCGCTGAAATTCTTCACCAGGCCAAGCCGTTCGGAAGATTTCAGCATTGCAAAGGTTTTTTCACGGGCCGGTATGCGGTCTTGTTTTCGGCGTTCGACATCGAGTCTCATGGGTCAACCTTTCCGTTGGAATTTGTTCGAGTGTCAGATGGCAGGGACTGCCGGATGTCTGAGGCCAGAAGTCAGCAACTGCAAGAGCGAAAAAACAGATATCAGCAACTTTAAGGGCTAAGGGCCGGATGTCGGATGTCCGTAGTCAGATATCAGCAACTTTAAGGGCTAAAAGACCGATGACGGATGGCAGTGGAGCGCGAATTTCAAGGTTTTTCAGACAGAATTTTTAGATTGTCACTATTCATGGCTACGACTTAAACGAATGCATCCCCCCATACAAGGACAATTTGGCGAGCGCCTGACACTGATGGGCCTGGGGACGACATTGAATCACAATGACCAGAGGGCAGATTAGGGTCAGATATCGGAGGTCGGATGCCGACGGCTGATTTTTTTGGCGCGGATTTCGCGGATTGTTAAGGGCAAGTGATCGGGCGGGCAATTGGCTTTTAACCGCGTAATCAGCGTAATCCGTGCCAGGAAAACTGTTTTGGCTCTGCTTCTTTTGGAGCGGATGAAAATCTAATCAGGCTTCGATCCAGTTTTCGAGTACAAGGCCCGGTACACGAGCGAATTCCTTGACATTGTTGGTGACCAGGACCAGACCGGAGGATCTGGCGTGTCCCGCGATCATCATGTCGTAGGCTCCGATGGGTTGACCCTCTTTATACAGCGCGGCCCGTATCTGACCGAAATGATAGGCGGCCCTGATATCAAGGGGCAACACGTCAAGCCGGGCGACCATGGCCTCGATGTCTGCCAGATTCCGTTCTACCTGGTGGGAATGTTCCGCGCCAAAAACCAGCTCACCCAAGGTCACGACAGAAATGCCAATTTGGCCGCGATGCTGCTTAAACCGACGCCTCACCTGCTGCGGGCGGTTTTTCATGGTGTAGATGACAATATTGGTATCGAGCAGGTACTTCAGCATTAAAAGGGTTCGCGCTCCTGATCTTCGGGTTGATTTCGCGCTGTCATGAAATCAGGGGAAACCCCCGGCGAATCAAACCAGTCATCCCAGGACTGGCCTGCCGGAGCGATAATCCGCTGGTTGCCGATGGCCGTGATCTCAACCGCCTGCACGGAATCCGGAAAAGCAATCTCCTTGGGCAGGCGGACCGCCTGGCTTCGGTTGCTCTTGAAAATTTTTGTTTGTACAAAACCCATCGGGCTGCCCCTTGGTAAGGATTGATATTTCTTTCACTATAAAATCATTATGGGATATGTCAATGGGATATGCCACCTTCTTTGTTAGAGAGCTGATGGCAAGGAGCTGACTGATATCGGACATATGGCCGTTTCCGGCTTCCGGGCACAGCTCCGCCCTTTGAATTACAGGGGTTAAAGTGTCTTAATGGATTGTTATTATACGGTATTTATTCAGATCCGCCTGCTGGCGGAGTCAGTCTTTCTTCAGGTTGTCGGCCTGATCGAGCCGGGCCCGGTAGCGCGCATTTTCCGGGTCGCGGGCCAGGGCCTCGGCGTAGAACTTCCGGTACAGGGCTGCATCGCCCATTTTGCCATAGGCCTCGGCGGCATGGGCATAAAAACCGGCCACCTCCGGTTGCAGCCGAATCGCCGTCTGCCAGTCCCGGACTGCGCCGGCCCAGTTTTTTTGGGACCAACGGAGCCAGGCCCGGTGGCTGAAGATCCAGGCGGCCGGCTTTGGGGAAAAACGGATGGCCTTGGATGCCGCGGCCTCGGCCCCCACAAATTTCTTCTGCTTCTGCAGGGCCTGGGAAAAGAGCAGGTGGTTGCGGCTGGCCTCGGGTTCGGCCACCGTGGCCTTCTGGGCGGACAGCTCCATGGTGTCCCAGTCTCCGATCTGCTGGGCAATGCGGGCCGACCAGTACCAGGCCTCGGCAGAAGGAGAGGCGGCCAGGACCCGGGCGAGGGCCTGGCGGGCCGCATCGTATCGCTTGAGCTCATAGAGGCAGCGGACGGCCAGGATGTCAATGGCGTCCATGGGGCCGTACCGGGACCGCAGGGTATCGAGAAAGGCCAGGCATTCATCGGCGCGTTCCAGGCGGCGATAAAGGTCAAAGATCCGGCCCAGATCCGCGCTTCGGTCCGTGCTTCGGTCCAGGGCCATGACAAAGGGGTGCCGGGCGTCGGCATCCCGGCCGGCAGACAGGTAAAGGGCTCCCCGCCGAATGTGGTGGACCGGCTTGTTTTCAAAGGACCGGTACCCGAGGCCCCGTTCGTAGGCGGCGATGGCCTCATCCCATTGCCCGTCCTCGGCAAGCATGTGGGACAGGGCCATGTGGGCATCTCGCGGATCAATGCCCCGCGCGACGGCATCGGCCAACCCGGCGCCGACCGCTTCGCGGACCGGATCGAGCCAAAAGAGCTCTTTTCTCAGATGATAGTAGACCGGCGGATGGCAGCGGGCCAGAATCCTGACATGGCCGAGGAGCCGATCCATTTTTCGTTTGGTGAAAAGATAGCGCACCAGGGCGTAGCGGTAAGTGATCCCGTTGGGCCGAAGGGCCAGTGCCCGTTCGAAATATGGCACGGGATTGTGGGGGTTTTTGATTCTCGGAAACAGGCGGGGGTGAAGCCACTCCAACTGCCGGGTCACCCGGGCCAGGCCGTAGGCGATCTTGGGTTCTATCGGGTTCAGGGCCTGGGCGGCCAGGTAGGCCTGTTGGGCTTTTCCGGCCCATTGGTGGGCGTCGCGGTCCGCCTTGGACCCGATGCACATCTTGTAGCCGGCCTCACCGAGCCTCGCCCAGATTCGGCTGTCGCCGGGCGCCCGGTCGGCCGCGGCCTGAAGCCGGGACCAGGCAAGATCAGGCCGATCGTTAAGCAGAGACCGACCCGCCTGCCAATAAAGCAGTTCTCCGGTCAACCGCAGACCGAAAAACCCGGCACCCATCAAAAAAAGAACCACCACGAGCCCCGCCGCGGCCCGGGCCCGAATCGGCATCGGAGGCGGGCCGTCTTTAAAACCCCGGGATATGGTGGCGGATTCATTCATGGAAGATAGGGAACCTGGTCTCCTGTTAACGTTGAGGTGTCATGCCGATTTCGACCCGCCATAGTACTTGTGGTAATATTTGTAATACCCTTCCTTTTTCACGTCGATCTGGTTAAGAACCACCCCGATGAGGTTGGCCTGGGCCACCCGGAGCTGATCCACCACCGCCCGCACCGGCTCCCGGTTCATGTGCCCGCCCTTGACCACCAGGACCACCCCGTCGGCAGCCGGAGCCAGCAACAGGGCATCACTGGCCGGCAGGATCGGCGGGGTATCGATGATCAGGCGATCGAAGCGTTTTTTGAGCTGGGTGAGCAGAAAGGCCATGCGTTCGGAGCCGAGCAGCTCCGACGGGTTGGGGGGCAGGTTCCCTGACGGGAGCATGAAAAGGTTCTTTTGGTCGGTCGAAACCACCGCCTGGTTGATTTTCTCCTGAAGAAAGCCCAGGGGCTCTTCCCCCAGGGTGAGCTGACGATAGAGCTGGGCGAAGTCGATGGGGTTGAAGGCGGGATGGTCGACATCGGCATCGGCCTGATCGACGAAGCGGTAGCGGCCGGTGGTCATCTGCATGGCCGTTCGAAACCCCTCCAGCATATGGATGGTCAGCAGCCCCTTGAGATCCTCGTCCCTCAACAGCCCCATGCTGATCAGCACAAATCCGAGCCGCTGGCCCGAATCCTTCTGCCGCCCCAGTGCGGAACGGACCTGCTCCTGGGAAAGCACCTTGTCCCGGACCAGGGCATGGGCCAGCTTTTTCTCCTCGGGACGGGTCACCCAGCTCAAATCGACCAGTTTTCCCCGCAGAAAAACGAGGACCACCTTCTCGCTTGCCTCGGCCAGCTCCAGCCGGCCGGTTTTCTTCTGAAAGGCGACCAAACGCAGCAGGTCGCCCACGCCGATCTCATCAAGGGCGCCTGCCTTGACCTCGGTGGCAAAGGTGCCGGCGATCAGCCCGGTGAGGCCGGCCGAGGCCGGAACCGCCAAACTGGCCGAGAGCATGGGCTTTCTCAGATCCGCGTCGATCATCAGCACGGACAGCCCCGCCTGGGCCATGGTGTAGGCCAGGTTATAGACCGTGGACGTCTTGCCTTCCGCCTGACCGGCGCTGCTGACGATCAGCGACTGGAATGTCTTCTCCATAAAGGAGAAATGGATATTGGTGCGCAGGGTCCGGTAGGATTCGGCGAATCGGGACTTGGTGGAATAACGGTCCAGAAAAGGGCGGAGCTGGCCGTTGGATGCGTCGGAATCGGTTTTTTTCAAAAGACTCATAGGTTACTCCGGTAAATGTCGACTTTCCCGGCCTCTGCTGGGCGGCGGTTGTCTTGCTTAAAATCCTGTTAATAACCGTCTTCGGCCGTTTTGGGGTCACCGGCATCGGGAATGACCGAGAGCACCGGCAGCCCCAGGTATTTTTGAATGTCCTCTTCGGTGCGAAGGGACCGGTCCATGTATTCGATCAAAAAGGCCAGGCCGATGCCGGTCATCAGGCCCACGATGAGGCTCAGGAGCAGATTGAGCTTTTTCTTGGGCTTGACCGGATCGATGGGTGCGGCGGCGGCGTCGGCAATACGGATGTTGGAGGCCACCTGATTGTCTTCAACATTGGACTCGCGGATCTTGGCCAGCAAAATGTCGTAGAGCTTCTGGTAGGTTTCCACATTTCGGTTGAGAATGGCATATTGGAGCGCGTTGCGGTTGGTATCCATGGCATCGCCTTCGAAATCGGAGATGGTGTTCTCCATGACCTTTTCCCTGGAGAAAAGGACCGAGCGCTCCATGCGCAGGCTTTCCTGCTCTTTTTTGAACTCCTCTTTGAGCTTTCGCCGGGTATCGTCGACGAGGCTGTTGATCTGGAGCACCTTGGGATGCTTGTGCTTGTATACCTTGCTCAGCTTGTTGAGTTCCACCTCGGCATTGATCAACTGGGAGTACAGGTTTTCGATCAGGGGATTGTTCAAGATGGATCGGCCCGGGGCGGTGATATCGCCGCTGGCGGCCAGGGCATCGAGTTTTTCCAGCTTGGCGTCTAGTTCCAGCCGCTTGTTGCGGGCCGCCAGGTAGGCATCGCTGAACTCTTCGATCTTCTGGGTGATCATCTTCTGCTTGCCCTGGATGGAAAAGAGCTTTTCCTTCTGCTTGAAGTCAAGAAAACTCTGTTCGGCATCTTCGAGCTTCTTTTTCATCTCGTAGAGCTGATCGGTCATCCAGGCCATGGTGTTCTGGGACGATTCGAGGCGGTTGGCGTTGTTGAAGCCGATATAGGCAGCCGCCAGGGCATTGGCCATGCGCGCGGCCAGAACCGGGTCCACATCCTCCACCCGGACCCGCAGCAGGCGCGTATCGCGGACGTTTTCGATGTCGACCTTCTCCTGAATCTTTTCCACGAGACGGGATCGCAGGTCCTGGGGAGACAGGATCTCCTCTTCGCGGCCCAGCAGCAGGCGCAGGTTCTCCCGGATCTGGGCCTTGACCTGGTTGACAAAGCCGGTGTCCAGGCCTTTTTCCCGGTCGAGGCGATCGAGGTCGAGCTTGTCGACCACCCGATCGATGACGGGCCGGGAGGTAATCAGCTTGAAATGGGTGTTAAAGGTCAGGGACTGGGAGACATAGCTTTCGAAATCGGTCCGTTCGCCGGTGAGCGACGATGTGCTCTTCTCCTTGTCGATGACCATGGTGACCGTGGCCCGGTAGACCGGTGCGATGAGAAAAGTAAAGAGCATGGTCAGGGTAACCGTGATGACCAGGGCGGAGATGACCACTGCCTTGTGCTTGACCAGCACATGCCAGTATTCGGCCAAATGGATGGTCTCTTCGATTTCGGAATGTTCCATGGGTATCAGATCAGGTCAGGTTGAGGGTTATTGGTTAAATGCCGGAGGTCTGATCTCGGATCTCGGATCTCAAATTTCGTCCTACAAATAGGACTCGGGAATATGGATCCGATCCCCCGGTTTGAGCTCTACGTCGGAGAGTTTGCCCTCCTTGACGTCGTTTAGATCGATCTTGATGATCTGTTGCACGTCACCCTCCATGCGAATGATCCGGGCCCGGTTGGGGGCGGCAAACTTATCGAACCCACCGGCCATGATGCAGGCGTTTAGGGCCGTGAGGCCGAGCTGGAAATCGAATACCCCGGGATTTTTCACCTCCCCCTCCACATAGATCTTGGATTCGCCGAGGTTCATGGATTTTTCCAACGGAATATAGACCACATCGCCGGTCTCCAGCGCCACATTGTGGGTCATATCCCCCTTATCCAGCAATTGGACCAGATCGACCTTGATGGGTTCACTGGCCCAGGCATCGGTCGTGCCATTGGCGCCCTTGCCCTCACGCTGGATATAGGCCTGGTTGCCGCGATCAGGGAGGGTGCCGCCGGCCTTGGCGATGAGTTCCATCAGGGTGGCCCTGGCGGTCATCTCGAAGGTTCCGGGAGACTTAACCGCGCCGGTGATGTGGTATCGAAGACTGTGGTATTCTTTCACATAGACATGGACCTCGGGATCGACAAAAAAATCCCTGGCCAAAAGGGTCTGAATCTTTTCCTCCAACTGGGAGGTGGTCAACGCCTCAACCTGCATGGGACCGCAGAACGGAACCTTGATGATCCCCGTGGCTGAAACAGTCAGGTTCACGTCGGACTGGAGTTCCCCCCCGGCATGGACGGTCAGGTTGAGCACGTCCCTGGGACCGATATAAAAGGCATCACTTTGGGCTGAGGCCGCCGTGGCCATCAGATGCACGGCCACCACGGCCACCAACAAAATGGCCATAACGGGCAGCCGGATATCAATTTTGGTTTGCATTTTTGGTTCAAACTCGCTGGCTTGTTGTCATTGTTTCCACAGCCGCTATGGGCGGCAATGGATTCGATCAGACGGCAAATATCAAACGAACAAAAGGCATGCGCAAATTAAAAAGCCGTTGCGGCATGCCTTCGCGAGGGTGGCTGGGTTGATTACCTGACGTCCGACTCTTTCGGCCGCAGCCCTGACAAAGAGGGATTGCCATCCACTCAACTCGCTATTTTGTGGCTGATCCTATTTGTCTCCCAAGTTGTGCCTCAAATCGATCTTTCCCATGACGTATTGATTGTCATAACCGTTTCCGACCGTATTGGAATCGCGCTCATCCTTGCCGGCCTTTACGGTAAACGTCATCCAATCGGTCATCTTGTAGCCGATGCTGGCAAAATACCCCCAGGTGTCGTCGACCCGGTCCACGGTGGCACCGGCCGTGTTGAGCCCCCGGACATCCTCGTAATCGCTTTTCTGGTAATTGGCCCCGATGGCCAGGGGGATCTTTTCCATCAGGACATGATCCCCGCGCAGGGTCACCTTGTGGGCCTTGTAGTACTGGTTGCCCACGCCCGAGTCGTTGAAGTTCCATTCCGAGCTCAGGCTGACACCGGTCCCCCGGGTGTTTTTGGCGCTGATCGCCGCCTTGTAGATGACCATGTCGGCATCTTTTACCGCCCCGTCATCAAAATCGCGGTCATGGTAGCCGGCGCCGAGTTCCATGGAGATCAGGCTGTATTTGTAATTCAGGGTCAGCATGCCCTGGTGGGAGGTATAATCGGAGGTGGTCTTTTGGTAATCGGTGTTCCAGGTGGCATAGGCCAGTTTCAAGGCGGTGGAAGCGGTCAGTTCATATCCCAGTTCGAGGGTGCCCCGGCTTTCGCTTTCCCCCTCCTTGAGGGTCTCGTCGTAATCCTTGTCGGATCCGCGAAAGCTGAGCTTGACGCTGGACAGGGGGCCGGGCTTGAAGAAAATGCTCGGCGTATACCGGGTGATGGTGTATTTTTCCTTGTCAATGGAATCGGTCAGGGCATCGGCGACGCCGGGATCGTCGGTCTTGTCGTAGGACCCGTCCAGACCGAAACGCAACCGCTCCATGGGCTGGAACTTAACCCCGGCCTTGGCCGCATGCCCGGTGTAATCCTTGTCGCTGGCCGCCCGCTGGCCTGCGGGCACATTATCCTGGTCGTCGTAGTAGTTGAGGCTGAGCAGGTAATCCAAAATGAGGCTGGCCTTGTCCGTCTTGACGCCAAGCTCGATGCCGGGCTGGACCAGATACGTGTAAACCCCATGTTCGGTGGTTTCGGCTTCGTAAAAATTGGAATCCGAGCGCCAGGTAGTCGAAAGCTTTGGGGTGACACTGAACAGGGGCTCTGCCAGGCTCTCGGCCGGCAACACCAGAACCATCGCAAGGAAGAATATGGAAACAAGAACGTGAGATGTAAATTTTGGCATCATTGAAAGAACCCTCTCTCCTTTGGGCCAAGACTGACAAAAACAACCCAATTTAATGGACATAAAAGGTTGATTGTTCTGACCACAGCCCTCAACAAAGAAACAGTAAAGAACGAACCCATGGCAGAAGCGAAAGCCGTGAACACAAATCGGATCGTTTTTTACCAAAACCGTCAATAGTTTTGATTAGTCTGCAACGTAACCATAATTATCACTTATTGTAAACATCTTTTTAGTATAATTTTAGCCGCTTCGCAAAAAATCGATTTTAAAGCTTCAAAGATCCGTGGGAAAACAGGCGGCGCAACCCGGTCACCTTCCCCTCATTCACCCGATGGTCCCGAGAAAAACAGCGAATATCGCGGTGCCTATCGCAAATCGGTTCTCCGGCCAACACGGCCCGGGGCATAACGGTGCGCACGACCTCCGCCGCCCCGGAACCGACAAGATCGCCAAGCGCCTTGAAGGCGTCGGCCAACCGGGGCGGCCTGGACTTGTGGGAATGGGCATCGGACCCCATGAAATGGACCATGCCGGCTTTGACCAGCCGAATGCCGGTTTCCCTGGCCCGGCGTCCGAACTGTCCGGTCAGACTTCCACCGGTGATCTGGGACAGGGCTCCGGCCGCGAGAATGGCTCTCAACTGCTCCGGATCTCTCTGGATCATTTTGTTTCGTTCCGGATGGCAGATGATGGGCACCAGCCCCCGGCCGGCCATCTGAAAAACGATGTGGCTCACAACGTGGCTGATAAAAGGGTCAGGCAACTCCAGTAAAAAATACCGGCCGGTGTCGTTGAGGGTCATCAGTCGGCCGCGGTCCATCTGCTCCACCAACTCCGGGGCAAACCGAATTTCGGCACCGGGCAGCACCTGAAGGTTGATCCCCTCCTCGGCAAGAAGGCTGTTGAAGGCGTTGCAGGCCAGTTGCACGGAATCGCGAAAATTGTGATAGCGGCCGTCCAGGCAGTGGGGCGTGGCCACTAGGATTGTGATTCCGTCCATCACCGCCGTGCGCGCCATGGCCAGCGACTCGGCTTCCAATTCGGGTCCGTCATCGAGTCCCGGCAAAATGTGAGCATGCAGATCGATCATCGTTGCGCCTTGTTTCCGACAGCCTTTGCCTGACAGTGATCGTTAGGTTAAACCTTTTTTCATGGCAAGGTCATTTTGTCAAGATTTCAGTAATATCCCCTTGTTTTTAACCCCAAAAAAGCCAAGCTCCGTCTGACGAAGAAGGGGCGCGTTTTTCGACGAATGACCCGGACCGTTGACGGCGGTCAGCGGTCCCCTTTTCCCTTCGCCCTTTTCCCATAATCCCTGAATCCCTGAATAAATCGACATTTGAACCGCCCCGGGTCTAATGTTTGGCAAAAGATGGCCGATAACAGGAGTGACCCACGGCGCTGTTGTGCCCTTTCCGACCACGGCCCTGCATGGCGCAAAAGGCAAGGGAGGCTGGTTGAACCCCGTCCGCCCAACGGTGGCCGCACAGGAAAACATTGACCGATGGCAGCTCCGGGGGGTAGTGGTATCATGAAACCCGTTATCCTTTCGATTCGAGGCGGTAGACCCAATGTGCTGGCAAAAGCGGAAAAACATCCTGATTTTTCTCTCCTTGCTGTTTTTTTCGGTTTTCATCACAGGCTTTTTTGCCGTGGCCACCGATTACCGGAAAATCGGATTCAAAGAGATGCAGCACGGCTTTTCCAAGATCTATAAGCCATCCGATCTGCATGAAATCGTCAAACTCCGGAATGTAACCATCCACATCGTCGGGGACCGAAAATATTTCCGTTGGGACCGGGCATCGGCCTACGGATCACCGGTCCAGGGGTATGCCACCCGAAAGAACGAAATCTGGGTATTCGGTACGATCGTCAAGGGCCGGGTCGTTCTCAACCAGGCCATTCTCGGCCATGAGTTCAACCACCTGCTCCAGTTCAACCACCCGCAGGTCCACAACCCGGATCAACTGGACGATATCGGCGCCTGATCCCTTTGCCCACAGGGCCGCAGAGAGAGGACAATGTGAAACAAAGGCCGCTATCCATCATCATCATCGCCATCATCTACCTGTTGGAACCGATCGGCACCATTGCCATCGGGGCTCACGTCAACAGCATGCCCTATTGGGGTTCCGACGGCATCTTCGCCCACCTGCTCTGGAGCGACTGGCTGCTGCTGGCCTGTTTTCCGGTGGTCGCCGCCGGTGTTTACTCCGTAAGGAAATGGGCCTGGTATTTTTTCATCATATTCTCTGCCACCCTGATCGGCTACAATGTCTTCGTTTACCTCTTCTTGAACCCCAACTACAGCCTGGCCACGATCATTTTCTTTATTGTGGTCGTCACGGCCGTATCCGCCATCTTTTTCCGAAGACAGGTCTATGCCCCCTATTTCAACCCCCGCCTGCGCTGGTGGGAGATTGCCGCGCGCTATCGGGTGACCCTGGATGTGAAAATTCTGACCAGCGACCACGGGTCCATGGAGACCCAGATTCTGGACCTTTCCGAAACCGGTTGTTTCGTGGGCAACAAGGATGAGCTGGGCGAGGGAAGCAGCGTGTGGATGGTCATCCGCTGCGGTGCAACCGAGATCAGCTGCCTGGGCCGGGTGATTCGGAAGGTGGTCGCGGGCGGCAAGGTCAAGGGCTACGGCATCATGTATCAGGGCATGAGCAAGGAGACCGTCATCAAGATGAAAGGATTGTTCCTTACCCTCAAGGAGCTGGGCGGACAGGATCGTGAAGGCACCATATCGGCCGCCCAGATTCCGGCCAATCTTTACGAGATCGGCAACACCTTTTTCAACCGCCTGCGTCTCCGTCTCAAACCAACCCTTTGAGGCCGGGACACGACACCGGTTCCCGTTGTAAAGAATCCTGGCCCAGAGGACCAGACTTTGGTTTGCCCCCTTATCAGTGTGGGGTGGCTAAAGCGAGCTAAAGTATGAGCCACAAGGGAAACTGCTGGAATAATGCCCCGACCGAGAGATTTTTCCGAAGCCTGAAATCAGAACGGTTGTCAGATTACAGCTTTGTCACGAGACGGTCGGCGGAGATGCAGGCCCTTGATTACATCTCATACTACAACTCACTCCGGCTGCATTCGACTCTGGGGTATAAAACCCGGTTTGCCTATGAAAAAGAACTATGCCGCTTTGCGGCTTAATACATAGTGTCCGTTTTTACTTGACCACAACAACCCCTTGTGAGTTCGTTTTCGCGATAATATGGCAAGGCCAAATACCTTGAGAAAAAAGGACCATTTTCTGGCAATATAAAGTGACACCTAACCGCATTAACAGCGGACTGGCGCAAACTGCCGCGCCATCCGGTTATGCGGAGCGTTAAACTGCACCCTACGCCTATCAATCTGCAATTGGCCGAGCATCATATTGGGACCGGGATATTGCAAACAGTCCCCGCTTGACACAGACTCCCCCTCTGGCCGGGAACTTGCTCAGATGTCCCATGCCAGTTTTTATGAACCCCTTGCCGGCCGTAGGGGGGGCCTCTTTCGGGGCATAGGCATCATGGTTTTGGTGGTTTCCCGTTCGGGCAAAAAAGAGGATGTGAACATGATGAACAAAATGGCGGCGTGGACATTTTCTGGGAAATTTCGAGGCTCGGAGAAGGTAGGGGCAATTACAGAGAAAAATACAGAACTAGTACAAGGCGTTTTTTTGGCAACGGTTTTTTCTATTATTTCAACAGGTTATCACAGGCCCGGGTGGGTTCGATTCCCATGCACTTCCGCCATTTTTCCCTCCTTTTACAGGATGTTACAACCATTCCTGAACCATAATATCATCTGCCAAACATCTGCCAAATCGATCTGATAGAAAAATCTCTGTTTGGAGAGAAAAATGTACAAGGTCATAGAAGACAGAAATAAGGGCTCCTTTGAGAAAAAAGTCAATGACGCCATAAAAGAGGGATTTACACCAATTGGAGGAGTAGCGGTAGATGGTGACCAAAATTACCTTTGTTATTATCAGGCAATGCAAAAAGTTGTAAAAACAGACGATAAGAATTGAATTCAGGTTCAAGTTCGGCCTTTGGAACCATTTTATAGCAATAAAAAAAGGGACTTGCGATTTTCGCAGTCCCTTTTTTCGTTGATCAGGGGGGAAAGGGGTCGCCTTAATTATTAAGTATCTGTTTTTCCAGCCGTTCAATCTGGCCTTTGAGTTTTCTGCCCGTTAGAATTTGTTCAGCAACCGCCTTGTGCCGCATGGTCATGGCGGCGCTGGATACCTACCCGGAATGTTCACCCAGATCATTGCCGCCGAAGATATAACCGCCTGTCTGTGATCTATCGTGGTTTTCGAAAGGCCCGGAATCGACGCCTTCGACAGCGGTGGATCACATGGTAAAAGGCACCGGGGAATTCCACCCGCAAGGGTCAGAAATAAAGGCAGCGCCCCGAAGGGCGCTGCCTTTTTCATACACCCACCCGCCAGCCATCAGTTCTCGCCGGCGAACGGACTCACTTGCTGGCCATTGAATGGCTATCTTCTTTCGACGACCCTCTCAGCGATAGATCTTTCTGCATCGCCACGGATGCATGGGGGGAAACCGTACGCTGCATCATTACCAACTGTAGCCCACGCCCACACTCACCGTTGCATCCCTGCCATAGCCCAAACCGCCCGTTAGCATGATACTTTCCGTGACAGCGGCCTTGATTCCGACCGCCACGGCATTCTCCTCCTTAAAGTTACCGTAACCCATGCCGACGGAAAGCTTTTTTCCAACAGCCGGGCTCGGGATGGCCGCCAACGCGGACACAGCAGCGATCCCGGAATAGGCGTCCTTCATCTGTCTGAAGTTCACGGCGTCGTAATCGTTCGTGCCATCGGCGACACCGTGCACCTGAATGGGCGAGCCGTTGGCGGAGTTGCTGAAGGTGGCGCCGTTATCGTTTAAGGTCAGGCTGGAGGAGTTCGTGCCGCCGGAGATGGTGGTCTTTGATTCAGCGATCACAATGCCGTGCGTGTTGCCCTGAGGGTTTGTCACCGTAAGGGAGGCGGAAGACTGGGTGGCCGTGCCGCTGGTGATCTTGCCGTTGGCATCGACGACTTTGCCAACCTCACCGGGGTTCACCACGATCATCGCCCCGCTGGTACCGGTGACGCTGTCGGTCACTGTCGTGGAAGCCGAGGTATTGGAGGAATAGACCAGGGTACCGTTGATATAGGTATTGCCGTCGATCAGGGTATTGCCTTGCAGTCGGTTCACGTAGGTAGCGCTCGTAACCAGTGCCTGGCTGGCGGCATTGCCATTGACCAGAGCCGGGCCGCTGGTGCCGACCACATTGGCGACGGCCGTCGTGGTAAGGCCGCTGGTGCCCGATGTCAGACTGGCCGTGCCGTTGGTGACGGACAGTGCACTGTTGCCTCCGACCGCGTTGACCGTGCTGCCGACGTTGGTGCTGCCGACGATATTGGTGCTGGCAAAGGCTGCGTTGGTACCGATGTTATTGACCGTGGCAAAGGTTGCGCTGGTGCCGATATTGTTGGTGGCACTGTTCAGATGGGTCGTGTTGGCCGAATTGCCGATGGTAACGGCGCTCGTACTGCTACCGCTGTTGATGCTGGTGGTGTTATTGGTGTTGTCATTGATGCCCGTCGTGCCGAGCAGATTATTCGTGCCGCCACCCACGCCGATGTTGGTTGTGGCAGCAGCGGCGGTCGCGATGTTGGTCGTCGCGCCACCGGTCGCATTGATGCTCGTTGCGCCGGTGACCGTTGCCCCACCGTTGAGGGTTGCCAGCCCACTGACGGTTTCCGTGCCGGTGATGGTGGTCGCGCCGTTGATCCCGACGGTGCTACCAGTGACAGTCGTTGCGCCGGAACCGTTACCGACAGCGGTAGCGCCGCCGGCACCACCAGTGTTAAGGCCGTTGGCAGTAGCGGCTGAGACGCCAGTGCTAACAGTCGTAGTACCACCACCCAAATCAACAAGAACAGCCACTGACCCTGTCGAACTTACTGACGTTTGTGCATCCGTAACAGCCATTGCCACCCGAGGAGCGGTGCAAACCAGCATTACCCCAACCATTGCCGCTGCTACACGCAGTATTCTCTTTGTTGCCATTTGCTTTTCTTCCCATTCATTTAAAGTTGTAAGGATTATTCGATCTTTTCTCTACCCAGAAACACGTTTCACTGAACCGCTTCTTTCTTTATTGATACACAGCCGCTGCCAGCCGGCATCAGAAACACCTTGAGCTCGGGCCCGCCATCCAGCATGGTGATCTCCTTGCGCATGGCGCCGATCCGTTTGAGTCCGGCGAACTGCTTTGCGGCAACCGCTTCGCATTTGATGTCCCAGTACGCCACCGCCTCATAGATGGCGCCGCAGCCGTTTGCCTGATTCGGCGCAAAACTGGCACTGGCATAGGTGGGCGGCATGTTTTCATTCTGAATTTCGAGGGAAACCGATACCATCTTGCGGTCGGGGTCGACAGCGGGCACATAGAGCGCCGCCCCGGTTCCCTGACTGCCTGCGATGAGAAAGTTCGTGACCTGATTGATACGGCCGGCACACGACAGCACCCCGGCTTTGACCGCGACCTGGGTGACCACATTGACAGCCGGATTGACGGCTTGCACCGGGATCGGGGAAGATGGGGCAGCGGCTTGATCCGCAGCCGATGCGATTGAAAGCCATCCAATAATGCCAGCGCACAAACACAATCGACCAAGGTTTGCCATGGAAAACCCTTTCATAAGGCCCGCCCGGCCCGGCGCAGGCCAGGATCGAGTAGGACGGCGATCCTGTCAAAGGCATGCAGGTCGATCCGCGCCACCAGGTTCAATTCACCCTCCGTCAGGTCGTACCCCTCCAGGCGGCAAAGCCTTCCCAATGAGGAGGCGGCCTCGGTCCGGAAACCGGCATCGGTAATAAAACGGCCCAGTAATTTCTCAACGGAATCCTGCGACATCATGCTCCCATCATCATAACGGTCGTTGTCCCCTTATGGACACTTATGCCGGATCGGCCCCTTCTGTTGAATATATAAGAGCATGGGGCGTGCCAAACAGCATTATGATGTAATAACGGATAGTAAGGGGGAATACGGCTTTTCCGGAGCGTCCCATGCCGGACAGGTTGTCCGAAACGGGACATGCTGGGGGGGGGCGATTTGCGTAGATTTGCTGTGCCCGTAACGGGCAGACGGGATCAGTAGAATATCTTGCGGGTGGTCTTGAGCAAACGGGCGGCGGCGGACTTGTTGTTGCTGCTGTGTTCCATGGCCCAGGCTGTCAGCCGGGCATTGACGGCATCGAGGGAAAATTCATCGGCGGCGAAATCGAAGTGGATGGCGATGCGATCGCCGGCGGGCGTTTTGTCATGGGAGACAAGCCCCAGATTCAGATGCTCCGGCTGAATCAGTTCGCCGTTGGTGACAATGGCCGCGTATTCGAGACGATTGCGCAGTTCACGGATATTGCCGGGCCAGTCATAGGAACAGAGTTCATCCAGCGCCACACTGGAGAGGCCGGGCAGGCGCTTCTTCTGTTGGCCGCGGAAAATACCGAGGAAGTGATCGGCCAGTTGGGGGATATCCTCCCGCCGGTGTCTAAGCGGGGGGATGGTCAGCGGGAAAATGTTGAGGCGATGAAACAGGTCCAGGCGAAAGGAGCCATCACGGCAGCGCTCCTCAAGATGGCGATGGGTCGCGATGATGACGCGGAAATCTGCTGCCAGCGGCGTATCGGCGCCGACTTTTTCATAGACCCGTTCTTCCAGCAGGCGCAAGAGTTTTGCCTGGAGCGCCAGCGGCATATCGCCGATTTCATCGAGAAACAGGGTGCCGGTGCGGGCGCGGGCGCATTTTCCTTCCCGCTCCCGTTCGGCGCCGGTAAAGGCCCCCTTGACATGTCCGAACAGCTCGCTTTCCAACAAGGTCTCCGGAATGGCCGCGCAGTTGACCGGCACAAAGGTGGTCAGGTCATGGCCGGAGGCCAGATGGATGGCCCGGGCCAGCACTTCTTTTCCGACCCCGCTTTCGCCGTAGATGGCAACGGTGGTGCGGGGAGAGGCCACCACCTGCCGGGCCGACTTCATGACGATCCCCATCGCCGGCGAGGCGCTGCGGATGTTCTGAAAGCTGAACTCTTCCTTCTGGGCCTCCAGCATCCTTGCGTGGCTGGCCTTTATCCTTGTGTTTTCCAGCAAGCGGGCGACCACCACCAGCAACTCGTCGCGATGAAGCGGTTTTATAAGGTAGTCGTCAGCCCCTTCTTTCATGGCCGCCACGGCGCTCTCCACGCTGCCGTAGGCGGTAATCAATATGAAGGGAAGCTCCGGCCACTGGCGATGAACCCGGCGCAACAGCTCGACGCCGTCTGCGTCCGGCATGACCAGATCGGAAATAACCAGGTCATAGGGCATCCGGGCCAATTCCTGCAGGGCCTCATCGGCGCTTGCTGCATCGGCGGCCTTGTAACCGGCGTCGGTAAGGTATCCCTTCATCAGGAACCGATAACTTCGTTTGTCATCGACAACCAGTACCCGTAGCTCGCTGTTCATGTCATCCCCTGTGCCCGCGCCGCGATGATCATGAAGCGAAAACGCGGCTTGACGTCAACAATCCATATTCGTGCATAACGGTTCATGGGGTATCCTCCTGCCAATCTGTGCAAGCCTCCACGCCCACAAGGGGCGGGGAGACTTCATTCATGAGGGTCCGCAGCTGCTCGATCACCGACCCCATCTGCGCCGGACGGGCCGATGGTCCGTTCTGCCGCAGCCAAACGGCCAGATCGGCCGGCCCCCGGTTTGCCAGGTGTCCGCACAGCCCTTTCAGGGTGTGGGCGGCCCGGACAAGTTCCATACGATCGTCACACCCAAGGGCGGTTTGCAGACAGAGCAGTTCCTCGTCAATGTCCCGCAGCAGCATGGCGCGATATTGACGGGCGCGTTCCGGGTTGTCGCCCAGGTCGCTGCAGGTCTGCCCATTCAGCAGCGGTTCCTTTCCCCATGACACCGTCAGGGCTGATCCGCCGTGTGTGGCAATGGCCCGGGTCAACTGCTCGGGGCTGACCGGTTTTGTCAGTACCGCGTTGATGCCGGCAGTCAGGCAGGCCTCTCGGGTAGCGGCGTCGGCATCGGCGGTGATGGCGATAATCGGTACGGGCGTTTCAGACCATTCCTGCTCCCGGCACCGGAGTCGCCGGGCCACTTCGATGCCGTCGATTCCGGGCATGCGGATATCCAGCACGATCATGGCGAATCGTTGCTGCTGTGCAAACTCAAGGGCCTGGTGGCCATCTCCGGCCAGGGTCACCTGATGCCCCCAGGCCGTCAGGGCCTCCTCCAGCAGACGGCGATTATAGGTATTGTCTTCGACCACCAGGATCGAACCTGCGGCCGTTGCCATGACCTGGGCCGGAACACGGTCATCCGGCGCCGCCTCGGTTTCCTGAAGCGGCAGCTCAATGGTAAAGCAACTGCCGACCCCTTCCCGGCTGTCAACGGTGATGTCGCCCTTCATCAATTCCGTCAGACTCCGGACGATGGCCAGCCCGAGACCGGTACCACCGAAGGTACGGCTGATGGTCGGATCCAATTGGCGAAAGGGTTGGAACAGCTGGGCACGGTTGCTTTCAGGGATACCGATGCCGGTATCCCTGACCTCAAAACGGACCCGCGGATCTGTTGCGACGGCAAGGCCGGACAAACTGACGGTACAGGAGACCGAACCGCTTTCGGTAAACTTGACGGCATTGGAGAGCAGATTGACGAGAATCTGACGCAGGCGGACCGGATCGCCGCGAACCCAGGCAGGCACGTTTTCTGAGATAACCGTTTTAAATACCAGTCTTTTCTGGTCTGCCAGCGATCGATACGGCTCTTCCAGGCCGGCGACAAGCTGCCGCAGGTTGAACGGCACGGCCTCAACATCCATCCGTCCGGCCTCGATCTTGCTCATGTCCAGGATATCGTTGACCACCTCCAACAGCAAACGTGACGATTGTTCAAGGATGGTGTGATACTGATTGAGCTTCACCGGATCCGTTGCCTTGAGAGCCAGGGTGCTGAATCCGACCAGGGCGTTAAGGGGGGTACGGATCTCATGGCTGAGCAGGGCGATAAATTCGGATCTGGCCTGCAACGCCATGGCGGACTGCTGCGCCTCCAGTATTAACCGGAGTGAACGCGCGTTTAATATCATGGCAAAAAAACCACCGACGATCAGCCCGTTGGCGATAAACAGCTGCCGGCCTAGGGTGCTGATAGCGCTTGCCTGACTGCCGCTGAAAGAGCTGAACAGGATTAAAATAAGCAACGTCGTGACAAAAAAGAGTTGCAGCACACGCCGGCGCGGCAACTGTTCCCTGCGGAGGGTAAATGCCATGATGACAAAATACCACCAGATGATCCTGAACAACAGGAGGTTGGTGACCATGGCAATGTAAGTGTGCCCCAGGGCTATTGCCGCCAGTTGCAGGGGAAAGGCCAGCAGCAACAGATTGAGCCCGCGCATCAATAACGGTGGCGGCTCATAGGGTTTGAACAGTGCCCGGCAGAAAAGCAAGTTGGTGAAATTAAGGCCGCAGTAGCTGATGGCAGCGATCCAAGCCGTCAGTTGAGGAACGCCCGCGGGAACAAAGGGGGCCAAATAGCCGGAAATGGTTATACCGTACAGGGTGTACACTGCTTGATAAATGGCAAACAGGCCCAGAATCGGCAGCCGGTCCAGATAATAGCAGTGGATCGCCCAGAGCAACAACAACAGCATGGGGGTTACTAACAGCACCTCCAGCAAATCAAACCGGTGGTCCAGGCGTTCGGCCTCGTCCGGTTCCAGGGCCGCCACACTCAACTGTGACGGGGGGTAGCTGTTGAGGCGAAGATAGTAGGTTGCCTCAGGGGCCGCGATATGGACAACAAACCCGAGGGAGGTCGCGGCGCGATCCCGCTCATGATACGGATGGTTGGTTCCTGTTACGCGTGTCTTCCACCCCTGGGGAGCGCCGGCATCAGCCTCATACAAACGAATTTCGTTGAGCCAGGCCTGGCGAATGAACAGCACAACCGCGCTCCCTTTGGCAGGCGCCTTCACCCGCAAGCGCAGCCAATGCACGGAGTCCGAAAAGCCCCTGGCCAGCGTGGGCCCGATCGGCGTAAACGCGCGCGCTGTCACATCGGCGATCGTCAGGGTGCCGGTCGCGTCTTCCAACGCGGCACGGGAAATGACCAGATCACCGGCGACAGCCAACGGCGCAAAGGCGAGCCCAATGAACAAAAGCAGCAGAACAATAAAGCATCTCATAAGGGATTGTCAAAATTCTGTTCCGTTTGAACACCTGCCCCCCGGTGGCCGTTGACAATGTCTCGTCGGGCCGGTTGCCTCTGACAATCCCTATGATAAAGGACACGCCTTTTAGGCTCAAGCGGTCTCCTATGTCAAAGTAAAAATTCGTTTTTTCGAATTTATTAATAAGGATACCGACCATTTACCAGCCTGGTAGATATATACTTTCAGCACCATAAAAATTTGCGTCTTTAACACTGATCGAAAGCTGATTCAGAGTTTTTTTATGGTTCAGTTGGGGATCGAGGGGTCTTAAGGGTTAAGACGCGAACCCTTCTATGCGATAGGCAATGAGTCCGAGCAGGGCAAGGGCAGCGAACGCCGCGCCGGTTAAAAACGCAGTCGACGCGCCAAAAGCGCTCCAAAGGGCACCGGCAAGAACACTGGCGAGCAGGAGCGCTGCGCCGCCGACCAGGTTGAAGATCCCAAAGGCGGTACCGCGAAGCGCGGCCGGGGCCGTGTCAGCCACAAGCTTGGCAAAGAGGCCTTGGGTAAGCCCCATGTGCAGACCCCAGAATGCTGCGCCGACAAACACCACCAGCGGCGAACCGGCTGCGGCCAGAACCACGTCGGCGGCGATCAGCATCACAAGCCCCGCCATAAGCATCTTCCATTGGCTGAACCGATCGGTGGCGACCCCTGCCGGATAGGCGGTTGCTGTATACACGACATTCATGACGATCAGTACCAGGGGTACGGCGCCCAGAGACAGACCGACATCATGGGCGCGAAGCACCAGGAACGCCTCGCTGAACCGGGCCAGGGTAAACACCGCACCAAGCGCGACGACAAGCCAGTAACGAGACGGCAGCCCCTTGGCATCCATGAGGGTGACCGGGATTCGCACGCCGGAACCGCTATCCGGGCGCTGGGGTTCGTGAACACCGAAAACCAGCAACCCAACGGCGATGAACGCCGGGACCACGGCCACCCAGAGGACCGTCCGGATATCGTTGGCCAGCCATGCCATGAAGGCCACGGCGATCAACGGCCCGATGAAGGCGCCGACGGAATCCAGCGACTGGCGGAGCCCGTATGCCGCACCGCGCATCTGGCGGGGCGCAATGTCTGCGACGAGCGCGTCCCGCGGCGCACCGCGAATCCCCTTGCCGACCCGGTCGATGAACCGTGCGGCAAACACCCATCCGATGGTGTTCGCCAACGGGAAGATCGGCTTGGTCACCGCGGCCAGCCCGTAACCGATCACGGCGAGCAATTTCCGCTTCCCCAGGTAGTCGCTGATGGCGCCTGAAAATACTTTTGTGATCGCGGCGGTGGCTTCGCCAATCCCCTCGACAATACCGATGGTGGCCATGGAAACCCCGAGGACAGAGGCCATGAATACCGGCAGCAGGCTGTGAATGAGTTCGGAGGAAATGTCCATGAACATCGAAACAAAGCCCAGCGCCCAGATCCCCTTCGGCAAATTTCGAAATGTTCCCGACCCAGCCTCGGAAGGTCGGTCGTGCTGAGCGGGTGGAATCTTCATGGAAGGATCAATTTCCAGCAGCCGGACAAAATGCCAGCGGCGCCGTTCCAACCCGTTATCCGTAATCTTGCGACCCGGATCTCAAATCGTAGCGCCTGCATCACTCTGCCTCCGTCCGTTGCTCCCATCTCTCGTCCCCGCCCAGAACCGGCTCCCTTACTTGCCGCCCGTCCCCCATAGGGTCTTGGGCCGCCTTCTCAGCGCCCAGCAGGGCGATGATGGTGTCCATCTTCTTGTTCATGGCCACCACCTCGTTGCGGATCTTCAGGACAAAGAACGGCAGCAGGAACAAAAACACCGCAAACACCAGCCACAGCAGCGCCATGAGCCCCCCTGCCCCCATCAACGCATGGAAAATCCCCATGCCGTCGTTCATATCAGTATCCTCCCTGTTTTCCATCCACTCAAAAACCGATATATGAGTATAACTCTTCGTGCTCTTCGTGTCCTTCGTGGTGAAAAATGGAGTTCACTTTAGCTTGCATCATATGTGTCTCGGCATAGCCAATAGACTCTGACCACGCCCAAAGGACGTGGATTCTTACTGGGGATTGAATCAATTCGCCCCCGGCGGAGGACGGTGTGATGGAAACGGCCGACAGACCGGCTGTGTCAGCGTCGATGGCGGGTCGGATGGTCGATCTGTGTAATCTGCGAAATCCGTGGATTATAAGCAGTCATCCCCGAACAGCGAGAGGGGCGTCAAGCGCCCCTCCCATGTTCAAGATCGGTTCTTCGGACAGCGATCAGCGCTGTGCAGATCGGGGGGCCTTTCCGGCCAGGGGATTGTAGATCTTCATGATGGCAAACTTCATGACATCCACGTTCTTCATCTCACAGACAAAACCGAAAAGCTTTTCCTCGGCATCAGCGGGCAGGGTGCAGGCATTGGCAGCATCAAAGGTCAGGCCGGCGAACCCCTTGACCAGTTTTTTCTGTTCCTTGGCGGTGACGGGCACGGAAATGGCCTTTTTGCCATCGACGGTGACGACAGAGGCGCCCAGTTCGGCGGCCGCAACTTTGGCTTCTTTGTCGGAATCCAGCAAAATGGTAACAGAATAATCAGACATGGTTTGGCTCCTTCCTGTTAATTCAGTCGGTTTTGATTGGTGAAGCAGCTTCAGTTGGATATGAAATTCGCTTCTATGACAGTTCGACGTCGGCTGTCAAGTCTTACCCCAAGCCCCGGCACCCTGCCGACCACATTCGCAGGCACATGGTAAGGCACCACTACTTGCGGCCCCATCGGGAAGGGTCTTATCATCGGTCAGCAAAGCGCCCTTCTCCAGCTTCCTTCAGTCTGATTACCGCAACACCAAATAAACATCACCGTTTTCATCGATCTTCCGGTCCTCATAAGGAGCGGCCAGGCGCCGGTAGAGTTCCAGTTTGGCACATTCGAGGACCCCGACGATCTCATTGAGGTGCGCATACCGGATGCCGCCTTTGGCCTCCAGATAGGCATCCAATATTTTGGAAATCACATAGTTGAGTTCGCCGGCATTCTTCGGCTTTTCCCCGGCATCGAGCCGTTTGCGGTCTTCTTGTTTCACGTACGGCATAAAAAGCCTTTCTTTTAAGAATTGATTTTCTCAGCAATGGGAACGTCCGCGGGCGCCAGCTTATAGTCCAGCAGGTCCTCCGGCAACACCCAGGCAATGCGGTCATGGACGGTGAGCTCCGGCTCGCCCGCTAAAATCTCAGTGCTTAAAGCAACCAGCCGGATGGTGCCGTGATCGTACCGATAAACACTCTCGGCAATCTGATCGCCGGCTTTTGCCGTAATCCCAAATTCCTCCATCAGCTCCCGCTCAAGGCACGCCTGGGGGGATTCACCCGCCTCAATCTTTCCCCCTGGAAATTCCCAATACCCCGCCATACGCTGCCCCGGCATCCGCCTCGATATGAGCACCTTTTCCCCATTCCAGATAATCGCTGCCGTCACAACCGTCATCTGCCCTTTTTCCATTTTTCACCTTAAAAGCAAGAGGTTCGGCCTTCCCTCCCCCCACATCCCATATCCATATCCCACATCTCACATCCCACATCTCACATCCCCCATCTCACATCCCACATCCCCCATCTCACATCCCTGCTCCCGGATCGTAACTGTTCACGGGGTTAACCTGAGCAATGTGCTTTAATCTTTAGAAAGGTAAGCGTTTACAGGGTGCCGTAGATGCAAGGCGCCGGGCGCGCAGACGTATTTGATCGTACTTCAAGTGCCCGGGAACGCAGCAGATGCGGTGCCCAGTGAACGCTTATCCCGGATCTAAGTTTCTACAGGACAGGTCGACCGCCGACAAGCATTTTCGGCTTTCATCATCTGCGTCCCCGGTTCACAAATCTGCCTTTGCTAAAGCCTGCACTGAGACGGCGCAATATCAGAAGAAAACATCAACAGGCCAAACGGCCTTTTCTTTGACAAAATTTTTCAACAATGCCCCCAATTGTGTTTGGCCACCGTAATAAATTTTCCGTTGTTGATAAGCAATAATAGCCCTGCCCGAAATTCATGGCATGCACAAGCTGGTACCGGCAGCCTACCCTGGCCCCATTGGGCTGATAAGGGCCAAGGGGCCCGGCTAAAATCGTCACCCAGAACCTGTTGGTGTTTTGACATATGAAGCGGAAGGACTAATTATGCAGGTTACCATGGGAATTCAAACGCCGTCGAGCCCATACGTTGAGTTGCATCCCACGCATTGCCCAGATGATGAGCGCCACCGTTAAAGGCTTGCCGAACGGTTTAAACTTACAACCATGACAACCGGTTTTGGGTCGAAATAGCCGTTACCCATTTTGCCTCTGGACCCATCAGAGGATATAATGGGTAGATATTTCGATTCGTGAATTTGAGATTGCACCCAATGGAAAGCTATCCCCCGAATGGGAAAAACTTTTCCTAAACCATACGGATAGAATTACCATTGGCAGCGATACCTGGGTAAATGCCCAATGGGATGACTACGAATCGATCATTGCCTTTGACAGGACCTGGCTGGCCCAGCTCCCCGACGCGGTGGCCAGGCAGATCGCCTTTGAAAACGCAAAGCGGTTGTTTGATCGTTAGTGTACGCAAATTGTCAGTTTTGCCTATCCCAGCGGCCAGACCCGTATCACCACAGACAGACCGGGCCTGACCACCGGGAAGGATATCACTCTAACAGGGTGTTGAAAAACGTCATGAGCGAAGGCAAGACAAGGCAAAATCCGGCGAAATAGCGGAGTTTATGTTCTATTCAGTGTTCATCGCGAACCGTTTTTTGAATGGAAACTAATTCACGGCAACACCTGGTAGACATCCCCATTTTCATCGATCTTCCGGTCCTCGTAGGGGGCGGACAGCTGCCGATAAAGTTCCAGTTTGGCGCATTCGAAAACACCAACGATTTCGTTCAGGTGTGCATAAAGAAGTGACAATTGATTTGACAGGCCACCTGTGAGATGTAAGGCAGCGAATTGCAGCACCATTTCAAGGAGATTCGGGCAAAGGGAGGTTTTCATGGTAAGGCGGGTTCTGGTTGCTGTGCTCATCGGACTTATTTTCGCCAAAGGCTGTCTGGCTGGAAACTACGAGGAGTCTAAAACATTTTTCCACCAGGGCAATATGCAGGCATTAAAAGGGGAATACGATCAAGCCATCGCTGATTTTACGCGGGCGGCCGAACTGCTGTCTACAGAGCCCAACATCTACTATAATCGCGGGAGTGCATGGCTAAAAAAAGACCAGTATGACCACGCCATCACCGACTACACGCGGGCCATCGAGCTTAAACCGGATTTTGCCCTGGCCTACCAAAAACGCGGCCTGTCGTGGCGCAACAAAAACCAGTATGATAACGCCATCGCCGACTACAGCCGGGCCATCGAATTCATGCCGGAGTTTGCGGAGGCCTACCTGGAACGGGGCTTGTCCTGGCGATACAAGGGCAGGTACGACAAATCCATCGCCGACTATAGCCGGGCCATTGAACTCAAGCCGGATTTTGCCCTGGCATACAAAGAACGCGGCTTATCATGGCGATACAAGGGCCATTACAAAAAAGCCATAGACGACTACACCCGCGCCATCGAACTCAAGCCGGACTATGCCATGGCCTATCAGAAGCGCGGCTTATCATGGCGCAACATGGGCCAGTACGATAAATCCATCGCAGACTATGCCCGGGCCATCGAACTCATGCCGAACTTTGCCAAGCCTTACAATGGCTGCGCCTGGCTCTGGGCCACCTGCAAGGACCCGGCATACCGAAACGGGCCAAAGGCGATCCAATATGCCCTCAAGGCGGTAGAGCTCGATAAAACGGCAAGCCATCTGGATACCCTGGCGGCGGCCTACGCAGAAGCCGGCAATTTTGCCATGGCCGTTCGAACCGAACAGCAGGCCTTAAAGGCCTGCGGCAGCTGTTCCAGCCGGAAGAATTACCGCAGGCTGGTCGGGGTGTACCGTTCAGGGCAGACCTACGCTGAGCATAGGGCCGGCAACTAACCCTCCGGAGGGTTCAGCAGTGCTGCCCAAGCCGCCTCTGCCACCTTTTCTCAAGACATTCAATTCCCATCGGCCCCGACATCATTGATGGTCGAACGATTTTTTGACAAAAAGGATCAAAGCGAAAACAAATCTGAAAGTGCATGCTGTTACCGCGTGGTTGACGGTTGCGGGTGTGTCGTCGGCACGGTCCGTTGCGACGGCAACCGGACATGTCCGGTTGCCGCATCAGCAGCTGCTGCTGATGGTCAGCGTTTCCGCTTTCTAAAATACAAACGGCGGTGGGGGTCTTTCCCCGCCGCCGTTTTTCATTCATTCGACAAGGCGTTGGTCGGCTTTGCCTAAAAAGGTCGCTTCCCGGCACGCTGACTTTCAACAGGATCTCGCCGGAGGGACTTTCAGTTCGTTCGCCCGTAGGTTACTTCGGCGACGACAGGTCATAGCGTTCGATCTTGTTGTACAGGGAACGGCGGGAGATCCCCAGGATTTCACTGGCACGGGTACGGTTCTGGCCGGTGTGGTCGAGGGTACGGACAATGACTTCCTTTTCAACGGCTTCGATGGTCATGCCCACCCGGAAAGTCATGGAGACGTCGTTATCGCGGAACTGGCTGATACGTTGAGGCAAATGGGATGTATCGAGGATATCCGCCGCGCAGTAGATCACCGCGCGCTGAATAATGTTTTTCAATTCTCTGACATTGCCCGGCCACGGGTAGGCTTCCAGGCTGCTAATGAAATCCGACGAGATGCCCCGGATGGTCTTCTGGAAATCCTCGCAGGCACTGTTGATAAAGTGACCAACCAACAGATGGATGTCCCCGTGCCGTTCGCGCAAGGGCGGCATGGTGATGTGCAGGACGTCGAGACGATAGTAGAGATCCTCCCGGAAATTTCCCTTGCGGATTTCTTCGGTCAAATTGGCATTGGAGGCGGCGATCACCCGCACGTCCACGGGAATGGGCTTCTGGCTGCCGATCCGGCGCGATTGACTGGTTTCCAGCAGACGCAAAAGGCTCACCTGCATCTTTTCATCAATGGTGGCGATCTCGTCCATGAACACCGTCCCCCCGCGGGCCACTTCAAAGCACCCCTTTCGCAGAGCGGTTGCGCCGGTGAACGCCCCTTGTTCGTGCCCGAAGAGTTCACTGGCCACAAGATCCGGGGGAAGGGAACCGATGTGGACCGGAACGCAGGAGGCCTGGGACCGGGGGCTGAGTTCATGGATGGCCTGGGCGGCGAGTTCCTTTCCCGTGCCGGTCTCCCCCGAGAGAAGGACCGGAATGTCCGTGGCCGCGGCCTGACGGATCTGACGGTAGACCTGGTGCATGACTGTCGAACGCCCGACCATGCTCTCGAAAGTGGTCTTCTCCACTTCGGAGCGCAGCAGCATGTTCACGCCCAACCGCGGCTTCCTTTCGATGGCGGTTTCGATGAGCAGCCGCAGTTCCTCATCGCTGACCGGAAGCAGGGAGTAATGAAAAACCCCGGCACGCAGCGCCTGATTGGCAATTTTGAGCCTTCCGGGACGCGTAAAGAACAAAATCTGGGTGCCGGGGCACTTGGCCGATATCAGTTCCAGGATTTCCAGGGCATTTTCCGGCTGCCCGTAGGCGACGGAGTTGGAAAAAAGCATGAGATCGAAGACGTCCCGCTCGAAACGGTCGACCACTTCGTCCAGGCTCCGTTCGTAGGCCAGGGTGATGGCCCCTTCTTCGAAGACCTTCACCACCTGACGGGCCAGTTCCCTTCCTTCATCCACGCAAATGATGCGAATTTTCTCCCGGCATTGGCTTTCCGGCGCCAGCGGTTCTAAATTGTCCATGAAATTGATATTTCCCTAAACTGAGCAATTTTTTCCCATGTCTCTTTTGAGCCATCCCGATTTACCCGACGGTCTCCCAAACCCCCCTTGCTTAACCGATTGCCGTATATAAAGCAAGGCGATTGTATTTCCCGTTATCTACCCTCTGATTCCACCGGAATTCATGGCTCCACGCCGAAAATATAGCGGGCATTTTTTGCCCATTCGTTCACTCATTGCTCACAAAAGCGTGCCCCATTTGCCCACCGGATGCCCGAGCAGGCGCCAGAAACCAAGAGGCCCTTGCCTGGCAACCGCGTTCCGGGAAGAAAAATATCTCCCGTGATCACGGGTCATAAGGACCAAGCGGACGTCTCACGGACCAAAGGGGCACCCCGCTGGCATGCCCCTTGCTGTACATGGAGGTCTTCGTTCGCACCCCTCCCTGCCCGGACCGGCCAGGGTTTTCAAAAAAAATCCTTTATACAGAGACAATGAAAGGAAGCTCATGAGCAAACTGCAAAACAACCACGTCTTTACCAGCGAATCGGTCAGCGAAGGCCATCCGGACAAGATCTGCGACCAAGTCTCGGACGCCATCCTTGATGCCTGCCTTGCCCGGGACCCTGCCAGCCGGGTCGCCTGCGAGACGGCCGTCACCACCAATTTCCTCGTCAATATGGGAGAAATCACCTGCAACGGATGGGAAGCCATCGATCCCGAAGCGGTGGCCCGTCAGGTGGTCAGGGAGATCGGGTACGACCGAAAGGAGTTGCTCTTTTCCCACGAAAGCTTCGACTATCTGTGCCACATTCACCCCCAGTCCGGTGACATCGCCCAGGGCGTGAGCAAAGGCGAGGGACTGTATCAGGAACAGGGGGCCGGCGACCAGGGGATGATGTTCGGCTACGCCACCCGTGCGACACCGTCTTTGATGCCGGCCCCGATCCATTACAGCCACCGTCTTCTGGACCATCTCCAGCGCATTCGAAAAGCCGGCGATATCGATTACCTGCGCCCGGATGCAAAGACCCAGGTATCGGTCCTCCACCAGGACGGCAAACCGGTGCATATCACCAACGTGGTAATCTCCCACCAGACCGACGAAGTGCCCCTGCCCCGCATACGCGAAGATCTCGTTCAGGCCGCCCATGAAGTCCTCGATCCCACGGGGCTGGTCGATAACGACACGGCGTATTTTATCAATCCCACGGGAAAATTCGTCATCGGCGGCCCCCACGGGGATGCCGGCTTGACCGGCCGGAAGATCATCGTGGATACCTATGGCGGCGTGGGCTGCCACGGCGGCGGCGCCTTCAGCGGCAAGGACCCGTCCAAGGTCGACCGGTCCGCCGCCTATTACGCCCGGTACGCGGCCAAAAACGTCGTGGCCGCCGGCCTGGCCGACAAATGCGAAATCCAGGTGGCCTATGCCATCGGGGTTGCCCGGCCACTGAGCATCAATGTGGAGACCTTCGGCACGGGCAAGGTAGAAGAAGACGAAATTCAGGCCGTTCTCGAATCCGGGGAACTCTTCGATTTCCGGCCTGCTTCCATCATCGAAGACCTGGAACTGACGGCACCGGACGGCTGGTGCTATCGGGATACGTCGGTCACCGGGCATTTCGGAAGGGAAATCTTCCCCTGGGAACAGACCAACAAGGCCGACGCCCTTCGTGGCATGCTGGCCCCGAAAGAAAGGCACGTGGCATGACCATGCCCCTCGGCTTTCGGGACCATCGCCGACTTACCGGTCTTTCCCCGTCACCAGACCTGTTTCCACTGATGGGATCGAAAAGCCATCCAACCACATGGAAAGCATTTGTTAAACCGAAAATCCAGACCGTGCGACGGCCCCAGGAGAGACAGACCGCACGGCCAAACCGATGCAAGGAGAAATTGTGAAACAGACACCCAAGCTGTGGGAAGCCACCTACGAAGCCGAAACCCCCGAAGAACTCGCCGAAGCTTATCGCAATTGGGCTGGCCTCTACGACCGCGACACCCTGGAGGTCATGGGGTATGTGGGACCCCAGATCGCCGCGACCATGCTCGATACCCACCTGGACACCAAGGACTGCCGGGTTCTCGACGCGGGCTGTGGCACCGGCCTGGTGGGCGAAATGCTCAGTCAGCTCGGATACGAGAACATCGATGCCATGGATTATTCCAGGGATATGCTGGCGGAGGCCGAGAAAAAGGCCGTCTACAACTGCCTCTTCCAGGAAGACATGAACACGGACCTGGACATCGCCGACAACGCCTACGATGCCACCATCTGCGTGGGCACCTTCACCTACGCCCATGTGGGCCCCCATGCCTTTGACGAATTGGTCAGGGTGACCCGGCCGGGTGGGCACGTCTGCTTTTCCATCCGTGACGGCGCCTACCAGGATTACAATTACCGCGACAAAATGCTGGAGATGGAGGCATGCAGCATGTGGCAGCTTCAGGAACTGCGGGAAGAAGGGTACCTAATCAAGGAAGACGTCACCGCCAAGTTCTGCACCTACCGGGTGCTCGACGCATAGGTGCATGCAAGCACAATGACGACGACATATGATTCATTAACCGCAGACCCACGCAGGCATCCACAGGCCTTTTCAGACCGGCCGCCAACAAACCTGAATGCCGGCTATGTTCTGCGTTCGTCTTCGGTTGACAAACAAATAGGAGAGATACCGATGGTCAGCGACAACCAGACCCTGGACAAGGTCTACACCGCCAAGAACCACGAAGAACTCATGGACGCCTACAAGGACTGGGCCTCCGATTACGACACCGATACGGTGGATCGTTTCGGTTACGTGGCCCATATCGCCTCGGCTGAGGCCCTGGACAAGGCTCTGGACAACAAGGACGCCTGCATCCTCGATGCCGGCTGCGGCACCGGACTGGTGGGCGAAGAACTGGCCAAGAAGGGGTACGGAAAAATTGACGCCCTGGACTATTCAAAGGAGATGCTCGACGAGGCGGAGGCCAAAAAAGTCTACCAGGCCCATATCCATGCCGATCTGAGCAAACCCCTTGAAATGGATGACAACCATTACGACGCTGTGGTCTGCACAGGGACGTTTACCTACGGCCACGTCAAGGCCGACGCCTTTGATGAGCTGGTCCGCATCACCCGGCCTAGCGGCGTGGTCTGTTTCACCATTCGGGAAGGAGCCTACGAAGATTACGGCTACCGCCAGCGCATGATCGAACTGGAGCAGAAACAGGCCTGGGAACTGATCGGCATGCATGACACGGACTACCTGAAAAACGAAGGGGTGACTTGCAAGATGTGCACCTACCGGGTTCTGGCCTGAACCGGCGGGCACACGGATCCGCCCCGGCACCTCAAGGGTTACGGAGGTTAAAAAACAAAAAGGATAAAGGCGGGAAAAAAACTGAAGCTTCATGCTGTTACCGCGTGGTTGACGGTTGCGGGTGTGTCGTCGGCACAGTCTGTTGCGACGGCCCGGACATGTCCAGTTGCCGCGTCAGTAGTTGCTGCTGATCGTCAGCGTTTCCGATTTCCATAAAACAAACGGCGGTGGGGGTCTTTCCCCGCCGCCGTTTTCATTCATTGGGATGAAAAGGCATCACCACTGGCGGTAGATGATTCCATGGAGATCCGGTGGAATTCTCATCCCAAAAGAATATGTGTAAGGATTTCGGATCAAGTCGGACCTGTGACACCCCAGATTGGGATCTGTTTTTTAGCCTTCGCCAGCTCAAGTTGTGCAAGCGGCGTGTGTAAGAAGTCGATGAGGGGAAAATATGGAAAAACCATAAAAATAACAAAAGCCTACTGCGCAAACAGTAGGCTCTTTTTGACATGGTGGAGATGAGGGGGAACGAGCAACCCTCAAAAAATCGCCACCACTTACAGCTAAAGCACCGATATTATTGAATTCGGATTTTCCCCTGGTATTCGCTTCGTACCAAAGCTTCGTACCATTTGTACCAACATATAAAATAGGTCCAGCCACATCGGGCTCGCCCTCCCTGCCCGACGAGGATTGGCATTCTTACCACAAAGAAACCCTTGCAGGCAATTGGCCTCGGAGATACTTGGTTCGTTCGAATTCCGTCCCCCTTGTCAACGGCGTGAGAGAGAGATCAACGCGCCCCATTTCGTGGAGGCAATATCGGTTTGTTTTTTTGTTGACGCTAAAAGTTTTGAACGTTACATTGCGTAACCGTTTTGACCGCTGACCCTGATCTCGACCTGAAGCTGCGTTTGATTCGATTTGTGCTGAACCGGATATAGTAGGTCACGCAATGGTTGCCAATAAACCGCCCCGGGGCAAGCCCCGAGTTGCCAGAAAAATAAACCTCCAAGGGGATTTGCAGCCAATTTTATGGGGTTGGGCCTCTGGGCCGGAACAACAGACAAGGCATTGGTAAAATCAAAGCTCGCTTCTTTTCCAGGAAGCGGGCTTTTTTATTGTCCACACCAAATTATCGAGGGGTATTGAAATGAACAAACGCTTATCTCTGATCGCTGTCCTTGCTGTTTTTTCCCTGGTTCTTTTTCCTTGCTCCGAGCTCATTGCCGACGGGCTGACGGTCAACTCGGACGGGTCGGTGAGCATCGGCACCCCGGCGGACGTGGGCAATATCCGGATTTCCGGGAACACGATCTCCAGCATCGACGGCGATATCATCCTTTCCCCGGGCGGCACGGGATCGGTGGTCGCAGGGTCCGTAAGTACGGCCACTGTCGCCGCAACAGGCGGTGGCGGATTACAGCTTCACGACGACGGTGGAAACGGGCCAAAGGTCAACGACGGGGGCGCACTCACAAACATAAAACAACCGGGCTTTGCTGCAAAAGTCACTTCTGTTGTGAATAATGTAACCGGCAATGATGTTGTTTATGGCCTAACAGGGGCAATTTGGACAGAAATTTTTGACCATGGTGCTTGCCTTTCAAATGGAACGTTTACGGCACCGGTAGACGGGTTTTACACTTTTAGCGGTATACTCCAAGTGTACCCGATTGGAACCAGGATTCTAAGAATTAGACTCATCACTTCTAATGGTAGTTTCACAGCGTTTGAAGACGCCGGGACCAGCTATATAACAGAGTCGTTTACTTTTCCGGCATGGCTTGATGCGTCGGATACAGCTTATTTAGAAATTATGGTGGCTACCGGGTCGCAAGACGTGGAACTTGGTGCTTTGACATATTTTGCAGGGACTTTGCTAAATTAGCGACTCTAAGATTAGGAGGAGATATGATTATTACAACAACATTGTCGGACGTAGACGTGGCAGTGCTAAAAAATGATCTCGTAGACATTGAGCTATGGGTGAGCAGTGCAGTGGTTGGGAAAATTGCTGCCTGTAAAAAACGTATGATTGCCGAATGGACTCCACGGTTGATGGCTGATCCATCGGTTGTGTCAATCCCCGCCAATGAGGACGATTTAATCACTCTGATTACGTCCAGGGCAGACTACCAGGACAGGGTGGAAAGGGATGCCACCGAGGGTCCGTAATGACCGAGATTACGGACCCTGCAAAGGTACCCCATATTTGGATCATATCCGCTAGATCCGAAAAGATGAAAAGAATCACGCAGAGGAGAAAATGTTTGCTACGGTAGGCTCAAATAGAGCGACCCGCCGGGATGCGCCAACATCACCGGCGGGCCTGACCACAACGAACCTGAGCTGGAGGTATCGTCATGGCTGCCTGTTCCGTAGCAGTACACCCGTCCGTTCGTCAAACCCCATCCATTTCCACGAAACATTTAACCAAGGCCTTAAAGCGGTTCCGCCTGCATTTGCTGGCCGACGTGGGGCTAAAGCCCAGCACGACCGACAACTACCGCCGGATGCTGTCCAAACTATTGCGGGACCTGGGAAGCGCAGCCCCGGGCCACGACGCCCTGCGCGAGTACGTGGCTGCCATGCGCGAAGCCGGATATTCGCACAGCTATGTGTCCAACGTCTGCCTGGTGATCGAGGCATACACGGCGCATCAGGGCCGGTGCCTTTGTCTGGGCCGCGGCAAAAAACCCCTTCCTGCCCCCAAGGAGCCGTTGAGCGAAGGCGAGGTGGCCGTGATCATGGCCGCCTGCCGCGATCCGCGCGAGCGGGCCGTGATTTCGCTCCTGGCCTATTCGGGGATGCGAAACGAAGAACTGTGCCGGCTTCGGCCGGCGGATATACTGATGGACACCCGGCAGGTGAGAATCCGGCAGGGCAAGGGCGGCAGTGGAAGATTGGCGAGAATTTCCGGGAAATGCTGCACGGACGCTGCCGTGTATCTTTCCGAGCATCCGCGGGGCGCCCAAGACTGGCTTTTTACCTCGCTTCGCCGAGGGAGGCAGTTCGAGGGGGCCACGGTGCGGCGTTTGGTGCGCCGGGTGGTGGCCCGCACCATGATCCAAAAGCCGGTTCACCCGCATTTGTTCCGGCACAGCCTGGCCTGCAACATGCTCTCTCGGGGCGCGAACCTGTTTGCGATCCGGGATCAGTTGGGGCACGCCGATATCCAGACCACCATGATCTATTTGCGCTCGGCCAACAGCCGGGCAGCGGCTCAGTACGAGATGTATTGCCCTTCTTACTCATAGGGGCTGGATGACACCCCCTGCAAGGACCGGGTAGACGCGGAGAAAGAATGAAGAAGATCGGAAAAACCTGTTGGGCGGCTGTTCTGACTGTTCTTTTCGTTTCCCAGGCTTTTGCTCAAACAGACCTGACACTTCAAAACGCTGCGGTACCTTCCGGGGCGGTGCTGGTCTATTCGGCGGATAACACCATCACCGCCGGACCGGCCTATACCGTGTCGAGCGGGGCCGACCTGACCCTGCGGGCCGGGACCAGCATCACCCTTGCCCCGGGATTTGAAGCCGAGACGGGAAGCAGCCTGCGCGTGCAGATTCTTGCTGTCGGAAACGAACCGCCTTCCGCCGATGCCGGTGCCGATCAGGCCGCCACCGAAGGCGACACGGTGACCCTGGACGGGAGCGCCTCAATAGACCCGGAACTGGCGGCACTCACCTACCACTGGTATTTTTTCTCCAAGCCCGAGGGGAGCACGGCCTCCCTTTCCGGGGCGGCCACGGCCGCGCCCTCCTTTGTCCCGGATCTTGCCGGCGATTATGAAGTCCGGCTCCGGGTCAATGACGGCACCTACGACAGCGCCCCGGATGCGATCATCGTTACCGTCACGCCGCCGCCCATCCAGGTGCCAGATGTGGTGGGCCTGCCGCTCCAGGCTGCCTCCGATGCGCTGACCGGTGCCGGTTTTGCCATCGGGCCGCTCACCTATCAATATGATGATAATTTCCCGGCCGGCCGGATCATCGCACAGGTTCCGGTCGCCGGCACCCTGCTGATCCCCGGCCTGCCGGTGGACCTTCATGTCTCATCAGGTCCGTGGCCGGTCCCAACGGCCAGCATCAGCGCCAGCCCCGCCACCGTTGCTCCGGGGGCTTCCACGACCCTGAACTGGTCGTCGGTATGCGCAACGGCGCTTTCCATTGATCAGGGGATCGGGACCGTGGCGGCAACAGGCTCTGCCACGGCATCACCGTCTCAGACAACGACCTATACATTGACGGCCACAGGCCCCGGGGGCGCTGCCACCGCTTCTGTCACCGTCTACACGGAAAACCTGGCACCGGTGGCGGCGGCAGACAGCTACCCGGCCACCGAAGATACGCCCCTGAATGTTTCCGCCCCCGGTGTTCTTGGCAATGATGCGGACGTCAACCCGGATCCCATGACGGCCGTTTTGGTCACCGGCCCGTCCAACGGCACCCTCAATTTGAACGCTGACGGCGCCTTTTCCTATACCCCGGCGGCAAACTTCAACGGCGCGGACACCTTTACCTATAAGGCCAGCGACGGCAGCCTCGATTCCCAGGTAGCGACGGTCACCATCAACATCGCGGCCGTAAACGATCCGCCGACCATAGATGGGACGCCAGCGGCCAGCGTGGACCAGGACCAGTCCTACGCGTTCACTCCCGGTGCCGCGGACCCGGACAGCGGGGATTCATTCACGTTCAGTATTTCGGGAAAGCCGGCATGGGCGGATTTTAATTCTTCCTCCGGCACCCTTTCCGGCACCCCGGGCAACGCGGACGTGGGCACCTATTCAGGCATTGCCATCAGCGTTGCCGATGCGAGCGGGGCCGTCGCTTCCCTTTCGCCCTTTGATATTGCCGTGGTCAATGTCAACGATGCGCCCGTGGCCTTCCCCCAGACCAAGGTGGTTTTTGAAAACGGCTCAGCGTCCATTGCGCTCTCTGCCTCCGACGTGGACGGCGACGGGCTCACTTACGCCATTGTCACCCAACCGTCCCACGGCCAGCTCACCGGCACGGCCCCGAACCTGGTGTATACGCCCAGCGCCGATTACACCGGCCCGGATTCCTTTGCCTTTAAAGCCAATGACGGTGCCATCGATTCCAATACGGCGACGGTAACCATCGTGGCATGGCCGGTGGCCGGCTACCCGGTAGACCTGTATCTTGAAAACCAGACCCTTGCCTCTGGCCAAAACGTTTCCCATTTTGCGGCCAACAACATCTATGCCGGCCCCAGCTATGTGGTCCAAAGCGGGGCAAGCCTCTTTTTAGCGGCCGGAAACAGCGTCTTTTTGGAACCCGGGTTTCAGGTGGCGCCCGGCGGCGAACTGACCATTACCGTCTGCGGCGAAGATGTGGACGGACCGGAGCTGACCGATGTCTATCCGGCCCAATATTCGGTTGTCTACACCCAGGAGGATCTGACGATCCTTGCCACCTTCGACGATCCGGCCTCCGGGCTAAAATCGATCCGCCTGCTCGATGCCGACGGCAACGACATCACCGCCCAGGCCGTCATTACCGGCAACCTGCTGGAATTTACCATCGAAAACCCGACCAGCGGCACCTACCGGTATTTCGGAGTGGTGGAGGACAATTTCGGCAATACCAACGTCGAAGAAATCGTCTTTACCCTGGATGTGGAAAACCCGCCGCCCTCCCCATCGCCGGAAGTCAACGACTCCCCCACGGCCGACGCACGTACGTTGGTGGCCATGGAGGATACCCCAAGGGGGTTCGTGCTCACCGGGTCCGACCCGGAAGGAGATGACCTATCCTTTTACCTTTTCTCCCAGCCGAGCCATGGAACCCTTTCAGGCACGGCGCCCCATCTGACCTACACGCCGGATGACGGTTACAGCGGCATGGACGGGTTCTACTTCAAGGTCGGCGACGGGAACGCTTACAGCGCCCCGGCCTATGTGGAAATCAACATCTGGCCGGCCGCCGAGCACCCCGAGAACCTGACCCTTGAAAACGATACGGTCGCTTCCGGCCAGAGCCTTATCTATTACGCCACCAACACCATCACGGCCGGCCCCGCCTATGTGGTGGAAGACGGCGCCAGCCTTGCCCTGAACGCCAGAAACAGCGTTGTCCTGGGACCGGGCTTCCAGGTGGCCCCGGGCGGAACCCTGGACGTCAACGTCACCGGCCAGGACTACGAAGCTCCGGCGATCCTCAGCGCATGGCCGTCCGACGGCTCCACTGTGCCCACCCAGGGCGGAGCCATATCCTTTCTGGCCACCTTCAGCGACAATAGCTCTGGTTTGAAGCCGGTCAAACTGCTCGACGCCGATGGCAACGACATCACCGCCCAGGCCACGCTTACGGAAAATACAATTGAAATTCAGATACAGAACCCTGAAAGCCGGGAATACCGATACACCCTGGTCCTGGAGGACAACGCCGGCAACGCCACCATCGAAGATATTGCCTTTACCGTGGACGCCGTTGTTCCCGTGACCACCGCCAGCCCCACCAGCGGAGATTTTTCTGGCCCGGTCACAGTCGATCTGACCTGCAGCGAACCGGCCACCATCTATTATTCCACGGACGGTTATCCGCCCTTTGTGGGGGCGGAGAACACCACGGCGGCCACCGCACCGGTTGAGGGAATCGTTCTGGATAAGGCCGCCAAGCTGATGTTTTTTGCCGTGGATCCGGCCGGTAACACCGAGGCCACCCAAAGCGAGATCTATCTTTTCGGCCCCATTCCGGGCGCCCTAGCCTACCTGGCCGCCGAGCCCAATGCCGGGGGCACGGCCATTGATCTTTCCTGGATCAACGATCTTCCGGTGAGCGTTTCGGGTTACCGGCTCTATCGAACCATCAGCCCACTGGATAAGACGATCCTGGACCAGAGCCGCGAGGGCGGGTATCCGCCGCCCGCCCGTTTGCGGATCGGGTCGGACCCGGTTACCGGGCTTGCTTATTCGGACACGGACATTCTGCCCGGCATCACCTACTGGTACGGCATCACCATCGTCGATGAAAACGGCGTTGAGGGGATCGTTTCCGAACTGGTGCCCGCAACTATCGAGGCCACCCAATCGGCTCAGACTGTTCAGGAGGCTATCGCGCGGGCCAAGGCGTGGCTGGCGACGGTCCAGCATGAAACGGGCTATTGGGGAGAAAAGGAAGGCATCCGGATGCTTGCCACCAGCCAGGTGCTCAACGCCTTCAAGCAGGCCGGCGAGGACAATGCCGGAGTCCGCCAAGGGCTGTTCTATCTGCGGGGGCATGTTGCGGACAACAACGATTTCCTGTCCCGCAAGATCCTTACCATGGACAGCTTCGGTTTGGATGTCGAGGCCGACGTGAACCGTCTGGCTTCCCGCGGGAACATTTCTTACTGGGCAGTTGTAGGATGGGGGATTCAGAAGCGGTTCCGATATGATGCGTTCGATACGGCCATGGGTGCTATGGCCTTCGATAGTGCAACGCGGACGGTTAAGAACGTTTATGGATCCACCTTGTATAACTGGGCGCGTATTACGCTTAGAGATGAGTATGCTGCTATTGATAGCAGTGTGGAAAAGCGCTTCGGTTGGGTGGCCGGACAGGAACCGAGCGTTTTTGTCTCTTCATTGATCTATAGTATTTTGTATGAGACCTTCGGCGATCTCTCCTCCACCTTTCCTACCGCTTGGATTACCAGTGGCCAAAACGCGGACGGTTCTTATGGAAACGGTATTGTGGATACTGTCGGGGTCCTGACTTGGCTTTCAAGAGAAACAACGATTCCGGAAACCGATAAGAATAACGCCATTGCCTACCTCGTTTCCCAACAGGGGATCAATGGGGCTTGGGAAAACGATCCCTTTATTACGGGCATGTGCCTCGAAGCGCTTCAGAAGCATAATCAGTAGCAAATGTAAAAGTCGACGATGTATTTGCAAAAACTGAATAACGGCGAGAAAATGAAAAAATCATTCTTGATTCGAATCGTATTTTTCGTTTTGGTAGCATCACTCTATTTGACCGCTCCCGTTAGCGCCTCCGCCCCTCCCGGCCCCGACGATCTGGCGCAGACGATGGAGTGCAGTTGGCGCACCATTCCCGATCCGGAAAATCCTGGCGGGGATCCAATCAATGATCCGGAAGATGAATTGGTTGCTCTCGCCGCGGAGTTGGATCACGATCCTGTCAAAATAACCAACTGGGTCTATGAAGAAATAGAATCCCACTATAGGTACGGCAATTATTGGATTGTGCCGTATTTCAAGGCCCGGCTCGACGCGCGGACCGTCTATCGAACCAGGCGTGGAAACCACTGGGACACCTCCACCCTTCTGGTCACTCTATTGAGAATCTCTGGAATTCCTGCTCGATACGTCAAATTTGATGATTATGACTATGTCTATGTGCTTGCCTGGGTTCCGCATGACAACTATCGCGGTGCCAATGGCGGCGCGCAGAAGGGATGGGTGCCCCTGGCACCATGGTTCAAGGATAAAGAATATGAGGATGGCATCGATCTATTCCAGGACGAAACGATTCCTTCCAATCTGGATTATGATTTCGACGATTATCTCCAGTCGGACAAGCAGCAAAGCGCACTGGAGCTCTACCAGGGGGTGCTTCAAAACCATGTAAAACAAAACCATCCGGGGAAAACGATAACAGACATCCCGTGGAAAGATTATCAGGTCAAAGGCCCCTCATCGATCCTCCCCTCCTCCTTGCCGAGTTTGATCAATTATCCAAGCAATACAACCGAATATTCGGAGATACCTGACACCAGTCGTGTGAATGTTGATATCAAATTTTACATTTACGACGGGGACGGGAATCCTGCCAATGACGTATTGCTTCTGGAAAAAACTGTTTATTTAACCCAAATCGCCGGTAAGCGATTCTGCCTTGACTTCGTTTCAGCAGGTGGCACCGATCTGAAGCCGGTTTTAACCATCGATGGTGAAATCATCGCCGGAGACACTGGAAGCGATCCGGCCATTTCTAACAGCCAATCATTTTATTTTAAATATAAAGGCACATTTGAAACTAAATATAGAGAAAGACCGTCCAAGGAAGCCGGCACTTTTATGGTGATGGCCTTTGACCAACATGCAGCTTCGGGAAAGATGGTCGAACAATTAAAGACAGAGTTGGAAGACCTGGCTTCCACGGATGCTTACTCATCGGCAACACGGGAAGGGTACTTGGGACGGGTCGGGACCATTTTAAGTACTTCGTTTTTACACCGGAAATTTAGAGCCATCAAAAAGTCCACCGAGCTATTGCACGGCTGTTTCCAATGGTTCGTACCATCAGCCACTTTCATCTATACCGATCCGACCTCGATAGTAGAAGCCGATGATGCGAAGTACTTCATTCGGGCGATGTGGAATATCGATTCAATGACTGGTGCTGGGAAATTTTTTAAGCTGAATGAAAACGGGGTTTTGATTGATCTCGAATGGGATAATCCGAAGTTTCAACTGGCCAGAAACTTATTCATGTACTCGGATTCAATTAACGAAGGACGCATTTTTGAAGACTGGCAGAATACCCCTGGAGCCAGCACAATAAAAGGCCTTATGCTTGCCAACGAGTTGGTTGGCGGCGAAAGTGTCGGAACAGTTGAACTGACCTCGAACAATGTAGTTATGCAAAATGGTGACTGGCATATTCCGGATCTGGAAAACGATGTGCCTGCAATCGATAACCATCCCAACAATGGTGGTAAAATTGCCTACAGCATTATCCGAAATGTAATTGTGAAGGAATTCCTGGACGATACCGGTGCCCTTGTGCCGGACGGACAGGTTAAGATCCAAATGCCCAGAAGGCGGATCGCGTATGAGGGGTTGACTTTTTACTGCTATATCATCAACAGCCCAGCCGGTGACGGATATATGTTTGGGCAGGATAATGGTGGTGCAGTAACCTTTGCTTATGACCAAGATACCCCAACTGTTACTATCAGCTTACTGGATCAATTCAGCGCTGATTCCCCGGGGATTTCAATAGTTGATGCATATTCTGTTTCTTTGGCATCTGGTTCAATTCTTGGTTCACCATATGAGTTTCAAGTCGATCTGAATGGTGACGGTACTGTTGAGCCGTCTTTTGGCTTTTTTAAACAAATCTCAGCACTGGCTGAGAAGTATTCATTGGGCGATCCGGTGAATATGGTCACCGGTGAATTCTACCAGGAGGAGAATCCGGATTTTGTCATAAAGTCCATCGGATTCGATCTCTCCCTCAAGCGCACCTACCTGAGCCGTGCCGTCTACAACGGCCCCTTCGGCTACGGATGGACCTTCAACCATGGCGAGCAGCTTATTCTGCTGGACAAGGATGAGAACGGCAGCGTCGATGACATTATCTATTACAATAGCGAAATCGACCAGTACTACCTCACCAGCAACGGCGACGGCACCTACCAGTACCCGCCGGGAACCACCTTTGTCCTGACCTCGTCAGGCGGGCAGTACATCGTCACCCAGAAGCATGGAGGCAAGCAGTTTTTCAATGCCCAAGGGTATCTGGTCCGGAAGGAAGACACCAACGGTAACTACCTCACCTTTGAATACGATGCCGAAAACCGGATGACCGCCATCCGTGACTCCCTGAACCGGGCGCTGACCTTCACTTACAACGCCAACGATAAAGTGGCGCGGGTGACCGATTTCACCGGGCGATACTGCGACTACGGATACGACGGCGACGACCTGGTAAGCTTCACCGACCTCGAAGGCAACACCACCCAGTACGAATACCTGAGCGGCCAGGAAAACCCGCTCAACGACCACAACATGTCTAAATACATCCTGCCCAACGGCGATTATTTGGAGATCGGCTATTATAAGAACGACCAGGTGTCCTATCACCGCAACAAGCTGGGCCAGACCTTCAACTTCCAGTACAGCCGCCTCAACCGCTACGGCGAAACCTGGAACGAGGCCGGGTATTACCGGAAGGTCTTTTTCAACGAAAGCAACGACGTGACCCGGGTGGACAACGAAGACGGCACCCTGGAGACCAAGACCTGGGACGCCAACCACAACATGCTCACCCACACCGACGCCAACGGACACGCCACCACCTACACTTACGACGGCCGGCGCAACGTGCTTACCAAAACCAACGGCCTGAACCAGCAGTGGACCTATACCTACCATGCGACCTTCAACAAAGTGGCCACCGAAACCGATCCCAAGGGATACGTCACCACTTACACCTACGACACCAGCGGGAACCTGACTTCCAAGACCGACCCGGCGGGCAAAGAGACCGAATATACCTACGACAGCCACGGCAACCTTACTGTCGCGACCGACCCCCTGAACTATACGGTAACAAGCACCTTTGATGCCCAGGGGCTCCATGTCGAAACGGTCACCGACAAAAACGGCAACGAAACCGGCTTTATCTATGACAATGTGGGCCGCATCGCCACCGTGACCGATCCGGAAGGATTCGCTACGGAGTTTATCTACAACGGATACGATCAGAAAACCCGGGTCACCGATGCCCTGTTCAACGAAACCGCCTTCGAGTACGATGTCAACCGAAAGCCGCTGAAAAGGATTGATCCCAGCGGCGCGGTCACCATCCTCGGATACCACCCGGCCAGGGACATCGTCGCCGGGGCCAAGGTCTTCAAAAAGACCGATGCCCTGGGCAACAGCGAATTTTACGACTACGACGAACTGGGTAACCTCATCCGCAAGGAGGACCGCAACGGCAACGCCACCACCTATGCCTACGATCAGATGAGCCGCCTCATCGAGGAGACCGACGCCTTCAACAACACCGTTCGCTACACCTACGACGGCAACGGCAACCTCACTTCGAAAACCGACCGGCGCGGCGGCAAGACCACCTTCACCTTTGATGCGGCCAACCGCAAGACTGCCGTGACCGATGCCGAGGGGAACACCACCACCTATGCCTACGATGCCAACGGCAACCTTACCGACGAGACCAACGCCATCGGCATGGTTACCCATTACACCTATGACAACCGAAATCTTTTGACCGCAAAGACCGCCGGATACGGCACGCCTGAGGCCTTGGTCACTGCCTATTCATACGACGACCTGGGCCGAAAGGTCCGGGAAACGCGCCCTCTGGGCAATTACACGGTGTTTGATTACGACGGCAACGGCAACCAAACCCGAGTCGCCACTTACAGCCGGTACAACAACCTGCTTAATGAAACGCGCTTTGACTACGACGGCCGAAACCTGCTTACCCAAAAGACCGATGCCGAAGGAAACGAGTTCACCTACGAGTACGACGACCTGGGCCGGAAGATCGCCGAGACCGATCCCCGGGGCAACCGCACGGAGTTCTTCTACGATGCCATGGGGAATCTGGTCTCGCTCACCGATGATCTGGGCAATGCCACCCGGCACACCTACGACCTGAACAACCGCCGTGTGAAAACGGAAAACGCCCTGGGCTACGTAACCGGTTACCGCTACGACAACGTGGGCAACCATTTGGCCGTGTTCGATGCCATGGGCCAGCGGACGAACTTCTGGTACGATGCCGTGAACCGGAAAATCGGCAGGCAGGATCCCGCAGGGGGCACCACGGTCTTCGATTACGACGAAAACGGCAATCTCACCGGCACCACCGATCCGGCCGGAAGCACCACCTTGTACGCCTACGACGCCAACAACCGCCGCACCAGCGAGAGGCGGGTGCTTGCGGATTCCTCCGAGGCCGAGACGGTTACCCAATACGACGAACTCGGCCGGATCGAAACGGTCATTGACCGGACCGGCACGGAAACCGAGTTTGATTACGATGACATCTTGAATGTGAAGACCGGCGTCACCAAGGCTTTGGGTACGGCCGACGAGGTGTCCACCATCTTTGACTATGACGCCAACGGCCGCCTTATCGCCAAGACCGATGCCTACGGCACTACGGACGAGGCCGCCACCCAGTACCAATACGACGATGCCGACAACCTGACCGCCATCACCAACGCCAACGGCGAGACCGTCACCTACACCTACGACCTTCTGGGGCGGCGCCTGCGCGAATACGACGCGGACGGCAGTTACCTTCGCGCCGAATACGACGGCGCCGGCAACATGACCCTTGTGGTCAAGCGGGACGGCACCCAGATCGTTTCCACCTATGACGATCTTAACCGCAAGACCGCCGTCACCGTGAACAGCACCCTGGCCCAGAGTTTTGCCTTCGATGCCCTTTCGCGCATGGTCGAAGCAGTGGATCGCAACCAGGGGCGGGCCGCGAACACCGCCGCATGGGAGTACGATGCCTTAAGCCGGGTTACCGCCGAAGTGCAAAACGGGCTTCGGGTGGAAAAGGGCTACGACGCCAACAGCAACCTGGAGGTGCTGGCCTATCCCGGTTTCAAGGTGGTGGAAAGAACCTTTAATGCGGACAACACCCTGAGCCAGGTATGGGACGGCACCGGCCCCATCGCCACCC
>JAEINQ010000124.1 GCA_016342285.1 Desulfobacterales bacterium
AAGAAAGCCCTTCAAGATCGTCTTGCTGATCGCTATGCAAGACGATGATCCTGAAAATTTCTCCCTTATTTCTCCCTCTAGGCGAAAACGAACAAAAAAGGCGGGAAAGCCTGTTGGCTAACCCGCCTTAATCATTGTCTTATTTGGTCGGGGCGAGAAGATTTGAACTTCCGACCCCTTGAACCCCATTCAAGTGCGCTACCAGACTGCGCTACGCCCCGACACAAAAATGGCTATTTAGCAGGTCGCCCTTTGGCTGTCAAGAAATAATCAGTTGGGGGGGTATGACGCCGAGGATTTATAAAAACCTTTAAATTTCTGGGTATTAAGATAGAATAAAGGTCGCTTCCGCTGAAGGTTAAAGGCTGAAGACTGAAGGTTCACGGCAATGAAAGGACCGATTTGAGTGCGATTGGGGCAGGGGTGAATGGTGAATGGTTAAGGGTGAAGGGGATTCGGGAATAGAGAATGGTTATTGGTTATTTGGGAATGGCCAATAGCGCATGGTCAAGGTTGATGCGTTCGTAAAAAAGCCGCGATCCCGTCATGCCCCTGCCTTCGCAGGGGCAGGCTCTGCGAAGGCAGGCATCCAGAACCATTTGGAATAACTGGATTCCCGCCTTCGCGGGAATGACGAAAAAAGACGGTTTTCGACTTCTTACGGGGCTGTCAAGGTTGAAAGGCCGGGGATGAGAATGACGCAGGAAATTATCAGGCCGCGAAGGCTGTTGCCCGGGGGGACCATCGGTATTGCCGCGCCGGCCAGCCCGTTTGATCAGGTGCTGTTCGGGCAGGGCATGGCGGTGATGGAATCCCGGGGGTATCAAACCCGTTGCCCGGATGGGGTGTATGCGCGGGAACGGTATTTTGCCGGCGGCGACCGCCAGCGGGCCGAACTGCTCGGACAGCTCTTTACCGACCCGGAGGTGGGGGCGATTATCTGCGCCCGGGGCGGGTTCGGATCCATGCGGACCCTGGCCCATCTTGATTTCGACCGGATCGGCCAACACCCCAAGGTGCTGGTGGGGTTTTCCGACATCACGGCCCTGCTGAACGTCTTGGGGGATCGTTGCGGCCTGGTGGGCTTTCACGGACCGGTGGTCACCTCCCTGGCCGAGACCGAAGCGCGAACCGTCGGCAGCTTCTTTGATGCCATTGCCTCGGAACGGCTGGTCGACATGGTCGCACCTGACGGAAGAACCCTGGTGCCCGGATCTGTCACGGCGCCGCTGGCCGGCGGCAACCTCACCACTTTGTGCCATCTGACAGGGACCCCGTTCTCGCCGGCCTTTGCCGGAAAAATCCTGCTTCTGGAAGACATCAACGAGGCGCCGTACCGCATCGACCGCATGCTGAGCCAGATGCGCATGGCCGGCTGCTTCGACGATGTGGCCGGGCTGGTCCTGGGGGCGTTTAGCGGCTGCGGGAGCGAAGACGATCTTTCGGCCATTGTCGAAGATATTTTTGGCCCCATGGCCGTGCCGATCCTCTCCGGTCTGGAGGTGGGGCACGGTCCGGTGAACCTCACCGTGCCCATCGGTTTGACAGCCACCCTGGATGCCGATGGAAAACGGCTTTTCTTCCACGAACCGGCGACGGTTTTGGTGTAAACCACAAAGACATAAAGAGCTTAGCGCGGCAGGCTACAACAAAAATGTGGTTCACCGCAAAGCCGCAAAGATCGCAAGATTTTTGACAAGATGAACAGGATATTCAGGATTTATTGGTTCGGCCGATCACCTACGAAAAACCGCCGTAGGCGCTCCGGCCGAACCAATGATGCCATGCCCTACGGGCAGGTGCGATGCCGTACCAGACCTGATGCCGTGTCGGAAGCCCCGAATCCCGTATCTCTCCCGTCAGGGATCGCAGCTTTTACGGAATCGCAGCTTGTAGTGGCCGAGGTTTGGCCAGTACAGGACCCGATTCCGTAAAAAAAGATTTCTTAGCGTTCTTGGCGTCTTTAGCGAAGCGGGCGGTGAGATAAAAAAAAGTTGTTTGGGTTTGCGCAGCAAAAAACGATGGTTCATGACTTTTGTGCATAAAAAACAAGAAAATTGTGGATAGTAATACAAAGAATAATTGACCGCGGACCCACGCGGACGATCGCAGACAATCGTTTATCTCCGTTCGACCTGAACGGACATAACAAGGCGGCCGGCGGCGCTTGCTTATCCCTAACGTTGCAAAAGCCGGAGGGCTCCAGAACCAAGGCGCAAAGGGTGAAGTCGTAGTGTTTTACTGCGAACCCTTTGCAATGCAGGATCTGGAGTTCTCCGGCTTTCCCGAAGGGTAAAAAACACCGGAGAAATCATTAGGCTTTCTGGACTTCACCGACGATGCAATCCAGATATGATTGACAAAACACGATTTTACGTTACAGTTCTTGAGCTTTAACCGCTTCCAGCGTGTTTTTTATGCAACTATAGGGTTATGGTTGTCGATCCACTTCCGCCATTTGGACGCATATTGCCTGCGAAGCAGCGACATCTTGAACTCGGCCAGGTCGGCCGAGTTCAAATCTCTTTGTCTGCGTATTTCTGCGTGGGTCCGCGGTTGATATTTTTTCTTTTTGAGGATGCCGGTAGAGATGAAACAGGTCGATGAGATGATGTGCCGGGCGGTGGGAGAGGGGATATTTCCCGGCGCCGTGCTGCTGGTGGCAGTAAAAGAGAAAATCCTCTTTTTTGAAGCCTGCGGCATGGCAGACCTTTTTTCCCGCCGGCCCATGACCCGGGAGACCGTCTTTGATCTGGCATCGCTGACCAAGCCCCTGGCAACGACCCTGGCTGTTTTTCTTCTGGTCCAGGAAGGGCGCCTTTCTTTGGACCAGCCCCTGGAAGAGATTGTCGAAGATCTTCGCGGCACGGACAAGGCAACCGTCACCGCAGCCGACCTGCTGGATCACTCTGCCGGTCTGCCGGCCTGGCGTCCCTACTACACCCGGCTTCGCCGCCTGCCGGAATGGAAACGAAAACCCGAGCTGAGGCGGCTGCTGGCCGCGGAGCCCGTGATGGCGCCGCCGGGGCGCCAGACTCTTTACAGCGACCTGGGCTTCATGCTGCTCGACTGGATCGTCGAGGCGGTTTCAGGGTTGCCCCTGGACCGGTTTACAGCGGCGCGGATTTATGCCCCCCTGGGCATCGGGGACCTTTTTTTCCCGGGCCCGGGATCACGGCGGCCCGGCCCGGCTGCCTATGCGGCCACGGAATTGTGCCCCTGGCGCGGCAGGCTCGTTTGCGGCCGGGTACACGACGACAATGCCTGGACCGTGGGCGGGGTGGCCGGCCACGCCGGGCTCTTTGGCACGGCTGCCGCCGTCAATCGTCTGCTTGCCGCCTTGGAAGGCGGCCTGAGCGGTGACCCCGGCCTGTTTTCTCAGGACCTGCTGCGACGGTTTCTCTATCCCCGGCGGCCCGGGGGCCGTCCCCTGGGATTCGATTCGCCGTCTGCGGTCGATTCAGCCGCCGGTCGGTATTTTTCGCCGGCAAGCGTGGGCCACCTGGGGTTTACCGGTGCCTCCTTCTGGATGGACATGGACCGGTCGGTGCGCGTGGTCCTGTTGACCAACCGGGTCCATCCCAGCCGGTACGACACCCGAATCCGGGCTTTTCGGCCCGTCCTCCACGATGCGGTGATGACCGCCCTCAACCTGAATCTCGCCTGACCCTTCCCGTTGGACAAGAATGGGGATAGCGAGCCCCCTGTGCCTTTGTTTCACGCCGTGTTTCTCAGTGTTTACGGAACAGGCCATTTGTGATATTTCTGTTGTAATTCCAAGTAATTTCTGATACCTTGCCTGCCTGATGAAAAGTGAACACGCGGCGGCCGTCCCGTAACCGGAACACCCCGGGGAGCGGGCTGCCTGGAAATTTATCGACACGGGTCGCGATTAACGCCTGGGTTGCGATCAACGGATAAAGGAATAACATGAGCTTTTTAGACGGAATCCTGGGGATGTTTTCAAGCGATCTGGCCATCGATCTGGGAACGGCCAATACCCTGGTCTATGTCAAGGGCAAGGGGATCGTTCTAAGCGAGCCCTCGGTGGTGGCGGTACGCCTGGATCGGACCAAGAACCGCGTGCTGGCGGTGGGGTCCGAGGCCAAGAAAATGCTCGGCCGCACGCCGGGCAACATCGTGGCCATTCGGCCGATGCGCGACGGCGTGATTGCCGACTTCGAAGTGACCGAGGCCATGCTCAAATATTTCATTCAGAAGGTGCACAATCGCAGGAGCTTTGTGCGTCCGCGAATGATTATCGCTGTCCCTTCGGGCATCACCCAGGTGGAAAAACGTGCCGTCAAGGAGTCGGCCGAGTCCGCGGGTGCCCGGGAGGTCTTTCTTATCGAGGAACCCATGGCCGCGGCCATCGGTGCGGGGCTGCCCATTACCGAACCCACCTGCAACATGGTGGTGGACATCGGCGGCGGCACCACCGAAGTGGCGGTGATTTCCCTGGCCGGCATCGTTTACAGCCGATCCCTTCGGGTGGCCGGCGACAAGATGGATGCGGCCATCATGCAGTACATCAAGCGCAAGTACAACCTGCTCATTGGCGAGCGGACCTCGGAGATCATCAAAACCTCCATCGGTAACGCCTACCCCGACCCCAACAACCTGGAGACCATCGAGGTCAAGGGGCGCGACCTGGTTTCCGGCATTCCGAAAATCCTGGCCATCGACAGTGAAGAGGTGAGGGTGGCGATTTCCGAGCAGATCGACGCCATCGTCGAGACGGTCAAGATCGCCCTGGAGCAGACACCGCCGGAACTGGCGGCAGACATCGTGGATCGTGGCATTGTGCTCACCGGCGGCGGGGCCCTGCTCAAGAATCTTGACAAGCTGCTCATGGAAGAGAGCGGCCTTCCCATCACCGTTACCGAGGACCCCCTGTCCACCGTGGCCCTGGGAACGGGAAAGGTTCTCGACAGCATCGAAATGCTCAGACAGGTCATGATTACCTGAATCGAATTCGATTTTACAGCCCACGTCTTCTGGGCGTGGATTCTTTGTTTTTTTTGTCGTCGCGGCGCTTTCATCCTGGAAAAGCCGGCTTCCCGACCCTTCCATAGACGTGGGGCTGGGGTAACGGGTCCCCTGATAGGTAATAATGTTTTCCCGTAAGATGATGATGATTGTTGGCCTGGTGATCGTTCTTGCGGTCAACATCATAATCCTCTCGATCAACAGCCGCCAGGAAAACACCTCTCACGGTGCAGGCGGCATCGCCATTTCCCTCATCGCTCCGTTTCAGAAAATGGTGACCGGCACCCTTCGGTTCACCCATCAGGTCTGGTCCCACTATTTTAATCTGGCATCCACGGCCGAAGACAATGACCGGCTCCGTCAGCTGTTGCGCAAAGCCGGGGAACGGGACCGCCGTTTCAGCGAGATTGACGTGGCCAACAGCCGAATGCGAAGCCTGCTGGGTTTTCAGCGGACCATGGACCGCAAGGTGATCGCTGCCGAGGTGATCGGCAAGGATCCCTCGCCGTGGTTTAAAACCGTGATCATTGACAAGGGGAGCCGGGACGGCCTGAACAAGGGGCTTCCCGTGGTGATCCCTGAAGGGGTGGTCGGCCAGATCACCGAGGTCGCTGCCGGCTATGCCAAGGTGCTGCTCATCATTGACCAGAACAACGCCGTGGATGCCCTGGTCCAGCGCACCCGGGCCCGGGGCATCGTTACCGGCGAGACCACCGGCCGATGCCGGTTCAAATACGTGTTGCGCAAGCACGACGTGCAGGTGGGCGACGTCCTGATCTCTTCCGGACTCGACGGGGTTTTTCCCAAGGGGCTGCGGGTGGGCGCCGTCACCAGCGTGATACGTCGGAATTCGGGTATTTTCCAGGAAGTTTCGGTGATGCCGTTTGTCAATTTTGAACAACTCGAAGAGGTGTTGATTGTCCTGGACCCGTCGACCAGCGACGATAAGGATGCATCGTGAATTACGGCCTGTACCTGCTGTTGGCGCTGTTTCTGCTTGTGGTCAAGACGACCCTGATGCCCCTGATGCCTCTGTTTGACCATTTTTACGATCCGCTGGTGCCCCTGGTGGTATACCTGGGGCTCTTTCGACCCTTTCGTGAAGGGCTGCCCATGGTCATCCTGCTCGGGTTTGTCCAGGACTCCATGACCGGCGGCGCCTTTGGCCTCTATCTCTCCTGCTACGTCTGGATCTTTCTCGGGGTGGTCTGGGTGATTACCTTTTTGCAGGTGACCAATACCCTGCTGATCCTGTTCGTGGTCTCTGCTGGCGTGCTGATGCAGAACCTGATTTTTTTCGGCACCGTTGCAATGGCCGGTATTTACGGCCATATACCCGCCGGAGCACTGCGAACCATGGCGGTTCAGATGGGCTGGGCACTGGTGACCGGCCCGGTTTTTCTAACCCTCTTAGACCGGGTCCAGGGTGCTCTGGGGCGGTGGCAGGCTGTCCGAACAGCAGAGAAAGAGGGTTAGGGCGGTTGGGTTGGTTGGATTGGTTGGATTGGTTGGATTGGTTGGATTGGTTGGATTGGTTGGATTGGTTGGATTGGTTGGATTGGT
>JAEINQ010000039.1 GCA_016342285.1 Desulfobacterales bacterium
TCAGTCTTCAGTCTTCAGTCTTCAGTCTTCAGTCTTCAGTCTTCAGTCTTCAGTCTTCAGTCTTCAGTCTTCAGTCTTCAGTCTCCCTATGCTGCCTTCGACAGTCGAACGGCGCAGACTTTGTATTCGGGAATGCCCGAGACCGGGTCCAGGGCCGCGTTGGTGAGCCGGTTGGCAGCGGCCTTGGCATAGTGAAAGGGGATGAAGACCGTGCCGGGCACCGCCTTGGCCGAGACCTGGATGCGGGCGTGAATCTCTCCCCGGCGTGAGGCGATGGTGGCCAGTGCCCCGTCCTCCAATCCCAAATTCGAAGCGTCGGTCGGGGCGATCTCAACGAAGCTCTCCGGGGCCCGCTCGTTGAGTCCGTCGGTTTTCATGGTCATGGTGCCGGTGTGGTACTGGTAGAGGACCCGACCGGTGGTCAGGTACAGGGGGTATTCGTTGTCGGTCTCTTCGGCCGGTACCCGGTAGTCGATGGCATGAAACATCCCCTTGCCCCGGGTGAACTGTTCGCCGTGAAGGATCGGCGTGCCCGGATGCTCCGGTGTGGGGCAGGGCCAGTGAAGGCCGGTCTTTTCGATGCGTTCGTAGGAGATGCCGGCATAGGAGGGGGTAACGGTGCGAAGCTCTTCAAAAATGGCTTCCGTGTTGTCGTAGCCCATGGCATATCCCATCCGTGAAGCGATGGCGCAGGTGATCTCCCAGTCGTAGCGCGCCTCTCCGGGCGGCTGAACCGCTTCTCGAATCCGCTGGACCCGTCTTTCGGTGTTGGAGAAGGTGCCGTCTTTTTCGGCAAAGCACCGGGACGGCAGGACCACATCGGCTGTCCGGGCGGTTTCGGTCAGAAAAATATCCTGGACCACCATGAAGTCGAGGTGCCCCAGGCTCGCCTCGGCATGGTTGAGGTCCGGGTCACTGACCAGGGGGTTTTCGCCGATGATGTACAAGGCCTTTAGTTCCCCCGCGTGGGCCTTGGGGATCATCTGGGTGACGGTCAGCCCGGGTTTGTCCGAAAGGCCGGAAATGTCCCAGGCCGCCTCCATCTTCTTGCGGGCGTCCTCGCTGGCCACCGGCTGGTAGGCGCTGAAAACATTGGGCAGGCCGCCGAAATCGCAAGCCCCCTGGACGTTGTTCTGGCCTCGCAGGGGATTGACCCCGCCGCCGCGCTTTCCCATGTGACCGCAGAGCATGGCCAGGTTGGCCAGGCTCTTGACGTTGTCGGTGCCCGACGTATGCTGGGTGATACCCATGCAGTAGCAGATGCTGGCCACCCCGGCCGTGGCGTACATGCGCGCCGCGGCCTCGATGTCCGCGGCGGCGATGCCGGTGATCGTTTCCACATGGGCGGGGGTGTATGTTTCAACGGTCTTTTTGAGCGCCTCGAAGTTTTCCGTCCGTTTTTCCACGAAGTCGTGATCGTAAATATCCTCTTTGATGATCACGTGCATCATCCCGTTGATCCAGGCCACGTCGGTGCCGATGTTCTGGCGAAGCCACAGATCGGCAAATCCGGTCAGTTTGATACGTCGCGGATCAACGGCAATCAGCTTGGCTCCCCGGCGGGTCACCGCCCGTTTGATAAAGGTCGAGAGTACCGGGTGGTTTTCGGTGGTGTTGGTGCCGGTGACCAGGATCACGTCGGCTTCCTCGATGTCGGCGATGGTGTTGGTCATCGCTCCGCTTCCAAACGCTGCGGCCAGACCGGCCACGGTGGAGCTGTGTCAGAGACGGGCGCAGTGATCGATGTTGTTGGTCTTTAAAACCGCCCGGGTGAACTTGTTGGCGATGTAGTTTTCCTCGTTGGTGATCCGTGCCGAGGTGAGGACGCCAATGCTGTCCGGACCGTGGGTCGCTTTGATGTCGCCGAGTTTTTGGGCCACCAGGTCCAGGGCCTCGTCCCAGGAGGCGTCGGTCAGTTCACCGTTTTTACGAATCAGGGGCCGGGTCAGGCGTTCGGCGGAGCCGATGAAATTAAAACCGAACCGTCCCTTGACGCAGAGGCTGCCGTGGTTGGGGGGGGCGTTGACCCCGGTGACCTTGACCACGCGGTTGTCTTTAACGTGCAGGTAAAGCTGGCATCCCACGCCGCAGTAAGAGCAGGTGGTGCGCATGTTTGTGGTTTCCCAGGGCCGGACCGCGTACCGGACGTCTTTTTCCACCAGGGCGCCCACCGGGCAGGCCTGGACGCATTCGCCGCAGAAGACGCAGTCGGAATCCTTCAGTGGCTGGTCGCCGGCAGCGATGATTTTGGCCGCGGCGCCCCGATAGCCGAAATTAATGGCGTTGTTGACCTGAACTTCGTTGCAGGCCTGAACGCAACGGCCGCACTGAATGCAGCGGGAGAAGTCCCGGACGATGAAGGGGTTGACGTCTTCTAAGGGGTATGGGGTCTCGGTACCGGCAAATCGTTCGCCGGAGACCTGATAGCGGTAGGCCAGATCCTGCAGGCGGCAGTCGCCCCAGACCGGACAGAGTTCTTCGCTCCGGTCGTCTTGGTGAACCTGAAGTTGAAAGGCGGTCCAGTCCTGATCGTCGGAGCCGCGTACGGCACAGTTGTGGTTGCCCGAGGAGAGCATGAGCTGGATGATCAGGCGCCGGGCCTCGACGACCTGCGCCGATTCGGTCCGGACGACCATGTTGTCGGCTGCCGGGGTGCTGCAGGCAGTGAGCAGGCTGCGTGCCCTTTCGACCTCCACCACGCAGATGCGGCAGGCCCCCGTGGGGGTGGTCCCTTTGAGGTGGCACAGGGTTGGTATGTCAACGCTGTTTCTCCGGGCGACCTCCAGAATGGTTTCGCCCGGGGTGAACGTGAATTCGTTGCCGTTGATGACGATGACGTGCTGTGGGTCCATGGGGACGGCCTCTCCTCGTATGGGTGCTGGCGGTCGCAAGCTCCGGCGACGCGGTGTCTTGCCTCAACGCTTCGAAATGAAATGCAAAACCGCTTCCACGATGCGCAGTTGGGAGCGCTTTGTTTGCCCGGTTCCGACGCCCGTTTGTTCCTATATTACGACGGGGGTTTTGTCAATGATGGGCGTTGGTGGGATAAAAATCCAGGTCCAAAGGAGGGGGTGATGGTTTGTCCCTGGCAGGGGCTGGGTTACCGATCCCATATCAGTTTGGAGTGCCTACTTCGAATTGGAAGGGAGACAGCCATTGACCCGGAATTGCCAGACAAGCACAGCCACCAAGGCGCCGAGGGTGTCTGCAGCCAGATCCAGGGCCTCGGCGTTTCGCCAGGGGACAAAGGACTGGTGGATTTCGTCGCTGAGCCCGTACAGGGCCGCCGACAGGATGCTGGCCACGGCAAGGCGAACCGGTTTGTGGTTCAGGTCCGTGGTTTGGTAGGCCCGAAAGAAGAGAATCCCCAGCAGGGCGTAGGCGGTAAAATGGAGCACCTTGTCCATGCCGGGCCAGGCCGGCAGGGACGGGGTTGCCGGGCTTGCGGATTGGATGAAAATGGCGATGCAATAGAGGGCCACCGCCAGCCAGCGGCTGAGCCTTGGATTCACCTGGGTCCTTAGCATCTGGTCGGTTTGAAAAAATCAAAAAGGCACGAAGGCCACAAAATCGAGGGATTCAACACAGATTGTCTTCTTTGTGCCTTTGTGGTTTGCGTAAGCCTCATTTTTAAAGAATCCTGGCCCAGAGGACCAGGCTTTGGGATGCCTCTGGAAGGGGCCGGGTTGCCGCCCCCCGGATCAGTGTGGAGTGCCTAAAGTGAGTCCCGCCAAGGCGGGATTGAGGAGTCGCTTCGCTCCATCAATTTTCTATAATAGGCAGAATTCCTTAACTTTAGCTCACTCCAAACTTTAGTTCACTTTAGTCACTTGCAGCATCGGTGTCTCGGCATAGCCAATTGACTCTGACCATGCCCTGAGGGCATGGATTTCCATGACGAGTTAAAAGATGTCGAAGTCCAGTGCCCGGTTTTGAATATGGCGGCCCACCCGGTCAAAGAAGGTCTCGTGGGAGATGCCGTAGTGGACCTTGCCGTCCAGGGTTCGCACCGAAAGCGTTGAGGCCTCCTTTTCCTTGGCGCCGATGGTGATGATCAGCGGCACCCGGTCAAGCTGGGCGTCGCGGACCTTGCGGTTGAGGCTCTCGGTGCGCCGGTCGAGTTCCACGCGGAGTCCCCGGGCCTTCATTTGGCCGGCCACCGTTTCGGCATAGGGAATCAAGTCGTCGTTGATGGGGAGCAGGGTCGCCTGCACCGGTGCCATCCAAAGGGGAAACCTGCCGGCGAAGTGTTCCACCAGGATGCCAAAGAACCGTTCGATGGATCCGAATACCGTGCGGTGAATCATGATGGGCCGGCGGCGTTCGTTGTCCCGGGCCACGTAGTTCAGGTCGAAGCGTTCGGGCAGGGACATGTCCAACTGAATGGTGCCGCACTGCCAGGTCCGGCGAAGGGCATCTTGAATATGCAGATCGATCTTCGGTCCGTAGAAGGCGCCATCACCTTCATTGACCACATATCCGTGGTCATAGGCATCCAGTGCCCGTCGTAGCCCTTCGGTGGCCACCTCCCATTGGGCGTCGGTGCCGATGGACTTTTCCGGCCGTGTGGAGAGCTCCAGCTGAAAGCCGAGCCCGAAGGTGCTGTACATCCGTTCTTCCAGGTGCAGCAGATCCAGAATTTCGCTCTGAATCTGGTCCGGGGTCATGAACAGGTGGGCATCGTCCTGGTGAAAAGCCCGGACCCGGAACAGGCCGTTTAAGACCCCACTGAGTTCGTGGCGATGGACCAGGCCGATTTCAGCCGCCCGCAGGGGCAACTCCCGGTAGGAATGGGGACGGGTGCCGTAAAGGATCATGCCGCCGGGGCAGTTCATGGGTTTGATGGCGTATTCGTCTTCATCGACCTGGGTGGTGTACATGTTTTCCCGGTAGTTTTCCCAGTGTCCGCTCTGCTCCCAGAGGGTGCGACGCAAAATGATGGGGGTCTTGGTCTCCACGTAGCCGGCGGCCGAATGTTCTTCCCGCCAGTAGTCGAGCAGGGCGTTCCAGACCACCATCCCTTTGGGGTGGATGAAGGGCATTCCCGGGGCTTCGTCGTGAAAGCTGAACAGGTCCTGGGCCTCGCCGATTTTGCGGTGGTTGCGCTTTTTGGCTTCTTCGAGAAAATGCAGGTAGGCCTTGAGTTCCTTCTTGTCGAAGTAGGCGGTTCCGTAAACGCGCTGTAGCTGGGCTTTGCTCTGGTCGGCCCGCCAGTAGGCGCCCGACACCCGCATGACTTTGGCCGCTTTGACGAACCCCGTGTGGGGCAGATGGGGGCCGCGGCACAGGTCGGTGAACTCGCCCTGCTCATAAAAAGAGATGGTGCCGTCGGCCAGGCCCTGGACCATTTCAAGCTTGTAGGGTTCGTTGCGGTAAAAATCCAGGGCTTCGGCTTTGGCCACCTCCCTTCGCCGAATGGGGATTTTGTCATTGACGATCTTCTTCATCTCGGTTTCGATCTTTGAAAAATCGTCCTCGGAGAGCGGGGCCATGTCGATATCGTAGTAAAACCCCTCTTCTACCACCGGGCCGATGGTCAGCCTGGCCTCGGGAAAGAGGCGCAAAATGGCCTGAGCCATGACGTGGGCCGCCGTGTGTCGCAAAATTTCCAGGGCCTCGGCATCCTTGGTGGTGATCAGGCGCACCGTCGCGTCATGGTCGATGGGCAGGGTGAGATCTTTGAGGCTGCCATCGATTTCAGCCGCCACGCAGTTTCGGGCCAGACCTTCGGAAATGCTTGTGGCCACGTCCAGCCCGGTGGGGGAATGGTCAAAATGCTTTATGGTTCCGTCAGAAAGTGTTATATTTACCATGGTTGATTCATCCTATCGCCTTATGGGTATTTAAAAGATACACGAAGGTAGGCAAAATGCCATGGCGGGTCAAGGAAAAAGTCATTGGACCCGACCATGCCCGTCCCTTTGTCCGACGCTGCCCGAGCAGGCAGGCCCGGCAGAACGGAAAATAGGCGCTGCCGCCTTTCCCTCATGACCAGAAAAAGGCCGTAAAAGCGGCGACAACCGTCCGGTTTGCACGGCAAGCCAGCGGAAAGGATTCTGACACTAGGCCCATGACTCCAGCTTATCGTATGATTGATACCGCCGCGGACCTGGCGGATGCACTGGCCGTTCTCAAGACCGCGACCGAAGTGGCCGTGGATCTGGAAGCCGACTCCATGTTTCACTACCAGGAGAAGGTTTGCTTGATCCAGATGGCCACCGATCGCATCAACGTTGTCATCGACCCTCTTCCCATCGGTGACCTGAGCTCGCTCAAGCCCCTTTTTGCCAAGCGGAACGTGAAGAAAGTGTTCCACGGCGCCGATTACGATGTGCGCTCCCTGTTCCGGGATTTCGGCATCGTGATCCACAACCTGTTTGATACCCAGGTGGCCGCCATGTTCCTGGGGATGCGCGAGACCGGACTGGATGCCGTGCTACAGCAGCGTTTCGGCATTCATCTTGACAAGAAATATCAAAAAAAGGACTGGTCCTGCCGTCCGCTTCCCCGGGAGATGATCGAGTACGCCGCCGGGGATGTGTTTCACCTGCTCGCCCTGGCCCGGATGATGGAGAAGGAGCTTGCGGAAAAAGATCGCCTCTGGTGGGTTGAAGAGGAATGCCGGTTGTTGAGCCTTGTCAGGGCTTCGGAACCAGACGACAGCCCGCTTTTTCTTCGCATCAAGGGGGCCGGCAAACTCGATCGTCGCGGGCTGGCCGTGCTGGAGAACCTGCTCGAACTGCGGCACCGCATCGCCAGGAAAAAAGATCGTCCCCTGTTCAAGGTCTTCGGCAGCAAGGCGTTGATGAAAATCGCCGCCGATCGGCCAAAAACCCTTCGGGCCCTGGAAAAATGCGATGGTCTGAGCCCCCGCCAGGTGGACATGCACGGCGAGGCGTTGATCCGTTGCGTCACCGACGGCCTGGCCGTACCCCCCCCAGATCTTCCGACTTATCCCCGCACACGAAGCCCGTCGGTGCCCAGTTGCGTGCCGGATCGCGTTCTGGAATTGCGTCGGTGGCGAGACGCTGAAGCCGAGAAACTCGGCATTGATCCGACCCTTTTGTTCAACAAGGCGACCATGGGGGCCATCGCTCTGGAAAAGCCCCAGACCCTGAAGCAACTCGGCGGGGTGGAAGGGATCAAGAGTTGGCAGAAAAAGGCCTATGGCCGGCAGGTCGTTACCCTTCTCAAGGGGATGAGGTGAGGACGACCGCTGACCGGTGACGGCTGACGGCGGTCCACGGTCTGCCGTCGTCGGTCATAAGGAACGCCCATGGAAGAAAATGTTATAATTGCCTCTGGCGGTCTTCAACTTCAGGGCCTCTTTGACCCGAAAAGAAACGACCGGGCCGTCGTGGTGACCCATCCCCACCCTCTATATGGCGGTGACATGTTCAGCCCGGTGGTAGAAGCCGTGGTCCGGGCCTATGCCCGGGCCGGATGGGCAACACTTCGGTTCAATTTTCGCGGGGCAGGCACCAGCGATGGCGCCTTTGACAACGGCCGCGGTGAACAGGACGACCTTCGACGGGCCATGGCCTTTGTTCGGGACAAGGGGCTCGATAACGTGGACCTGGCCGGCTACTCCTTCGGCGCCTGGGTCAACGCCCTGGCGTATGGGAATGAACCGCTGCCGGGGCGGATGGTCATGGTGGCGCCGCCTGTGAATTTTCTCGACTTTGGCCCCGTCACCTCGCTTTCTGCCCTGGATCTGGTAATCGCCGGCGACCGGGACGATTTTGCCGATGCCGCTCGGGTCCGCGCCATGGTCACCGAATGGAATGGCCAAGCGCGAATGGAAGTGATTCCCGGCGCGGATCACTTCTTCTGGTCAGACCTGGACCGGGTCGAGGCCCTCCTCTTTGATTTTCTTTCTATCCCCGAGGCCCGGAAAAACGGATCGACCCGTCTATCCGTTTAGCATTCGGGTTCTACCAATCCGCCAACATGGTTATCTGGAAAGCCCAAGCTTCCAGAACCGCGGTGCCGGGAGGGAATTGAATCCATGTGCCGGCCAAAACTCAGCATTAAGGCCCCGTAAAACCCGCCGAGGCCCCGGAATCAAATAGTTATCTGAAAACACGGGTGATTTGGACATTTGTGATAGGAGCGCCTTGCGGCGGGCTTAACGCGGCTTAAATGCTTCAGACAGTTGCCCGGCACATGGATTCAACACCCTCCCTCGGGGCTAAATGAGAGCACTTGGGCTTTCCGGATAACCGGATTCGCCAATCCGCCAATCCGTCAATCCGCTAATCCGTCAATTCGTCAATTTACATACCCAATTAGACGCTGTTTTCCAGTTGACGCACGGTATACAGGCAAAAGAAGAATGCGATGACCAGGGGCGGCGAAATGGTGGAAAGAATGTTGGGCGTGCCGGCAAGAAGATGGGTGGCGGCCAGCAGGGTGCCGGAGCAGCCCATGGTGGCCACGGTCGGCAGCACATAGCGAAACCGATGTCCGTGCACCCGGTTGTAGATGATGGTGATCGCTTTGACCATGAGCAGGGTCATCGCAAAGCTGAAGGTGCCCTGGGCCATGCCGGAGATGATTCCGGCGGAAAGACCGGCCTCCATGTTGACAAAACAGGCCCAGCCGCCCCAGAAGACAAAGGCGGCAAAGGCCCAGGCCATGTCGAAGAGCAAGCTGGTTCGTGACGGCGTTTCGGGGCTCATGGTCACCGGTTCATTTCGATTTGAGAATCCACGTCCTTTTGGCGTGGTCAGGGGCAACTAATTATGCCGATAAAATTGCGGGCCAGTGCCTAAAACGCACTAAAGATTGATGATTGCCCAAGGCGTAAAACCGTCATATGATTTGAGGCTCCCGTTTGGATGACTCTTGCTGTTTCGTCAAATACAAGACACGAAATACCAAAAACCAGTGCTACACTTCGAAAAAGCGAACCATGGCCGGTTTTCTTCCGGCCAACCGCTGGTAGGCCTCGTCAGGCCAGCCCATGGCGATGACCGCCCATACCGCCTCGGTTCGGGGAATTCCCAATCGATCCAAAATAGCCGGGTCGTTTTTCATGGCTGCAACGGCAAAACCGATGGCGCAGGTGCCCAGCCCCATGGCGTGGGCGGCCAGAAGCATGTTGCCCGTTGCCAGCATGGCATCTTCGGCGGGGCAGACGGCCTCGGGGGTCGATCCGACGACGATGACCGCCGGAGCCCCCCAGAAAAGCCAGTCCCGCCCCCCTTGTTCCCAGTCTGACAATTTTTCTTCAATGGCACGGTGGTAATCCCGGTAATAGGTGGCCAGTTCCTTTCGGCCCACCATGCCAAGCAGGCTCCGTAGCACGGGGTTGGCTGCTCTGCGGTTCAATTTCCGGAAGAAGCCGGCCACCGTTTCGGCCAGGGCTTTAACGGCCCGGCGCTCCGGCAACACGGTGAAGGTCCACTGCTGGCGGTTGGAGCCCGACGGCGCCGTGGTGCCGATCTTGACCAGATCCCGGAGCAATGGACGACCTACCGGGCGGTCGTGGAAGTTTCGGCAAGACCGCCTCGACCGCATCAGGCCGACCAGTTCGGCCGAATCGAAGGCGCCATGGGGTATCCACCGGTCGCTGACCGGAATCGTTTCAAGGGCCAGCGCGTCGTCGGGCAGGGCCTCGACCCGGATTGCATCGGCGGGGCAGACCGCCTGGCAGTGGCCGCATCCGATGGATTCGCTGCCGGTGACGACGGCCTTGCCGTTTTCCAGGGAAAGGGTTTCAGACGGACAGACGCGAATGCACAGGCCGCAGCCGGTGCAACGTTCGGCGTCGATGATGGTCGTGACGGTTCGATCCATGGTATCCATTCCATCATGGGTGGGAGCGGCATCCTGCCGCGATTTTATTTGTCTGCCATCAGTCGCGCAATGAACTGTTCGACCGCATAATCGAATACGGCCTTATGGTCTTCACCGTCGAGTACGGTTTTCTCCAATTTTCGGAACTGGATCAGGCCGTAGAGAGCGCCCCAGAACGCCAAGGCGAATTTTCTCGCATCGACGGCCGTAAAGCGACCCATGGCCATGCCCGATTCGATGAAACCGATGATGAGCGAAACAATACGACCGCCTTTGAGGTCGACCTGGCTTTTCAGATCGGGTTCGAACATGACCTGAGGGGAAGACAGGAAGTAATTGATGATGTCGAAATAGTCTTTTTGTTCGATGCTGAAAGTCAGGTAGGCGGCAGCGGTCTGGCGCAGTTGGTCTTCAGGATATAGCTCGGTTTTGGTAAGGGCTTCGATGTTACGGAAAAGAATTTCCAGGCCTTCTTCCTGAAGGGAGGCAAATATGTCCTCTTTGCTCTGGTAGTAGAAGTAGATGGTGCCGATGCCCAGTTCGGCGGTCCGGGCGATCTGGTTGATGCTGGTGGCCTGGAGTCCTTTTTTAAAAAGGAGTTTTCTGGCGGCATCGAGAATTTGCTTCTTGCGTGCTTCTTTTTCCCGCTCTCTTCTTTCTTTAAGGCCCATGGTAATTGAGTTCTCAATGTTAAGCGTTAAAGTTGATACGTTCGTAAAAAAACTTTTTTTGGCCGCGACCGGCCATATATCGGGAAAGGAAGCATGATCCACGATAACACGCTTCTTTAGAAGTCCGAGATCACCCATATGAACTGAACGACCACGAAGAGCACGAAGGTCACAAAGTTAAAATATTAGATATTCTGTCTTCCTCTTCGTGTTCTTCGTGGTGAAAACCGACCTTTTCGGGGCCATGACGGTTTAACTCGTCGTTGCCTGGGAGACCGCCGGGCGGCAGTCAACCCACGGTCTCTGCCGTTTCATGTGGCAGTGGCGGACCGGGCACCAGCGGACCGGGTCTTCCTTGGGGGCGGCCAATTGGCTGCCATTGGTTTCCCGGTGGCGATGGACCCATTCTTCCGCGGTCTGTCGGGATTCGGCGAATCCGGCGCTGTAGACGGTCCGGCCGATGCAGTGCACATAACCGTAGATCAGTTCGTAGGTGTCGGGCGTCTTTGCCATATCTAAGCCAGCTCGGATTTTAGTTTGCGCGCCATGCCGCGGCTGTCAGGGCCGGCAGGCCGCGGCGTCGGCTTCCTGGCCTTCGGGAAGCGGGCGGCGGGTGAAGATAAACGCCGTGGTCAGCCCGGCGATGATGTGCCAGACCCCCCACCAGGCGACCAGGATGGCCATGCCGCCCAGACCGTCGAAAAAGTTAAATACCAGGACCAGCCCCAGGGCCGAATTTTGAATCCCGACTTCGATGCAGGTGGCCCGGGCGTCACGCTCGTCGAGTTTTGCCAGACGGCCGGACCAATACCCCAGGTTCAGGGCCAGGGCGTTGTGGACGAAGACCGCAAACATCACCATCCCCACGTAGCTGATAAAGTTCTTCCAGTTGGCGGCCAATGCGCCACAGACGATCAGAATGAAAAAGACCAGTGAAAAGATCTTGAACGGTTTTCGAACCCGATCCGCCAGGAGCGGAAAGAATTTTCGTAAAAGCTGTCCGACAATCAACGGAATTCCCAAAATCACAAAGACCGTGATGAAAACATCCACCGGACTCAGGCTCACCCGGCGCAAGATCTCCGCGGTTTCGGGGTTGAGTCCGCCCCACAGGGCAAGGTTTAAGGGGGTCATGAAGATGGCCGCGACGGTTGAGATGGCGGTCATGCTGATGGACACCGCGCAGTTGCCCTTGGCCAGGTAGGTCATGATGTTGGAGAGGTTGCCGCCGGGGCAGGAGGCCACCAGGATCATGCCCAGGGCCATGGACGGATGGGGACGAAGGATCAATGTGAGCAGGAAGGTGAAGGCCGGCAGCAGGATGAACTGGGCCAGCAGTCCGATGCCCGGCGCCTTGGGCGAGACCAGAATCCGCTTGAAGTCATCGAGCTTGAGATCCATGGAAACACCGAGCATCATCAGGCCGATGGCGGCGTTGATCACCATGAGCCCCTGGGGATTGAAGTTGAGTCTGACCTGATCAATGGTGACTGGATCCACGGTTTTTTCCCCTTCATTGTCCTGTGGGCTAGGATTCTTTACGGATTCAAGGGTTCAAGCGATGGAAAACACGCCCGGGTCCGGTTTGTTTCACTAGACCCCTTGACCCCTGATCAACAAGGTTCAACCGGATTCTATGATTCGAGGGTTCAAGGGTTGTGAAGCGTGTGGGGCCGGTTGTTTTTCACTTGACCCCCGGAATCCTTGAACCCTCGAACCCTTCTCTATGCTTTATACGCCCCCACGTTGGCCAGGGCCATGGAGCCCGGACTGACCGTGGTGGGGTCGGTCATGACGTTGATGCAACAGGTCTTTCCCGAAGCAAAGGCCGCTTCCAGGGCCGGGCGAATCTCTTGGGGGTTTTCCACCAGAAATCCCTTGCCGCCAATGGCTTCCACCATTTTGTGATAGTCGACCCGGCCGATGTAGGTGCCGGCCTCAATGGCATGGCCGATGCGAATTTCCTGGCTGTGACGGATCATGCCCCAGCCCAGGTCGTTGGAGATGACCACCACAATGGCCAGTCCCTTTCGAATGGCGTTTTCAAATTCCATGAAGTTGAACCCGACACTGCCGTCGCCGGTGATCAGCAGCACCCGATTATCCGGGTATCGGAGTTTGGCGGCATTGGCATAGGGGAGCCCGACGGCCAGGGACCCGAAGATGCCGTAGTCCATGTAGCGGCCCGGGACCTTGGCCGTGCGGGTCATGCCCATCCAGGTCGTGGTGTCGCCGCCGTCGGCCACCACGATATCGTCTTCGCGATCCATAAAGTTGTTGACTTCCCGGGCCAGCCGCAGGGGATGGATGGGGGTGTTGTCGCTTTCCCAGTCCGCCCGGCTCGGTGCCTTGCCGTCAATGTCGGCCTGCTGCAGGGTTTTGATCCAGCCGGCGAACCGGCTCTTGAGCGGGCCGGTCAGCCCCTTGTCGGCGATCGTCTCGTTGCAGGTCGCCAGGAAACCCTTCAGGTCGCTGACCACCGGCAAGTCGATGCGGCGGTTGCGTCCGAGTTCTTCGGGTTTGATGTCTACCTGAACCATCTTTGCTGCCGGGTTAAAAACGTCTCCGAACATGTAGTACAGACAGATCCGGGTGCCCAGGACGATGATCAGATCGGTTTCGATATAGGCGGCGAAGGCCGCCCCGGGTCGAATGGCCAGTGCGCCTTCAAAGCAGAGCGGATGGGTGTCGGCAATGGTGCCCCGGCCCGATAGCGAGGTGAAGATCGGCATACCGGAGCCTTCGATGAACTCGACCAGTTCGGTTTCAGCATGGGCCTGCCAGATGCCGGTGCCGGCGATGACCACCGGCTTTTCGGCCTGGCCGATCATTTCCAGCATGGCGGCTGCGCCAGCCGTATCCGTCGGTCGAGACGCCACCACCGTTTCGATGATTTTGACCGCGGCGCGATCCACGGACGTGTTGAGCACGTCTACGGGGAACTCCAGGTAGACCGGTCCGGGGCGGCCGCTGGTCGCGGTGCGAAAGGCCATGTCCACATATTCGGGGATCCGTTCGACTTTCTGGCAGACGAAGGTCTTCTTGACCATGGGGGCGATGACCGGTTCCTGGGCCATGTCCTGGAGGTCGAGCTTTTCCTTGTGATCCAATCCGACACAACCGCTGATGAGCACCAGGGGCGTGTTGGAGAAAAAGGCGCTGGCCACGCCGGTCAGGGCGTTGGTGAACCCCGGACCGGCGGTGACCATGGCCACACCGGGTTTTCGGGTCATTTTTCCCCAGGCCTCGGCCATGAATAAGGCGGCCTGTTCGTGACGGGTGTCGAAGAGGGTGACGGACGTATTTTCCAGATGCTGGTAAATGGGGGTGATGTGTCCGCCGCTGAGGGTGAAGATGTATTCAATGTTCTTTTTGATGAGGGCTTCGGCAACGAGCTGCCCGCCGGTGATTGTTTCCATTTGAAGTCTCCTTTTCTTAAAGCGGCGAAGCCGCGTTCCATAAATTCGCCCGAGGCGAATTTATAATTCCATGAGTTGTCCGCCGGTGATGTTGATGGCCTGGCCGGTGATGTAGCCGGACCGGGAGGATGCTAAAAATGCTACCAGATCGCCGACTTCTTCGGGCTTGCCGATTCGGTTTAAGGGGATGGTCTTGCACATTTCCCGCTCCCGTTCTTCAACGGAGGAGCCGAAGAACTGGGCCTCCAGGCCAAAGCGCCATTTTTCCAGATCCGTGGCGATCTGGCCCGGGCAGATGGCATTGACCCGGATGCCGTTGCCGGACAGTTCCAGGGCCATGACCTTGGTGAGCATAATGACCCCGGCCTTGGCAACCGCGTAGGCGCCGTTAAAGAGTGGCGGTACCTTGCCGGCCCGGGAGGCCGTGTTGATGATGCTTCCGCCGCCGGCCATCATCATCGGCAAGACGGCCCGGGTGACCCGGAAAACGCCGTGGAGGTTCACGTCGACGGTTTTCATCCAAGCCCCTTCGTCATAGGTATGCACGGCGTTGGGCACCCCGAAAGAGGCGCCGGCATTGTTGACCAGAATGTCAATCCGTTCGAATTTCAAGCGGACCCGGTCCACCATGGCGGCGATGCTGTCGGGACGCGTGACGTCGAGGTTGACGGCCAGGGTCGAGACACCGAAGGTTTCACGGAGTTCGGCGGCGATGGCGGCCATTTCATCCTCGGTGCCGGTCTCCACGGCAAGGTCCGTATCCCTGTTCGGCCCGAGATCGGCGATGATCACAGAGGCGCCTTCAGCCGCCAGTTTTCGGGCCACGGCGTAACCGATGCCCGAGCGTTTGCCCGACCCGGTGACCAGGGCGATTTTACCCGACAGGTCCTTTTCCATGTCTGCCTCCGATCTGATGTTGCGTTGATGGATCTATCTGTGGATGACAGGTAGCGCAAAGTGTATCGAGCGACGCTCGATAAATAATGACTACTTTATTTCCGAGAGGTGGTCAATAGAAAATATGGAAGCGTTGCAAGCCTCTTTGGCGGCGGGAGACGTCTGGCTGCGGTCGGTTACGGGGCTTTGGTGGTCGGTGGGTTTTCGGCGAGGTGGGCGATGGCGGTCAGCACCCGGTCGAGTTCTGTCGTCACACGGGACAGGTTGGCGTTGATGGCCGTCAGGTCCGATTCGGCGCAGGCATTCTCCAGGGCATGGGCGGCCCGGTAAAGGTCGTTGGCCGAGACGTTGCCGGCGGCCCCTTTGAGGGAATGGGCCATCCGCCTGGCTCTCCCGTGATCCCGGCGATCGAGAAGGGCCAGGAAATCCTGGTTGAAATGGCGGTAGACCTCCCCGTATTCCTGAAGGATGCTTGCATACAGATCCCAGTCTCCGCCAAGGCGATCCAGGCCTTCGGCAAGATCAATTCCCTCCAGCACCATGGGGGCGCGGGGATCGTCGCAGGGCACGTCAGCCGGAACACCGTTGACGCCCCCGGGGCCGGACGCCAGCCGGGAGACGTTTCGTCGCAGGACGGCAAACAGTTCCTGGCGGTCGATGGGCTTGGGAACGTAGTCGTTCATGCCGGCCTCTATGCATTTCTCCCGGTCGCCGTCCATGGTCCGGGCGGTCATGGCGATGATGGGCAGTTCGGCCCGCGTTTTTTCCCGCCGCAGTTCCCGGGTCGCTTCGATGCCGGAGCGTTCGGGCATCTGCACGTCCATGAGTACGGCATCATAGCGATATTTTGTGGCCATTTCCACGGCTTCGTGTCCGTTTTGGGCAATGTCGACATCGATACCGGCCAGGGAGAGGATTTCCGAAGCCACCCGCTGATTGACCGGATTGTCTTCGGCCAGCAGCACCCGTAACCCGGAAAACTCGTCCAGGCAGACCATGCCTGAGGAGGTCTCTGGTGGCGTTGAGGCCGAATAGCCGCAGACCAGCAGGATGGTTTCCAGCAGCACCGACCGCTTGATGGGTTTGACCAGGAAATAGGTGTTGCCGGCCTCCCTGGCCCGATGGATGTCATCGTCCTTGCCGCTGGCGCTGATGATGACCACTGGCGGCGGGTTTTCTCCCTGACCGATGATTTCGGAGGCGGAGATGCCGTCCATGCCCGGTAGCCCCACGTCCATGACCACCAACGCCAGGCGGTTGTTCCGGTCGGCGCCTTTGACCATGGCCAGGGCCGCTTCGGCGGAGGCCGCCGTTCTCGTGTTGAATCCGAATCGGTTCAGGTGGCGCTTTAAAATGCGTCGTGTGGTGGCATTGTCTTCCACCAGCAGCACGTCCCTTCCCCGTAGCGATTCGGGCAACCCCGGCATGTCTTCGGCCTTTTGGTCCCTGACCGTGTCGAAAGCGGCGGTGAAGTAAAAGGCGCTGCCGTTGCCGGGCCGGCTTTCGACCCAGAGGGTCCCCTCCAGCATGGCGATGATCTGCTTGCAGATTGCCAGCCCTAATCCCGTGCCGCCGTATTTTCGCGTAATGGAGCCGTCGGCCTGGGTAAAGGCATCAAAGAGTTTTTCCTGGACCTCTAGGGGAATGCCGATGCCGGTATCGCGCACACAAAAGAGCAGTTCCACCCTGTCCGGTTCGTATTGGCGGGTCTGGGCGGAAATGACCACTTCACCGGTTTGGGTGAACTTGACCGCGTTGGAGACCAGATTGACGATAACCTGTCGCAGCCGAAGCGGGTCTGAAATCAGCGTTGTCGGCACATCCGGGGCGATATCCACGATCAACTCAATCCGTTTATCCGCGGCATCGTCCACGAAGAGATCCACCGATTCCTCGACGACCCGCTGAAAGTCAAAGGGGATGCTTTCAACGTCGAGTTTTCCGGCCTCGATCTTGGAAAAATCAAGAATGTCGTTGATGAGACCCAGCAGGGCGTGGCTCGATGACCGCACGATTTCCAGGTAGTCTCTTTGCTTGGCTGTCAGGTCGGTTTCCAGGGCCAGGTCGCACATGCCGATAATACCGTTCATGGGGGTTCGGATTTCGTGGCTCATGTTTGCCAGAAAGTCGCTTTTGGCGATATTGGCCGTTTCGGCGTCCCGGGCCAGTTGATGGGCCCGTTCCGTTGTCTCTTCCAACTGCCGGGTGCGCTCGGTCACCCGTTGCTCCAGTTGCCGGTTGAGTTCTCTGATCCGGTCCTCGGCTTTTTTCCATTCGCTGATGTCGGTCACAACGGCAATGAGACAGTCTTCATTTGCGTAGCGAAGGGGTTTGGCCGAAAAGAGGGTGTCTATGATCCGGCCTTGCCGGTTCTTGTACTGGACTTCAAAACGGTCGACTGCTCCTTTTTCCCGAAGGATGCCGATCAACCGGTCGCGATCGGACGGGTTGGCAAAGATTCCGATTTCATATGGTGTTTTCCCGATTACCGCATCTCTGGAGAAACCGGACAACTGGCAGAAGGCGTCGTTGACCATGATGTACCGGCCGTCTGCGACCCGTGTCACGGTGATGGAATCCGGGGCGGTTTCCATCACGCGCCGATAAAGCGCTTCGCTTTCGCGCAGGGCCGTTTGGCTCCGCTCTCGCTCGGCGATGTCCCGGACGAGGAAGGCATTGGCCTTTTGCAGTTCGACGGTGCGATGCTGCACCCGCTGTTCAAGGATCTCGTTGATGCGGGCCATTTCGTGGCTGGTCTCACGGGCCTTGCAGCGCAGGGTGTTGTAAGTGTCGGCCAGCAGTTGAAATTCTTCGGCGGAGTTGAGAAAGACGTCCCGGTGTTCAGTGGCATCGGTCTCTTTCATGGCTGCGATCAGGGTTTCCAGGGGCGAGAGGATCAGGTGGCGAAACCGCACGCGAAAAAGCAGGGTCAGGACAGTGATGGTCAGGATGGTAAACAGGGCGGAAAAAATGCAGATGCCGACCTGGGTTTGCATGAGGGTGGCGTGGTTTCGGATCAGAATGGTGGCATAATGGGCGTCGCCGTCGCCGGGGATGGGAACCGGATCGTAGTAGAGGGTGCATGTGTTGCCGTTCATCGTGACGTCCTCGACATAGCCACTCTTGCCGCCGAGCACATCGGTGGCGATACGGGAGACCTCCGGGTCCCAGTCCAGGGCCACAGGTTTGGTTTTATGGTACCCGGCCGCATCCTGGACAGGCTTGCCGCCTGCATCGGTCACCAGGACGTTTCGGGTCAGTTTGAGCAGGTTGTATTGTTCCCGGATTTTGTTCTGTTCCGGATGCGCGATGATCACCCCCTGATTGTCAATGACGATGGCATAGAGGTCTTCGGAGGAAAGATATCGATACACCATCTGCTGGAGGCGATCAAAATTGATGTCGGTACCGATGATGCCGATGAACCGGTCGTTTTGGCGGATGGGGTGAAAGGCCGACGCCACCGGTTTGTTGCCGGTCATGGAGTAATAGGATTTGGACATGAAGGGCCGGTATTGGGTGACCTGGGTCAAGCGCTTAAACCACCAGCGCTGCCCCCGTTGGCCCAGCGGCCCAAAACTGCGCGCCACCTGATTGCCCATGGCATCTTGAACAAAGATCAGGTCGGTGAACCGGTAGTCGGTCTGCATGCGTACCAGCAGTGGATGACCGCTGTCCGGCCCCAGGGGTTTTTGCGTCCGGTAGTCGCGGGCGTAGGCTGCCTGCCGCCGTGTCCAATCCGGTTCGGCCAAGGCTACGGCCTCGACCATGGCAGGGTTGATGGAAAGCAGGTAGTTCAGGCTGAAGGCATGGTCGACAAAGCCCTTGACGCTGGAGGCCAGGCCCTTGTTGTGCAGCCGGTCCTTTTCGATGGCGTCCCGGGTGTAGCGGTGGAGCAGATAGCCGGTGATGGTCACCGAGGAGACCATCACCGATATCAAAACGGTCAGTATGATCAGGCCGTCGAACTGAGACGCAATTTTTTTTTTCTTCATGCGGACCTTTGCTGCCCCGGGGAGAGATTCAGGCCTAACTTGAGCGTTTCCAATCCGGTCAGGATTTTTTCGACTGGATCTGCTGGCGCAGCATCTGCTTGAGTCCTGTCAGGGTTCCTTTCCACACGGCATCTTCACCGGCCATGAGGGCGACGATGACGTCCTTTTCCACACTGACCTCAATCACGATTTCTTCGTCACCGACGGAAAAGACGGCCTCGGCCCATCTTTCGGCCGGCAGGCCGGTGGTTTCACAGTCAAAGTCGGTTCGCAATTCGCCGGTCATGCGGATGTCGTCCATAATTTTCCTCATCGTGGATTCTTTACCACGGTTTTCATGGGCGGATCAACGCAACCAGATCCGATAGCTGACGGTCGATCTGGCTGCCGGAAAAACAATACTGCATGTCGACAAAGCGGCCACGGAAATCGGCGATTGCCTTGCCGATCTGCCTGTCTTTGACGACCACATCATGAATGAACCGGGCTATCTGCCCAAAGTCGGCCGGCCCCATGCCGAACCGGGTCATTTCCGAAACGCCCATGCGCAGGGCGCCCGAGGCGGTAAACCCTTCTTCTTCCGGAACCGCCTGGTAATTGACCACGATGTTGTTCTCTTCCAGTCGCCGCGCGATTTCCGGTCCCCGGGCGTATCCGACGCGCACGATGACCTGGTGGGTTTCGGTAAAGGAAATGGCCGGATCTCCGGCCACATCCAGGCCGCAGTCTTTCAGGGCCGTGGCAAAGGCCTTGGCATTATCGATGACCGCCTTCTGGTAGCTCTCCTTAAAGGCGTTCATCTCGTAGGCGGCCATCAGCAGACCCACCAGGGTGCCCAGGTGATGGTTGCTGACGCTGCCGGGAAACGCCCGGCGGCCGATGGCCTCCCACAGCTCAAATTCCAGATCGGACTCTGCCCAGTTGCCGGCAATCACACCGCGCTGGGTGCCGAAGTAAGTCTTGTGGGTGGAACCGGTCACCAGGTGCGCCCCTTCCTTGAAAGGGTCCTGGAAACAGGGTCCGGCGAGCCCCAGGACATGGGCCATGTCGTACATGACCGTGCAGGCAATCCCGAGTTCGTCCACCATGCGGCGGATCTCGGCCACGGGTTCCCGGTGCAGGGTCATGCTCTTTCCCAGGATCACCAGTTCCGGCCGGTGTTCGGCCATCAGTTCCCGGCATGCGGCCACATCGATCTGGTAGGGGTTGTCCGCCAGCACCGGGAAGTTGACGACCGCCGGTTTTTCGGTTTTCGGGTCCCGAGCCACAAAATCTCGCAGGGCCCCCATGGGCTGGGCGCTCAGGTGCCCGCCGCGGATGATGTGGTGGTTCATTACCTTGGCCATGCGCCGTTGTTCGCTTTTTCGGTCCCCCCGGTTGAGAAAATCGACCATGGCGCTGAACACGGCGGTGTTGGCCATCTGGCCGGAGATCGGTCGGGTTTCCACCTGGGCACAGCCCAGATACCGTCGAAACTCCTGGTTGAGCCGCTCCTCGACCTCGGCGATGAAGTCGGTTCCCTGGTAGTAGAAGACCTCGGCTTCACAAAAAGCCTTGACCGGCTTGTGTTCGGCGTATCGACAGGCCGGATCGGCGACTGAGAGCAGGCGGGCCGCGGCGGACGGTGTCTGTTCCGAGGGGATGAGATTGATGCATTGGTGCTGCCGCCAGCGCGTGTTCTCCACGGCCTTGGCCAGCAGGTCCCCGGCCTTTTTCACCCATTGGGGATCGGCCGGCGCCGGTGGCCGGACGGCCGGAAGGTCGTGGCAGGTGATGGCCCGGGCAAAGGGCGGTGCCTCGCTGCGCAGATGGTAAGGGACGATGCGGGCTGCAATCCGCCTGCCGCGCACGTCCACCTCGACCGTCTCTTCCTCCATCAAATCGCTGTCCACCAGGGCCAGGGCGATGGCCCGCATCCCTTTTTCTTCTGAGATGTGAGCGGCGATCCCTTCACCGTGAAACTTCCAGAATGGGACCATGGTGCCGCTGGTGACAACCCCTGCGTGCCGTCCTCGGGCGAAAACCTGGCAGCCGGCCCTGGCCACCCCCTTGCCCAGAATGCTCAGGGCCATGATGCGGCGCGGCAGATCGGCCATGTTGCCGAAATTTCGGTTCAAGATCCCCTGAACGGCCAAAAACTGTTTTTCAAATGACTGCCGGCCGATGAAATCGCCTTTGAAGGGGCTGATGCTGACGGCGAACCGGGACAGACCCATCGCAAAGGCCGGAATGGGCCGCCCTTCCGGGTCGGCCCCCAGCTCGTGACCGTACAGGGGGAGTCCGGCTTCCAGGCGAAGTGTATCTCTGGCCCCGAGTCCGACGGGCTCGGCCCCTTGGGCCACCAACCGGTCCCAGATTGCTGGGGCCGCCCGGGCGTCGAGGAACAGCTCGAAACAAAGAGGCTCTCCGGTGTAGCCGGTTCGGGCGATTTGGATCGTTGTGCCGTCGATGACAACCGTGTCCAGCGCGTTTCGCATGGGCTCCGGCAGTCGGCCGGCCGCCAGGAGCGCTTGAAGGAGCTGCTTGGATCGGGGGCCTTGCAGGCTGAGCATGGCCGTGTCAAAGGTGCGGTCCGTGATCGTCAGATCGGCAAACCGGCCTTTCACGGTTTCAAAATGCCCCAGGTCTTTTTCCCGGTTGGCGGCGTTGACCACCAGCAGGTATTCCTCCGGCTCGAAGCGGTAGAGGTAGGCGTCATCCACGACGCTGCCGTCGGCGTTGGGAATCAGGGTATACTGGCTTTCACCTACCTCCAGGGCGGCGGCATTGTTGGACAGGACATGTTGAAGAAAGGCCAGGGCGTCAGTGCCGCCGATGATCAACCGACCCATGTGGGAGACATCGAAAAGACCGGCGTTTTTGCGGGTGGCCAGGTGCTCGGAGACGATGCCGCCGCCGTACTGCAACGGCATGTCCCATCCGCCGAAGGGCACCATCTGGGCGCCTGCCTGAAGATGGGTGGGGTGGAGGACGGTTTTCAGGGGGGGGGCCATGGGGGTCTCCTTTTGTAACTGTTTACGGGGCTGAATATCTCAAGAAATTCCAAGCCCTCGCACGGTAAGCGTCAGCAGAGGCTGAGCCGGCTCGGATCATAGGGAAAATTCCAAGCGGTGTCAATTGTCCGGGTGGCAGGGTTACGGGCCCCATCGGGTCTTGCTGCCTCACCGGATTGTCAAATTCTGTGTTATGTTGGGCTGCCTGCATGGCGAACCACAATTCGGAGAAAGACGGGTCATTGGATGACCGAACTATCTGTTCCCAAGGAGAAGACCGTTGTTCAGGTCGGGGTTCGCGCCCTGGTCGAACGGGTTCTTCGAAGCGGCGATCTGGAGGCGGGGTTTGTCGGTTCGGGCCGGGCGCTGGATGGTATCCGTGCCCACCAGACCGTTCAGCGGATGCGGCCGGCCCAATATCAGCCCGAGGTGCCGGTATCCCTGAAAGTTTCCACCGAGCGCTTTGTCCTGACGGTCAGTGGGCGCATCGACGGGGTGCTGACCGATGAGGCCCGGCCGGTGGTTGAGGAGATCAAGACCACGGCCAGGCGTCTGGACGACGTGACGCCGAGCCCGGTGCACTGGGGGCAGGCACGGGTCTACGCCCATCTCTACGCCTGCCAAATGGCACCGCCGTCCGTAACGGTCCGGCTGACCTATTACCAGCTCGACTCCGGAGTGATTCGTGAATTCGAGGAGCAACAGGACCCGGAGGGGCTGGAACAGTTTTTCACGGACCTGGTGGGTCGGTATCTGGACTGGGCCGGTGTCCAGGCGGACTGGAAAGCGCAGCGGCGCGCCTCCATCGAAGCGCTCGACTTTCCCTTTTCTCGTTACCGGCCCGGGCAGCGGGCCATGGCGGTGGCCGTCTACCGGGCCCTGGTCGGACGGTCCCGGCTCCTGGTGCAGGCATCCACCGGTATCGGAAAGACCATGGCGGCGATCTTTCCCGCCGTCAAGGCCCTGGGCGGTGAGGGCATCGACCGGATCTTCTACCTGACTGCCCGAACCACGGGACGCCTCGTGGCCGAAAAAGCCTTTAACGCACTGCGCGCCGGGGGATTGGCTCTAAAGGTCCTGACCCTGACGGCCAAGGACCGCGTCTGTTTCAATCCCGACAGCGCCTGCCACCCGGATGAATGCGAATACGCCCGGGGATTCTACGACCGGCTCGATGGCGCGGTCGAAGCGCTCTTTTCCCGGGAGGCCTTCACCCGACCGGCCATCGAAGCGGCTGCCCGCCACCACCGCATCTGCCCCTTTGAGTTCTCCCTGGAGATGGCGCTTTGGTCGGACGCCATCGTCTGTGATTACAACTATGCCTTTGACCCGCGGGTTTACCTGCGCCGGTTCTTTGGGGACAACGGCGGCGACTCGGTGTTCCTTGTGGACGAGGCCCACAACCTGGTGGACCGATCCAGGGAGATGTTTTCGGCCGAAATCCGCAAACAGGCGTTTCTGGACACCCGTCGGGAAATCGGCAAGGCCCTGCCCGGGATCTATCGCCTTTTGGGGCGGATCAACGCCCGACTGGTGCGAGCCAGGAAGGAATCGGCCGCGGCCGGGGGCTGGCAATGGGCGGCGGCGGCGCCTGAGGACCTCGTTCCCCTGCTTCGGGATTTTCTTGCCGCAGCCGAGCGGTGGCTGGTTAAAAACCTTCCAACCCCGTTCCGGCCTGCCCTTCTCGATCTTTATTTTGCCGTTTCCGGCTTTATCCGGGTATCGGAACGCTACAACGAGAGCTACGCCACCTGCTATGAGCAGTTGGGAAAGGATTTGCGGGTCAAGCTCTTTTGCATGGATCCGTCCGGGCAGATGGCCGACGCTCTGGACCGTTGCCGAAGCGCGGTCTTTTTCAGCGCCACCCTAACCCCGTTTGACTACTACCAGGCACTTTTCGGCTGCCGCGATTCGGCCCATACCCTCTGCCTGCCGTCACCATTTCCGATGGAAAACCTGGGCCTTCTGGTATTGGGCACCATCTCCACCCTCTATCGGGACCGAGAGCGGACCGCCTCTGCGGTCTGCAGTGCCCTGGTGGCCCTGGTGCGGCATAGGCGGGGCAATACCATGTTCTATTTCCCCTCCTACGCCTATCTGAAGATGATTTATGAGATGTTTTCCTCGGATTGTCCCGAGGTGGAAACCCTGGTGCAAACTCCGTCCATGGGAGAAGTCGACAAGGAGGCTTTTCTGGAGCGGTTTGCCCGTGACAACCCGGAGTCCCTCGTCGGATTTGTCGTCATGGGTGGAATTTTCGGTGAAGGGATCGATCTGGTGGGCGATCGGCTCAGTGCCGCCGCCGTCATCGGGGCCGGTCTTCCGGGCATCACGCCGGAGCAGGAACTGATCAGAGGGTATTTCGACGACCATTCCGGAGAGGGGTTTGCCTATGCCTATCAGTTCCCCGGGTTTACCCGTGTGCTCCAGGCGGCCGGACGGGTAATCCGGACGGGGAAGGATCGGGGGGTGGTGCTGCTCATCGACCGGCGCTTTGCCACCCTTCCATACGCCCGTCTTTTTCCCGGGACCTGGCAGCCCCGGGCCGTAAAAAACCCCGAACAGATCGAACAGTGTTTGTCCAGGTTCTGGTCGGCGGAGGAGGGCAATTCAAGCCCCTGACGGTTTTTATGGCTGGACGGGTTAAACGAGGGTTTTCCCGGGCGGGCACGGGCCTTATCGGGGCTTTGTCCCGCCTTTGGCTGCGTATCCGTCGGCGTACCACCCGCCCCCTTTCAAGGTGAAGGTGCACGGGGAGATGATCCGTTTGGCCGGTTGCCGGCATTCGGGGCAGACAATTTCCTCGGTTCCCATGGGAACCAGTTCTTCAATGATTTTGCCGTGGGGGCACTCAAACTCATAAACCGGCATGGTGACGAAACCTCCGTGTTAATGTCATTGGCGAGAAATATAATATTCGGGGCCGGGAAGTCAAGGGGGCGTTCGGTCCCGATGCCTTCAGGCCATCATCGTTGTCTTTGGCCATTGCAAACGGATCGGGGCAGGATTCTTTACACCCCTTTCATGGGTAGACCAAAACCGGGTCCCCTAGGCGCGGATTCTTTACATGTCCGTTTGTTTTCGATATTCTACCCCAAAAGAGTTTCGGCTGAAAAGGCCATGACCCCATTGTGATGTATCTCCCGAAGGCGATCGACATGAAAGACAGCCCGTTGCCACCGACGCTGGAAGACTTGAAAAAAAGGCGCATCCTTGCTTTGGTGCGCTCCGAAGAGGCCGTTCACATGCGTCCCCAGGCTTACGGGCGGCTCAAAACCCAGATTCGAACGGTCATCACGGCCCCGGTGGATGTAGACGCCTATTACCGCCGGGCCACGGATATCGCCGCGCTTCTCAGGGAACTGGGCGGTACCGTCGACTGTTCCATCTTCGACCCTTTTTGCCGGCGGATCGACCCCGCCAAGGAGGGGTGTGCCAGATTTTTTCGCATGGACTGCCGGGACCTTAAGGCTCACCTGGACGACCTGGATGCCTGGCGCATGGCCCGAAAGCGGATCCGATGCGTTAAATAGTTTCCATCCATAAAGAGAATTGTCTTTAAAATTAAATTTTTATCTCTGTGCTCCCAGGGCGCTCCGTGGTAGATTAAAACGTATAAGGAAGCCTTCGTCCAGCACAGGTGATATCCTGTTTCCTTTTAGATAGATGGCTGTTTGCGGCCTGAAAAAGCGTTTTACGGGGTTATCGAATAAGACCACATCACCACCACACCGAACCACAGGAGGAAACCCAATGGCAGCGCAATCCTGGCTCACCGACAACTGGCCCGAAGGGGTCGCCCGCGACATCTCCGGTTATGACCGTCCCCTCTTTTCCCTTCTCGACGATGCCGCACGGGACAGTCCTGACCAGGTCTACACCCTGTTCAACGACGGTACGCGGACCTTTGCCCAGGTTAAAGAAACGGCTGATCGGGTGGCCAATTTTTTGTCAAGCCGCGGCATCGGCAAGGGAGATCGGGTGGCGATCTTTTTGCCCAACCTGCCCCATTATCCGGCCATCTATTTCGGCATTCTAAAGGCCGGCGCGGTCTGCGTGACCTGCAACCCCCTTTATACGCCCACTGAACTCAACTACCAGCTGCGTGATTCCGGCGCCAAGGCCCTGTTCTGCATGGACCACCCGCAATTCTATGCCACCACCGTCGATGCCGTGAAGGACACCGATGTGACCAGTGTGGTCATCTGCAGCGTCAAGTCCTATCTTCCCTGGCTCAAGGGGTTTCTCGGCGGACTGTTGGGAAAGATTCCCAAGGCCGACCGATACGAACCCGGCCATCTTTTCTTTGACGATGTGGTGGCCGCCGCCCGTCCCGAACCACCGGCGGTCGACATCGATCCGGCCAAGGACCTGGCCCTGATCATCTATACCGGCGGCACCACCGGTGTGCCCAAAGGCGCGGCCCTGACCCATTCCAATTTTGTTTACGATCTCATGGCCCTGGATGAATGGGGGCGGTTTGTCCATGAGCCGGGGGGGGCTCCAGAGCCCATGCGCCGGGGCGGATACCACACCTTTCTCGGTGTGCTTCCCTGGTACCACAGCTTCGGCATGACCTGTGCCATGCTCACGGCAGCCGCCACCGGCAGCCGCCTGATCTGCGTTCCGGATCCGAGGGCCGGCGACCCGCCTTTTACCGAAGTGCTCAAAATCGTTCAGAAGTACCGGCCCACCATCATGCCGGCCGTGCCGACCATTTTTGTGGCCTTTACCAACCACCGCCATGTGGGCGACTACGACCTGACCAGCCTCATGGGTTGTTTTTCCGGTGGTGCGCCGCTTCCTCCCGAGGTCTGCCGCCAGTTCGAAGAAAAGACCGGGGCGGTGATTTTCGAGGGATACGGGTTGTCCGAGACCGCGCCGGTGGCCAGCGCCAATCCCACCAACACGGTCCAGCGCAAGATCGGCTCCATCGGCTTTCCCATGCCCGGCACCGATATTCAGATCCTGGATCTGGAGACGGCGTTAAAACCACTGCCCCGGGGAGAAGACGGGGAGATCGCCATCAGCGGGCCCCAGGTGATGCAGGGGTACTGGAATCGGCCCGAGGAAAACGAGGCTGCCTTCCGGGAGATCGACGGACGCCGCTATTTTCTCACCGGAGACATCGGCCATGTGGACGAAGAAGGCTACATCCTGATCACCGACCGAAAGAAGGACATGATTCTGGTGGGTGGATTCAACGTCTATCCCCGGGACGTGGAGGACATTCTTTACCGTCATCCCAAAGTGGCCCTGGTGGCCGTGGTGGGGGTGCCCGACGCCAAGAGCGGGGAGATGGTCAAGGCCTTCATTGCGCTCAAGCCGGGCGTGACCGCTACCCAAGAGGAGATTCTGGCCTTTTGCAAGGAGAACATGGCCGGCTACAAGCGTCCGCGGGCGGTGGAATTCCGCGACGACGTGCCGGTGTCCAACGTGGGCAAGGTCCTGCGTCGTGTGCTCAGGGACGAGGAGATTGAAAAGGCAACGTTTTCAGAATGAAAGGCGGTCGCCGGTTGCAAGACGCTCCGGGAAAATCCGGCGGTGCGTTTTGTTGCGGTGTGTGCTGTGGATTTTTCACGTGAGCCGGGCTTTTTGTTGCCGTCATGGTGGCCTGGATGTTTTGCGGGCGGGCTGCATCTAAATGTGGCACACATGTTGCTGTAACATTGACCGGTTATTTCCTCATTTCATCTGTTTCCCTCCATCGGACCCGGGGCGATGCGGTCGGTCAGCCGCGTCGCCCCGGCCCCCCGCCATTTTTCCGTTCCCCAGAAGCCGGTTCATTTGTCCCCCCCTGGGCGCTGTGCCTTGCTGGAGAAACAATGGGTGCCGGCCTTTTTGGACCGGGGTGCGTCGCCGCCGCGGGTCTGGTCGGCAGGTTGCGCCAACGGTGAAGAGGTCTACCGCTTTCGTATTGTCTGGGAGCGGGTCTGACAAAAGTGTCCGGTGTTGACAAAACTGTCGCTTTAGTCACTCCACACTTATCTGGGGCCAGTATCCCTCCCCTTCCAGGGGCAACAACGCCTGGTCCTCTGGGCCAGGATTCTTTACTCCCCTACTTTGGGTCTGTTGGGCCGGCGGACGGCTTGAATCCTCGAACGGCGCGTAACAGGGCCTTGAGATCAGCCGGTTGGGGGTTTGGGGCATATCGCAGGCGCACATAGAGGTCAATGATGTGGCGAACCGCCGGTGCCAGGTCCGGTCGTGCCTGAATCGTCTCTTCGGCGTGGTCCATAGGCCCCCGTGCCGGCGGTTTCGGCAACCCGGCCCGGGCCAGTTTGGTACAAAAGGACCGGTAGGCGGCCCCGACCGGGTCCCGGGGCCGGAATCGAAATGTCGGCGGCCTTCGATAGAGTGCATAGCCCAGGGCGCAGGCCAGCCCGGCGGCCAGCAGGGCCGCCGCCAAAGGGCCGAATCGGCTATCGGGTTTAATGCCGAGCCGGGCCAGCAGGCGTTTTTGACGCTGGAAGCTGTAGCCGGTCACCCATCGGTGGTAGCGGTTGTTTGCCGCATCCCAGCCCAGTTGGACGCTCCGCACCAGACCGGTCAGGGGACCGTAGTCCCAAAGGCGCATTCGGGCCGTGACTTCGGCCGGCGGCAGGGCCTGGACCGCTCCCTGGGAAATTCGGGCCGGTGCCACCACCGATGTGGGATCGATCCGGACCCAGCCGTTGCCGGGCAGGAGGACTTCGACCCAGGCATGGGCGTCGGATTGCCGCAGAATCAGGTAATCGCCGAAGGGGTTGCGCTCCCCGCCCAGATACCCCCCCACCACCCGGCAGGCAAGGCCGGCCGAACGCATCAGATAGGCAAAGGCCGACGCATAGTGCTCACAGTATCCGCTACGGGTTTCAAAGAGAAACTGGTCTACGGGAGCCCTCCCCAAGGCCGGGGCGTTGAGCGTGTAGACGAATCCCGATGTTTCAAAAAAGGTCAGGGCGGTTTTGACGATTTGCGCCGGTGTGGCGTCGCTGCCGGCCCATTGGCGGCCAAGGTCGAATGCCAATGGATTGGTCCAAGGGGCAATGGCGCGGTCCGGCGAGGCCTCCCGTGGTGTGTCTGTGGTGCGATAGACGGTGGACGATGTCAACCGGTAGCGAATCCGTTCCCGCACCGGTCGGGGCGATACGACAGTAAAATCTCCCCGCCGGATCAGCGACGTCCCCGAATCCACCGGCAGGTCCAGGGCAAAGAGCCATCGTTGCTGATGGGGTTCCAGGGTCACGCTGTAGGCGATCGGTTTGCCCGCTGCCAGCAGTTTGCTTTTGGCGGGGGGTTGGCCCTGGCGCCAGGTGCGTCCGTCAAAATCGCGGAACACGATGCCCCGCCAGTAGAGCTGCTCTTTGGGCGGAATGGGACCTTCGAATTCGGCCCTGAACGCCACGTCACGGCTGAGCACCAGGCTGGAAACGTCGCCCGGCGACATGCGATCGGAAAACCCGGTGATTCCGGCCGTCGGTCTTGAAAAGCGCCAGAGATTTCCCTGAATGCGGGGAAAGAGCACGAACAAGACGGCCGCCACCGGCAGGGCCTGAAGGATTATGATGCCGGCCAGCCGAAGGTGCCCGCTGCCGGTGCCGCCGGGGTGGTTGACCCGGATCAGGACGGCCGTGATGACAAAAACCGATGCCAGCATGTGCAGGGAGATGACCAGCGAACCTGAGAAAAACAGGCCGGTCAAAACCAGAAAATATCCCATGAAGAGCGAAACCGCTTCATCGCGGAAGCTTCGAATCTCCATGGGTTTTAAGGCTGCGGTGACGGCAAAAAGCGCCAGGCCGGTCTGTCGGTCGAATCCCGGCCCTGTGGTCAGAACCACGCCTGCCACGCCCCCCAGCGTCAAGGCCATGCGCGTGAGCCTGCCCGGCAGGGGCCAACCCCGGTAGATGACCCCCAGCAGGTAGCCCCAGCACAGCAGGCATCCCACACCGATCCATGCCGGTACCCTCAGGGCCTGAGGGGCCATGGCAAAGGCCAGTGCCCCAAGAATCCAGGGAATATGTCGCGGGTTGGGGAACATGGGTTTAATTCAATGCCATGGCCTTGAGGCAGCGATGCCGGTGGGCCGGTCCGAGCCCGGGGCTGATCCGGGTCCCCTGAAGACGAAGGCCGTAGGCTGTTCGTTGTCTTTCGGCCTGAAGCACGTGGTGGCATAAAATGGAAAGGCGCCGTTCGGGATTGGATTCGCGGACCCGCTGTAAGTCCAGCATCAGGGCGTCTCTGCTCGGCCCCACAAACGATTTGGTCAACAGGCCCTGGCCCCGGGAAAAAGCCTTCCAGGCGATGTGCTGAGGCGGGTCGCCGGGTTGATACGCCCGAAGGCCCTGGAAATCTTCGACTCCGGATTTTTCGCCGCTCTTGATTCGGCTGTCATCGGCTGTCGTTGCGGCCGACGTCATTTCCATGAAACCGACCACCGGTCGGGGGTAGACCAGGCAGGCCGCGGGAAGGGGGATCCGGGACCAGGCGCGGAAGAGCCCCAGGGGAAACCGCGTCCATATTCGCAGGTCGTCCGGCACCAGCATGCCGCGTCGGGTGGCCGGTACCCGCAGTCGTACCCATGCGTCGCGGTCCGCGGGCAGGTCGGTGAGGACGGTCGCATCCCGGTTCAGGGCGAAGGCCACAGCCGACCGCGGCCATTTGCCGGCATGGATGCGCAGGTCAAAAACGGCCGTGTCGCCGGCAAATACCGGCGTCGCGCCGGCCGAAAGAATTTCCAGGTCGGACAGGTTCCGATAGGTATGAAACAAGGAGATAAAGAGGATGCCGCCCAACAGGAAGGTCATCATGAAACCGAGGTTGTTGTGCTCGTTGAGCGAGCCCAGCAGCATGGCGCCCAGCACCGCCATGAAAAGCAGTCCGTGACGGGTGGGCAGAATAAAGATGCGTCGGCGCTTGAGCCGGTGTGGCAATGCCGCGGTATGGGCCGTGGGGTGATTTGGAGCGGTCTGTGTTTGGGAATCCATGGGTCAGGGGACCGGTACTTTCAGCATCATCGCCGTGAGACGTTCCATGGGGATTTCCTGATAGTTTTCCCGCGATCGAAGCCGATGGCCGATCACCCAGGGAAGGACGATCTGAACGTCCTCGGGGATCACATGGCCCCTGCCATTAAGGTAGGCGCTGGATTTTGCGGCCCGAAGCAGGGCGATGCCTGCCCGGGGAGAAAGTCCGACGGCAAAATCCGAGGCGCTCCGGGTAAAATCCACCAGGTCCTGAACATAGTCCAACAGGGCGTCGGAGACGTGGACGCCGGGGATTTCCTCCTGGTATCGCTGCACATCATCGGGCTTGAGGCAGCAGGAAATACCGTCGATGGCGCGGCGGCTCTCGGTCTGTTTCAGCAGGGCCTTTTCGGCCTTACGGTCCGGGTACCCCATGGAGATCCGCATGAGGAACCGGTCCAGTTGGGATTCGGGCAGGGCAAAAGTACCCGACTGCTCCAGGGGATTCTGGGTGGCGATGACAAAAAAAGGCTGCTCCAGGGGGCGGGTTTTGCCCTCCACGGTGACTTGGCGTTCCTCCATGGCCTCCAGCAGGGCGCTTTGGGTCTTGGGGGTGGCCCGGTTGATTTCGTCGGCCAGCAGAACCTGGGTGAAGATCGGTCCTGGATGAAAGATGAAGTTTCCGGATTGTTGTTCGAAGACCGAAATTCCCAGAACGTCTCCGGGGAGCATATCGCTGGTGCATTGAATGCGGCGAAAGTTCAGGCCCAGGCATCGGGATAGCACCTTGGCCAAGGTGGTCTTGCCGATGCCGGGAAGATCTTCGATGAGAAGGTGTCCCTGGGCGAAAAGACAGGTCAGCGAAAGGCGGATCTGTTTTTTCTTTCCGAAAATGACCCGACTGATCTGGTCGACGAGGGATTCGAATTGGGGATCCATGGCATTGGCCCTGTCAGCGGTGATGGCGCAGCCCTGTTTTTATGGCGATGCGTTTGACGCCCTATCGCAGGGTTGTCGCCCGATGGAATTCGCGTGAAAACGAGTTGGTGCCTATCCACGAATCGGTTTCTAAACGGATGGGCACCCATCGATGTTTCCAATTCATAAATGTGAATTTTTGTCCAAGATCAAGAAAATCAAGCCATTGCGCGGAGGCGTAGCGAGCTACGCCGCACAAGCAATGGCGCCGATTGACGCCGAGACTTGTCCGCCCCTGGCGGATTGGGCAAAAAGGCCATTTATGGATGGAAATTAGCATCGGTGAAGGCCGGGGTCAATACGGCGATGCCGGTTCCAAGCCGCGAGAAGGCACCCTTATGGCCCTGGCCGGCATCGTTTTACCCATATGAAACAGCGAAGAGCCTTTTTGTTGAAGCCCGCCAATCGCCGCCACAATTTGCGGCCGTGTGTATCATGATACGTCTCAATTGTTTCAAGATGCTTCGGGCGGTCAGTTGTCGGAGAAATTGGCACCCTGTCAACGGTACGGTCCTTGATTCTGGCATTAAACCACCACTTCAAGTGGTGGCCCGGAAGAGGCTCCGCTATCGCTATCGTCCCGGTGAAAACGATTATCGTGTTCTTTGTGGTTTCAATAGGTTTTCTATTTGCCTACCCAGACGGTGAAATCCTCTTCGGGAGAAACATTCACCACGCTCGACACACTGCATGCCAGCAGGGCCTGAACGCGTTTGAGCACTGCGCAGTTGGCGGCGCAGGCGGGCAGCAGTGGTCGGTTGGGACAGCGGCGACAGGGACTTTCGGAAAGATTGCCCATGTCGAAATCGAACTTGGTGCCGGAAACGTTGAGTCTTGCCATGTTGTCCTCCCGGGTTCAAAAATTGAGGGCGGCAGAGAGAACACCCGGATTTTATGGATCGATCCCTTCGGGTGTCCTTTCGATTCAGTTCCGCCAAATGATCATAGCAAAAACAATGCCATCCGTTTCGAGATCTTAAAGCGGACGGGAACGGTGGTTGTGGATTCTGGAGAGGACGACAAGGGGAAAAGGGTGACGGTAATTTGGCGATTCCGTGAAAAAATTGCCGCTGCTCTTTGGCTATGCCGGGTTGATTGGTTTCCAACATACTGAAAACAGGGCCAAAGCGTGTTTTCCCAAGGCGTGGTATAAATTGTGCAAACACTTGGTTCCATATTGACTTAACCAATCCGGGGAAGCTCCCGGGGTGTTCAATACGTCGTAGGAATCCACGTCCTCTGGGCCAGGATTCTTTACAGGAGACCATGGCCCTTAAAATTCCCGACTATTTCGCCAGTGTCCGACCCTTAGAAAACCGGATCAGCGGCCGTCACGGGACCGCTCCGGTCGCAGATGGGGCTTTTATCCGCCTGCTGACGCCGGGCGGTGATGTCGAACCGGTCGAGGCTTCCGGTTGCACCGGACTGACCATTGCCGATTACCTGGCCCGTCCCGTGGCTTGCCCGGTGGTGCGTCTCAAATCGCCGGTGGCGGATTCGCAAACAGAGGCCCCTTTGACGGCGCCGGCGGAAGTCGTCGATGCCGGACCCGTTTTGCCCCAGGAAATCGGGGCGGGTGAAGATCCCGGGAAGATCGACACCGAAACGCGCCAAGTCGAAGGGGTTGCCGTCACTGCCCCGGTTGACGACCCCCAAGACATTATCGACCGTTGCGTGGCAGGCGCTTCGCGGAAATATCGCCTGCCCGAAGGGCTTCTTCGGGCCGTCATTCGGGCCGAATCCAATTTCGATCCCCAGGCGGTATCACCGGCCGGGGCCCGGGGGTTGATGCAACTGATGCCGGCCACGGCAAAGGAGTTAGGGGTTGTCGATTCTTTTGACATCGAACAGAACATCGACGGCGGCGCAAGCTACCTGAGACAGATGCTCGACCGGTTTGGCGGCAGCCTGAAATCCGCTCTGGCCGCCTACAACGCCGGACCGGGAACGGTGGAGCGATACCGGGGTCGGGTCCCCTACGCCGAAACCGTTCGGTACGTGGCCAGGGTTATGGCCGATGCCAGGCGGGCCGCCTGACCCATGGGTGGGCACTGGAGCGCAACCATGATATTTAGCCACCAATTTGGCCCGCTTTTGAAATCCATGTCTGCTGGGCATTGATTTTTCCATGTTGTCCGGTTGTGCCGGAGGTTCCAATGATTTCTGGTCGCATGTTGCTGAACCGTTTTCTTCATATGGTCGTTGTCGGGGCGGCCGTGTCCCTTCCGGTATCGGTTTGTATCGCTGACGGCCTGAAAAAAGTGCTTGTGGTTCACAGCTACCACGAAACCCAGGAGGGGCATGTGGTGGAGATGACCGCCGGCATCGAAGAGGCCCTGCGTGGCAGCGGTGCAAGGACTCATTATTTCCATATGGACACCAAGCGACACACCGACCCGGCCTGGAAGCGCGAGGTCGGTGCCCAGGCCGCACGGCTGGCCGCTTCCCTGGGGCCGGACCTAGTGATCACCATGGATGACAATGCCCAGCAGTTTTTTGCCCGGGATTTTGCAGCAAAGCCCGGATCGCCAGTGGTTGTTTTCGGCGGGGTCAATGCCGATCCGGCCGTTTACGGATTTCCGACCCCAAACGTCACCGGGGTCATCGAACGACCCAACATTCGGGAAAGCATCGAGCTGCTTCAAAAAATCGTGCCCGGTATTCGGAAAATGGTGATGCTCACGGACAAGTCTCCCACCACCGACGCCTTTATCACCTATTGTCGTAGCCTCGACCTGCCGGTGACCGTGGTGGCGTATGAGCAACCCCGGACCCTGGATGAATGGAAAGGGACTGTCGATGCGTACAGGGGCCGGGTGGATGCATTTGGGGTCTATGTGATCCGGACCGTTCGATACAGCGATTCCGATCCGAGGGATGTTCCGGAAAAGGACCTGGTGGCATTTTTAACGGAGCACAGCCGGTTGCCGACGGTCGGTTTTTTCGATACCACCGCCCGATCGGGTTTGCTATGTGGTATCAGCGTATCCATGAAGGAGCAGGGGTATGCCGCGGGCCGGATCGCCCGGGGAATTCTGGCGGGTCGTCTTCCCGGAGACTTTCCCGTACGGCCGACCTCAAACGGTCGGATTCAGCTTAACCTGGTCACCGCTGAAACGCTCGGCATCATGATTCCTTATCAAATCATCCGCAACGCGGTGGAGGTGGTGAAGTAGACATGCGCCTCGGTATTCGGGAAAAATTGCTCATCCCTATCATTGCGATCGTGCTCGCCGGCATGGCCAGCATCATTCTCTATTTCTATTTCAGCTCCACCCGGGCCATTCAGCAGGCCGCCAGCAACGGCCTGGTCAGGGAGGTCGATCTTTCCGTCAAACTGATGGACGATTGGATGGCGGCCCGCAAGCAGGACATGACCACCTGGAGCGCCCAGCAGGTTCTGGTGGAGGCCCTCAGCGAAACCGGTTACTATGGCCGAAGCGCCCGATTGGGGGCTGTCGACTACCTCCGGGGCCTCAACCGCGGTTACGGTTACTATGACCTTCTCTTTATCGCCGATTTGGCCGGAAGACCGGTGGCGGCTTCCCGTGACCTGGGCAAGAAAGATTTCGACATTGCCAACCGAAGCTATTTTCAAAAGGCCAAGGCCGGAAAGCTGGTGGTGTCTGACATCATCATTGGCCAGGATCATGGCCTGAAAGTGTTTGTCGTTTCAGTCCCTGTTCGAAAGGACGGCCGGGTGGTGGGTGTGCTGACCGGCGGGGTCAAACTGGCGATGTTGAGCGACCTTTTTGTGGGCGGGTTCAGGTTGGGGCGGGACGGCTATGCTTTTCTGGCCGCCGGCGATGGCCGGATCATCACCCGCTCCAGTGAAATTCACCCCTCCCTGGACGCTCTTGACCGGTTCGATTTTGGCCGTAAAATGCTGTCTGAAGGCCGAGGCGTCGCCATCTACAGTATGGACGGCATCAAGCTCATTTCGAGCTACGGACGGATGCAGCAGGTGCCGTGGCTGTTTGTGGCCACCCAGTCCCTGGACGAAGCGTTTGCACCGTCGCTGAGAACCGGCACCTACAGCGTGGTCACGGGGCTGGCGATTTTATTGGTCGTTTCCCTGGTCATCGGTTTCCTGTTTCGCCGTACCGTCTATACCCCCATCAACGAGATGTTGCGGGTGATGGGGCACGTGGAGCAGGGGGAGTTGTACCGGCGGGCCAAAAGCGGTGGGGGCGGGGATGAGATCGGCAAACTGACGACGGCGTTTAATACCATGATCGGTCGGCTGGAAAAGACCGTCAACGATCTGACCAGCGAAGTGGCGGTGCGTCGAGGCGCCGAGACCGCCCTGGCCGAAAATCGGGACAACCTGGAAAAGCTCGTGGGCGAGCGAACCCTGGAATTGGAAAATGAGGTTTCGGTGCGATGGCGGGCCGAAATGAGCCTTCGTTCCAGCGAGGCCCGGCTGCGTCGGCAAACCGAAACCCTCCGGGCGTTGGCCCGCCAGAAACCTTTGTTTTCAGGCGATTTAAAAGCGGCCCTGCCGGTCATCATCGAGGCGGCCGCACGGACAATGGGCGTTTCCAACGCCAGTGTCTGGTTGTTCGAAAAACTCAAGGTCGGGCTGGCCTGTGTCGAGTGCTATCCCCCGGACCCGGGTTCGGGCGAAGAGGTCCGGTGTGTTCAGCCCCCGGACGATTACCTGGAAAAGCTGGAGATGGATCGCGTATGGTCGGCCTCCGACGCTCGCTGCCAGGGATCCCACTTCCGTCGTTGCGGGAAGGCGCCTTCGGCATCGAGTGATCGTGCGTTTCTTGAGGCGGCCATCATGCTGGGCGGCAAACTCAAGGGGGTGGTCTCCTTCAAGCATGACGGGCCGGATCGGGAATGGAAGATTGACGAGCAGAATTTTGCCACCTCCATTGCCGATTTTGTATCCCTGGCCCTGGAAACCTTTGAGCGGCTTCAGGCGGAAAAGGCGAAAAAAAACCTGGAGATCCGATTGCACCGGTCGGAAAAGATGGAGGCCATCGGTACCCTGGCCGGCGGGGTCGCCCACGATCTCAACAATATCCTTTCCGGTATCGTCAGCTATCCCGAATTGCTCCTCATGCAGCTGCCCGAAGACAGTCCCCTGGCCAAGCCGCTCCGGACGATCCGGGAGTCCGGCGAAAAGGCGGCCGCTATCGTTCAGGATCTGCTGACCCTGGCCCGGCGGGGGGTTTCGGTGACCGAAGTCGTCAGCCTCAACGACATTATCGAAAAATATCTGAAAAGCCCGGAGTTCGATCGGCTGATGGTTTACCATCCCGAGGTGATCGTCAATGTGAGCCTGGCGCCGGACCTGATGGACATCGCCGGCTCTCCGGTCCATCTGTCCAAAACCATCATGAACCTGGTTGCCAATGCCTCGGAAGCCATGCCCACGGGGGGCGAGCTTTCCTTAAAGACCGAAAACCGGTACGTGGACCAGCCGATTCGAGGCTACGACAATGTGGAAGAAGGCGATTATGTGGTGGTGACCGTTTTAGACAGTGGCGTGGGGATCCTCGAAAAGGACCTGGGCCGGATTTTCGAACCGTTTTTTACCAAGAAGAAAATGGGCAGAAGCGGCACCGGCCTGGGTATGGCGGTGGTTTGGGGGACGGTCAAGGACCATAACGGGTATATCGATTTTCAAAGCCGGGAAGGGGCCGGAACCCTTTTTACCCTCTATTTCCCCGTGACGCGCCAGGTCCGGAACGACATTTCCATGCCCGTTTCGTCGGAAAGACTGCGCGGCAACGGCGAGACCATCCTCGTGGTGGACGACATTGCCGAACAGCGGGAAATCGCCCATTCCATTCTGAATCTGCTGGGTTACCGGGTCGATACCGTTGCCAGTGGTGAGGCTGCGGTGGCTTATCTGAACGAGAAATCCGCGGACCTGCTGGTTCTGGATATGATCATGGATCCGGGGATGGACGGCCTGGATACCTTCAGGGCGGTGGTTCGTGCGCATCCGGGGCAGCGATCCATCATCACCAGCGGCTTTTCCGAAACCGACCGCATCAAGGAAGCCCTTCGGCTGGGTGTGTCCCAATACCTCAAGAAACCCTACGTGATCGAAAATTTCGGTACGGCCGTCCGCAACGCGCTGTCGTCTTGAATCGACATATTCTTTACAATGTTTTAAACAGCGGCCCAACACCTGGATTTACCCTCTCCCCCGGGTTTCGATGAGATCCCTTGCCCTTCCAGGCCGATTTGGCTAATATCCATAGGCGTGGATGCTTTGCCATTCGCGCCATGCGATCAAACCCGAATCGACTATTCGAGGTGCCATGCGGATTCTTCTCATCGAAGACGACCTTAAAATCGCCCAGTTTATCGTCAAGGGGATGCGTGCGGCCGGATTTGCCACAGATCACGCAACCGATGGTGAAGACGGCCTTCACCTGGCCCTGACCGAACCCTACGATGCGGCCATCATCGACATCATGTTGCCCGGCCGGGACGGCCTCTCCGTCATCGAAACCCTGAGACGGGAGAAAATCCACACGCCGGTGATCATTCTCAGCGCCCGGGGCGCCATTGACGATCGGGTCCGGGGCCTTCAGACCGGCAGCGACGACTACCTGACCAAGCCCTTCGCGTTTTCGGAGTTGCTGGCCCGGGTCCAGGCCCTGATCCGTCGTTCCAGCGGTGCTTCGGAACCGACGCGGCTGTCGGCCGGCGACCTCTCCATGAACCTGATCACCCGGGAAGTGGTCAGGGCCGGCCAGCGGATTGAACTCCAACCCCTGGAGTTTTCCCTGCTCGAATACCTGTTGCGAAACGCCGGCCGGGTGGTCTCCAAGACCATGATCATGGAACATGTCTGGAACTACAACTTTGATCCCCAGACCAATGTGGTGGAAGCCCGGATCAGCCGCCTGCGCGACAAGGTGGACCGGGACTTCGATCCCCGGTTGATTCACACGGTGCGCGGGGTGGGATATGTCCTTCGAGAATCCGCCTAAGCTCCACCATACCCTGGCCTTTCGACTGACCCTGTGGTACGCGGGCATCTTCACCCTGGCTTCCGGCGTGGCGTTTTTCTTCTTCTACCTGCTGATCACATCGGTGATCCGCGAGCAAACCGACCAGGAACTGTTGGGCAAGGTGAGCGACCTTTCCGCGGTCATGGCTGTTCGAGGCATTGACGGCGTGCGCCGGGTTACCGTGATAGAGGCCCAGGCCGCCGGGGAGAAGAAAATCTTCTTCAGGCTCCTCTACCGGTCCGGCCAGGTCTTTTCATCGTCGAATATGGCCCACTGGCAAAATATCGGCGTCAGTGCCGACGCGGTGCGCCATTTGCTGGAACGGGGCGGGCACGTCTTTGAAACCGTCTCCATTGCCCAGCGGCCCCATCCGGTGCGAACGGTCTATGGGTTCATCGGGCAGGGGGTCATCCTCCAGATGGGGCAGTCCCTGGAAAACTACGCCCGGCTGGTGGCCGTGTTTAGGACCATGTTTTTCTTCACCATGGCCGGGATTCTCGTGGTTGCCGCCATCATCGGCTGGTTCATGGCTCGAAGGGCCATGGGCGGCGTATGGACGGTGATCCGTACGGCCCGACGGATTTCCCAGGGCGCGCTGCATGAACGAGTGCCGGTCCACCCCCGGAAGGATGAAATCGACCAACTCGCCCTGACCTTTAATCGCATGCTGGATCGCATCGAAGGGCTGGTGTCGGGGATTCAGGAGATGAGCGACAATATCGCCCATGATCTGAGAAGCCCGGTCACACGCATCCGCGGACTGGCCGAAGTGACGCTGACCACCGGCCGGTCGAAAGAAGAATTCGAGCAGATGGCCGCCTCCACCATCGAGGACTGTGACCGTTTGCTGGACATGATCAACACCATGCTCCTGATTTCACGGACCGAAGCCGGCGTGGAAAGATTCGACTCGGCCCCCGTGGACCTGGCTGCCGTGGCCTGCGACGCCTGCGATCTGTTCGGGCCCATGGCCGAAGACGGCGGCATCGAACTCGATTGGAACGCCTGTCCGTCATGCATCGTTTCCGGCGATGTCGCCATGCTCCAGCGCATGATTGCCAACCTGCTGGACAATGCCATCAAGTACACCGCGTCCCCCGGCCGGGTGACGGTCCGGCTGGACTGCGACCCGGCCGGACAGACCCGGCTGACCGTGGGGGATACCGGCCATGGCATTGACCGGCGGGATCTGCCGCACATTTTCGAGCGGTTTTTCCGCTGTGACCAGAGTCGGTCCCGGGCCGGCACCGGTCTGGGGTTGAGCCTGGCCCGGGCCGTGGCCCGGGCCCACGGCGGGGATATTACCGTGACCAGTACCCCGGGCATGGGGAGTACCTTTACCGTTTCCCTTCCCGCCGGTCGGCCCCTGCTGCCGCCGGCGAAATGACACCCCCCGAGCTCAAATCCCACCTCACGGCGACTGTGACCGAATGGTAATGTTGTCGTCATCTTCTGGTCAGTTTCCTGCCATATAGTCCTTTCATCGAAGCCATGCATGCAATTGGCCCCCGGCATCCACACCCGATTGGTGTGGTCAACGTCGCTTGGTTATGCCGAGGCCCCTTTGCTGCACGTGACCCAAGTGAAGGAGCAAACCAATGAGGAGGTATCCCATGAAAAAGATCAAACATCTGCTCGTCGCCGGTGCGGTTCTGGCCGTGGTGGCGGTGGTGGCGGTGGCGGGGTTTTCCCAGGGTTCGGCCGCTCAAGTCCCGGCAATCAAAACCGCCGCGGCCCCGGCCCCGGTCGCCCTGATTCCCGCCAATTTTGAATCCCTGGCCAAATTGGCCCGGCCTGCCGTGGTCAATATCCGAACCGTTAAAACCATTCATGGCGGCGGGCCGGTTTTCCGGCATTTTTTCGGCAGCCCTTTCGGCAATCAGAGTCCTTTTGAAGAGTTTTTCAAGCCCTATGGTGGCCGGTCCCAGGAGCGCGATCTGAAACAGCAGAGCCTGGGGTCGGGGTTTATCATCGACCGGGACGGCTATATCGTGACCAACAACCATGTTGTCGATGGGGCCGATCGCATTCGGGTCCATCTGGCGGACGGCAAGCAGTACGATGCCGAGGTGGTGGGGCGTGATGCCAACACCGATCTGGCCCTGATCCGCATCAAGGCCGACGAGCCCCTGACCCCCATCGCCATGGGGGATTCCGAAGTCCTCAACGTCGGATCCTGGGTGGTGGCTATCGGCAGCCCCTTCGGGCTCGAGCAGACCGTGACCGCCGGGATTGTCAGCGCCAAGGGCCGCGTGATCGGAGCCGGTCCTTATGACGATTTCATCCAGACCGATGCATCCATCAATCCCGGCAACAGCGGCGGGCCGTTGATTAACATGGCCGGCGAGGTGGTGGGGATCAACACCGCCATCGTGGCCCGGGGCCAGGGCGTCGGCTTTGCCATCCCCATCAATCTGGCCGCGGAGGTGATCGCCCAGCTCAAGAATAGCGGGGCGGTGAGTCGCGGCTGGCTCGGGGTCGGCGTTCAGGACCTGACCGAAGAGCTGAACGACTATTACGGCCTGGGAAAGACTGACGGCGTGCTGGTCACCCAGGTGTTTGAAGAGGATCCGGCGGAAAAGGCCGGCATCAAGGCCGGAGATGTTATCCTGGAAGTCAACGGCAAGACCGTGGCCTCGGGCCGGGCCCTTTCCCTGGCCGTGGCCGGTGTGGGCGTGGGAAAGCGGATGTCCGTAACTGTTCTGCGCGACGGGAAGAAGAAGACCTTTCAAATCACCACCACCCGTCGTGAGGATGGGGCGGCACGGGCCGATGGCGATGATGGGCCGGTGATGGAAAAATCCGGGTCCTTCGGTCTTGCCCTGTCACCCCTGACCCCTGAAGCGGCCAGTCACTACGGATACGACTCCCAAGAGGACGGGGTGCTTGTCACCGGGGTCGAGCCGGGCAGTCCGGCCCATAAAGCCGGTGTCCAGGTCGGTGATCTGATCAAGGAAGTCAATCGGAAACCGGTGGCCACCCCCGGCGATGCATTCAATGGGTTGAAGGGCGAAGGCAAAGACGCCTCGGTCCAGATCCTGGTCAAACGCAGCCGTGCCGGCTTCATCGTCTTCAAGCTGGAAGGCAAGGAACGGCCATAGGGTCTTTGCGGGTCTCGGTCCTGCCGGGTTTCCCTCCCCCCTCCCCTCCGGCCGGGCCCCGCAAAGCGTCTGGCGGCGCAACCACGTCATGCTATAGCGTGATTGCGCCGCCAGGCATTCTTATTGCGACTCATGCGATGGTTCCCATTTTTCACGGGATTGGGTCTGCCGGCGGCGGCTATCAGGGGATGATTTGCTCATGTCATATGGATTTGTTATACCAACGCTGCCATCTTTCAATCGGTTATCGCATTTGTCAGAAATACCTTCCGATACGGGTCAATGGACGGCCCTCACCTTCAAACTCAGTGTGAGTCAAAATTGATGGTCTCGTAAAAAGCTTTTCCAGGCCGCGAACGGCCATATATCTGAAAGGAACTGTCCGTAGAAGTCCGAACTTACCACAAAGGGCACAAAGTTAACCTCCTTAATACTGGGGAAATTTTTCGATGCGAGACATGATCAGACGCTTGCTTAAAGGACCTTCGGTCGGGGCGACAACAGACCGGAATTTGGCCCGCGATTTGCGGGTGGCGACCTGTGCCCTGTTCGTGGAGATGGGGCGAATCGACGAGTCCTTTACGCCGGATGAGTTGGAAAGAGTCGTCGTGATTCTCAAGGAAAAATACGGACTGTCCAAAGACGACGCCGATGCCCTGATCGGCGAGGCGGACAGGGCATTGGAGGAAAGCCTTGACCTGTGGCAGTTTGCCCGGCTCATCAACGAGAACTATTCCAACGATGAGAAGGTGGAAATCGTGGAGATGCTCTGGCGGATCATCTATGTGGACGGAAAGATGGATGCCCACGAGCATTATCTGATGGCCAAGCTCAAGAACCTGTTGCGGTTGGATCACCACCGGATCATCGAAGCCAAGCGCAAAGTCCTCCATGGCGACGGGCGGGAACGATGACGCTGGCATCAAAGCCTTTTTCAATCTTAACACTTAAAACCTAAAACTTAAAACCGGTTTTACAGATAGGGGGCAATGGCGCGGTGGAAGGTTCTGGCCATGACAGCGTAACCGTCGGCGTTGGGATGGATGGGATCGCTCATGAGGTTGCGGTTCCCCATGATCCCTTCAAAGACATTGGGGATCAGCACCGACCCGGTCTCTTGGGCCAGTTGGCGGTAGGCCTCGTCAAACCCCCGGCCATAGAGCGGAATGTCGATGCCGCCGATGACCACCAGGGCGCCGGCTTTTTGAATCTCCACCACGATGCGGCGCAGATTGTCAAAGGCCGCCTTCCGGGGTACCCTGTTTTTCAGATCGTTTCCGCCCAGGGTCAGCAGCACCAGGCGCGGGGAATGGGAGAGCACATCGGCTTCCAGCCGGTTCAGGGCCTGGGCCGTGGTGTCGCCCGGAACGCCGGTGTTGATCACCGGCTTTTCGATCAGGGCCGACAGTTGGCTGGGGTAATCCATGCCGTCCGGGGCGCCGGTGCCGTAGGTCAGGCTGTCACCGAAACAGATGATGTTCTCTCCGGCAGGCTCGGCGTTGGTGATGGGCGCCGCCGGCCGGGACCAACGAATGCCGATCCCGACCAGCACCACGGCGGCTATGACCAGAACGGTCTTTCTCATGGGAGGGTCTCCCGTTTAGCCACACCGAGCCGGGTCAACATGGCCTCGATGGCTTCGTAGGGCTGGGCGCCTTCGATAAACGCCCCGGCCATGGCAAAGGTCGGCACCACGGTGATGCCCATGGCGCGCGACCGGGCCCAGTCGTTGTCCACCGCTTCCCGGAAAAGCCCGTCGTTGACAACCGCGGCGGCCGCTTTCGGATCCAGCCCCACCGATGCGGCGATGTTTTCCAGCACATCGGTGCGGTAAATGTTCAGGCCGTCGGCAAAATAGGCTTTGAATGCGGCCAGGTGAAAAGCGTCTCCTTGCCCCTGGGTCTCGGCCCACTTGCCCAGCTCCTGGGCCCGGCGGCTGTTGAAAGTCATCTGCCGGTCGCCGAATGGGAGTCCCAGGTCTCGCGCCGCCTGGCGCAACCGGTCCAGCATGGCGTCGATGTCAAAATCCCGGCCCCTGAACAGTTCCTCCAGGGTCCGCCCATCGGGCGGTGTTTCCGGATGCAGGGGAAAGGCGGTCCAACGGATCGAAATGTCGAATTGCCTGGCGATGCGTTCACTACGGCCCGTAATGAAGTAGCACCACGGTCAGATGTAGTCGGAAAAAATCTCAAGTGTTGGAGACACGCTGTAATACCTCCTATCTTATTGAATAACTTAACTTTTCTAACGCAGACCTTGACAGGTCAGTTTGCTCGATAAGTTCAGTAGGGGCTATGAATTGGACAAAACATTGTCCATCTATTGTACTATGTCAAACGGAATATGGTTCAGCCCCAATAAATAACGACAACACCAATCATCAATGTAAAATGTTATGGGTGCCTGTAACTGATGGCATGGCTGTATGTTGAATCCTTGTCAGGGCTGACGAGGGTGCTGGTTCGGATGATGGCGTCGGGCTCTTCGGTGGTGGAGATCAACGAAAAGAATGTCTAAGTTGTTGTAAGTATATGAATAATTTATCCTAAGTCGGATAGGTTGCATTCCAGTTTCATCAAAATGCAACCTATCCGCAACCTATTTCTTCCATTTGCAGCCTCGATTAAAATAGCCCGTCTGTACGATTCTCAAATTAAACCCGAGAGTGTGTGTTCTTGCCTCCCGAGACATGATCATGATCATCGCACAAAATATAAAATATTATTGTTATTACAGTGGTATAATGATCCTTCAACTGATCAGGCGTGATCGTAGAATTTCGGTTTGTATAAAATATACAAATATATCAATGTGTTAAAATGCCAGGCCACGTCTGGGCTACCATATATGAATGTACATGGATGACGTTGTTGGGTAAGATGTCCAAATTGGTGTGGTTAATGAATAAACAATGTAAAATCAGGTTAAAATAGAACCTTTATCATGGGAAATTCAGATATATTCATCGAAAAACAAGAGCTCCCACTAGTATGTGATAATCACGATTGCTCTTTCCAGCTCGGTTCTGGCGCTCTCGTTGAGGCAGTTAAGGAATATGGCCTTGTCATGGCTGATTGTGGCGAGACGGTTTACCAAGGAACCACCTGCCCTAAGTGTAAGCGTACCATAGCCCGTGCCTTTCCTCGTGACCGGCTTCTTATAGACCCATCAAAATTCATTGCTGCCCCAATCCCGGACGCCAGACAGAACCTGGTGGAGCAGGTAGAGGACAGAGCAAACCATATCGCCGGGGCCAGCCGTCTTGGCTTCCATTGGATTCCAGCATGGGATGAACAGGCTATCACGCATGGCGAGCTGGTAGCTCATATCCGCCGCTACAAACAACCCCAAAGACCTCATTACCCACCCGTCGCTATGATAGTGACGGAATTTGAACGTCGCCTAGAGCAAGAAAACAGACTCATGGCGGTGGATGATTCCCCTGAAACGTATATTCGGCGGTTCTACCCGGATGTTCCGAAGTATCGAAACATCTTGACGGTTCTCGCCCCTGGTAGAGCCTCGGTAAATACAACGATCAATATGATCCATTACGAGGGCGATTCTGATACTGAGCAGCAAATACGGAAACGCGCATGGATAGATCTGTTTGACGAGGTTTGGGGTATATCGGTCACACAGACCGCTCAGGAGAGGATAAATCTGGCAGGATTTGGCCACTTGCAGTTGGGGGATATTGAAAACGAGTTTTATCGAAGAATTCGTCTGGCAACAGAATGGGATGTAATAGAAGAATGCCGGGAAAAGCTTCAGTGGGTTGGGGGATGGAAAGCGCTGGTTTCGTCCATAAAAAATCATGTTGATGAAATTATCCAATCCGCCTGTGTTGAGTTAATGAGCTCATGGCAAGTGGAAGAAAGGAGATCTGAACTTTCAAGCTGGAAAGACCATTTTGAGAAGGGGATGGCTCTATTCATTGATGCGCCAATGGGGCTCGGTAAAAGCCATTCAATTATAGATGCTCTCACAGAAAAAAAGCAGTTGTCAGCGGTAATATTTATGCCGACAAATCTACTTTGTGAGGAGATGGCACTCCATCTGAAGGTTCGCATTGCGATAAAGCTGGGTATTCCATGGATTGAGTACAAAGATAAAGTTAAAGACAGGAATTTCCGTGTTGAAGATGTTTATTATGCGGATGGCATAAATGAGGATGAATGCCCCCATTTTGGTGCCATCGTAAAACGTTACAGGGCAAACTGGGCTGTGAAAGGAGATTTCTGCTCAGAGTGCGTCAATACTCAAACATGTAGGTTCCGGTCACATGACAAGTTTATTCGACGCGCCAGGATAGTAGTGACAACGCACAAACAGTACGATCGGTTCTATGGTAATCGCGATTTGCAAAAGCGTCTCATCTATGGGAATGACGGAAATCAACACGAGATTGATAGAAATTTGTTCATTATAGATGAAGATCTCTTAATGACAAATTGTTACCAACCAATACAGCTTACCTTTGAAGAGATAGCGAAAACATGCAGCGTTATAATTGACTTTTTAGATGAGGAAGATGGGGACGATAAAGATGAAATGGTTTCGCTGATAGAATGCCTTATCGGAAAAATCAATTTGTGCCAAGAAACTTCGATTATTCCGCCGTTGGTTCCAAAATTCAAATTTAGTAAATATCTAAAGGAATCTTGGGGTGAAAATATTCCAACAATTCACGATCTATCTCCTGACAGGTTTGACGGCCAAGATTTCGTTGGTAACCACTTGGAGGTCATCGAGAACGCGATTAGAAAAGGGCTTTCAGTACAAAGATATCCTCAAGCCAAAGGTGGCCTTGATTCAGCCGGAGGTACTGTAAAAAGTGTTTTTTTGCCCAATCCAAAGGAATACAATCTTCAGAGGATGCCGCCTCATGTCTTTTTTGATGGAACACTTCTTGATAAGAGATTGATTGAGCATAAATTGCGTAACGTTAAAATGCGGACAATTCGCTACGATCTAAAAAAAGTGCGAACCTATAAAATTTGGCAAAATGAGTACACCGATTTTCCAAAATATCGCCTCCGAAACGATATGCCGAAGATAGAATCTATACTAGATGAAATTTTTTTGAAAAGGGGGGCTGAAGAAAATTACTTCATTATTTGCTCGAAGGGATTGAGACAGTATGTCGATCAATATATTAAAGAAAAATACGCTGGATTCCAAATAGTTACGGAGCATTATCGAAATCTACGTGGTAAAAATTCTGCGAAACATTGTAATGTTTGTATTGTGTTAGGCAGTTTTATACCATCTGATGCTGTTGAAATTGCAGCGGGTATTGATTTCATTCAAGAAATTTTACACAAGGAAAAATATCCGATAAAAACTAAGGATACTGTCTGGTCTTTTCAGACGAATAAATTTGTGCGCAGATATAAAGAAAAATATGGTGTTGTTCAAGTATTTGCTAACGCTTTGAGACAGACTGAACACAGACAGGCGTTAGCGAGGACAAGATATATTTACCATGATGTTGATTTTTATATTTTTTCTAAAGATCGGGTAGCGGATTATGAGCCATTTTTTAGGGGTGCCAAGGTAACGCCATGCCGTGCAGATCTCTTCAAGCCAATGCCGAGATACAAACATCCAGACTGCAATAAGGAATCTGTTAAGAACGCGGCGATGGAATGGCTGGAAACGCATGACACGGTAACGGCTACCGAGATTTACAATGAATATGGAATACGAAGGCAAACAGTCGGTAAATTTCTATATTCTTTATGCGTTAAGGGAATACTGACCAGAATTGGCAAGACAAAGTATGGTCTGCCATAACCGTTATCCAAACCCGCAAGCATGTTTCAACAGAAGGGGGATAGGGCCAACATCAGCGTCAGCCTTTCCGTACGTACGGAAACCTCACCCTTGGTCCCCGTTTCCAGCTTGCCCCACCCAAAAGCCCTTTGCACAGCCCCAGCGCTCCATTTTCAGCCTATTTTACTTCTGCCCGAGCCGAAAGTACTCCGAAGAAAAAGGACGCCATAAATCGTATCCTGCTTGCCCTGTGCCAAAGTGCCGTCCAATCTGTCTTGGATGCCACTGGACATTTACCCATCCACCTTGGAAACAACCCCAAGAAAACAGCCAGAAAGGGCAAGGAAAGCGCTTACAATCTGACCAGAGCGACATTTTGTTATTGGCAATGCTATGTTATTTCAGTTGGATAGAGACAGCATGATGCTCATGATGACCTTATCGTGAAAACTGAACACTCAGGTCCAATCGGCGTCCACTTTTCAAGGGAACACGGCCGGATTACCCTCAAGGCCTGGCTGGCGATGCCGACCCGCTCCCCGGAAAGCCCGTCGGCCAAACCTGCCGCCGATTCCAAAAATGGCGTCAGCGACCATGACCGGGAACTGCATGTTGAAATCGCCGACGACGGGGTCGGTATTGCCGAGCCATACCAGGAGAGCATCTTCAAGGCGTTCTTCCAGGTCCAGGGGGGGCGGCAGGACAAGGCCCCCGGCACCGGCATGGGGCTTTTCATGGCCAGGCGCCTGGCGGAACTTCTGGGCGGAAGGATTTCGGTGAAAAGTGAAGGCGAAGGAACCGTTGCCGCATTAAACCGGAGATCGTCTGATGTTTCGCACCAAGATAAAGCAGTACTTGGTACTTACTTACTGCGATGACGATCTGTCGAAATGGTTGGTTGCATTGGTTTTTTGGCTGCTGAAATTACACAACGTTTAAGGGGGGATGAATATGGCGACAACAGCGCTGAAAAGCGATTTTGCCGACCCATCCGAAGACTTCCGGGCGGTACTGATTGAAGCCGGATTAACACCAAATGAAGTGGTCGCTGATGGTGTTTTGCGGCGTTGCCCCACCGCTGAAAAGCCCCGGTCCCAAAATGGCTGGCACGTGCTTTATCCCGATCCACCCGCCGGTGCTTACGGAGATTGGGCAACAGGCATATCAAATGTATGGAGTATGGGCAACGACACCCTATCACCCACCGAACTGTCGCAAATTAAAAAAGAGGTGGAACGCCATAAGGCCGAATTTAAAAAAAGCCAAGCAGAACAACACCGGGCCAAGGCCGCCGAAGCACAACGGTATCTTGCGAATCTGAAACCGGCGACAGCGGACAACCCATACCTTGCCAGAAAAAAAGTAAAGCCCTGTGCGAAGCTTCTGGTTGACGGTCAGATGCTTATTGTCCCGGTCCACTGCCCCGATGATGACCAATCCATGAGTTACCAAAGGATCGATGGCAACGGCGGCAAGAAATTTATGCCCGGTGCCAGAGTCGCCGGGGGATATTTCGCTATCAAAAGCGGAGACGGTCCTATCCTCATAGGGGAAGGTATTGCAACGGCGTTGAGTCTCCACGAGGCTACCGGCCTGACGGTGCTTGTGGCTTTCTCTGCTGGCAACCTGGAAGCCGTGGGGTCTATGGCACGGGGCCGATACCCTGAACGGCAGATCATTCTTTGCGCCGACGATGACACCAAGACAGCGGAGAAGACCGGGCAGAATCCGGGCATCGAGGCGGCTGCCAGGGTGGCGAGGGCTGTCAATGGTCTGGTGGCGGTGCCTGGGAACCCTGGAGACTTCAACGATCTTCACGTCTCCAAGGGGTCGGGGGCGGTCAAGGCGGCAATCGAAGCCGCCCAACCCCCGGAGACTTCCAAAGTTCAGACAGACCAGGGCGACGATTGTCCCGAACCGATGCCCTTACCTGACGGACTGCCCCCTGTTACGGCCTTCGATTTCCAATTATTACCGGAAACCCTGCGGCCTTGGGCTGCTGATATTGCCGAGCAGATGCAATGTCCGCCGGATTACGTAGCCGTGGCGATTATGGCTGCCCTCTCGGCAGTGGTCGGGCGGCGAATCGGTATCCGCCCAAAAGAGTCAACCGACTGGACCGTAACCCCGAATCAATGGGCAATGCTGATCGGTCGGCCTGGTGTGCTGAAATCTCCGGCTATGGAAGCGGCGCTATCACCGTTGAAGCGTTTAGCGGCTGTTGCAGTGGACGAATATCAAGGGGCAATTTCCGAATATGAAAAGATCAAAATTGCGGAGAAATTGCGGGGCGAGGCTGCCGAAAAAGCTGCTCGGGCTGCTTTAAAGAAAGACCCCGGCGCCGACCTGACCGGCATTTTGGAAATTGAGAAAGCCGATGCCCCGACCCTTCGGCGCTTCATGGCGAATGACACCACGGCGGCGGCCCTGGGTGAGTTGCACCGGCAAAACCCCAACGGGCTTTTGGTTTTTCGTGATGAGTTGGTAAGTCTGCTGAAAATGCTGGACCAGGAAGAAAACGCAGAGGCCCGAGGCTTTTACCTGACTGGCTGGAATGGTGACTCTCCATATACCTTCGACCGGATCACCCGTGGAATGAACCTTCATATCCCAGCGGTTTGCCTATCGCTGTTGGGAAGCACTCAACCGGCCCGGATTGCTCAATACGTCAAGGGCGCCGTCAACGGCACCGGCGACGATGGACTATTGCAGCGGTTTGGGCTGATCGTTTGGCCCGACACTTCCGGCGCATGGCGGGACGTGGATCGTTGGCCGGACAGTGAAGCAAAGCGACAGGCTCACAAGGTTTTTGAACGGCTTGCCGGGCTTAACCCCATGTCCATGGGCGCCAAACAGGACAAGGGAATTGACGGAGAACCCGAGGGCGTCCCGTATCTTCGGTTTGACCCGGATGGCCTGGGCCTATTCCGAGAATGGCACCGAGGCCTGGAAGCCCGGTTGCGGTCCGGCGATCTTCACCCTGCCTTTGAATCCCACCTTGCAAAATACCGAAAGCTGGTTCCCGGACTGGCCCTGATCATACATCTGGCGAACGGCGACAGTGGTCCCGTAGCCCGGTCTGCGGTGCTTCGGGCGCTTGCATGGGCTGAGTATTTGGAAACCCACGCAAAGCGCCTATATGCAAGCGTGACGACCCCTAATGCATCAGCGGCACGGCTGATAGTCAAAAAGATTCGAGGCGGCGCCCTTCAGACAGTTTTGACAGAGCGGGAAATTTACCGTCCTCAATGGGCTGGGTTGGCCGATCTGGAAACGATCAAGGCCGGCGTCAAGCTGTTGGTTGACCGTGACTGGTTTATCGAAAACCGGAAGGATACCGGTGGCCGACCTTCTGTCGAGTACCGCTTAAACCCGAAAACGGAGGGGCTGCGGTGAGCTACCTCGAACAATTAAAATCAGAAAACATACACCCGGAGGCACTGTCAAAACTGCCAAAACCCCCTTTTGACAGTTTTGACAGTGCTTCGGGGAGTACATTTCATGAAAAAAAAGAGGAACGGGCGGCGGATGACCGGATAGACCTCCCCGAAGGTTGCCCCCTTCTCGGCAACCCGGTTCCCGACGGCTGCCGATTTGAACCCCGGCTGTTTTCTCGGATGGTCCGTGAGGGCGTATTGCCGATGCCGGATGGATCATGTCCTATTCGGTGGGTCTGCAAAGTATAGGCCCCTTTTTATTGAGGGGATAAACAGTGATTTTAATCAAAAGGGGAACATCATGCCAAACCGAAAAAACGCCCCGACCAAGCCGGAACTGGCCCGGTTCAAAGCCATGAACGATCTTGGATTAAGTCCCCACGCTATCGCCAAACGTGTCGGCAGGGACCCGAAAACCGTCCGCAAGTATTTGCAATCCGATGTTTACCAGGACCCGGCAATTCAGGACATGGTCGATAAGATCAAGGAAAAGGAAATCGCCGATCTTTACTTGTTGGGGGCAAAGGCCCGTCAACGTCTGCATGATCTGCTTGACGACGGCGATACCAAGACCATCGAAACGGTGGCGGTCATGGACCGATCATTTCAACAGCGCCGATTGCTTGAGGGTCAATCCACGGTGAACATGGCGACCTTTCATGCGGACATTCAGGCGGCCAAGGAGCTATTGAAAAACAAAGATTTCTGCATGGCCGAGAGCGACCGAGAGGGTTTCTGACCACATATCGTGTTTAAGTTTGCGCAAGGCGGTAGTCATTATTTTACCTCCCGTATCCTTGTCGATCAAGCGACCGATGCCGTATCCAATCGGACCAGTGATATGCATTAAGGCTGTCCTGTAATTAACTGCGGTCTATCTACTATGTGCTATATTTAACATACCTCGGCTGATACTATTCTAATATATCCTTACCGTGTCATAGGCAAATGTAAACTCCGTATATGTCCCATAGTAGAACATCTCCATCTCTACACCACCGCTCTCATTCTTCATCCAATCGAGAGCCTCAAATACCTCCCACTCAATGTCACATGTCCGTGTCTCCGAATAATCAAATTGATCACAATACGGCCCACTACACCTTACGCAGAGATGACCTGGATCACATTGAAATGAGGAACTACATTGACCGCCAGCAGGAACTTGGCCGCAAAAAGCCGTGCCTTCGACACCGAATACCGTAATATTGCCACGTATATTTTCCGAAATCAAACCTGTGTCGCCCTGCACAATTCCGGACCCGTCATGGTATCCTTCGGATATGCTTTGGTTCTCTACTGTTGGCGTTATGTCCTGACTGATTACAGGCATGGTCCCAGTCGCTGCGCCGGAATCATTTGAAAATGTCTTGCCCTCAAGCACATCAGTACTTGCTGCAGTTCCTGACGCTGGCGTGTACTGCCCTAACGAAGCCTCAGGCTTAAGCCCTGCCACTACCTGCAGGACAATAATCGCCTCTTCCAATCCGACCTGTCCGTCGTTGTTCATGTCGCCCACCTGTCCCGCATGGGCAACACTGACCATGAGCAAAAAAACAAGTAAGGTCCTCATGAATTCCTCCCAACCATTTTGATATTTGTTTACAGACAGAAAAATATGGTCTTGAATCATCAAGTTATGAATTATTATACAAAAGATATCTTGCCATCAGCCCAAATATCAACTTCTGACAAATTAGTAACAACTATTTACTGTGTACTCAACCTCTTTTTATTTTTCGCCAGTAGAAAGGGGTATGTATAATAACAGATAGGGGGGTGTGATTTTTGACCTTGCCCCCCCTGCTCAGGACAAGGCAGTGGAACGAAACGTTCCACCCGAACTGCACCCACCATCGCTACCGGACCCGTGTGAAAAGAACTCACCAATAGGAAAATGCATGAAAATTGATGCTGATGGTGGGAAATACGGTGGGAAAACGGATTTAGAGGAAAAGAAAAAGGGGTTACGGAAATTCCGTAACCCCTTGATTTTATTCGTGGCGGGAGCGACGAGACTCGAACTCGCGACCTCCGGCGTGACAGGGCGATATATTCAATGATTCCAGCGTGTTCCACCTATTTTCACATCCATTGAAAGCCGTTTAGAGCCGTCTAAAGCCGTCTAAAAAGCCGTCTGGTCACCCAGGCGGTCAGGCGGTATGGACAATGAAACACTACCCTTCCCAAGCACCGTAATCAACCCCAAGATTTTTGCGACAGTATCCACAAAACCGTGACACCTGGATATTGTGTGTCTGTGGTACCCGTCACGGCGTAATTACACCTGGACACCGGAAGCGTAACGGGGCACCAAAGAACCATTACATAGTGTAATAGTATTATGATTACAAGGTAATAGCAATTACACCAGTGTCCCGTCACGCTTGCCCTATTGTTTAAGAGAACACTTTAATTCATTTTAAAATCCAGTGTGAAAAAGGTTTGAAATGATAATAATTTCGGCTGTAATCGTCCCGGTGTCATCGATGGCGACATCAGTCTGCACATCGCCCTGTTCCAAGCGACAGGCCCACACGATCTGCGGGACATTGGAAAAATGGTTGCGATACGGGAGCACTGGCTGTACGTTGCCACACTAAATCTATGGTTTTACTACGGTATTACCGCTACGACAGGAAAGAGCAGATGCCAGACCACAGGGAGCTGAAGGGCGAGGCATACATCGAATCGATGATTGAGTACGCCGAACGGCTACTAAACATTCGATTTTGGCAGACTGGCCAAACCTCGTACAGCGCCTATTGCCCATTCCACGCGGACACAGACAACAGCTTCCGGGTCTATGTCGATGACCACAAGCAGGTAAAGTTCCATTGCCATGGGGAATGCGGTAAGAATTGGGACATCTACGACCTGATCGATACAAGGTATCGGTGCGGTTTCAAGGAAGCCCAACTCAAATGGGCCGGCTACCTCGGTATCGAGGACTTCATTCCCTCACACGGACACAGCGGACACGATGTCCCTCCCCTAAAGGACGAACCTGAGCCTGACGACACGGTCGGTTTTGTAGCGCCTGATCACCTGCCCCCTGAAATCGTCGGCGCTCTCACCGAGGCGGTCGATTTTTACCACGGCCTTCTGCTGGTGGAAGAAACCCGATTTCCCAAAATCCACAATTACCTCTCACAACGAGGGGTCGGAAGGGACATCATCGAGCGGTTCCGGATTGGTTGGGTGCCCCCGTACATTGATGAGCAATACAAAGGCCGGGCTCTGATTGATGGCTTCCTGCCACGATTCAATGAGGACTATCAGCTATTCCAGCCGTTCTACCGTGCTGGCATCGTCCGTCTGCTGAATGACGAGGGAGCCCGTGGGTATGGATATTTCAGGCAGCAGATTCTGTGGGAGCGCGAAGACCCCTTCTCTCGCAACTATGGCGACTTTTTCGCCGGCCGGATGACCTTTCCCCTTTTCGACATCAACGAGGAGGTGTGCGGTATTGTCGGCCGCCGGCCCGACAACCGGGGCACTCGATGGCTGAAACAGCAGGGCAACGACACCCACATCAGCACCAAGAGCTGGCTGTTCGGCATCGACAAGGCCCAGCGTTACATTCAGCACTACCAGACCGTTATTCTGGTGGAGGGCATCTTCGACTATTTCGCCTTCTATCGCCTGCTTCAGGACCAGGACAAGCCGGTGGTGGTCTCCACCCTCGGCACCCACCTTTCCGAGGAAGCCCTGAACCTGCTGACATCGCTCGGAACCAAGCATTTCATCGTCGCCTTTGACTGGGACGACGGCGGCAAAAGAGCCATCCACAAGGCCGCCGAATCGATCAACGGAGCGGTGTATTACCTCGGCGGGATGGCCGAGGGGCAGGACCCTTACGACAAGCTGAAGGGCTTGGCCGGCTACATCAGCGGTTTTTCGTTGCGCCATCTTCTATCCGGCGCGGAAAAGGCCCAGGAGCAAACCGACAAACCGGTCGTCGTGGCCTTCATTTCCAGCGGAGCGCCAGGAAAGCGGTTTGTTCAGTTCAATGCTGTAACAAGCGAAGGGATGGAATGGGAAACCACAATCGCCCCGGCAACAGACCCACATCGACTGAAAGGAGACCTGACGTTCGAGGTGGATGACTTCCTCCCCCTGCTTACCTACGGCCACGGCAACAAGGTTATGCTCAACCGGGCTGTTGCAGACATCATTGAACGGATCACCGCCGGCCAGGGGCCGACCACGGGCAAGACCTTCAGACTTCCGGCGAATTTCGTCAACGACCGCATCTATGAGCAGATGGGGCCGGCTCTCATCCTCTGGCTTCGGATCGCCATCGAGCAGCAGAGACGCAAGCGACGGCTACGCGTTCGGGATACCGAACTCGGGGATTGGCTCGGGACATCGAGAGCCACCATCAATGTTTACAAGCGTACGCTTAACGAGCAAGGCTTTCTCAACATCAACACGAAGACCCGTCCCCAAGTCCTATCGGTTTCCTATTTCCCCCGGCTACCAGAGTAATCCTACCACTACACCACCGGTCTACCAGGGCCACCACACCACACAGGCCAACCCTGCGCTTCTTTAAAGGTGTAGAATACATAGAATAATGCTATTATCTATAACTATTCTAAAGTGTTAGATGTTATTTAAGCCAAAAATAGTGTAAAGTGCGAACCCTAACCTCTCCCTTGTCTTCACGGGATAAGTGCATCGGGTTGTTGACCAAACGCTCAAATTGAAGCATAGTCCAGGCACCATCCCACTAGGGCAACCAGACCGAAACAGCCAGCAGGGGGAACGCTATGCCCGAATCAGACCAGCCCGCCAAAGCCCCGAAGAAACGCGTCCAACTCCAACCAAAAAAACCCAAACCAAAGAAGACCAGGGGAACGCTCAAGGATGGCATCCGTGAAATCCAGCAAGAGCCACGGATTGTGCTGGTGGCACCACACGGGGTCATGGGCGACGACGACAGGACGGACCTGATCGCCTACGAGGCCCAGGGACTACTGAACTGCGCTGCCGTCATCAACAAGTCCATCAAAAGGGATGATACGAACCTGAACGACTTCGTGACAGCGAGTCAGTGCCATCCGTTCTTTTATCCGTTAGAACGAATGCTTTCCGCACCGAAGTTCCGTCTCGTCGTATGGATTCACGGAGGGGATGAAAACGGCAAAAACTGGAAAGATGCCATCAATGCCGGCGGTTTTGGCTGCAAGCCCGAGGAAATTGATGCCTTCATCGGCTATGGCCAGGGTTCAACGGAGAAAGACGACAGGCTCACGGCAAACCTGGAGACCGCCGAGGCGTTTCGGGACGAACTTACCAGTGCGGGGATGGTGTCGGTTCTGACGGGTCGAGGCGCTCCCCGTTTTCGCGGTTGGGCGTGGGACAACATGAACCAGTATCTGAACAGAATGAAGGTCCCGTTTGACCGGGGTCAGTCGCTCCAGATCGAGATCCGCAATAAGGGATTCCGGAATACGCCGAAAAATGCCAAGAAGACGGCGGAGATCATCTTCAAAGCGTTGAAGGCCGTGAAAAAGACCCTGCCCCCACCGCCCAAGGAAGCCAAGGGACGCAAAGACGGCCCCACCCTTGCTGATTTGACACTGGCAGAGGAGGCGTACATAGCGCTGCGGAATCTCTTCGTGAAGCACGTTACGGCTTTCATGGTGGAGGCCGGAGATTACGTCATCAAGACCTTTTACAACGACAATCCCCGCTTGGCCCTGGCAAAAAACAAGGCACAGGACAACCCGCCGAGCCTCAAGGCCCTTACCAAAAAAATCCGCACTGCATCTGCGAAAGATCCGTCAAGAGGCATTCCGTCTCTCTCCTGGTTTTACAACTCGGTCAATCTGGCTGCCCACTTGGCCATCAACAAGGAACTGGGATTCCAAACGTTTGGAATCCTCCCCCACAGCCACAAACTGCTGCTGCTACATTTCCCGCCCCTCAAGGATGTCGAGGCCGACAAGTTTGTTGAGGCGATCCAGCCGGCATTCGAGGAAAAGGACAAATTGGCGCAGATCGCTGCGGAGAAACCCATCTCGGTCCGTGACTTCGCCAAAATCCTACGGGAAAAGTATCCGCGAGATACGAATGCCCTCGACCTGGACAATCTGCCGGCCCGGGCAGAGCTTCGCGAAAGGGATGCTGCCGAGCTGGTGAGGCTGTACAGTTCAGCCAAATCAAAAATAGAGAACGGTCAGAAGGACGTCAAGCAGTACAAGAAGGCCCTCGATGCCCTCGGAGCCGTGATTGCGGAGCGCACTGGTGAAACCGAAGGCGAGGGGCGGTTTCAGGACTGGACCGACTCCAAGAACAACATCAACATCTGTACCGGCTGTGAGCACGACTGTCTCTACTGCTACATGAAACCAATCTACAACGGCAAGCCGGGAAAAAAGCAGCCTCCCGATTGGGGCAAATGGGAAATACAGCAGGAGAAGGTCGATGCTCCGTATCGACTGAAGGACGGGCTGGTGGGGTTTCCGTCATCCCACGACGTCTTTCCGGAAATCTTGGATGCCTATCTGGCCGTGCTGGGTAAGCTCCTCCGCGCCGGCAACGACGTCCTGATCGTGTCCAAGCCCCATCTCGAGTGTATTCAGGCCATCTGTTCGGCCTGCGCCTTTTTTAAGGACAAGATACTTTTCCGATTCACCATCGGTGCCAACGACAACGACATTCTGTCTTACTGGGAGCCTAATGCCCCGAACTACGAACATCGCAAGGAGTGCTTGGCCCACGCCCGCGCCAAGGGATTCCATACCTCTGTCAGCATCGAGCCGATGCTCGATACAGCGCGGATTGAGCAGTTGGTGGCCGACTTGGACCCGCTGGTGAGCGAGGACATCTGGCTTGGGATGATGAGCCATCTGGGCGCGCTCCAAAACTGGGCCAAGTTGGCGGACTTCGGGAAGCGGAAAGCGATTGTCCAGGCCGGTCAGACCCCCGAAATCCTGACAGCGGTCTACGACGCCTTCAGTGGCAACCCCAAAGTCAAGTTCAAGACCGAGACGCTCAAGGTCATCTTGGAGCATCTGAAACAGATTGGGCGGATCAAGGGTGAAGTTAAGATGGAGGCCGGAAAGCTTGTGCCTGGGGGAGAGGCACCACCGGCGCAATGAACAAACTCCAACTCATCGAGGCCATACGAACTGAGGCAGGCCTGACCAAGACAGAGGCCCAGCAGGTCATCCAGACCTTCTTTGACGAAATAAGCGATGCCCTGGCCAAGGGCGACCGGGTGGAGATACGGGGCCTGTGCTCATTCAAAGTGAAGCATTATCCGCCATACACTGGCCGAAATCCGAGGTCAGGGGAAAAGGTGACGGTGCCGGAAAAGCGCCTGCCCTTTTTCAAGCCAGGGTTGGAGTTGAAAGAGCGGGTGGACGGGGCCGATTCAGCGGATGGCTGATTCAGGAGGGTGCCATCAGTTGAACAACGACTTCAATAGTAAAATAGGTTCAGGAAAATTTGCCTGGACTTATCGGTTGGACGATCCGGACGGTCTGGACGACACGACCGTTACCGATGATACTGACACAGAAGGATTCACCGGCAAGGACGCCTTCTTCATCGGCAGCGCCATGGGATGGGCCTACGAGGAAGGCCGGGAGGAGGCTGAACATCTGAGGTTGATCAAAAAGGAGTGGCATAAATCCAAGAAAAATGAGTAGAATGGGCTATGTTTGAGCAATAAAACGGGCCGATGGGAATGGTGTTCCGGCGCGGAATGCCATTTGTAAGGTGCTATATCTGAATGATTACGGAATATTGGCGGAGATGGCAAACAGTCCTCGGTCCATCCGTGTAGCCTCCTCAGTAGAGGGTTATGGGCGTCATTCCTCTATAAATCCATGTGGTGAGTCTGGGATGATGGCTACCACGCTGATCACTATTGCTGCCGCCTTTGGGCCATAGTGACGAATTTTATTTTTTGTGGTAAGGGTTCCTTAATTCTTATCTGACCGATGAAATTCAGATCTTGGCTATAAGGAACATTTGAATGATTCGCATCTGGAATCGGTTGATCCCTCTTTTTGCTGCTCTGCTTACTTTCGCCCTTTCCGCCCAAGGAGCCGCGGACCAAAGTGTGGCCCTGGCGGTTGGAAACAGTGACTACAAGTCCTCCCCCTTGAAAAATCCGGCGAAGGATTACACGCTACAAAACATTCTCGTGAGAAAATGGTGGTGCTATGAATTGTCATTTTAAGGCCGCAATGGCGCATTTTTTCTTCTTTATATTGCCGGTATTCGTCTTTGCCGGCCCTGTCCCAGATACCGGGCAGACCAAGTGCTACAACGCTACCGTCGAGATTCCCTGCCCACAGCCAGGCGAGGCCTTTTACGGCCAGGACGCCCAGTACAAGGGGCCGGTGCGCTCCTACTCCAAGCTGGGGCAAAACGGGGTGACGCTGCCAGATTCCGCTACCCAGGCCGAGGGCTGGATCATGACCCGCGACAACGTCACCGGCCTCATCTGGGAGGTTAAAACCAACAAGGACGGCACAAAAAACTATGCCAATCCCAACGATGCCGACAACACCTACAACTGGTACGACAGCAACCCAGCGACCAATGGGGGAAACCCCGGTACCGCCAGCAGCACAGACACCGAGGACTTCATCGGCGCGCTGAACGCGGCCAACTTCGCCGGTTTTTCAGACTGGCAGCTGCCGACGATCAAAGAACTCTCCACTTTGGTCAACAGCGCCATCCCCAACCCGGGGCCGACCATCGATACGACATGGTTTCCGTCAACGGGGTCTGGTATTTTCTGGTCGTCTATTACCGACGCCGGCTCGGGCTACGCGTGGTCCGTGTACTTCAGCGACGGCAGAGTCAACAGCAGCACTAAGGTGGGTAGCTTATATGTGCGCGCCGTTCGCGCCGGACAGTGATTGACGCTTCGGCACTTCAATCATTCGCGATGGCCAGATACGAATATTTGCCAATATACAAGAAGGCCATGGAGATGTCTGTCTATGTCGAGGAAACCGTACGACATGTCAGGTGATACTACAAGTATGGCATCGGCGGCGATCTTCGCAACATTTCGCGTCAGATCATCCGCCTGGTTATCCGGGCCAATTCGACAAGGTTTCGCCCGTATTACGGGAAAAAGCCTTAAAGGTTGGTGCCGATTTTTTCGTGATCGAGGAGACGGGGGACCGGAACGGTTTGTTACGGAAAGATGTGTTCACGAGGTCTATCGATTTGGAGTTTGCTATGCGTAAGATCGCTTTGGGGCTTCTTTTCTGGGTTCTCCTGCCCGTTTGCATTGCCGGAGCCGCCCTGGTGGACAATAGTGACGGCACAATCACGGACACCCAAACCGGACTGATGTGGCAAAAGGCAACGGCTCCCGTCACTTACACCTGGCAACAAGCCCTGGCGTATGCGGAAGGACTCACGCTTAGCGGGCATTCCGATTGGCGCCTGCCCAATCGAAACGAGCTGCAGACGTTGGTGGACTATCCCCGCACCAATCCGGCCATTGATCCCCTGCTGGCACCTTACACGGTGTCGTCCGATTATTGGTCGTCTACTACCAACGCCAACAATGCGAACTACGCGTGGCTCGTGCTCTTCAGCAGCGGCAGCATCAGCTACGTCTACAAGTACGGAATTAAGTCAAATAGATACTATGTGCGCGCCGTTCGTGCCGGACAGTCTGGGTTATTGGGTGATTCGGTTATTTTGAGCGGAAAAGTCATCGCCCGCGACATCCAGGGGAGTATCCTGGGGCCACTGGATGGGGTAACGGTCGGCACCGGAAGTGGTGAGTCGTTTACAACGGAAAGCACCGGAAGTTTTTCCCTCAATGGGTTGGCGGCGGGCAATATCGTGCTCACGGCGACCAAGGAGGGCTATTACCCGGCAACAGCCCAGGTTACGGTTTCTGCCGGGGACAACAGCCAAAAGACGGTCTACATGACAGCCCAACCTGTGGAGAGTGGGTCCAAACCCAATACCGTCGGATTCGACTCGCCCCAGGGCTTGCACTTCGTCTCTGGCATGCCCGGAACGCTGGGACTTGAAGCAACGGTGGCATGGAACGGATCGCCGGGCGCAGTGCGGTTTTCGGTGGACGGGGTGTTCAATGACGCCGTGACTCAGGATGTCGGCGGTGGGCTGGCGCGCGCAACGATCTCCATCCCGATTCCTACAACGCTCACCAGCACCACTGAAGTAATGATATCGGTCACCAACGGCGACGGGCAGACCAGCATCAGCGCCACCGGGGTGTTTTTCTATCCCTTTCTGGAAATTTTAAATCAGATTTCGGATATTTTGCCATCATGGGACCTGGCGGGGAAGACATATTTATCGGACACGGAGATATCCGCGAGCATTTGGAGTCTTGAAGACCCTTCAGGCGTTTTTAGATCCGAGGCGATTTTGGACTACCGTCAGACACTGGCGCTTGATGCGGTATCCGGGTCGCTTGTGATGGGATTGGCAGGATTTGTCGAGGGATCGACTACCCTTGAATATGCGGATGTCGAAAATTTATCCGGTGCGCGTGGGGATGTGACCGGCACGATGACCTATTTCTTAAGGGGCACTGCAGCCCCGAAGGTTCAGGGAAATGTTGAGATCTCCGGGACCCTGAAATCCGGTTTTGGAGCGCCCGCCGTTTACGCGCTAAAGCTATTTCCTCCTGCAGTGCCGGTCGTTGACACCTTGCTGAAGGTTCCGGTAGTCAAAGACATCATTAAAGCGCTGCGGTTGAGGCTCTTTCTAATCGGTGAGCTCGGACTCAACGGCACCTGGGCAGAAAACCAGAACTGCTGGCTTGGCACGGAAACCATCGGGGGGTCCTTTACCTTGGGCGCCGAAATCCAAGCGCTAACCGACAAATGGGGCGCTGAATTGGGCGTTTATGCAGGCGGGACCGGAACACCGGATTTGGGCTTGTGTCCTCAGTTTTCGTTCGATGGTGTCACGATCAGGGGCTATATGGGGGTGTTTGCCAATGCCTACGTATATAACTTCTCCCAAGAATTCGGGTACGAATTGACATTTGGGGCGGTCGATTCGGTCCAGGTTACTTCGCAATCGCTCCGTCTGGTGCCACTCAGCGAACCGACAGCAGGCTGGCAGCCGGTTGGGCAATCTTTGCTGATATGGGGCGAGCCGAATCGACTGCCGTTGACCAGTTCCATCATGTCCATGTCAGTTCAGACGTTAGAGCAGACATTGCCGGAAAGTGAAGTTAAGCTGCTCGAAAACGTGTTCGGCCTTGCCGGCCCATCACTGGCATCCGACAGCGATCAGACGATAATCCTGTTTGCCATGTATGACGCCGACAAACCATGGCATGCCGCGACGGACATCGCTCAGGTGGTTCTGCCCAATGAGGGAAGCGTTAGCATTTCACGAATCACCAATGACCTCGCTGCGGAGTTCACGTCGCAGCTCGGCAAGACCGATGCCAACACCCTGCTCGGGGTTTGGTCCCGCGTGACCGGTGATATCTCCCAGACCGAAAGCCCTGAGCAGGTTTCCGCACACCTGGAAATCGTCGCCTCGAATTACGACCGAAGCAGTCAAACCTGGGGGTCCGTGATCCCCTTGACGCAGAACACGGTCACAGATCGTGATCCACTGCCGGTTCATTTCGGGAATGTTCAGGGAGTGGTGTGGGTGCAAAACCAGGGGGAATCCACCGGCGGCGAACCATTAACCGGATATCGGCTGATGTATAGCGCCTGGACCGGTTCCGCATGGACCGCCCCCGCGGCACTGTGGGCGGACCAGAAATCGCTGCTGGACGTTTCTTTTGTGGCCGATGGCAACGGTCAGGGACATGTCGTGTTCTCGGTGGATGAGGATAATGATGCCGACACTCAATCGGATCGCGAAATATACCATGTTCAGACACTGGCTGGGGCTTGGCAACCAGCCGCCCGGATTACGACCAATGCCATTGAAGATGCCATCCCTGTCTTGATCGCACCGGAGGGGACCCCGTTGTGTGTCTGGCGGCAAGGAGAAGATATCGTTTACGCCACAGTGGGTGATTGGACTCCAAAGACAGTCTATGCGCGTTACACGGCCGCCAACGCGGCACCAAGTCTTGCCGGGGTGACGCTTCCGGGCGGGGCGGCGATCACCTATACGGTACAGGGGGCTCAAGGGATGGATATTTTCGCCGCTTTTTATGATGCCTTGCTTGACCAGTGGTCCCTGCCCCGGCAACTGACCCATGACGAGCACGCCGAAAGCGCCCTGACCCTTGACTTTGATGGCACCGATCTGGTTGTGGCGTATCTAAAAACAATAACGGAACGCAGTGACAAGGATGTGGAAATCGACGGCCAAACCTACCATGTGGAAAACGTGCCGACCCCCGGCAGAACTGACCTGTATGTGTTGAAATATCGGTTGGGATATGACCTTGCTGTTTCAGCGGCGGCCGTGTCTTTTGAACCACAAAACCCGGTTCCGGGCACCGACGCCACGATCACGGCGGTTGTCGAAAACAAAGGGGATCTGCCGGTGGATGCCATTATCACCCGGTTTTACCTTGGTGACCCCAACAGCGGCGGAACCCTCATCGGTGAAGCGACCGCGACCGAGCCCTTGATTCCGGGAGACACACGATTCGTCCAGGTCAACTGGTCTGTCCCACAAGAGCCGGCCACCCATGTAATTACCGTCGTGGTCGACCCAGCCCTAGCCATCGACGACCGTGACCGCAATAACAATACGGCGCAGGTGGCCGCCTGCAAACCCGATATTGCCATCGACCAGGCGATATCGAACCCCATGGGACCCTCCACGCGGCTGATCATCTTCAGAGTGGCCAATCACGGAACGGTGCCTGCGACAGACATCCCAGTCACCGTCACCAGAGATGGAACGCCGGACCAGGTGCTGCATCAGGCAACGATCGATTCGCTGCCGGTGGATGCCACCTTCGATATGGCCTTCGAGTTGGAAACCAGTGGGGAGACGACGGAAAACGGCTACCTGATTTTGAATGCCATGGCCAATGCTGAAAAGGCCATCGATGAGACTACCTATACCAACAATGCTCGCCCGCTCCAAGTGTTAGGGGCCGTCCCGGAAAAACCGGGCAATCCGTCAATCGCTTCGGGAGCTGCCGATGTTTCACTGCTGCCGACCCTTGATTGGGACAACGTTGCGGCGGCTACCAGTTATGACCTGTACCTATGGAAGGCTTCCGAGGCCAGGCCGGACACCCCGACGGTCAGCGGATTAACATCGAGCCAGTACACCCTTACGCAGCCGCTCGCGGCGTCGACCGAATACCGCTGGCTGGTGGTGGCTGTTAACGATGCCGGTTCAACTGAAAGTGATGAATGGTCTTTTACGAGCAAGAGCATCATCGCTGGTGATGTCAACGATGACGGCTTGGTGAATCTCACCGATGCGGTGCTGTCGTTGAAGGTGCTGGCCGGAGTGGCCCCTGAGCAAACAGTATACGACGCGGCCGATGTCGACGGTGACAGTGCCATCGGCCTGGCCGAGGTTGTCTATGCTCTTCAATGGGCCGCCGGGTTTCGGTAGAAGTGACTGATAGTTACTGAACTATTATCTCGGCATAGTGCCATGGGGTGACCGCGCACTACGCCTATGGATCGGCAGTATTCCAAAATACCGACCTCCAAAGAATACCATTACAAAGCCGGGGGTTGGTGCCAGGCCCTTCTCGATATTCGGCTTTGCCTGGAATCGGATGCGGCATGTATAGTGGCTATCGAGGGTCTGGTTGAGGGGACGATGGACGCTTCATGGTCAAATGGGGGGCAATCCGACCGGTCATTCCTTGATTTCGGCTTCAGCTTATGGCAGAGTGGGGAATGTCTGAGGTATTCTTATGTAATGCGAGTGATTCTGGAATATTAGCGGGGATGGCAAACCAGTCCGCGGTCCAACAGTGTAACCACCCCAACCGAGGGTTATCGCCGTCATTCCGCTGTAAATCCTTGTGCTGTGGCTCGGTTCGCGGTTGCACCCACTAACCACTCTGGTATATCTTAAGATACCCCCTCGAAATGGCCTCGATCGCCATTGGTCGGGACCTGACGCTTTACGAATACAATAGGAATCCTTGAAACGTGTGGTACTCAAAGATGATGCAAGAATTATTCACCCTGAGCTATCACCAAGAAATGAACAATACTTTTAGTACGAAGTAGAAACCCACGCCCTATGGGCGTGGTAATGTGGGATTGGCTATGCCAGTCCCGCATGGGTATGGCCTGAAAGGCCGGCCCCTGCTACCGTTGCAATGAGTTGTTGCCGCAACATCAAAGCAAGGAGGTAGCAGTGAGC
>JAEINQ010000040.1 GCA_016342285.1 Desulfobacterales bacterium
GATGCCTCTTTATAATATTCTTCTGACTCTTAGCTTAACGCCCCCATCTGGCTGTCCAAGCTTTGGGGTCCACCGGTGTTCCGTTTTGACAATGCTGACTACCGTTGCGCAATTGCAGGTTTGCCAGATACCCCTCGGCGCCCAAGTAGGCGAAAATCGGGGCATAGCCGTCGCAGCCTTTGTAAGTGCGGGAAACGCCCTCTTTCTGGGTTTTCGAGTTGTCAAAGGGGCTTACATCAATATCCAATGGTACAAAAGGCCCGCAGCCGGTTTCAATGGGCGTCAATGCGGGAGCCATCGTCTTGACCAGCTTGGCCGATTCCTCCGCCAGAATCGGTTCGACGCTGTGACCGAGCAGATCGATTCGCTGGCGCAATGTTGCGGCAGAGGGACACCCGGAAATACCCAAAGCCAAGTTGAAAAAGTCCGCTTTCGAGCGAAAAAGCTCGATGGCATCGTAGTCGGGCTTTGCAATACTGAGAAGACCGATCATTGAAAACAGTACATCGCTATGGGAAAATTGGCGTTGCTCAAAGCGTACGCCATCGAAATTGTCCAGCCTGCTCTTGAGATCGGTTTTTTCCAAAAGCGTTCCAATATGGACAATACCGCTATGGCTGGCCATCCGATCTATGGTGTCCTTGATACGAATTAAAGGGCGCATGGCTTTCACCTTTCAAGTGAATGATTTTTATGCGCCTGTATAGCATGTTTAGCAATATATTTCAATGCTTTATGCTCTTATTTAGCAGTTTTTGTGCCACGGATTATGGTTTTATTCAGTCACACCTAAACAGGACTGGTTAAAAGGCGAAAAATGTCCTATCCGCAAAATGATGACACATCGGAAATGTAAAAATTGGGTAACACTCCTGAGTGTAAGAATCAATTTAAAAGAAAGGAATGCAGCCCATGGGAAAGAGAGACAAGGCCAAGGGCGGAGGCGGGAAAGCCAAGCCCCGGACCCGGCCCTACCCGTACGAGTTTCGGTTGAAGATTGTGCGTCTGTAGCTTGAAGAGGGGTACAGCGCCAAGGTTTTACATGAGCATTTTGCAATCAGCACGCACTCGGTGACCCGTTGGGTAAAGGGAATGCCACAGAATAAGGATTGTCGTCACTGACATGCGGACGGCTGTAAGATGGCGTGATGCCCAGAACGTCGAGTTTGGCCCGCAGAGTAAATCCTTTTTGCGGCGAACCGTTGTCGGAATGCAGAACCGGCGGGGGATTGGTTATCCTAAGCGCAGTCGCCAGGATGTCTATCACTGGATCCGTGACCTAGCAGACGAGATCTCCGTTAGGATCGGTAAAGATATAATTGCACCGGCCGCCTGGAGAGCGGCAGCCAGGAAATGGTTGGTTAAAAATGGGATGATCCAAATCCAGATGGCAGGAAAAGTGTTACCCGATTTTCCGTCGTTTTTGGGTCATAATTAACGATGTCGCACATCAAAGGAGGTGTTAAGATGAAAAAAAACTTTATCAAATCAATTATTATAATATTACTTGCAAACTGTTTATTTGTAGGGTTTTTATTCGCTGGTGATCTTGAACCTACTGTTGGGCCATCGCCTACAATGAGGTCTCTTGATTCCATTGAGACTAGGACATCGATAAGTGAGCTGCCATTCTTAATTCAAACATCTGGTTCATATTTTCTTACAGGTGATTTAACATCAAATGGTAATGGAATAGAAGTTAATGCTAACAATGTTACTATTGATTTTAGAGGTTTTTCTATTAGTGGCGTTGGCATAGGAATTTATAAAGGTATTGTAATATCGTCTCGTAATAACGTGGTAGTAAAAAATGGTACCATTAAGAATTTTGGCGATAGAGGAATCTACGAATGGGGAGCTAATAGTTATAACCATCGAATAACAAATATGAGTATCTGTTCAAATTTAAACAGTGGAATTGTTCTTGGAGGGACTTCAAACTATATTAGCAATTGTATTATTTCAGATAATGGCCAAACAGGGATTTCGGTAGTTTACAATTGTATTGTTCGCGATAATGTGGTCAGGGGAAATCAAGCTGTAGGAGTTAATTCAGGCTCTGGATGTATTATTTCAGATAATATCATTAATTCAAATGGCGGCAATGGCTTGGTTGCTATTAGCGGTTGTAAGATTATGGGTAATTTAATACGGGATAATAATTTGGAAAATGACGCCAGCTTCGCTGGAATAAAAATTACTGATGCTTGTACTATTTTTGGTAATTTAGTTACTAAAAATAAACAAGTCAATATATATGTTTCGGGATCTGGAAATTCAATCGAAAGTAATTTAGTGTCAGATTCAACAAATGGAATATTCTTTGTTTCAGGAGGAAACTTTTATGCAAATAATAAAGCGAGCTCTATTAGTGGAACAAGTTGGGCTGGAAATGTGCCTACAGGTGACGCCGACGGTGGAGGAAATATTGCATTTTAATACAGAGTAGTTTTAATAGGAGTCAAAAGATTTGGAATGCCTGAATGGGGCGCTAAAAGCTCCTATTAAATTGTCGTTCCCGAGATTTTCTGGTTGCCAGCGGTAATTGACAGTGATCTTGGGAGATAGGGGAATCATCAGCGAAACCGCGAGGCCTGCCGATTGAACACGGAAAATCGGTCGGTTTTCAGATGATAGTGGAATCGGGGTCGAGCCGCGCCAATATGCAGAAGTTTCATCGCTAATTACGATAGCTCAAGGTCTAAAAAACAACAATGAAAATATTTGTCACAGGAGCTAAAGGGCAATTAGGGCGCGAGTTGATTCAACAAGGTTCAAAGGACGGTCTGCATTTACAAGGCATCGATCTTCCGGAACACGACATCGCGGATTCCGCTAGCCTAAAGGCCTTGATAGAAAAGTATTCTCCTGAGTTGGTCTTAAACGCGGCGGCCTTCACTATGGTGGATAAGGCCGAGGCCGAACCCCAATTGGCAGAGGCGGGCAATCATATCGGGCCGGCTAACTTGAGCGAAATCTGTAAAAAGCAAAAGGTGCCACTCATTCATATTTCCACCGATTTCGTTTTTGACGGCGAAAGACGTACCCCTTATCTCCCTGACGAACCCATGAATCCGCTGAGCGTCTACGGTCGCACCAAGGCGGCGGGGGAAGAGGCCGTTAGAGAGCTGCTGCCTCGTCACCTGATCGTCCGCACGTCCTGGCTCTACGCGTCCAACGGGGCAAATTTTGTCGCAACCATGCTTCGGCTGGGACGTGAACACAAAAAAATTCGGGTTGTGTCCGACCAGTTTGGTTCTCCTACCTGCGCCGCCGATCTGGCCACTGCTTTACTATCCATGGGCAGGCAAGTACTGAAAAATGACGGGCCATGGGGCACTTATCACTTTTGCGGATCTGGGATCACTTCCTGGCACGGTTTCGCCATGGCCATTTTTGAGCAAGCGAAATCGCATACGGCGCTGGCGGTGGAAGAGGTTGAGCCCATCACTACCTCTGAATATCCCACGCCGGCTCGCCGCCCTGCATACTCTGCGCTCGACTGTAGCTGGACAACTAAAGATTTTGGCATTGTTCCCCGACTTTGGCAGGAAAGCCTTGAAGAGACCCTGCCGAATATGCTTGCTCGATATCCTGATCCAAAAGAGAGTTGAGCGTATACATGGAGAATAGATATTTTGAGTCGATTCTGGTAACCGGCGGCTGCGGCTTTATCGGCGCCAACTTCATCCGTCATCTGCTGGAAGGGGGGCACTATGATGGCCGCGTCGTCAACATTGATAAGCTGACCTACGCCGGCAACCTGGAAAATCTGGCTGGCATTGCCGATCGGTTCGAGGGGCGGTACCATTTCGTTCATGGCGATATCTGCGATGGAGATCTTGTGGGCAGCATCATGGAGAAACATGCCATTGACGCATTCTGTCACTTTGCGGCCGAATCGCATGTGGACCGATCCATTGCAGGGCCTGGAGCGTTCGTTGAAACCAATGTCAACGGAACTTTCGCTTTGTTGGAAGCTGCACGTGAAAGGTCTGATAAGATAAAATTGTTCCATCATGTAAGTACCGATGAAGTTTACGGGTCTCTTGGGAATGAAGGGTATTTTACTGAAGAGACTGCTTACGATCCAAGCAGCCCTTATTCCGCGTCAAAGGCGGCTTCCGACCATCTGATGCGTGCCTATCATCGCACCTATGGCTTGCCGGTGACAATATCGAATTGCTCGAACAATTACGGCCCGTATCAGTTTCCTGAGAAACTGATTCCTCTGATGATTCTCAATGCCCTTGATTCAAAACCTTTGCCGGTTTACGGCCAAGGTAAGAATGTGCGGGACTGGTTGTATGTAGAAGATCACTGCCATGCCATTTGGCAAATTATGACGCATGGCCGGACAGGACAGACATACAACGTCGGAGGGCGGTGCGAAAAGACAAATCTTAATGTTGTCGAATCCATCTGTGACATTCTTGAAAAGATACCCGGCGATAGTGGAAGGGGGGAAAAGAGATCTTTAATTCAATTTGTGAAGGATCGTCCCGGCCATGACCACCGCTACGCCATTAACTGTGACTTCATCGAACGAGAACTTGGATGGTCTCCAACGGTTTCGTTTGATCAAGGATTGGCAAAGACCATTTTCTGGTACATGGAAAATCAGGATTGGGTTCGAAATGTTAAAAGCGGCGATTATCGAAATTGGATCTCTCAACACTATGGAAAAGATAGAAAGTAAAGGTGATAATCAAGGTGTCTACTGAACAACCAATGAAAGGTATTATACTTGCGGGCGGTTCCGGAACCCGGCTTTACCCCATCACGCAGGTGGTGAGTAAGCAACTGCTTCCGGTTTTTGACAAACCCATGATCTATTATCCCTTGTCGGTGCTGATGATGGCGGATATTCGCGAAATATTGATCATCTCTACGCCCCATGATTTGCCTCTGTTTGAGAGGCTGCTGGGCGATGGGAGCCAGTGGGGGCTATCTCTGCAGTATGCCGAACAACCCCGCCCGGAAGGTCTGGCCCAAGCATTTGTCATCGGCCGCGACTTTGTGGGAACCGGGCGGACCTGTTTGATCCTGGGGGACAATATTTTCTATGGACACGGCTTGCCTGAAAAACTGATGGCGGCAAAAAACCGTAATCACGGTGCTTCGGTTTTCGGCTATTGGGTGCGAGACCCGGAGCGTTACGGCGTGGTGAGTTTTGACGCGGCGGGTCAGGCGGCAGATATCGAAGAAAAGCCGAAACAGCCCAAATCTAATTACGCGGTTACCGGGCTTTATTTTTACGATAACCAGGTGATCGATATCGCAAAGGAACTGAAACCATCGGCCAGAGGGGAATTGGAGATTACCGATGTGAATCGAACCTATCTCGCACGTGGCGAATTGGCCGTGGAAAAGCTTGGCCGGGGCATCGCCTGGCTCGATACCGGAACTCACCAGACGTTGATGCAGGCTTCGTCGTTTATCGAAACCATCGAGAGTCGGCAAGGGCTCAAGGTCGCCTGCATCGAGGAGATCGCTTATCGAAAGGGATTTATCGATGCGGACCAGGTGGAGCGTTTGGCCGAGCCCATGAAGAAGAACGGCTACGGCCGCTATCTCATCGATATGCTGCGGCTACACAGAAAAGTACAATGAAAATCATCGATACCAAACTGGCGGGTTTGATCCTTCTGGAACCAAAGATTTTTACCGATTCACGGGGGTGTTTTTTCGAAACCTACCACCGGCCGAAGTATGGCGAAATCGGTGTTGATAAGAATTTTGTTCAGGACAACCTGTCGCGATCAGTTCGCGGAACCTTGCGCGGAATGCATTTTCAGATTCAGCATCCCCAGGGAAAACTGGTTCAGGTGCTTCAAGGTGATGTTTTTGATGTGGCCGTGGACTTGCGATCCGGCTCGCCGACGTTTGGCCAGTGGGAAGGTTTCTATCTCAATGACACCAATCATCGCCAGCTCTATATTCCCGAAGGTTTTGCCCACGGATTTGTTGCATTAAGCGAATCAGTTCTGTTTCATTACAAGTGCACGGAGATCTACCGGCCGGAAGACGAAGGCGGACTGCTCTGGAACGACCCGGCCGTAGGGATTAATTGGCCGATATCCCATCCGATTGTCTCGGCGAAAGACCTGGAATTTGAATCCCTTAACGCTTTGTCGGCCGACGCGTTGCCTCATGTTCAGTAAGCGTTTTCATATCGCATCGAGAGGCTGGATTGAACCATTGGGCCATTCGTCCGGAACAGCCAAATAGAATTAATCCTGTAGATCCTGCCCAATTTACCCATTTCAGCCTTAAGCCGTTTTGGGTAACTTGTTCCACCCCAGCTTCACCCTTTTGGCCACGAACCCATGGCCTCTTTGGGTCCTTGGCGGTTCAATCGAAATTACTATGGGAAATTGGGGTCGGGCCAAGCAGAATGATTTTATATCAATGGGTTATCTCAAAAAGAAGGCGTTTTTTGGTGCTATACACGTATTTTGGGGTCAAAAAGGGCCATTTAATGGGCATCTGGTCGGGCCGCACAGAATCATGTAAATCCTGAAAATCCGCATAATCCTGTCAAAGGTTTCAAAACAATCCAACCGCCCGTTCGCTTCACTCACTCAAGCACGCCAAGGAACGCGAAGAACGCGAAGAGGAAAATATTTTTCGAATCGGAACGAACGATTCGAAAAAGGTTTCGATCCCTACGGGATGGGGCAACGCCGCGGCATTTGTTACCATACATACCAAGCCCGGCACGACGCTACCCGAAGGGCCAGACGTCTTTCAACCGATCGCACGCCCGGCGCCAGCCGGGACCCGATCGGTTGAAAAAACTTAGCGATCTTGGCGCCCCTTAGCGTCCTTCGCGGTTAAGATGTTTTCTACCCTTCGTGGTTAAGATATATTAAAAAGATGGAAATCGAGAACATTGCCAAGAAGATCGTTCATTCAGCCATCAAGGTACACAAGATCCTGGGCCCTGGCCTGCTTGAGTCGGCGTATCAGAAGTGTATCGCCTACGAACTCGATCGGGCCGGGTTACAGATCCGATGCGAGGTCGCCCTCCCCATCCAGTACATGGAGATGAGTATCGATGCCGGTTTTAGGGTGGATATGATCGTAAACGATGCGGTCATCATCGAAAACAAGGTTGTCGATCGGATTTCGCCGGTCCACAAGGCACAATTGCTGACCTATCTGAAGCTGGCCGACCTGAAACTCGGATTTCTCTTGAACTGGAATGTGACTTTGATGAAAGACGGCATCCAGCGTATGGTCTATCGATTGGAGCAAGGACACAGAGACCCATGGAAGGAATCGTAAGCCCCTTTCCACCGATCGCACGCCCGGCGCCAGCCGGGACCCGATCGGTTGAAAAAACTTAGCGGTCTTAGCGACTCTTGGCGACCTTCGCGGTTAAGATGTTTTCTGCCCTTCGTGGTTCACGTGTTTTTTTAAACAATCCAACCGCCCGTTCGCTGTGCTCACTCAAGCACGCCAAGGAACGCGAAGAACGCGAAGAGGAAAATATTTTTCGAATCGGAACGAACGATTCGAAAAAGGTTTCGATCCCTACGGGATGGGGCAACGCCGCGGCATTTGTTACCATACATACCAAGCCCGGCACGACGCTACCCGAAGGGCCAGACGTCTTTCAACCGATCGCACGCCCGGCGCCAGCCGGGACCCGATCGGTTGAAAAAACTTAGCGATCTTGGCGCCCCTTAGCGTCCTTCGCGGTTAAGATGTTTTCTACCCTTCGTGGTTAAGATATATTAAAAAGATGGAAATCGAGAACATTGCCAAGAAGATCGTTCATTCAGCCATCAAGGTACACAAGATCCTGGGCCCTGGCCTGCTTGAGTCGGCGTATCAGAAGTGTATCGCCTACGAACTCGATCGGGCCGGGTTACAGATCCGATGCGAGGTCGCCCTCCCCATCCAGTACATGGAGATGAGTATCGATGCCGGTTTTAGGGTGGATATGATCGTAAACGATGCGGTCATCATCGAAAACAAGGTTGTCGATCGGATTTCGCCGGTCCACAAGGCACAATTGCTGACCTATCTGAAGCTGGCCGACCTGAAACTCGGATTTCTCTTGAACTGGAATGTGACTTTGATGAAAGACGGCATCCAGCGTATGGTCTATCGATTGGAGCAAGGACACAGAGACCCATGGAAGGAATCGTAAGCCCCTTTCCACCGATCGCACGCCCGGCGCCAGCCGGGACCCGATCGGTTGAAAAAACTTAGCGGTCTTAGCGACTCTTGGCGACCTTCGCGGTTAAGATGTTTTCTACCCTTCGTGGTTCACGTGTTTTTTTAAACAATCCAACCGCCCGTTCGCTGACGCTCAAGGCCGCAAAGAAAGCGGGCGCTCCTTATCAGACAGGATGAACAGGATGGACTGGATTTTTTGCCTGCCGGCCGGAAGCCGGCCAGTCAAGAGGCCATCGCCTTCGGTGAGGTGAAGTTTCGAGGCAACCCGGTGTTACATGCAAGGCTCGGTGCCGCCTCTCTCCGCGTGAGCGGATGCAATCATTTGGCCGTTCGTTCGGAACGGCTAAATAGAATTAATCATGTAGATCCTGAAGATCATGTAAATCCTGTCAGAGAAAAGAAAAAAAGGTTTTAGACAGGATGAACAGGATGGACTGGATTTTTTGCCTGCCGGCCGGAAGCCGGCTAGGCAAGAAGCCATCGCCTTCGGCGAGGTGAAAACGTTTCGGGAATCTCGGTATTTCCAGTGGTGCTTGGTGTTACACTTTCCGCGCAGCGGATGCAATCGTAAGGTCCCGGCATCCGGCCGGGCCGCACATATCCTGTAGATCCTGCAGATCCGTGGAATCCTGTCAAAGGGTTTTAAGGGCTTTTTTTCAGACAGGATCGACAGGATGGACTGGATTTTTTCCCGGGTTCCGGAAGAACCCGCGAAAGAGGCCATCGCCTTGGGCGAGGTGACGCATTGCGACGTACCACGGCGATGTATGTACACTATGACCAGGACTGGCCATGCCGCGAAGTGGATGCAAGCATTCGGTCCCGGTGTTTGGATATGGAAATATAACAAAAAATTTGACATAAGGTTTTAAAGGTTTTATTGTTTGAGCCGATAGCATGCAAGTCATCTGGCAGCCAAAAGCGGTAAAACAGCTCAAAAAAATCGGTAACCGGATTACGCAGGAGCGCATCCTTGTTGCCACAAGAGGATTGGTGGATTTTCCAGCTTGTTCCGGAGTAAAGCAATTGGTTCAGCATCAATACACCCATCGCCTCAAGGTCGGCGATTGGCGTGTCTTGTTCAGTGTTTTTCAGGAAGTCAGCGTTATTAGTGTTGAGGAGGTGAAAAAGCGAGATGACCACACCTACTGAATATCAGACAATAGAGCATGGCGGCCATCCTGCTTTCGTCCTTGTGCCTTGGGATGATTGGCGTCGGATCAAACCTCTTTTGGATGCTGAAAAAGCACGTGACAACGGTATTCCCCAAGACGTTGTGGAAGCGCATGTATTGCGTGGCGAGTCTGTGGTCAAGGCATGGCGAGAGCATTTGGGCCTGACACAAACAGAACTGGCCGATCGAATGGGGGTTTCACAGGCGGCTGTGGTCAAATACGAGCGATCCGATGCCCGGCTGCGGGCTTCGACGGTAAAAAAAATCGCTGTGGCTTTAGGGCTGACCGACGAGCAACTGGACGTCTAAACACCAGAGAGCCCTGACCGATGGTTTTCAAATATGCATGCGAGACTATAGAACGCCCCTTTCCGCGAAGCGGACCTGTGCGGCGAAGCCTGAATGGCGGTGACGTATGCAATCGTAAGGTCCCGGCGTCCGGCCGGGCCGCACAAATCATGTAGATCCTGAAAATCTGCAAGATCCTGTCAGAAGGTTTTTTAAGGGCATTTTGTTTTTAGACAGGATGAACAGGATGAGCAGGATGTTTTCAAGACTTCCGGACGAAGTCTCGAAATATGCCATCGCCTGACGGTGAGGTGAGCATCGAGTCAGCATGGCAAGGGGCGCTAAGGCGGGTGATGCAACACTTTCCGCGTAGCGGATACAGTCATTTGGCCGTTCGTCCGGAACGGTCAAATAGAATTAATCATGTAGATCCTGATGATCCGTCAGATCCTGTCAGAAGGTTTTAAAGAAGGGTTATTAGACAGAATGAACAGGATTGACTGGATATTTTCCCGGGTTCCGGAAGAACCCGCGAAAGTGGCCATCGCCTGGCGGCGAAGGGACAACCCGATGGAAAAAGAAGACCTGACCCACAAGGTGATCGGATGTGCATACCAAGTGTACAACACCCTCGGATTCGGATTTCTGGAAAGTGTCTATCGAAAAGCGATGGTGGTCGAGCTTGAGGCGGGTGGTATCCGGACAGAACAGGAGAGCCCGTTAAGGGTAGCGTACAGGGATCAGATTGTCGGAGACTTTTTTGTCGATCTGCTGGTCGAGGGTGAATTGATCGTTGAACTTAAATCCTTGGAGCGCCTGGGCAAGGTTCATGAAACACAGTTGGTTAACTATCTGGTTGCCACGGGGAACGAAATCGGCTTGCTCATTAATTTCGGACCTTCGGGCGTTGAGGTCAAGCGCAAATACCGGACGAGAAATACAGAAAGCAAAGGCGAACATTAGACAGGATTGACAGGATTAACTGGATATTTTCCCGGGTTCCGGAAGAACCCGAGAAAGGGGTCATCGCCTTCGGCGAAAGGGATGCATCGAGGTATACCGTCACAGCATGCAAAGATTCGGCGCCACCCTTTTCGCGCAGCGGATGAAACCGATTTCCATTTCGTCCGGAAATGGAAATTTGCCGTTGATCCTGAAGATCATGTAAATCCTGTCAGAGAAAAGAAAAAAGGTTTTAGACAGGATGAACAGGATCGACCGGATTTTTTCCCGGGTTCCGGAAGAACCCGAGAAAGAGTCTATCGCCTGCGGCGAGGGGAAAACGTTTCGGGAATCTCGGTATTTCCAGTGGTGCTTGGTATCACACCCTCCGCGCAGCGGATGCAATCATTTGGCCGTTCGTCCGGAACGGCTAAATAGAATTAATCATGTAGATCCTGAAGATCATGTAAATCCTGTCAGAGAAAAGAAAAAAAGGTTTTAGACAGGATGAACAGGATGGACTGGATTTTTTGCCTGCCAGCCTGCTTGTCGGGTCGTAGCTTTTAGCGAAGCCTGAAAGCCGGCCAGTCAAGAAGTCATCGCCTGCCGGCGAGGTGAAGTTTCGAGGCAACCCGGTGTTACATGCAAGGCTCGGTGCCGCCTCTCTCCGCGCAGCGGATGCAATCATTTGGCCGTTCGTCCGGAACGGACAAATAGAATAAATCATGTAGATCCTGAAGATCATGTAAATCCTGTCAGAGAAAAGAAAAAAAGGTTTTAGACAGGATGAACAGGATGGACTGGATTTTATGCCTGCCGGCCGGAAGCCGGCCAGGCAAGAAGCCATGGGGCTTCACTCTTTGAGCTTGGGGCTTCACAAGCCGTTTCGACCCCACACGTCGACCCCACAAGTCGCCTGACGGCGAAAAGAGGGGCAACTCAGCATGACAGTCCCCGTGCGAGCCCGCGGCCCCAAAGGACCCAACCGTTGATCAAGATAGCTGACTGCGATACGATATTCACTGCGTTTGAGAGTTCTGAAACAGCCGATTCGATAAGGTGAGGTGGCCGATGGAGACGAACCGATTGAGAGAACGAATTACCTATAATCCGGGCATATTCGGAGGGAAGCCCATCGTTCGTGGGCGACGCCTTGCCGTCGAACATGTGTTGGGTATGCTGGCCGCCGGCGATACGATTGAAAGTTTGTTGGAAGAATACCCATGGCTGGAAAGGGAAGACGTCCTTGCCTGCCTATTGTATGCAAAATCGGTAGTTGCGAACGAGTATTTCGAACCGATGCCAGAGAAATCCACGGCTTGAAGCTGCTTCTGGACACATGCATCGCCAAGTCCGCGCGTGACAGTCTGATTGCGGCTGGTCATGATGTCGTCTGGGCCGGAGATTGGCCGAGCGATCCAGGAGATGAGGAGATTTTAAAAATCGCTCACGTTCAAGGTCGGATAATCGTAACGCTCGATAAGGATTTTGGTGAACTTGCAGTTTTTAGGAAAATGCCTCATGCGGGCATCATCCGCCTTGTTGAGACTTGCACTTTAGAACAAGGAGAAACCACAAATCGGGTACTCATTCAATACGCACATGAGCTGGAGAAGGCGGCAATCTTAACGGCCGGCAAACAGAAAATAAGAATTCGACAACAAGAGTCGATTTGACCCTCTTCCTCGGATATCCTGCCCTAAGTGCTCTCGACGGAAATCGGGGTTGAAATCGGGGTCGGGCCAAGCAGAATGTGAGAAAGAGGTCATCGCCTTCGGCGAAAGTGATGCATCGAGGTATACCGTTACGGCATGCAAAGATTCGGCGCCGCACTCTCCGCGAAGCGGATCAGACCATTTGGCCGTTCGTCCGGAACGGTCAAATAGAAATCCTGTAAATCCTGAAGATCCGCATAATCCTGTCAAAGGGTGTCAAAATCCACCGCCCGTTCGCTTCACTCACTCAAGCAGATGAATTGGGGTCGGGCCAAGCAGAATGATTTTATATCAATAGGTTATCTTAAAAATAAGGCCGTTTTATCTCGGCAACATTCTACAAGCCAAATGATAAGCACCGGGTCCATTGAGGTGTTGCTTTATGCTAGGAGGTGAGAAGTGAGGGCGCCAAAGAGAAAACGGCCACGTAGACGAGAAGTCGCTGCGCCTCCGGAAGGGGTGAACCTTGAAAACGTGGCATTGCGTGTAAGGTATATCGGTAGTCCCGAACACAAGAATGCGCCTTCGTTCGCCGGACGGCTGCGGCCTAGGGCGGATGCCACCATCTGTGATTCTGAATTGAATGACCGGCAGGGCGAATTGACAGCGTGGCTGCAGGAGGCGATCCGTGCCGGTCAAGTGGGAGGCCCATGGGAAGGCGTTTTTCCACGATATGCATGGTATCGGCAGGAGGATGTGGTATACGAGGCACGCTTGGTGAACCGTGAATTGGGAGATTACAAGGGATATGCCCTTGAAAAGGACGAGTGGCCTAAAGGAATTGCGCCATGAGCGGTCTGGACTTTGAATTCGAGTGGGAGGATCCGAAGGGGAGTTGGGTCCCGGAATTGCGTGCGACTTGGGCGAACCTTGCCATTCGAATCGGTGGGCGTTCGGCTACGCAGGTCTACGACTATGGCGCCAAAAGCGTCCGCGACAGGATTTACCTGCCGCTCTACCCCCTGGCCGAATGGTTGGCCATGAACTGGTGGACGCTGTTTTACGAGGTAGAGGTCCCCCGGCGGCAAATATCCGCGGATTATCGGTGGCGGCACAATCTGAGGAGGGCACGCGAAGGTTTTGCTTTCCCCAATATCATGATTCGCCCCATGGCTGGATTTGCGGCCATTGAATGGGAGCCCATGGACCTGCCGTCCTGCGGCGTGCGCTTTTTGCAAGGCGGCACGGCGACGCTTGATGCCGATAGCGTGCAACAGGCTGCGGCCGGGCTGGTCCGGACGGTGATCGAACGGCTGGACAACGAGGGGGTCGTCGATACGCCGCTGAAACACGAATGGGATGCCATTGAGGCGGCTGACAAGGAAGAGGCTATGTTTTGCCAGACGGCCGGGACCCTTGGTCTTGATCCCTACAGCATGAATGACGCTCAGTCTGAAGAGATTTTTCAGGTCGTCGGGATGCTACCGGTTTCGCTAACCGGGGATTTTTTTGCCATTGCTGAAGTTGTCCACTTGCGCACGCAGGCCCAAGATTTGGCCCAACGCCTTCAATCCATCGTTTCGACAACCTTTGAACTCGGTGTTTTGAGGGACCTAAAGCGGGGCTTCCAACCGATCGATCCGTTTTGTGCGCCCTGGCAAGAGGGGTATCGCCTGGCTCGCCAACTGCGCCAGACACTCGGACTGGACGGCAAACTGGCCGGTTCGCTATCCGGGTTCTGGGAACTGCTCGGCCTGCCTTTGCAAATATTGGATTCGGCGGTGGTTACAGGCGGTGCGGAGCAACCTGTGGGAGGACCGTTGCAAGGATATTTCGATGCGCTGCTTGCGTACAATACCGCCGGAAGCCCGGGGTTCATGATTAAAAAACAACATGAAACCTCCCAGCTTTTTGCCCTGGGACGCAGCCTGTTCGAATACCTGACCGGCACGGAGGGGGAGCCCGTGCTGGTTTCGTCGGCGGTTACCCAGCGCCAGAAGCGCAACCGGGCGTTTGCCGCTGAATTCCTTGCGCCGGCCGAACTGTTGAACAAACGTTTGCCTGGCTCAGTGATAGATGTAGCCGACGTGCAGGAATTGGCCGATCACTTCAAAGTATCGGCTTATGTCATTGCCCATCAACTGGAGAATCACAATTTGGCCAGGGTAGTCGCCTTCTAACGGGATGGCTGGCTTGAAATTGGTAAATCGGGGTCGGGCCAAGCAGAATGCTTTTATTCCAACGGGTTATCTTAAAAGCAAGGGTTTTAAGACATTTCCACCGCCCGCTGACGCTCAAGAACGCGAAGGACGCAAAGAAAAAGGGGAAATTGGGGGCGGGCCAAGCAGAATGGCTTTATATCAATGGGTTATCTCAAAAAAAGGGCGTTTTTTTGAGCTATACACGTATTTTGGGGGTCAAAAAGGGCAATTTAATGGGCATCCGGCCGGGCTGCAATGAAATCATGTAAATCCTGAAGATCCGTCAAATCCTGCCTGCCGTTGCGTAGCTGAAAGCGAAGTATGGTCAAAAGGTTTTAAAGGACATTAGAAGACTGATCATTGACAGAACACAAAAGAGGCTGTACGCTTTGAAGGTGTACAACGGGGAAAGGACCTGAACATGCCTCAAATTTTAGTTAAAGACAATAGCCGGGTATCTCTGAGAATCCCAGCCAAGGACAAAGCGCTTCTTGTGCGTGCCGTTGCCTTGCAGCAGACCAGCCTGACCGATTTTGTTATCCGGCATGCGGTAGAGGCGGCAAGAACACTGATCGATCAAGCCGAGAGAGTTACCCTCAGTGAACGGGACAGCCTGCGCGCGCTCGAACTGTTGGAAAACCCTCCGGCGCCAAATGCGAAGCTGATGAAGGCTGCCCACACCCTGCCGGAGGGGCTGTGATCATTGGGCCCTGGCATGAAGTGCCGATTTCCAGTGCCTTTGATCGGGACGCCTTTGACTGCGGCGATGCTGCCTTGAACGCGTTTTTGCGCCGCCATGCGCGAAAGAGTCATCAACGGGGTGCATCCAAGACGTTTTTGGCCATCAGTGACAACGATTACAAGACGATTCTCGGTTTTTACAGCGTCGCGCCGGCTTCCGTGGTCTATGACAGCACGCCTCTTTTGATCAAACGAGGCCTCGCACGCCATGAAGTTCCGGTGTTCAGGCTTGCGAGGCTGGCTGTCGATCGCTCGATTCAGGGCTGCGGCTTCGGGGGGCAGCTTCTTCTTGCAGCCGGTCGCCGTTGCCTCCTGGTGGCATCAGAGGTCGGCGGTGTGGCCCTCCTCATTGATGCCAAGAGCGAGCGGATTGCGCAATGGTATGCTGGCTTTGGAGCCCTCCGGCTCCTTGACCAACCCCTTTCCTTGCTATTGCCGTTTAAGTCCATTCACGATGCGCTCATTTCGGCCGGTAAGTTTGTAATCCCTTCTATGCAGTCATTTGGCCGTTCTTCCGGAACGGCTGAATAGATCCTGTCGACAGGAAATCGGGGCCAAGCAGAATGATTTTATATCAATGGGTTATCTCAAAAAGAGGGCGTTTTTTTGCGCTATACACGTATTTTTGGGGTCAAAAAGGGCAATTTAATGGGCATCCGGCCGGGCTGCAATGAAATCATGTAAATCCTGAAAATCCGCAAGATCCTGCCTGCCGTGACGTATTGTGGGGTCGACGTGTGGGGCCATAGCCCAAAGGGCGACGACCCAAGCTCACAGAGCGTAGCCCCAAACGGCTTGTGAAGTCCCAAGCTCACAGAGCGTAGCCCCAAGCCCCAAGCCTGAGCGAAGTCTGGCCAAAGGGCGTCAAAACATTCCACCGCCCGCCCCCTTATGCTCAAGGCCGCAATGAACGCGAAAAAGAACCATTTTTTCCGATCGGGGCGAAGCCGGTAGAAACATCCCGCCAAAAGGAATGGACATCAAGTGATATGATTGTTCATCTTATCGCAGCCGCCAGGCCAAACGTTGTGAAAATTGCCCCGATTTACAAGGCATTGAATAATGAAGCCTGGGCGAGAGCAAAACCTTGCCGAACCCTGCAACGTTTTGGCCAGGATTGCACGGAAATTCAAACTTGTCTTTAAATGAGAGCTGAAGCCTCTTTGGCATCCCCGCAGAATACCGAACGACCATGTCCAATTCCCAACAGTCCATTTTACCCATTTGCGCCTTAGGGACATATGGGTAAATTCCCCTTGCTTTGGCCCCACACGTCACCTGACGGCGAGGGGAAAAATATTTCGAATGATTGACGTTGGGGTCGGGCCGAGCAGAATGATTTTATATTTGCGGCTAAAATGCTTTTACGTCGCGTCGTAGCGTCGTGGCGTGAGGCAAATTTCTGGCAAGGATTTCACGGTTAAACTAAGGTTTCACGGCCGACCACCGTTATGAAAAGAACCGCTCTTCTGAAACACTTGGCGAGACACGGCGCTTACCTGATCCGTGAAGGGCGAAGGCACAGCATTTACAAAAGGGAAGAATTCAAAACCCAAGTGCCGCGGCATAAGGAAATCGTTGACGAATTGGCAAGAAAGATTTGCAAAGACTTGAACATTCCGTTCGTGAGGCGGTGACGTGAAATACAGAGCCATGATCAAAGAGGCGGACGATTGGTGGATCGGATGGCTTATCGATTTACCCGGTGTGAACGCTCAGGAAAGGACGCGGGAGGCGTTGATTGAATCCCTGCGAATCGGAGCAGAAGATATGCTTTCGACCGATGTCCCTTTCACCCCGGATGCCCAACTGACCACCATAGATGTCCCAAATCCCAATTGGATTTTATAGCTCTGCGGAGCGGGCGAATGTGGTTTTCTCCTGCCGGTCATGAAAATCTGAACGATCCTGAAAATCCGTATAATCCTGCCTGCCGTTGCGTAGCTGAAAGCGAAGTATGGTCAAAAGGTCTTACGGACTTTTCATTCGACAGACGTTGGGGTCGGGCCAAGCAGAACAATATAATATCAGTGGGTTACCTCAAATAGAGAGCGTTTTTTATCGCTATACACTTGTTTTGGGGGTCAAAAAGGGCAATTTATGAGAAGCTTGAAAGGGCGTCCGGCCGGGCCGCACATATCCTGTAGATCCTGCCCAATTTACCCATTTCAGCTTTAAGCCGTTTTGGGTAACTTGTTCCACCCCAGCTTCACCCTTTTGGCCACGAACCCATGGCCTCCTTGGGTCCTTGGCGGTTCAGGCCTGCGTTGAAGTGGCCGGATTGTTCTTGACTGTTAAAATTGCATATTATAATATGAGATAAAAAATAAATTTGCACACTATGATATGGAAAAAATATTAATATCCCATAACCGCCATTGGGAAGTCCCTTATCGGGGGCTGTACCTGAGACAGGTGTTCCAAAAACTGGTCAGGCAGCTTTCAGCAAGGCATATCCAGGTATTGCAGGGGGTCCGGAGAAGCGGCAAGTCAACGGTTTTCAAATTGATGATCAATCACTTGGCGGCATTGCACGACCCCATGGAAATTTTGTACCTGAACCTTGAGGACCCTTTTTTTATCCAATTCAGCCAGTCGCCTGAAAAAATCTACGATGTCATCGACACGGCCCGCAAGTTGACCGGAAAAAAAATCCGGTACCTTTTTCTGGACGAAGTCCAGGCCATCGGCGGATGGGAAAAGTATGTGAAAACCGTGTATGACAATGAGATGTTTGAAAAAATATTCATCACCGGATCGAACGCCTCTTTGCTCAGTGGTGAATTCGCGACCCTGCTCACGGGCAGGTATCTTTCCAGTATGGTGTATCCACTGAGTTTTTCAGAAGTGATGGCCATCAAAAACATCACGTCCTCTATGCAGATGGTGCGGCGGAAGGCGGATGTGCTTGCCGTGGTGGACGGCATGCTCAGGTACGGGTCGTTCGCGGAAGTGTATGACAGCGATGATCAAGACCTGAAAAGGGACATTGTTTCCATGTATTACGATTCCATCCTGCTGAAGGATTGCGTGTCGAACAATCATGTCCGGGACATAAAAAGCTTCAGGGAGTTGAGCTATTACCTGATTTCAAACATTACCGCGAGCTATTCCTACAGCTCTCTGGGCAAGGCCGTGGGCATCCATGACAGAAGTGCCAGGGAATTTGTCGCCTATCTGCAACAGGCCTATCTGCTGTTTGAACTCCGGCTGTTTTCCTGGTCCGTCAAAGAACAGCAGAACAATCGGAAAAAGCCCTATGTGATAGACAACGGCTTCATCAATCTGTCTTTTGCCTTTTCGCCGAACAGCGGCAGACTGCTTGAAAACCTGGTGTTCAGTGAATTGTGCAAGGCCGGCAAAGAGATCTATTTCTACAACAAGGGGTTTGAGTGCGATTTTATCATCAAAAATCCAGACCACTCCCTGGCAGCGATCCAGGTTTGTCATGAGCTGACGGACCAGAATGAAAAACGGGAAGTGGGCGGCTTGAAAAAAATCGACGGCCAATACCCGGTTGTTTCAAAAACGATTATTACCTATGACCAGGAAACCATCGTAGACGGGATAGATGTGGTGCCGTTCTGGAAGTTTTTCGGGTGAAAAGCGGCCGGGGTCAGGCCTGCGTTATCGTCGTTATTGGCTTTATCCGTCATCCGATCTCTGATCTCTGACCTCTGACATCGGGCTTTTCCGTCATCCGTCATCCGTGGAAATTGGCTAAATTGGGGTTGTAAATTGGGTTCGGGCCAAGCAGAATGACATTATATCAATGGGTTATCTCAAAAAGAGGGCGTTTTTTGGCGCTATACACGTATTTTGGGGGTCAAAAAGGGCAATTTAAGAGAAGTGCAAAGAGCATCCGGCCGGGCCGCACATATCCTGTAGATCCCCGAACTGGAAGGTTGAACTAATTGCTGAAGCCCACGCAGACGTTAAAAGGCTGGATGGCAGCGTAAAAAAACAAGTGTTGAAACAGTTAGTCAAGTTGGAACAGAATTCAAAGTATGGAGATCCTCTGGGCAACAAAGCCGGCATAAACCTTGAGGGCTATTTCGAACTTTACGCTGACAAAAAGCGAATCAGAATTATATATACTACGATTGACCAAATTATTACCTAAATCTTGCACCGAAAATCTGAAGGGGGGGTGGATACCACTTGGCGCCCCTTAGCGTCCTTCGCGGTTAAAGTGTCTTCGCTTTTGAGGGTTTTAACACAATCCAACCGCCCGTTCGCTGCGCTCACTCAAGAACGCCAAGGAACGCGAAGAACGCGAAGAAAGGATTTTTTCCGATCGGGGAAACCGATCGCAAAAATATTTCGATCCCTGCGGGATGGACGTTGGATGTCGTCATCCGACGTCTGTCCACCAAACCGTTGCTGTCATTGGCAATATCCTGGAGTGGTTATATCGTGAAAACAACTTCCAAATGCTACAAAGGGGAATGATATGTCCTTGAAACCATTATTCGTTCGTGCCGAATGGGATGAAGCTGCGGGCGTATGGGTGGCCACCAGTGACGATGTCCCCGGACTCGCCACAGAGGGAGAAACCATGGAGGGGCTGATCGAAAAGCTCAAGGTGATCATTCCTGAGCTTCTTGCGGCCAATGGCGCACCGTCTAATATGGATATTCCCTTTGAGCTGTTGACGCGCCGTTTTGAGGTTGCGGCTGCATCTATCTGCTGTCCGATTTTTCAAAATTGTTGATGGCAAAACTTCGGGACGCCGGGTGTCGATTTGAGCGTCAGGGAAAAGGTGACCACGAAATCTGGTAAAGCCCCATCACCGATATCCGTTTTGTCGTCGATCGGCATATACATCGCGACACACGGCAAACGCTGTTCTCAAACAGGCCGGTTTGCCCAAGAAATTCTGATTCCTCTTTTAGTCATCCATGCATCCATGCAGCCATTTGGCCGTTCGTCCGGAACGGTCAAATAGAATAAATCATGTAGATCCTGAAAATCCGCAAGATCCTGCCTGCCGTTGCGTAGCTGAAAGCGAAGTATGGTCAAAGGGTTTTAAAAGTATTTCTCAGACAGGATGAACAGGATTGACTGGATGTTTTGCCTGCCGGCCGGAAGCCGGCCAGTCAAGAGGCCATCGCCTCCGGCGAGGTTCCCGGGCGGGGCATCCAGGCAGCGCATGCAAGATCATGGCTATGTTCTTTGCGCAGCGGACCTGTGCGGCGAAGCCTAAATGGCGTAGACGTATGTATTCGTGCAGTTCCCCGGGCTCCTTGACATCCATGATGGTCAGAATTAAACTAAGTCCATTAAACCAGGCTGTAAGAGGTTTAAAATGAGAACCATCAATATCCATGAAGCCAAGACCCACCTTTCCCGCCTTGTGGAAGAAGCGGCCAAAGGAAACGAGTTCATCATCGCCAAGTCCGGGCGTCCCATGGTCAAGGTGACGCCGCTGTCCGAAAAGGCGTCTGAAGAACTGGAGAGAATCGGGTTTATGGCTGGTGAAATGGCCGTGCCGAAGGATTTCGATTCCATGGGCGCAGATGAAGTGGTGGTGCTCTTTGAAGGCCGGGTATCGTGAAACTGCTGCTCGATACGCACATTCTCCTGTGGGCTGCAGGCCACCCGGAAAAACTGACCGACTCAGCACGATCCCTTTTGACAGCGCCGGAAAACAGTCTCTTTTTCAGTGCGGCCAGCATCTGGGAGATCGTTATCAAAATCGGTCTGGGACGCGCTGATTTCAAGGTAGACCCCTACCGACTGAGGAAAATGCTTGTCATTCACGGCTACACCGAACTCCCGATCACATCTGAACATGCCCTGCGGGTCGAAACGATGCCGCTGTTTCACAAGGACCCTTTTGACCGGATATTGCTTGCGCAAGCCCGTTCAGAAGGGCTGCTCCTGGTGACCGCCGATGCTTCCATTGCCCAACATCAAGAGTCGGTGCTTGCGGTATAGCGCACAAGCGGAACATTGTATCCCCAACGGGATTCCTTTTGCGCAAGCGGATGTGATCAATTTCCATTTCATCCGGAAATGGGAATTCAATCATGTAAATCCTGAAAATCCGCAAGATCCTGTCAGAAGGTTTTAAAGAAGGGTTATTAGATAGGACTGACAGCAAGCCATGACCAGATTAAAGTAGTATTATAAACTACTTTAATGCAAGGGGGAAAGCATGAAAACCGTCACGGCCGCCGACGCAAACCGACAATTTTCTAAATTGCTTCGTGACGTCAGCCAGGGGGCGGAAAAAACGATTCTGTCGCGGGGAACGCCGGTGGCGAAAATCACGTCGGTGCGTGCGGTTGCGGGGTGTCGCAGGAACATGAAAGGCCTCCTGTTGTCCCGGTTGAAAGCCCAGTCGGTCACTGGATCCAGAAATTGGACCCGCGACGAATTGTATGGCGATGAAGCATGCGGGTAGCCCTGGACACCAATGTGCTCGCCTATGCCGAGGGGGTCGGGGATGCGACCCGCTGTACCGGCGCCATCGCGCTGGTCGAACAGTTGCCGGCCGAGTCGGTTCTGATTCCCGCCCAAACCCTGGGAGAACTGTTTCGTGTGTTGACCGGAAAGGCGGACCGGGCCCCGGGCCTTGCCCGCGAGGCGTTGATGACCTGGGCCGATTGTTTTGAAGTGGCGGATTCCACCTGGACGGCGTTTCAGGCCGCAGCCGATCTGGTCGTGGATCATCGCCTGCAGATATGGGATGCGCTCATCATGGCGGTGGCGGCCGAGAATCACACTGCCGGATGCTTTTGAGCGAGGACCTTCACAGCGGATTCATTTGGCGGGGCGTTACGGTGGTCGATCCCTTTGCCGTGCCATGTTCCCCGCTTCTCGCCAATTTTCTGCAATCCGCATGACGCTTTTTTCTATCAATCCAACCGGTCGGCTTTTTTAATAAATGTATAGGAGAAAGGCAGAAAGTGGCTCATTTCCTGGTCATCGGCGGTGCCGGATACATCGGATCCCACACGGTTTTAGAGTTGCAGCGGCAAAAACACCATGTGACCGTCTTGGACAATCTGATCACCGGACACCGGCAGGCCTTGACCGATTGTGATTTCATCCGCGGAGACTTGGGCGATGCAACACTACTGAATCGTATTTTTTCGGAACAAGCCATCGATTGCGTGATGCATTTTGCCGCTTTTAGTTTGGTGGGCGAATCCGTCAGCGACCCGTTGAAATATTATGACAACAACACCGGCGCCACCATTTGCCTACTTAGAGCCATGCAGCAGCACGGGGTGAATCGGTTTATCCTATCTTCCACGGCGGCGGTTTACGGCGAGCCGAAGGAGATTCCCATTCCGGAAACTGCCGCCACCGCCCCGACCAACCCCTACGGCCGATCCAAACGTTTCGTGGAAAAAATTCTCCATGATATGGAAGCTGCCTGCGGGGTGCGCTACGTTTCGCTGCGGTATTTCAACGCAGCCGGAGCCGATGGAAGCGGTTGTATCGGGGAGGACCACGCCCCCGAAACCCATTTGATCCCGCTGGTGCTTCAGGTCGCTTTGGGCAAGCGGGCCGCCATCGATGTTTACGGCACCGATTGGAATACGCCGGACGGGACCTGCCTTCGGGATTACGTTCATGTAACCGATCTGGCCAGCGCACACATTCTGGCCGCACAACATCTCCTGAATGGCGGAACGAGCCGCATTTACAACCTGGGGTGTCAGCAGGGTGTATCGGTAAAAGAGGTTATCCGGCTGGCGCGAAAGGTGACCGGTTGTGATATCCCGGTCCACGAGGCACCGCGGCGGTCCGGCGACCCGGAGCGGCTGGTCGCCGCCTCAAATGCCATCCGTAGCGATCTCGGTTGGGTTCCAGCGTTTGAGGACCCTGAGGTCATTATATCCACGGCCTGGCGATGGCATCGGAAGCACCCTCAGGGCTACCGAAATCGGAAACGGACCACGCAACATGCTGAAAAATTAACCGATCTGAACCAAACGGGTGCATTTTAAGGCGCAATATCGATCTTGGCGACTTTTGGCGACCTTCGCGGTTAAAATGTTTTCTGCCCTTCGTGGTTCACGTGTTTTTATGCATGCAGCTATTTGGCCGTTCTTCCGAAACGGTTGAATAAATCCTGAACATCCTGTAAATCCTGTCAAAAAATTAATACATAGCAAAGGCTGGTCCCCATGAAAACGAGACAGATCTCGGTTATTGGCCCAACGATTCAGCCCCGAAATTTCCTTCCAATCCCCGCCTTGTTTCTCCTGTTCCTCTCCCTTTTTCTGCTCTCGACCACTCCCTGTTTTGCCGGTAATATAGCGCAGGACAGCTACGCCTGGGCCGAGAACGTGGGGTGGATCAATTTCAGCCCGAGCCAGGGCGACGGGGTGACGGTGACCAGCAGTGCCGTGACCGGCTATGCCTGGGGGGAGAACATCGGCTGGATCAACCTGTCGCCGGCCACCGCCGGGGTGACCAACGACGGCTGCGGCCATCTCTCCGGCTGGGCCTGGGGGGAGAATATCGGCTGGATCAGTTTTTCCTGCGAGAACACCGGCAGCTGCGACACGGTGCGCTACGGCGTGCGGGTGGACGCGGCCACCGGCGCTTTTTCCGGCACGGCCTGGGGGGAGAACATCGGCTGGATCGTCTTTTCCGACGATGCCCCGGTGGCATACGGGGTAACCACCGACTGGCGAAACGACACCGACGGGGACGGTCTTTGCGACGACTGGGAAATCGCCAATTTTACGGACATGGACCAGGATGGTAACACCGATTTTGACGAAGACGGCCTGATCGATATCGACGAATACCACCTGGGCACCGACCCCACCGACGCCGACACCGACGACGACGGCATTCTCGACGGCGCGGAAGTCAACACCAATGGCACCGATCCCTTCAATCCCGACATCACGGCGCCGGCCGCGCCGGCCGATCTCGACCTGGCCGCCGAAGACGACACCGGCGAGTGGGACGACGACAATTTCACCTCGGCCAGCCCCCTGACCATTTCCGGCACCGGCGAAACCGGTGCGACGATCCAGCTTCTGGACAACGGCGTTCCCATCGCCGGCGCCACCGCCACGGTGGCCGACGGCGTCTTTTCCATCACCCTGTCTTTTGCCGACGGCATTCACCCCATCACCGCGGTGCAGACCGATGCGGCGGGCAACGTCTCGGCCCCCTCGTCGCCGGCCCTGACCCTGGACGTGGACGTGGAGCTTCCCGCCGCACCGGGCACCCCGGTGCTGGCCGCCGAAGACGACACTGGCGAGACCGGCGACGGGGCGACCCTGAACCGAAGCGGCCTGACCTTCTCCGGCACGGCCACGGAAAACGATTCCCTGGTGCGGTTTTACGACTACGGGGTGGCGATCGAGGGGGCCGTGGCTACCGTGGTCGCCGGGGCCTACACCATCGATCTCGATCTCGATGCGGGAACCCATTCCATCACCGCCAAAAAAGAGGACCTGGCCGGAAACATCTCTTCGAACTCGTCTGCGGCCGTGGCGTTGACCATCTTTCCCGAGGCCGGCATCGATCCCGATGCCGAGGGCGATATCTACGCCTGGGCGGAGAATGTGGGCTGGATCAACTTCGATCCGAACACCGGGCCCGGGGTGACGGTCACCGATACGGCGGTCACCGGCTTTGCCTGGGGTGAGAACATCGGCTGGATCAACCTGTCGCCAGCCACCGCTGGGGTGACCAACGACGGCAGCGGGCACCTGGCCGGCTACGCCTGGGGCGAAAACGTGGGCTGGATCAGCTTTTCCTGTACCAACACCAATTCCTGCGGCACGGTGGATTACGGGGTGACCATCGACAAGGCCACCGGTGAATTTTCCGGCCACGCCTGGGGGGAGAACATCGGCTGGATCGTCTTTTCCGACGACGATCCCGTGGCCTATGGGGTGACCACGGCATGGCGGGACACGGACACGGATGGCCTGATCGACCGCTGGGAGCGGGAGCACTTCGGCTACATCGAGCGGGACGGCACCGGGGATGCCGACAACGACGGGCTCACCGATGCCGCTGAACACGATGCCGGCACCGACCCCAATGCCGTGGACACCGACGGGGACGGCATGCCCGACAAATGGGAAATCGACAACGGCCGCGATCCGCTCACCGACGAGAGTTCGGCTGACCTGGACGGCGACGGGTACCCGGACAGTCGCGAGTACCAGGACGGCACCGACTGGGAAGATCCCCTCGACTTTCTCGCCTTTTCCGCCCCCACCGGTGCCGTGCCCGACACCGGCCAGACCAGTTCGTTTACCGACACGGCCGGCGAAGACAGCGATTTTTCCGTCAACCCCCCGGCCTTTGTGAAGATGGACGCGGCCGGCAATTTCCTGGCCGACGTGGCCCCGGACTGGGCGATGGTGCTGGACACGGTCACGGGATTGATCTGGGAGGTCAAGACCGCGGACGGCACCATCCACGATGGTGCTGACCGATACAGCTGGGATGCGGCCCGGGGCGATTTCGTGGCCGGGCTCAACAGTGAACCCTTCGGCGGGATCCGTGCCTGGCGCCTGCCCACGGCCGAAGAACTGGCCCACCTGGTCCACCGGGGCGCGGCCGACCCGGCGGCCTTTGCCGCGTATTTTCCGCGAACCGCCTCGGAAAAATACTGGACCGGCACCACCTGCGCAAACAGCGTGATGTTTGCCCAAACCGTGGATTTTGACCACGGCACCACTGCGTGCTGGGAAAAACCCGACCAACTGGCCGTGCGGGCCGTTTACGGCAGCTTTCCGGCGGCCGGCGCCCTGGTGGACAACAACGACGGCACGGCCACCGACCCGCGTACCGGACTCATGTGGTCCACCGCCGCTTTCGGCCCCATGGACTGGGACGCGGCCCTGGGCCAGGGCGCGGCCGCGGACCTGCCCTTGGGCAGCGGTTATGCGGACTGGCGCCTGCCCACGGTGAATGAACTCCTTTCCGTGGCCGGCGATCCGACCCTGGGCACGGCCCCCTTGTGGTCATCCACGGCCGATGCGGCCGCGCCGGGATCTGCCTGGACGGTGGTCATGGCCGACGGCGCTGTTCAGGAAATGAACATGGCTGGCACCCTGGGCCTGCACCTGGTCCGCGGGGGCCAGCACCAAAGCGGCGATGCCGTGGCGGTCACCGAGCCGCGCCAGGGCGCGGTCTGGATTGCCGGTACAACGGCGGCCGTCACCTGGGACGCCCTGGATCTGGGCGGCAATGTGGCCATCGATCTCTCCGTGGACGGCGGGCAGTCCTTTTCCTCCCTGGCCGCGGCCGAGGCCAACGACGGCCTCTACGAATGGACCGTGACCGGCACCGACACCCCCAACGCCGTGATCCGCATTACCCCGGACGCCGATTCCCAGAAAGCCAGCAGCCAGGGGTTTTTCACCATTGCGGCATCCGTATCGCCCCAGGCAGAAATCTTCGGGGCGCCGGACAGCGTCACCGCCGACGGCACGGCGGTGCTCACCATCGGCGGGGCGGGCGTGACCGCCTACAAGTTCCAGGTGGACGGCGGCGGTTACAGCACGGAGATCGCCCTTTCCGGCGGCACCTACAGCGACACTGCGGCCTCGGCCGACGGCGAGGTCCTGACCCTGACCCTGGCAGCCGGCGCCCATACCCTGGACGTGCTGGGCAAGGCGGCCGACGGCACCTGGCAGGCCACAGCCACCACCGCGGCCTGGACCGTGGACGATGCGGCCCCGACTGTCACCGGTCTGTCCGATGATCCCGGTCCGGTCAACCAAAAGAGCTGGACCTGGGCGGCCGACGAACCGGCCCTGTTTCGCTATACGGTCAACCAGAGCGCTGCCTGGACCCCGGTCGGTGATTTTTCCGAGATCAGCGGCTACACCCTCGAAGGGGTCAACGGCACCTGGTATGTGCATGTCCAGGCCGTGGATGCCGCCGGCCACCTTTCCGACGTGGTCACCGTGTCCGCTCCCTTTGACAGCCAGGTGGCGGCCCCGGCCGGGATCGACCTGGCCGCCGAGGATGACACCGGGTTCAGCGCGACCGACAACCTCACCGGCCAAGACGAGGACCTCACCATTTCCGGCACCGGCGAGGCCGGGTCCACGGTCCAGATTCAGGACAACGGCGCGAACATCGCCGATGCGGTCGGCCCGGTTACCGACGGCGCCTTTGCGGTGGACATCGCCCTGACCCACGGGGTCCACGAAATCACCGCTGTACTCACCGATGCTGCGGGCAACCCCTCGGCCCCGTCCTGGCCGGCCCTGACCATCACCGTGGACACCCAGGCTCCGGCCGCGCCGGCCGGCCTTGACCTGGCTGCGGCAGACGACACCAACATCGATACGGACAACCTCACCACTCGGACCAGCGCACTGACCCTTTCCGGTGCCGGCGAACCCGGCGCCAGAGTCCAGCTCTACGACGACGGCGCGGCCCTGGGTTCCGTGGTGACGATCAATGGCGAGGGGACATTTACCCTCGACGTGGCCCTGGCTCCCGGCGTGCACCCCATCACCGCCGTGCAGACCGACCCGGCGGGCAACGCGTCGGCCGCATCCGACCCGCTGACCATCACCGTGGATACCACGGCCCCGGCCGCCCCCACCGGCCTCGACCTGGCGGCCGAGGACGACACCGGCCTGAGCGACACCGACAACGTCACCCAGATCACCGGTGGGCTGACCCTCTGCGGCGCGGCCGTGTCCGGCAACACCGTGCGCCTCTACGACGGCGCGACCCTGATCGGCAGCGGCACGGCCGCAGACAGCGCCTTTTGCATCGACGTCTCCCTGGCCCATGGCAGCCACAGCCTCACCGCAGTGCAGATCGACGGGGCGGGCAATCCCTCGCCCGCCTCTGCGTCCCTGACCGTGACCGTGGACACCGCGGCCCCGACGCCGCCGGGCACCCCGGACCTGGACGCCGGCGACGACACCGGCGCATCCAATAGCGACAACCTGACCAAGAACACCGCCGACCTGACCCTCCATGTGGCCGGCGAGAACGGGGCCCAGGTGCAGCTCTTCAGCGGCACCGATCCGGTCGGTTCGCCGGCTGTCGTCTCCGGCGGCGCCTGTGCCATCGCCATCGACCGGGCCCAGGGAACCTACAACATCACGGCCCGCCAGACCGACCCGGCGGGCAACGAATCCGAATACTCCCAGATTCTCGAGATCACCGTGGACGCCACCCTGCCCACGGTGTCGGTGGAGAGCCCGTCCAACAACTCCAGCGTCATGCCGCTCTACGCCGCGGCCGGTGAGGCCGGCGACAACGAGAGCGGGGTGGATAAAGTGGAGGTCCGGGTGAAAAACGCCGACAACGGCCTGACCCTGTCCGACAATGTGGGCGGCACCTGGACCGCGGTCGACAACTGGCTGGTGGCCGATGGCACTGGATCGTGGACCCTGCCCTTTGGCGGCAGCGTTCTCTTTGAGGAAGGGAAGACCTATGAGGTCACGGCCCGGTCCATCGACAGGGCCGGCAACCAGAAGACCAGCCCGGTAACCTCTTTTGTCTATGCCGAGTCCATCTATTCTTCCACCATTTCCTGCAACCTTTCCGCCACCGAGAGGGTCATGGGGCAACCTTTTTCCGTTACGGGACAGATCGTGCCTGGCACCGGCGCCACCCTCAATGGCACGGCCAAGGTGGTGACCGTGAAATTCACCCGGGCCGCCGATAACACCACGGTCTATCGCTTCAAGTACGCTGGTGGCGACGGGCTTTTCGACTACGAGATCGAATGCGGGGCCCTGCCCGGGGCCGGCACCTGGACGGTGGAGACCAGTTGGGGAGGCGAAGGCGACATTCAGGGCGCCACCAGTGACGGTGCCGATACCATCGCACTTACCGCCGCCGACAGCCAGGTGAACCTCGACGTGAGCTCCCAGATCGTCAAGCTGGGCGACGCGCTCTCCATCAGCGGCAAGTTCACCCCGGCTTACGACTGTGGCGGCGGACTCAAGAACATTCCCATCACCCTGACCATTACCGACTCCCAGGGCAATATTCTCGATTTGGAGGGCGATATCGTCGAAGGTCCAGACCCTGTTAGTCCCATCGAGGTGGTCACTTACGACAACTTTGGCCACTTTGTGCTTATGGACTACGCCGGTCTCGACCATCTGGGCTCCTACACGGTGACGGCCGATTTCGCCGGCAACGAGGCGTACAACACCTCAACTTCCGATTCGGTCCAGGTCACCGTGGTGGAGACCGCCGGCTACGCCATCATCGTCCAGGGGCGTATTCTGCCCAGCGAAGAGGGGCTCGCCTCCCACAACAAGACCACCAACCACGTTTACGAAAAGCTCAAGAGCCGAGGGCTGCTGGACGAGGATATCTTCTATCTCAATTTCGACACCACCCAGCCCAAGGTGGACGCACTGCCCACCCGCACGGCCCTGGCCGAGGCCATCACGGTTTGGGCCCGGGACAAGATGGACCCGGATTTCTACAACGACGCCGTGCCGCCCGAGGCCCAGGTCACGGGCAAACCGGCCAACCTCTACATCGTCATGGTGGATCACGGCAACACGAACGCTTTCTACATGGACAACGAGGTGGGCGACGCGCCCATCACGCCCGCGGAACTGGACGGCTGGCTCGACGACCTGCAGGAAAACTTGGTCGGTACCGATGCCGAAAATCAGGAGATCGTGGTGGTGATCGGTGCCTGCTACTCGGGTTCCTTCGTACCGGTGGTCTCCGGCGCCCACCGGGTCATCGTCACCAGTGCGGCCGAAGACGAAGTCTCCTACAAGGGCCCCCTGGACGGGGATACCTATGTGCCGCCCGGCGCCTCGACCGCTCAGCCCCTGCGCGACGGCGAATATTTCGTCACCGAGTTTTTCAAGCAGGCTGAGTTGGGCAAATCGGTCAAAGATGCCTTCCTGGCCGCCACAGGGATGACGGAAAAATTCACCGCCATGCCCGGGGGAAGCATCAACAGCCTCGTCGGGCGTTACCTGGACAGCGCCATGCAGCATCCCATCCTTGACGACAACGGGGACGGTTCGGGCACCAACGACCTGATCGATCCCGATGGAGACGGTCAACTCGCCGCCGATCTCTTCATCGGTGTTACGCCCCTGTCCAGCAACGCGCCGGGGGACGTCCAGGTCACCGAAACGGCTGAAACGGTGTTTCTTGGCGAAGGCGATGAATATACCGCCGACTTCTGGGCCCGGGTCAGCAACGATACCCGGCTTTCCAGCATCTGGATTGAGGTCAAGCATCCGGACTTCTTGGTTACCGGCGACGACACCGGCCAGCGCACCCTCGATCTGCCCAAGGTCTTCGGGGTCTACGACGAAACGACAGGACGCTACCAGTGGCCGGCCATCGAAGGTTTTGACACGCCAGGCACCCACCAGGTCTTCTACTTTGCCCGGGACTGCTATACCGGCAACGTCTCGCCCATGAAGGAAACCCGGGTCTACAAAGCTCTGGTCGGCAACAGCCCGCCCAATCCACTGACTCTGGTAGAACCCGAGGATGGGGCTTCGGTGCGTACCGATCTGTTGTTGGACTGGACCGATACCAATGACCCCAACACCGATACCATAACCTACACGGTCCTGCTCAGCACCGGGGACGACACCTTTTACGACCCCATCCGCATCGAGAACATCGAAAATAGCACCGTGGCCGTCACCGATACCCACGGCCTGCAGGACCTGACCACCTACTATTGGAAGGTGTTGGCCATCGACGCGTACGGCGCGATCCGTGAATCTGAGGTGCGTTCGTTCAGCACCAACAATACCAACGGCGCCCGCGTGAATCTGTGGTTCTATGTGGTGGACAGTTCCACCGGAATGCCCATCAACCATGCTTCGGTCACCGTTGGCGGTCTGGCATTTTCGCCGGTAACCAATTACGGTAATATCGGGGCATACCAGCGCCAGGTGGATTCAGAAGACAACAACGAAATCGTCATCTCCGCCACGGGCTATCAGACTTTTGTCGATCCGCATACCCAGACCATCAAATTCCCGCCGCTTCCCGGAGGCTTTTGGGACGTGTTTTATCTGACGCCCAAGCCGACCGAGGTGGCCAAGCCCCTGCTAACCCGCGCCTCGCCCCGACCCTTGGGGCCGTATTTCGTCCCGCTGACTATTGGTCTGGAGTGCGCCACGCCCGGCGCGACCATCCGCTACACCACCAACGGCAACACGCCCACCACTTCTTCGCCTTCCCTTGGCGGAAATCTGACCATCAACAACTCGACCACCCTCAAGGCCGTGGCCTTCAAGTCCGGCTATACGGCCAGCGATGTCTTCACCGCCAGCTACACCATCACCGGCACCGTGGCCACGCCGACCTTCTCCCCCGCGCCGGGAAGCTACACGTCGGCCCAGTCGGTGACGTTGAGCTGCGCGGATCCCGCGGATGCTGAAATTCGCTACACCATCGACGGAAGCGATCCCAGCACCACGTCGTTTCTCCACAGCGGCCCCATTTTCCTGTCGGCCGATACGACCCTCAAGGCCCGGGCGTTCAAATCCGGTTGGGTCAACAGTGCCGTGGCCACCGGGGTTTATTCCATCACCACCAACGCAGCGCCGGTGATTGACGAAGATGCAAGCGTGAATGTGACCATGGACGAAGACGGATCACCGGCGGCCTTTGCCCTGACCCTGAATGCATCGGATGCCGACGGGGACACCCTCACCTGGAGCATCTCCGATTCGGCCGCCCATGGTACAGCCACGGCCGAAGGCACCGGCGCATCCAAGGCCATCGGCTATGCGCCGGCGGCCAACTGGAACGGCACCGACAGTTTTGAGGTGCAGGTCAGCGACGGCAACGGCGGCAGCGACACCATCACGGTGACGGTGACGGTAGATGCGAGAAATGATGCACCGGTGAACACTGCCGTGCCGTCGATTACCGGGACCGGCCATGTGGGCCAGGTGCTCACGGCTGATGCCGGGACCTGGAACGACGATGCGGATCAGGCGCCGGGCACCATCAGCTACAGCTACCAGTGGCAGGTGGCCGATGACGCGCAAGGCTCGGGATTGGCCGATATCGTCGGGGCCACGGCCTCGACCTATACGCTGACCGCTGCGGAGAACGGCAAATACGTGGGGGTCAACGTCACGGCCACAAACACCGGGGAAGGGCTGCCGGAAACGGTCAGTGTGGCGGCGATCAGCGGTTACATCGAGATCGCCAACGCAGCGCCGGTGATCGACGAAGGTGCAAGCGTGAATGTGACCATGGACGAAGACGGATCACCGGCGGCCTTTGCCCTGACCCTGAATGCGTCGGACGCCGACGGGGACACCCTCACCTGGAGCATTTCCAATGCGGCGTCCTACGGTACGGCTACGGCCCAGGGCACGGGCGCATCCAAGGCCATCGGCTATGCGCCGGCGGCCGACTGGAACGGCACCGACAGTTTTGAGGTGCAGGTCAGCGACGGCAACGGCGGCATCGATGCCATCACGGTGACGGTGACGGTGTCGCCGCGAAACGATGCGCCGGTGAACACCGCCGCGCCGTCCATCAGCGGGACCGGTCGTGTGAACGAAGAGCTTACGGCCGATGCCGGTACGTGGAACGACGATGCGGACCAGGAGTCGGGAACCATTACCTACGTTTATCAGTGGCAGACGGCTGATGACGGGACAGGCGAAAACCTGGCCGATATCGACGGGGCTACGGGCTCGACGCATACGCCGGCGATAGTCGATGCCGGTCGGTTTATCCGGGTGCGGGTGACGGCCACCGATAACGGTGTTGGCGAGCCGGCCAGGGCCAGTGCGGAGGCGGTGTCGAGTTTTATGGCCATCGTCTTCGTGCCCGAAGCCGGTGATGTGGACGGCGACACCGAAGTGACCCTGGCCGATGCCATTGTGGCCATGCAGATCACCGCCGGGCGCCCCGTGGCGACCCAGGTCTATCTCGAAGCGGATGCCAACGGCGACGGCCGCATCGGTATCGAAGAGGTGCTCTACATCATTCAGACCATCAGCGATCAGCGGTAGGATGGGTTGGTACCGGGCAATCCTCCGGGTACAGGTGGCAGAAGCATTCAGGCATGAATCAACCCCAGGCGATGATTACAAAACGCTGCTCGAAGAAGCCTGGGAGCAGCCGGAAACGGTAGGTTGGCAAAAGACCGGAGGCGGGCGCCTCCGGCTTTTTGCGTTCTGATGGATTCCCCCATTCGAACAAATAAGCGTGAAAGGAGCCGATTCAATGATTCGTCGCATGCGTAGCGTTTTCCTAATTGGGCTAATCGGTGTCGCGTTGATCTTTTCTTTGCCAGGCAGCGTATTTGGAGCATACGGGGCCAGAGTGGAAATCTCTTCTACCCCTAACCCCGTTGGATCTGGCGCCAGAGCCCTGGGTATGGGAGGGGCCTTTATCGCCGTGGCCGACGATGCCACGGCGGCATCCTGGAATCCGGGGGGGCTGATCCAGCTGGAAAAGCCGGAGCTTTCCGTTGTGGGAGCCCATTTCAGCCGAAGGGAGGACCGATCGTACGGGATCTGGCCCGAAGCGGCCGGGGCCCAGTCCGTGGCAGGGGAAAATGTCAATTACTTCAGCATGGCCTACCCTTTTTCCCTTTTTCATCACAACATGGTCGTGTCCCTGAATTACCAGCACCTGATGGATTTTTCCCGTGATGTCAATTATTCCCTGAATCGGGCCACTTCCGGGGTGTTTCAGCTCGACACGGACAATCGCACAGCGATCCGCGGAAGTCTTTCTGCTGTGGGGCTGGCCTATTGCGCCCAGGTAACGCCGACCTTTTCTCTGGGGTTCACCCTGAACTTTTGGGAAGACTGGTTCGGCCACAACGGGTGGAAGAAAAATACCCGTGAAACCAACAACGGGACCCTCAACCCGCCGCCTTTGCCCTTTCCGCCGTTCATTACTCCGCCCCCCGTCCCGATGACTTCCGAATATTCCCGGGTCGACCGATACGACTTCAGCGGGTTCAATGCGAATGTGGGTTTTTTGTGGAACGTCTTCCCATCCCTGACCCTGGGTGCAGTTTTCAAGACCCCTTTTACCGCCGATTTGGACCATGAACAAGTCACCAGCGAATACACATTCGCGGGAACTGTGCTGGCCGGTCAGGACGGCACGCCGGTGACCACGCGAACCGATGAGGAGCTCGATATGCCCATGGCCTACGGGCTGGGAATCGCCTACCGGTTTTCTGATGAATTCACCGTTTCCGGCGATGTCTACCGCACGGAATGGCAGGACTTCGTGCAGCGGGACGCAACCGGCCTGGAAACATCGCCCATCACGGGCCAGAGCCTGTCCGCATCGGATATCGATCCCACCTGCCAGGCGCGGTTGGGGGCGGAATACTTGTTTATTGGAAGAAAATACGTGGTGCCGGTGCGCGGCGGCCTTTTTTACGATCCGGCCCCTTCGGCGGGAAGCCCGGACGACTATTACGGATTTACCCTTGGTACCGGGCTGGGCTACAAGCGATGGATATTCGACATGGCCTACCAGTACCGTTTCGGAAACGATGTGGGGACATCGCTTATGCGGGGCGTGGACTTTTCCCAGGATGTGAAGGAGCATATGATCTACGTGTCTTTGATCGTTCACTTTTGATGAAAAAAACGGTTTCTCACAGAGGCACAGAGATCACAGAGAAAAGCAGGAATGATTTTTTCGATTATTTCATTGTGGGTGAACGCTTCGGAATAGCCACCGATGGATCATGCTCGTGCTGGCTCCTTTGTCCATTCAAACAAGCCTCTGTGCCCTCTGAGCCTCTGTGAGAGACAATGTTTTACTGTTCCACATGCCTCAGTGAGAGACACCCCAATGGAAATCAATCAGCTATCCTATGAAGTCATCAAGGCGGCCATGACCGTTCATCGGGAACTCGGGCCGGGCCTGCTGGAATCCGTCTATCAGGCGTGCATGAAAATTGAACTGGAGAGAATGAATATCCGCGTGAAGCCAGAAGTGGCATTGCCGGTGGTTTATCGAGGAGAGGAAATACATCAGGAGGGCTTCCGGTTGGATCTTTTGGTGGAAGAGACCATTATCGTTGAACTCAAATCCGTTGAAAAAATTCAGCCGGTTCATAAAAAGCAGCTTCTCACATATCTGCGTCTGGCGAAAAAGCCACTGGGGCTGTTGATCAATTTTAACGAGGTGGTACTCAAGGACGGGGTTACGCGTATTATCAATTAGAGCCCGGAGCTCTCACAGAGGCACAGAGGGCGCAGAGGAAAACGCATGATTTCTTGTTTACAAGCGAGAAGATAAGACATTTGCGCATCTATGGTAATTGCCGGGCTTGGAACGTTTCTCATGTTGTGCACAAAGTTGCGCAAATAAATCTCTGTGTCCTCTGAGCCTCTGTGAGAGACAATTTGTTTTTAAAGCAACCTCACACAGAGGCACAGAGGTCTCAGAGAAAAGCGGTCTCTCGCAGAGGCACAGAGATCACAGAGAAACAAGTTTAAAATCGTTTCGTTATGGGCGGAACGCGGTATTTTTGTTGCGGTCGCAGCGTCGTTGCGTGAAACATGTTTTTTATAAAGCGGTATAAATAACCCTCTGTGTCCTCTGAGTCTCTGTGAGAGATATTGTTTTTAAAGCAGCCTCACACAGATGCACAAAGATGACGAAGAAAAGCATGCCCTGTGAGAATGGATAACTTCAAAACCAAGCTGGGGAGGATTGGTGTGACAAACTCAAGCCCAAGAAGCAAATTGCTGTGGATAACGTCTCTGATCCTGAGCCTGTTAGTGTATCCGGGCATCCTGTGTTTCACCGGCTGCCAGACCGCCCAGACCAACGTGGCCGCCGAAAAGGGCGGCAAGGTCTACGGCGTCACCGAGGGTGCCTTTCGCCACCGGTGGTGGAATTACTATGAGCGGGCCCTTTCCTTTGCCGACGGCGGCCTCTGGAAAGAATCCGAGGCCGATTTGATGGAGGCCTTAAAACAGCGCAAGGAAGACCAGCGCCGGGCCCGAACCTACGGCATGCATTTTGTCGACTACTTCCCCCATCGGGAACTGGGCATTGCCTACCTGGGCCTGGGCCGCATTCCCGAGGCCATTGCCGAACTGGAGGCCTCCCTGGAGATGGAGGCCTCATCCAAGGCCCAACTCTACCTGGACCGGGCCAGAAAGCGCCTCGTGAACGAACAGCGCCTGGACAGTGCTGCCCCGGCCGTCACCATCGATGCCCCCCTGGCCGGCGCCCTGACCCGGGAGTTCACCGTTACGGTTCACGGCAAGGCCACCGACGATACCTATGTCCGCAGCATCAGCGTGGGCGGAAAACCGGTGCGAATCGACGTTTCTGCTGCCGCGATCCCCTTCAAGGTAGACGTGCCGGTCGACCCCGGCGAAAACCATATTCCCGTAGTTGTCACCGACATCACCGGCAAATCCGCCAACGCCATCGTAACCGTTCATGTGGATCGGGTCGGACCGGGAATCATGGTCGATACCGAGGCCGTTGCTTCGGGAAAAGGGCGTGTTCGTGTGAAGGGCCAGGCTTTTGACGCCATCGGTCTTTCCCGGGTCTTTATCAACGACGTGGACGTGGGCTGTGTCGGCGAGACCGAGTGCGACCTCGATTTGGCCATCTCTCCGGCCAGCGGGCAGACCCAGGTGATCGTGATCGCCCTGGACACAGCCGGTAACCGTACCGAAGCAGCGATTCCTCTGAAGACCGAGGTTGCCCCGGCACGGACCGGAAAGTCCCGAGACGATGGCCAACCTCCCGAAATCCGGCTGCGCGACGCAGCCCGGGCGCGGATCACTTATCTTGACCAGGCCCTGATCGAGGGGAGCGTGCGCGATGACGGTGGTATCGGCGCCTTGACCATCAACGGCGCCCCGGTGCCCCGGGCTTCGGGCAAGCGCTTTTATTTCAGTCGCCTGGTGGGGCTGGAAAAAGGGGACAACCTCATTCCGGTTACCTGCACGGATGCCGCCGGAAACCAGGCGAAAATCAACGTGGAGATCCGCAGGGACGTGCTCAAGGTCCACGAGATCGAGTCGCGGCTTCGCGTGGCGGCCAATCCTTTCAAGCGCCAGTTCATCGGCAAGGACCAGAAGCTCAGCTTTGGACTCGAAGACCTCTTCATCTCGGCCATGATCAAAACCGGCCGCTTTTCCGTCATCGACCGCCAGGAGATGAAAAAACTCCTTGAAGAGCTTCGGCTGAGCCAGACCGGCCTCATCGATGAAGACCAGGCCCTGGAGGCCGGTAAAATGATGGCGGCCGACGGCATGATCTTTGGCTCGGTCTTGGAGCGGGAAAACTCGGTGGAGATCTATTTGCGGGTGCTTGATACCGAAACAGCCGAGGCGATTGCCGCAGCCGACATCTATGGCGAGGACGTGGACGTAGAACGCCTGCGCTCCCTGGGCCGGGGGCTCGATATCAAGCTTGCCGATGCCCTGCCCGTGGTGGAAGGGATCGTGGTCCAGGCCGACGGCGACAAGATTGTGGTCGACCTGGGAAGCAATCAGCACGTGCGAAAGGGACAAAAGATCATCGTGTTTAAGATCGGCAAGGCGATTTTGCACCCGGTCACCGGCAAGGTGCTCGGCTCCGGTCTCGATGAGCTGGGGCAGGGACGGATTCAGTCGGTCATGTCCGACATGTCCTTTGCCGAGCCCATCGGCAAGCGCAAAGGCGCGATCCAGCCCAAATACCGGGTGATTACCCGATAGCCACAAGCGGTCTCTCACAGCGGCCCGGAGGTCTCAGAGGAAATAGCTAATTTTTCGTATTAAAAAACAAGACCTGTTTATATGCTTAAAGAACAGAGCAAATTAATCGTCAGAGGGCACCAAGCCCTGGATATCGGACTGACTGCGACATCCTTTATCACCGCCTATTTTATCAAACGGCTGTTTCTGCCGGAAGGGTGGCGCGGGCTGACCACCGAACCGAATTATTACGCGATTCTTCTGCTGATTATCATCATTTGGTTTCTCGTGTTCGATTTTTTTCGGCTCTACGAATCCTATCGCCGAAGAACTTACTGGCAAGTTTTCAGCCAGTTGGTTAAAGCCGTTTCTGCGGCTGTGCTGATTTTGCTGATGACCATATACATCGTCAAACTGAAAGATGTCAGCAGGATATTGCTGGGACTTTTTTACCTGTTAAATATCCTTCTGCTCGGACTGAGCAAGGGGGTGGTCTATCGGACCCTGGCACGGTTTCGAAACCGGGGGTTCAATTTTCGAAGTGTGCTCATCGTTGGGTCAAAAGACAGGGCCAGGGATGTGATCCGGACCATCGGCGATCGGCAGGGTGCCGGCTTTCGCGTATTGGGATGTCTGGACATTGATCCTGCAAGGATTGGCGAGTCCGTGAAAAACGGCTGCAAGGTCATCGGCACTGTCGGTGACATGCAGCAGATCCTCGAACGCGAGGTGGTCGATGAGCTGATCTTTGCTATGCCCTTGAGAAAGATCGACCAGGCGAGCAAGTACATCGTCCTGGCCGAGAACCTGGGTGTGTCGGTGCGCATCATTCCCGACTGGCAGCTCCATCATCTCATGTACCGCCCGGAAAAGGCCAAAATCCAGTTCGAGGACTTTCTTGGCATTCCCACCATGAGCCTGGAAACCACCCCGCCGGACAAGGCGGCGCTGATGATCAAGGCTGCCTTTGATTATGCTGCCGGTGCACTGATGATGCTTTTTTTCCTCCCCCTTTTTTTTGCCATCGCCCTGGCCATCAAGATCGTCTCGCCGGCTGGCCCGGTCTTCTACCGCCAGGAGCGATTCGGGCTCCAGGGGAGGCGCTTTGACGTGTATAAATTCCGCACCATGGTCCCGGACGCCGAAAAGCAGCGCGATTGCCTCGACTGTTACAATGAAGCAGACGGGCCGGTGTTTAAGATCCGAAACGATCCGCGGATCATTCCCTGGATCGGCCATTTTCTGCGGAAGACCTCATTAGACGAACTCCCCCAGCTCATCAATGTGCTGGCCGGCGAGATGAGCCTGGTCGGCCCTCGACCGCCCATCCCCGCCGAAGTGGACCACTACGAGATCTGGCAGCGCCGGCGCCTTTCCATGAAGCCGGGTCTGACCTGCATCTGGCAGATCTCGCCCAACCGAAACGATGTCTCCTTTGCCGACTGGATGAACATGGACCTGGAATACATCGACAACTGGTCCCTGGCCCTCGACTTTAAGATCCTCGCCCGCACCGTCCTGGTCGTTCTCACCGGCCACGGCCGCTGACCTTCCTTTCGCCCCCGGATCATTGTGGTCCAGTCGCTTCTTTTTACCGCCCGTTCGCTGCCGCTCACTCAAGCACGCAAAGATCGCAAAAAAACTTCGTGTCCTTGGCGTCCTTGGCGGTTCAATGTTTTTTCCCATTTCGGATCTAAGCCTTTGGGGGTAATTTCTTTGAGTTGTCGTCGAGAACGATTTTCGGGTGGATTTGTCTTTACGGCTCATGGGATAGGTGGATACTGGTCGATGTTGGCCCTCCCCCGCCGCCGATTGCGGGGAAAGAGCCTCCCGTCCTCAATGGCCGGGGTGAAACCAAAAGCGAAGTCCGAAGGGGCAGACCGTTTGAAACACTTGAATCGGAGCGGATGAAATGGTCCAAAGACGCCTGATGGTCATCGTCACCTTGATCATTTCGCTGAGTATCGGTATTGCCTGGGCTGTCTGCCGGCCTCGGACCCATGGGCCGGATTTGCGAACGTTTTCGGCCATGACCTTCAATGTCGGAGACGTGGGCCGGCGAGCATTCCCCGTGGCAGATACCGCGGCCTGCATTCAGGCCGGAGAAAGGCCGGATCTTCTGTTTTTGCAAGAGATGCCTGTCGGGAAATCGGGCCGAGAGTTGCAAGCGGCGCTCTCCTACCCATACCGGAGCATGGCGACCACAGGGCAGGGAAAACTGGCGAGGCTGATGGTGCTGTCCGTGTTTCCGATTGCCGAGACGCGGGAAATCGTGCTTCCCAGCCGCTCCAAAGGAGCCGGGGCGCTGTGTGCCGTTGTGGACGTGGGCGGTGAAATGATCGAGGCCTGTTCGGTACACCTCGACGAGATCGAGCCCAAGCCGCGAAATACAAACGGGGATGTCGTATTGACCGCGATGGAAATTTTTAGATTTTTACGGATGGAATTTTTCCGTGATACCGTTCGAACCCAAAGCGTCCGAGCCCTGACCGATGCGATCATGAAAGACACCGACATGCCGGTAATTTTTGGCGGCGATTTCAACACCGTGCCCGGATCACGGACCATCCGGCACATGTCGGGGCTGTTTCGGGATGCTCTGTGGCCAACCCCGGCGTATTTCACCGGGACCTATCATAAAATTGCGTTTCCAATCAATCCGCGGATTGATTATCTCTTTGTTTCCAATCAACTGGTGGCGCGCGACAGCCGGGTCGTGCGGAGAAGCGCCGGGGACCATTATCCGGTCAAGGCTATCATGGAATTGAAAATCAGAAAGACGGACGGTTTTCCCGGAATCAGGACTTTTGGAGGCGCAGGCCAATGAATGACGCGGGATTGAAAAGCGGTCGAATCCTGGTGGTGGACGATGACGATGCATTGGTCCGGATCCTGGTGGAATACCTACAAAAGCTCGGCTACGAGGCCGATGCGGCGCGGGACGGCATATCGGCACTGGATCGCTTCGACGGAGGCGGCTATCAGTCCGTTCTGTTGGACCTGGGCCTTCCGGACATGGACGGCATGGAGGTGCTGCGCCGAATGCAGGTTCGTGACAGCCAGGCAGCGGTCATCGTTCTCACCGGTTCCGGCACCATTGAAAACGCCGTGGCTGCCATACGGTCCGGGGCCTACGACTTTATCGCCAAACCGGCGGATTTAAAGTCGCTGGAGCTGATCGTCGACCGCGCGATGGAGCGCTGTCAGCTCCAGCGTCAGCGCGGTGTTTTCCGCGGACTGACCCTGGCGCTTCTGATTTCGGTGCCCCTCTGGCTGGTTTTGGGAATCTTGCTGGCAAGGGTTGTCTTCTAATACCAATCTTGGCGGTTGTTGTATCATGCCCCTATTTAAAACGATCCTACCCATCGGCGGCGACGCTGCTGACATGAGTGCGGCCAGCCAGGCGCGACGCACCATGCCCGACTTGGAGGTGACGGTACTGGAGATGACCGATGACGTCTCCTGCAGTGCCTACGGCATGCCTTACAATATTGCCGACCCGGACCGCGACATCGAAGATCTGGTGGTGCGCCGTGTCGACGTGTTCAGGCAAAAGCAGTGGATCGACCTGCGGACTGGGCACCGGGTTGATACCACATCCGATTCCCGTCAGCGCACGATGTCCGGCCATGGTCCCCACGGGGGAGCCATTTACCCTGGCCTATGACAAGCTGCTGATCGCCACCGGCGCTGTCTCGGTCATGCCCCAGGTGCCCGGCCGCTGACCTTCCTTTCGCCCTCCGTCTGAACCCGCCTCCTCTTTCCCCTCGTTCCCCTCTCTCCCCTTTTTTACACACTTGCCCCCAAGGGACCAATGTGTAATCTGTCGGCCCAATTTCCCTATTTTTTACACACTTGCCCCTTAGGGGCATATGTGTAAAAAACTTTACCCGGCCAAGCCCCGCCGGAACCCCATCGCGGAGCGCGATTTGACCCACGGCGACATTCTGATTCTCGGCCAGGACCCGGCCGATTGCACCCGACTGAAGGTTTCACTCGGGCAGTTGGGCTTTGCTGCCTGGGTGAGCAGATACGACCATCGTGCCGTTTCCGGCACGAAGAACACGTTCTCCGCCTTGTATTCGTCCTTGTCCTCCGGATCGGCTCCGGCATAGTCGCCTTCACCCTGTTGCAGCTTTTCGTACAGCTCATCAAAGGCATCGGAGATGTATTTAAGGAAGATCAGCCCCAGCACAATGTGCTTGTACTCCGCCGCGTCGATGTTCTTGCGCAGCTTGTCCGCCGCCTTCCACATCTGCTTTTCGATGGGTTCTTCCTGTTTTGATGCTGCTTTCTTGGCTATATTATTCCGTAATGAGTGCAACCATTTCGGTCGAGAATTGCTTGGCTAACTGCGAGGAGAGGGCTCACGAAAAATCGTTCCGGAAATATCGCCTTGTAACTTTATGCTCCCTTTAACGAAATGTTCTAAAAATTTTTATAGTTCGAATTCCCCCCTCATTTCGGGTCCCTCCCAAACAGGTTTATAACCTTCGGGTTGGCTTCGTTCTTTTTCATTTCCTTGCGCTTTCGCTCGGCAAATTCCTCCCGGGCCTCGGCATCGGCCTGAACCTTCCGGACCCTCGCTAACGTGATATCGGCATATTGATTTACCGATTTCATATTTTTGTGGCCAGTGACTTTTTGCAGCTCGATCTCAGTCCCGCCATTTTCGATGAAGTGGGTGCATGCGGTATGTTTCAGACCCTTGTACGGCCAGATTCTTTTCACTTCTGCATCATCACAGGCATGATACCAAATGACCCGCAAGGACTCCAAGGTGTACCGGCCACCGTCTTTCCGGGCTCTGGGGTTGACGAACATAAAAGGCGAGTCGGTATTCTCATTAATCAATCGTTCGGCGGTTGGAACGAAAACAGATTTACATGGGATAACGTGGACGGTGGGGTTTTTCCAGTTGGTCTTTACTGAATCGACGATTTGCCGTGCGGAAATGGCACGTTGGATGGTGAACGACTGCCGGATAACGTCATAATCGGTTTTATATAGGGCGCAAGCCTCTCCCGGGCGACGGAAATGGTACTTCAACCAATCAAAAATTGGTCGCGCCGATTCGGGCAGCTTTTCAAAAACATTGTCCAGGTCGTTCCGATCCAGCCACTCGATGGGACTTTTCTTGAGTTCGTAGTCTTCGAATTTTGGGAAAGGCGGGATCTTTTGTATTTTCCCGCACCGGTAAGCATAATCCATGGCCGAGTGAAGCGCCGACATTATATTCATCGTTGTTTTGCCGACGTTGCCCGTCTTGTTCTTCTTCTTGAGCTTGGAATGGATGTGTTTCATAAACGACATCAGGGTTTCTAAATCGACCTCATGCAGCGGAACGGGGTGTTTTGTAAAATAAGGCCTGACCCAAGTACGGCCATATGAGAGGTAACCCTTGATTGTCGCCGGTTTGCGGCTTGGGCGAATCGCCTCGTTTATCCAGAGATCATAAGCCTCTGGGACGGCGGCGAAACTGGATTTCGTGAATTCCTCGATATTGAACTTGCATTCCCCCCGGTTCGCCTGGTCCTTCCGTTGCCCTATGGCTATCAGTAGCTTTTCAGCCCGTTTATACCCCTGGCATTTTGTTTTGTCCGGGATCAGTCTGCCTTTGGGATCAAGAGCCGGCACGCCATCATTTACGACGAAAGCCGTACAGGGGAAAAATTCGCCATTATAACGGGTAATTTGGCAGATTTTACTGGCCTTTTCATCCCACCATCTGACCATCCAACGGCAGCGGTCCGCCTGATATTGTATAGAACCTTTCACCGTATCCCTTCTTTTGACTTCGGCGATGAGGGTTTTTTGCAACTGAGTAACGTATATCTCTTGTGGCGTCAATTGACTTTTCCTTACTTAAAGTAAATGTTTACTGTGACTTGAACCAAGAAAAAACCCCGGCCTTTCGACCGGGGCACCTTTTTATCGAGGAACAAGCGGCCCTATCTAGTAACGAATCTTCCTGGTGTTTCTTTTATTAAACGCTACGACGCGCTCCCTTAGCTTCGCGCCAAGTCCCGGTTTCATGCCGGTGTCGGTAATACGGGCACTTCTCCAGATTGATGGCTTTTTTGGGCGGATACCAATTCGCCCAACACCCTTCATGGAGAAACAACGGGCAGGTGGCTACCTGGCAGGCGTCTTTTGCGGCCATGGCCACCTTGGCATAATTGGCGACGTATTCGGCCGAGCCGGCGATCTGATCAGAGGCATAAAGGCATTTGGTTGTCGTAATGCCGTTTTCGCCCTTTGTGCTTCCATCCCGGCGATCGATGACGCCCGGGGGAGGATTATCGGAGATCGGAATCATCAGCGGCCTCCTGGACAACGTGTGGCGGATCTTTGATGATGGCTTGGTCGTTGACGGCGGTGGCGGCACCCGGCACCGGTATGGGCGGGAGGCCCCTCAGTTTTCTTTCGAGGGCAGCGGCATAAGCGGCGAATTCATCCGGGGCGATGACTCCTTTATTAATCGAAAGCTGAATCATCGTTTCCATGGCGATTTGCAACGTCCCCACAATCTCGCTTAACTGCTGGATGTGTTGAGCGAGATCAGCCCTCGTCGGAGCACTGTTCTCTTGTTTTTTACGAGCCTTTTCCGCATCCCTTGCCGATTTTCGTTTGGTTTGTCGTGATTCAAAAATCATTTTGGTTTCTCCATAAAAGTAAGCGATTACTTGTGATTACGGACAAATTTCCCCCTTTTCCACTTAATAGCGTCCAGTTTCCTGTAAATTCATATGATCAAGATCGAATATGACAAAACTATTGCGCGGGTGCCGGTTTGATGCCAATGATTTCCAAAATCTCCCCGGCCAATAATTTAAGGTCGGACAAAGACCCGCTATTATCGAGAATGAGATCGTAGGAAAACGATTCGACATTTTCATCCGCATGATTGTTCGGGATGTGAACACCACCCCGTTTGAGCAAAATGGTTGTACAATTCTCCCGGAAGGCATTTTTCAGTTTTCCGATTTCCCGGGGTTCCCGGGCATGGACGAAAAGGATGGAGTCTTCCGGAGTGAGGCCCCCATTCAAAGCATCAACCCTTTCGACAACCTCGAAAAAGGGGCCATCATTGTATCGGGTGTATGCGTCTTTAAGGTCGGACCAGAGCCGTCGTTCGGCGTCGCCCTTTTCTCCATCCGGATCGGCGCCGAACACCCTGGCCGCCTTTTTAACGGTTTCAACAGTGGAATGAATCCGCCATGGCAATTCGGCTTTTTCACCAATAAACTTCGAGAGCGTGTCCTTTCCGGATCGTGCCGCCCCGTTCATCACAACAATTTTCACCATCGGCTCAAACTCCCCCAGATCGTTTATTTGCCCATCAACCCCTTAATGCACGCCTCTGACCAGGTTTCAAGGTTCGGTGCCCGCCTGGCCTCATCCAGGGATACAAAACCACCGACCATGTTCTCGGGTTCGTTCACCTCTACCTCCACCCCGGCCTCGACATAAATCCGGTAAACGATTCCGATATGAACCGCGCCAACCGGATCGCCATCGAAATTGACCATGCCGAAGATTTCACGGGGCAGATCATATTCGCTGGACCGACGTTGGATGACGACTTCCTCGTCCAGTTCGCGGTCCATGTTCCGCTGCAACAGTTCTTTGAAATCGATGTGAACTCCTGGCTCCGGATTCATGTGACCGCCGATGCCGACGGAATGTTTGTCGTGAAGGCGCGTCTCGGTCGATTTGGATAAACGCCTGACCATGAAAATCTCATCCCCACGGGTAATCAAACAGTAGGGGATGAACTGTTTGAATGTCGGATCATCCTCACACTGACTTCGATACCGAAAAGCCATATGTCGGCGCATGCGCACCAGGCATTCCTCCACGACCGCGCCATACCGCTCAAAACCCCGGATATATTGTCCTGGGGAAAAAAGCTCATTCCGCGGAATGCCCACAATCAACTCATCTTGTTTTCCCATCAAAATCCTCCCTCATCGAGTTCTGAAAAATGGTAATCATCACAAGCCAGGCCCCCGGATGACGAAACTTGGCTCACATCTTCGTAACCGATCCCCATGAGTGAAATGGGATCATGTATGTGCATCAAGAAACGCTGATACACCGCTAATTCCGGACAACTCTCAGAGCATCTTTTTTTATCTTTATGGATACACCCCGGCTTTCGGCATGGGCTCAAAGGTTGGATCATATTTGCACCTGCGCAAAAAGTAAATGATTACTGTTGATGCAGGACAAAAAATCACCCGCACTTCGACCCACATTCCGGACAGAACTCACATCCATCGTGCATGTAAAGCTCCGAACCGCAGATTCCACACTGCCCGACAGAAGCACCGGGCATGGCTGCCGGCGGCTTTGCCCTGGAGAGGCAATAAAATCGCCGCAGGATTTTCCCCAGGGCATCCGGAATGCTGGTAATCTGAACCGGTCGATCCTTGGGATCGTCACCGTCAAGCCGTTCCCAAACACAGGTCCCATCATTGATATTTTCAAGGGTCCGGGCCACTTTCTCGATGGGAGTACCGGACTGAAGGGCAAGGGAGACAAGCCGGCCGATGGCCTCAAGGTTTGCGGCATTTACGGACCCATTTTTGGCCCCATTGGTAAAGACCTCGACGGGCTCACCAGCGGTATTGAGGTTGATGGTGAAATAACATTTTCCGTGGCCGGTCTTCATTTCGTGGGTCATACCAATACGACGTTTCAAAAGGACTGGCATCTCAGCGGGGTCAGCGGGGGTAGCGTCCTTTGCATCGGCAGGAGCCCCAAAGGTGACCGGTTGGCCGTCAAGGGATTGGTCCCGGTACACCGTAAGGCCTTTGCAACCGGACTTCCATGCTATCGTATATATGCTGGCGATAGTGTCTGGAGTGGCGTCGGAAGGAAGATTGATCGTCGAACTGATAGAGTTGGAAATCCCGTCTTGCAACATCGCCTGCATGCTGATTCGGTCTTTCCAATCGATATCATGCGCACACTCCCATAAATCGCGGACGTTTGTCGGAATGATATCGATGCCGCGACAAGACCCGTGGTTTTCGGAAATCAGTTTTACCGCAGATTCATACCAATCCTCTTTTTCATACCACTGCTTGAAAAGAGGGTGGACAAACGACCACGTTTCGCCGGTATCCGAAAGATGTTTGTCGTAACTGACTGCAAACAAAGGCTCCATGCCCTGGCTGCAATCACAAGCAATTGACGTGGAACCAGTGGGAGCGATGGTCGTCCATTGGGAATTTCGAATTCCGTGTGTTTTAAGGTTTTCCATCAACAATTCGATCCCGGGCTCACCCATCAAAATCCTCGAAACCACCTCGAAAACACTTTCCTTGTTCGACTCAAAAAGTGGGAAAGGGCCTTTACTTCGAGCAATAGTCATCGAGGTTTCGATAGCCTTGCGTGTCAATGTTTTGGCTAAATCATGGCCAAATTTTCGTGCTCGCTTATGGGCATATGGTATTCCCATGAGAAGCAACGCATCTGCAAACCCCATGATACCCAACCCGATCGGCCGGGTTGCCACGGCGACATCTTTATATGCCTGTGTCGGGTAACCTGAAATATCGATACAGGCATCAAGGAAAACGGTGGCGCTGGCTGTTGCTTTTGAAAAAGCCGCCCAGTCAAAGCCTTCTTCGCCGACCCCGACAGTTTTAACAAATTTGGAAACGTTGATTGCCCCAAGGCCACACGCTTGTCGGGGCAACAGAGCTTGCTCTCCACATGGATTGGTTGATGTGATTCGCCCCATGGCCTTCAGGGTGTTGTCTTGGTTTGCCCGGCCGATAAACCACAACCCGGGGTCACCACACTTATGGGCGTTGGCCACGATTTTATCGAAAAGCCCCCGGGCGGAAATGGTCTTTTTTACCTTCCCGTCTTTGACGCCGATCAGATCCCAGGTGGCGTCCTTTCGCACGGCATCCATAAAAGCATCACTCACCGCCACGGACAAATTCATCGAAGAAAACGTTTTATCCTGGCCGTTTTTCAATTCGATGAATTCCTCGATATCCGGGTGGTTGTCGAACATCATCGCAATATGGGCCGCCCTTCTAGAACGCCCTCCGCTTTTCACGGCTTCGGCGGTGGCCGCGAGTTTTTTCATGAAGGCAAACGGCCCGCTTGATGCTCCACCAGTTGAAAGGGCCGCGTCTTTTTCCCGGAGCAACCCATAATTGCCGCCGAGGCCGGACCCTTGGGCATAAATAAAACCGGCATCCCGATCAAAATCAAAAATGGCTTCGAGGCTATCCGCTAAGGCGCCGACAAAACACGCTGAAGTTTGGGGGAATGGGACGACCCCGGCATTCATCAGGGTGGGAGTGTTGGGCCTGAATTCTCCATTTTCCATCAAATTAAAGAATTCTCGTCTCAACGAATCGTCATCCCTGGATAATACCTTGCCCTGTCGAAAGAACGGGCCACCCGTGGCCGCAAATGCCGCAACACGGCGGTGAACTTGTGTCGGATTGTTCTCTTGATGGTTGGAACTGTAATACAGCCGCTTATAGACGTTCTGGGCATTCTCCGATAAAATCATAAACAAAACCTCCATTAATCAGTGGTAAATTTTAGTTAGCCAACCTCATGCAACGGACTTCAGCCAGGTCGACGGCATAGTCATAAAGATGAAGACCACCACTGGTTGCGATGATCTCACCCTGAAGGACTCCGATCTCACCAGCCATGTATTCCTGCAGTAAGGAAATTCCGGCGAGATTGGCCGGGAAGCCGCCCCACAAGTCCCAGGAGCGGAAGGATGGATAAAAGTGCAGCCGCCCGTCGATGATCATTGTATCGATGTGACGGAGGCATGGCGGATCCTCAAGGGTAATATCGGACGGTTGGGCCACCTGGAGAATCATCTGGTTGGATTGGTATGTCGGAGCCATGATTCGATAACGATCGATCAAGGTTTGGACTTGATCCACAAAATCCTCGGTTATCCATGACGATTCCTTTGACGATCGGTGAGTAAAAACGGAACCTTTGATAAGCCGCTCACCATAGGTATATTGTTCATTGGGGGACTTCACACAACCGAACAATTTCTCGGCATAATACTGAGCCACATAACCCGGAGCTACGGGCGGCGGGATCGAGCACCCGTCCGGCATTACCGGGATAAAAGGCTCACCATTAACATCGCGTTCCCACGGGCGTTCGATATGGATTTCGGCATGATCAAACTGGAGCCGCTTCTGACCGGCGTTACTGCCTTGATCGATGACAAACAAACGGCCATGATCCAGAATGGCATAAAGCGCCTGAAACCAGGCATCATCGAGGGTTACTGCTTTGATATGAACGGTTTTCAGCATAATGGTGAATCTCCTTATTTGTCCTTTATAGTGCCGACGATATATCGCGCCACGTTATGATCTTTTCTTAGATCGGCGGCCAGGCGGTTGCATTCTTCGAGCGATCCGAACCCAACGGTGATTCCATCCACAGTGACGTTGTGGTGTTGGAATCTTGCCGGGATCCTTTCATACGGAATTTCCTTGTCGTATTGGATGACCTCAATCACCGGGGCCCCGGGCGGTTCCTCGAACGACAAAGAAAAAGTGCCGACGCATTTAACACACGCCACGCCGATTGGTTTCCAACGATATGGCACCCCTTTTGGCTTCGATGCTTTTTTGACCAAGAAAAAATCTTCAAGCAAGCCGAGTTTTTTCCGACAATAGAAACAATGTTCTTTGAGTGTTTTGTGTAATTTGGGCATGAGCCTCCTTTATGATCGGCCAAACAAATTATTGTTCACCCGATTGATCATTTCATCCTGCCCGGCGGCTTTCCCTTTATTCCAGGCATCTTGGACCATACTTGAAATGCGCTGAACCAGAATCTCATTACCGATCGGATTATCAGGGAAAAGTTCGAGCAATGCCACCACCTGATCGCCAATGTCAGCTTGATAATTCTTCGAATCTGTTGCGAATTTTTCCATTTCTCATTTCTCCACTTTTTCCAAATCAAACAGAAATATGCGGGGGGTTGGCAATTTCCATGTGTCACCGTTTTGATCTTTGAAAAAGATATCAGCCCGGATCATGAATTCTGTTTGCTCAACCTGACAATCATCCAATTTTAAAATCCCAATCGGTTCAGTCATCCCTTCCCTCTTTTCGGCAGAATCAAACCGCCAAATGTTGTGCCTTGGTGGATGAAGAACACCATATAGCAGGAGGCATCCACTAAGGCAAGTAAATAATTACTTTCATTGAAATCAATTAATAAGGGCCGCGGGATATGTTGGAGGGGGAGGGGCGCGAACAGAGTATCCCGGTCGGTTACGGATGGAATGGATAACATCTTGGTCCAAAAAATCAACCGGGTGGTGACACCGTACAATTGCCGCTGAAACATCCCGTTCGAAACAAATGACCTGGGTGGATTTGCCGGCAGCGGACCACTTATTCAAGAACGGGATAAAACCATGATCACCCGATACAAGGATGACCCCTTGGTAAAACGGCATTAACCGGAGGCCTTCCTCGATCATTTCGTCGTCCCAGTTGGTATTGTGGGAAACATCGTTTTCAAACCACATCAATTTCATTCGGGTTTGATAACCGATATCTGTTAAAACCCTCAAAAACGGGACCTGCTCCACCACGGCATCGGCCACCAAATAGACGATCGAATGAATGGTGAGAGGTGAAAACGCTTTGATCTTATGGAATAATTTGCGGAAATCAACCTGGCCTCCGAAAATTTTCTTCGGGGTATAATAGATATTCTGTGAATCAATAAGACATAAAACTGATTTTTCTCCTTTGCCCATAATAACCCTTTCTTTCATATCGAAAATAGTTGCGGCGGTCGGCGACCCAATCTAAATTCATCCATGGGTGACGCTAATTTGGGTTTATTTTCCCATATTGGCAAATGACAACCTTCTGGGATTTTCTGAAATGATTTGTGTGCCACCCCGATGGCCACGCCATTCCGTTCGACTGAAAATCCCCATTCAATCAATTCAACGTCAATCGGCAAACCGGTGTTTTCGACAAGTTCTGCTTTAAAATTTTCCGTCTTGATTGTTTTGGTGAATTCCCCGTGCAATTTACGGTCTTCGCCATGACGGAAAAAGACATGATAAACCGAATTTTCCATGATATCCAAATTGCTGATGAAAACGATCATACAACGACGTTCTTCCAGTGGCGTTTTGGGCGGTAATGTCCGAGTCTCGGTGTACAGTTTACTGTGACCAGTACAAGGATCGAAAATCGGGGTTCCCAGTAACGCTGAAATGGTAAGTTCGGTGGCAGCCTTGACGGAAGATACGATTCGATCCGAATCGGGGAGCCCCAACAAATCACCAGTGTTCAAAGTAGTTGCCATTAATCACCTCTAAATTTTCAATAAAGCTGCGATGATATCCCTTTTTATTCCAAATTTTCGGGCATCTTTTTTACTGAATAAAACAATGTCGATTCGTTTTTCCCAACGATCGTGCATCAAATCCAGTATGACAAAAACGCCCTCACCCTGGATGTAAACTTTTTTACCAAAGACCCAACCAGCTTTGAACAAATCCCGGCTGACGGCGATAGAGCCCGGACGAACCCGTTTCATCGAAGCTGTTATCATTGGATCACTATCAGTTTCATCGACCGATGGTGTATAAGCGGTGATGGTTACCTCGGAAATATCTTGAACTGTTAAAACCTCAAGACCGCGGATTTTTTTATCAAGATTTACCACAATCCCAACAAGATCCTTATTCAAAGAAAGGAGAGCATCGGTCCTTTTGTAAAGTTGACCGAGGGATATCATTGCCCCCACCAGAATTGTGACAATGATATAAAAAGACACTTGTTTGAACATGGCTTACCAACCTCCACAAAGTATATAATTACTGTGATTAAAGAGCCATGAGCTTGATCAGATTGCCATTGACTTTCAAATACAACCACGCACCCAGGGCATCGGCAACATGCTCGAACCGGCCTACTCCCAACTTTTGCCCGAGGAAGTGATAAACGTGTTCCTCACGCCGTCCGGTGGGATTCTTTACTGTGGCCTTGCAGTTGACCATTTTGGTTGTCTTTTTCCCTCCAAAACGGTCAATGATAAAATCCATGATTTCAGACTTGGTGGCTGTCAATTTACCGGTGGTAATGATTTTGACATCATTCGGTGAGCAAAATTCACGCGGAAGATCCAGTAAATGGCAAATACATGCCATGATTGCACTTGCCATTTGCATCTGAATCGCGGCGCGGGAACTCTTGGCGCCGCCTGTCGGCATTTCCCCAAGGATCGCTTTTATCTCGTAGGTTTTGATGATCTTTTCCAACTCTGAAACGATCTTGATCGATCGGTTAAAATAGTCTTTCGACACCTTGATGTCTGAATCTTTTTCACTTTCGATTACCCCGCACGCCACTGGGCTATCGCCCTTCATGACCACCCACCCGAAATGGGCGTATGCAATATCACAGGCCAACAAAACTTTTTCGCTCATGTTATTTCTCCTTGCCGGGGATTTTTTTTCTCAAGATCAGTAATGGAAACAAATCCCAAAATTCGCGCTCCGGCGTCGTGTTGAATTGGTTCTTGATTCTCTGCTTTGTTTCTTCCGATAAATCGTCAAAATAAATTGCCTGTTCCATATATGCCTCATTCAGTAAATATCCGTTTTAACGCCGACCAGACCCACCGGGGTATATCTATGGTGACCCGGTTGAGATCGTCGGGCATATTCACGGTGGGTTGAGAACGAAAAGACTGAACCTTCACCACCGTAATGCGTTTTACCAATGTTTTTAATCTTTCCACTTCCACACTATCCCCCTATGCAGCCAGCCGGCTGAAGCCGTCGGCGCCTTTGGTGACGGTAATTGACTTATCGAACATGGATTTCATTTCGTCGTTGTGGGTGACAACTGCCACTGTGCCGATTTTCCTTTCAACCTCTGACAACATTTCGGTGACCCCGGCAACGCCCGCGGCATCAAGGTGTTCAAACGGCTCATCATAAAACACGACGTCGAGTGGATTCCGGCCAAACGACCGACAAAGATCCTGCATCGCCTGGGCAATGCAAATATCTGCCCGCTTTCGCTCACCTCCGGAAATCCCAGAATACTGGGCAGCACCGGTGGTGTGAATGACATCGATAGCGAACTTTTCCCGGATCTTCCCTTTCGATTTTCCACTTTTGATTTTACTGGTTGTGGAGAAAGCGATCTTGATTTCACCATTACAAACGAGAGTCGCATAATGGTTGGACGTTTCATTTAAGAACGGCACCACCGAATCCAAAAGAAACGCCGGGATACCGGAAAAACCGAACATAAGCTCAAGTTCTTCAAGGTAAGCCACTTCGGTTTCCTTTTTCCCATGAACCACCTCCAGGGCCGCCCGCCTTTCCTCGATGCCGGCGATAGCTTCGGTTTCTTTGGTACAAAACGCAGAAAACGGGTTTTTCTCGGCTGATTTCTTTTCATAATGGTCGGCCATCTTCTTGATATCAGCATCGAGTGTTGGTTTAGCCTTGAGTTTGATGTCAATTCCGTCAATTTCACGGCTGATACTATCGAACGCTGCCAGCTCAGCTTCAACGGCATCACAGGCGGCACCCAGCTCCTCTTTCTTGGCGTTTAGAGCGGTCAAGACTCCAGACGCCTTGCCCATGACCAACGATGCCTTATCGGCCTTCTCACGCAGTTCTGTGGCGGCCGCTTGGGTGGCGACCAACACCCCGTCAACGTCGACATCACTGATGACCTTTGAACATTCAGAACAATTCGTGCCGATCCGTGCCAAGATATTTTTTGCCTCGGCACTTTTTTTAAGAAACTGGTTATGTAAGTCGGCGTGTTTTGAACCCAAAACCCGTGCCTGCACTGAAAAGGGATCGAGCGATACCAATAAATCGTTCAGGTCCTTGTTCAGCTTTTCAAAGCGATTGGTGGCATCCAGTTCACCCTTGAGCTTGTCCAACAATCCGGTGCGGCGAATCTCCAGCACCTCGATATCTTTCATACGATCACTCAAGGCCTTTTGGTTGAGCTTGAGTGCCTCCAGTTCGGCAGCCTTAACAGATTCGAATTCGGTTTGCTGACCTTCGTATCGGGTCAACCGTTCATTGGCCTCGGACTTTTCTTCGGCGAATCGGGTCAGCTTACCGAGGATCATATCCCGTTCACGCCGCAACACTTTCAAATCCTCCCGGATCATTTCCACGGCATGAAGGAACCGCTCCAAATCCAAGGCCTCCATCAACGATATTTTGATTTGTTTGTCGGTAAAAAGCGAAAAAGGTTTGATGTTGTTTTGGCTGAAATAAGTGGAATTACAGAACAATGTGGGCGATGCACCCAGGAATTTGATGATATGTTCCTGGGTTTGATCAGAATCGATTGCTCCAACATCGTCCAGTAATCCCCCGGCTTTATCGGTGTGTTCAAAAATCAAGGAATTGCCGCGGATCGAATCTTTCCGATAGCGGGTGACGATCCACCGCTCACCGGTATCGGGATTGCCGAGGCGCGTGCGCACCATGCAATCTTTTTTGAGGATGTTATTGACTACCTCATCGGCAGCGACACCCTTTGTCGTTTTGCCAAAAAGGCACCAATAAACCGCCTCCATGAGATTTGTTTTTCCAGCACCGTTCGATGAAGCCGAACTGGCCGCCTGGTTTTCGCCTTCAAACAAGACCAGGCCGATATCATTCCACGGCTGAGTGACTTCCTCACCGAAGGACATAAACGCTTTCACGGTTGTATCAATAATTTTCATAAGGAAAACACTGCCTCCTTTTTCCGTTTTTCAATCAGGCCTTTGAGTTCTTTTGACAGCGGAACTTTTGGTTTCACCTTCGGTTCGCTCGGCGCAGGCGACGATGCCCCCGTGGTTTTCGATGTATATTTACCGTAATCAGTCGCCGGTTTCTTTTCAGGAACCCGGGTTTTCTTAAAACTGGAATGAGATGGATTCACGATTTTGCAGAATTTGGTGACCATTGACGGTTCGAGAACCGCTTCATCACCACGGAAGGGACAAAGGATGTTCCATGGAACCTTTTTGCCGGCTTCCATTCCGGAAACAACAAGCTCTTGGCCGGCTTCCATGCCAACCATCCTGAATTTTTTCGTGGTACTGTCCACCATATACCGCACCGGCAGCTTGCAATATTTTCCGATGACCAAAATCGGATATCCGCCGAACTTTTCCTTAAATTCCTCAACAAACGGTGAAGCGAGAATATCCAGATCTTCGAAGTCGATGTGTTCTGCCACGGTATCGGCTGACGCTGTTGGCTTTCTTTTTTTTAGCTTTTTTTTGGGGATAGCAGGTGAAATCATCTCGGCGACATCCGATGATGAAGTTACTGGGACAATCACCTCGCCTTTTTCATCATGCTCAAATTCTGAAAACGGCGAATCAATCTCAACCGGAGAATCATCGTCAAACCCCCACAAACCTTTGCGTGAAATCACCATGCGTTCCTCCTAACCTCCAGCTTTCGACAGGTATTTGCCTGCTCTTTTTTTTAGTTCCGGTTTATCCAGGGTTGTTGTGCACCATTCGGAATCCAGATATTTTTGGATGATATCTTCATCCTTGGACCCGGCTTCCAAATCCAAACGGCTCGTTTTAACGGCAACCGGGATGACTTCAATCACGATGCTGGCCGCACCGGCTGATTCCAGCTTTTTACGAACCCGTTCCCCCTCAACCTTGGTTGCAACACGCACTCGAACAAAACTGCCGGCCGCCTTTGTTTCTGAGATCTCCGATTCACCAGTGAAGGCCCAAAATTTTCGGCTTTCAATAGGGATATGCTCGATTTCGAGAGTTTCCGTGTCGAGGACAACAAAGCCCCGGACCTCACCCACATCGTTGAAGGTGTGTTGGATCATTGATCCGATGCTGACGACTTTCCTACCGTCATCACCGTGGATGACATCATGAATATGGTGGTGACCGAGCAAAACGACGTCAAAATCAACCAGCAAATCTTTACCGGTGACATCGCCAGAAACACCATGGTGTTTCGCCATCAATTCATGAGTGTAACAATGGCTGAGAAGGATCTTACGATGTCCAGGAGCACAAGACGAAAGGCCTTCAACCAGCATTTTGTAGTTGGCGACAAATTTGCGATCTGAAAATTTTCCATTTTCCATGGGGAAGGGCAGGGCAGCGATCGTCACATTGTCCCCCATTGAATGAAGCATGGGAGCGGTGGCGATGACATTGCGACGATTGGCGAACGGTTCCAAGGCATGTTTGCTACCATCAGTGGTAGACATATCATGATTACCGGGTATCATCAGGTCTGAAAGAGAAACTGGAGCTGTTCTTAAACCGCGCCGGCGAATGATATCAAAAATACCGTTGAACCCGTTCACGGCCACACTGCCTTTGATCTGAAACATATCGCCGCCGAACACCGTCGGCGCGTTGATAGAATCAGCATAATCATAAACCACCTGTACAGCGGTGGTAATGTCCTCGACACGGCTGTTGACCCCATGACCGGAAATCCATGAGTGTCGTTTGTGCTCATGGCTATGAGGATCTGAATACGCAACAATTTTCAAGAGCTACCTCCTTTTTTATTTAGATGAAATGAACCCGTTAAACCGATCCATTTCATCTAAATAGCGCCCAATTTCCTGTATCTGCGTTTATTACACGGGGTTGTTATATTCGACCTGCAAACCCCTGGTTAAATCCCGCTGAAGTTTTTCATTCTCACGAGACAAAAATTTGTCATTCGGCAATAATCGGCGCAAATACCGGAGCACCAGAATGCAAACTCGCATCTCGATAATTCGCCAATGTCTCATCGACCACCTCCTTGGCCATTCTGTGAACCATTTCGGTCAGTTCAGAACTTGCCCGGACAATATTGTAAAACTCTTTTTGCCGGTATTTTTTGTCATCAAAGACCACATACCCGCTGGTAGTGCCGAACGCGTTCTGATCTTTGTGAAGAAAATCGATGCACTCCCACAACGTATCGATGCCCCGGTCAAACCAGGTGACATAAGAGAATTTGCCGAAAGGCCGAAAGACTTTGTTTTTGCTCACCCATACCTTGGTGTTGATGCCCTCGGGTGTTGGTGACTTTTCAGGATATACCCCGGCCTGGACCATCTCCATGGTGATGGATGAATGAAAATCGATTGGATTCTTGCCGATGTAGGTGGTCGGGTTCCCGAACATCACCCCGATTTTTTCCTTGAGCTGGTTGACCAAGATGAAACAGGTATTCATTTCCTCGATGATGGGCATGATCTTGCGGAAAGCCTGGGACAAAACCCGGGCATGCTTTCCCATCCCGGCCTTGCCATAATCCGCTTCGATCTCTGATGCGACCGACGAACCGGCGACCGAATCAAGGACAACGCCGACCAACGTACTGGGGGCGCTTTTGAAAATGACCTTCAAAACATCTTCCATGATCTGGAAAGCCCCTTTGACCACTTCTTCTTTTCCTGTTTTGAAGTTTTCACGGATGAACGAATCGAGTGATTCGGGCTGACTTGCGATATATCGCGCCATGTCGATGCCCTGGGCGATGCAGCGGGATTTAAGGTTTGCGCGCTCAGCATCGAGCCCTACGGCCAACCCGCCCATCTTTTGAATCTGGCTGAGCATATGAACGGTCAACGAACTTTTCCCGACGCTCTTTTTGCCGATCAGCGTTGTCAGTTTTCCAGCCGGGAAGCCGCCCCCGGTGGCAAGATCGAGCCGTGGGATTCCCGAAGGAATCCAAATTGAAACGTCTTTGAGGATGGAAAGCTGTTTCCCAAGCGTTCCTTTTACCTGCGCAACCAATGAATCAATCGCGGCGGCTTCGGCTTCAGCGGCTTCAACGGACTTGCTGGCCTTTTTCGAGGGTTTTCTTGTCATGTATTCATGCCTCCGAAGTTCTCATACAATTAAAATCTGAAATCCATTCCTCGAAATCGAGATAGAGTGATTTCAGTTCATATTCCAAAAACAAGCATTTCAAGGCCGAAAAGTTGGGAACACCCCGACGGAACATTTTGACCGCTGAAAATTCCATTGCCGGCCGACGAAGGTCCATCATTTCAATGTTCCTTTGGACCAATTCGAGATTGGCAAGGACGGATAATTCTCGTTTGCCGAGTTTGACCGGACAGGTTTCTGTGCCCTCAACGACGTTTTTAAAATCGGTCAGGGATCCGAACGTTTTCATGATCGTTTTCGCCGTTTTCTCGCCGACACCTTTCACCCCGGCGATATTGTCCGATTTGTCACCGAGCATTGCTTTGTATTCAAGCCATTGATCCGGGCGGAGGCCTTTCAGCTTCTCCATATTCCCGATGTGAGTATGACGCTCTTGCTTGCCATAACTGGTGACCGAATAAACGCTTACTTTGTTACTCACCAGTTGCAAAAAATCGGCATCTGATGAGAAAATGATCGCTTCGGTATCAACGTTTTCGGCCGCCATGGCCAACAACGCCGCAATGTCATCGCCTTCAACCAGGTGGCCGACGCACTGGGTCGCGCCTAAATCAAACAACCCTCGCTTGATCAATGGCACTTGCATTTTAAATTCTTCAAACGCCATCGCCTCCGGCGGTGTTTTTTCGACCGCCCGGTTGGCTTTATATTCGGGACAAATGACCATCCTCCTTTTTGACTTTCCGCCATCCCAAACAACAAAAATCTTTGCGAGTTGGAACTTCCGCATATAAGACCGAAGGGACACGAAAAACCCCTTAATTGCCTGTGTCGGAAAATCATCAGCGGTGTGAAGTCGTGTTGCCATGTTGGAGGAAAAGGCCAGGTTGTTACCATCGATGATTCCGATCATCTGGACCTCCTTGAAAAAGGTTAAGAACCCCGCAGCTTTTGGCCGCGGGGTTCAGTTATCCGATTACGCCCGGATCGCGCTTTCCATTTCGGCCATCAAAGCGGCAGTATCCAGCGTGGCACCGGTGGCGGCCGGAGCCGGAGCAGCTTTCGGAGCCACGGCAGCAGGAGTGGCTTTACGCCGTTCCGCCTGCATCTTCGATTCACATTCGTCTTGATCGGAACAATCCAGACATTGCGGAAGTTCCTCGTTGAAACCACCGAAACATGCCGGCAAACCGGCCGTGATTTTCTCACTGACATCCGAGACCACCACGCCTTCAACCACGTCGGGGTCATAGGAAATGGCCGGAGCTGCCGGAGCAGCGGCAACCGCAACCGGGGTTTTCCCTTCCCAGATCATTTTCAGATCGGAATAGGTTTCCGTCTTTACGAAAGTTTCCAGGTTGACCAGCGATGCCTCATATTCCCTGGGAACGGAGGAAGGCGCACGTTTGGCCCGGACGGTGTAGCGGGTGGACAGGCTGACGCCGGTTTTTTCGACGATGAGGTCGTATCCATTGTCCCAGTCGGTGATATCCCCCACCCCGGCTTCGGTATCCAGCATGATGTTCCAGATTTCTTCGAGGACGGTTTTCGGCAGTTCGCCGATCTGGACGCCCTTTTCCATATCGTTCAGATCCAGCATGTTGATGTAGTACCGTTTTGAAGCCCCAATGGATCGAAGGTGGGTTTTTTCTTCCTCGGACGGCTTCGCCTTCCACCGGCGATCGATTTCCTCACAGATCGGACACGGGAGCCCTTCACACTGTTTCGGACAAAACACGGACGTTTTCCCGTCGGTGCCGAGATTCCAGTGTTTCCCCATCGGGCGAGAAATGTCGTCGGAACCTTCCCAGGGCGCCAGAATGCGGATGGGATTCCGGCCGCTTTTGAACTGGAAAAAATTGGCAGCACGACGGGACGCTTCTTCTTTGGCGACTCTTTGATTTTCTCTAATTCGGTCAAGTGATAATGCCATGGGTACAACCTCCTGAAATATAAAAAAGTAAATGATTACTGTGGCATGAGGCGCATAAAAAAGCGCCATATGCGCCTCATGTCGTATGATACCGTATGATATGATATTTGCCGATTAACTGGTGGCGAGAAGCTCCTTCACCCGTTCATGGGTGTTGATGCTCGTGTTGGCGCCTTCGGCCCGGGCAGAACTTCCGAGCTGGATCAGCATATCCCGGCGGTGCTGAAGGGCAAACATACCAGCCTTGATGACCTCATAGTCGGTGGTGGCTTTGATGAAAGCCGCCTTTCCGGCCTGCCATTCATCACTCCGGATCATGGACGATGTAATGGATTTTTCCGTCGGTTTTGCCTCGCCGGCATCGATGAGCATTTGTTTGTGTTTTCCGAAAAGCTCGGCTTCGATGACATCCATCCGGACTTTTGCCGACATCATGGTGGAATTGGCACGGGCCGTGGCTTCGGCATAAAAACCGTATTTGCCCGGTTGCTCCAGAAACTCCGTTTGAAGATCATCCCGGGAAATGGACAGATCTTTGTGAAAGGATGATTTTCCGGCAACCGGGGCAGGAGCCTTTTTCGGCGCCCGTTTGACTACCGGGGTGGTGACCGGCTCGGGTTCGACCACCGGATCGGGTTCGCCCACCGGCTCGGGTTCAACCGGAGCAGGTTCGACCGGTGTTTCGTCCACCACCTCACACTCTTTTGCTGTGATCAATTCCTCCAGGGTGTCCTTGTCGTCTTCCTTCGCATACTCGATACCCAAAACCGTTGCCCGCTTTCTCAAATCTCGCAAAGTTGCCATTGGTGTTTTCTCCCATTTTTTTGTTGGTTAAAGGTAATCTTTAATGACCCGAATCGCCTTACGAAAAAGTTCCTCTTTTTCACCGGTTGTATCGAAATACAGTTGACCTGGATGAATTGCAAAAAGCACCAAGGCTTGATACCCGGGATGCCATAACGTGGTTGCATTTGCTTTCATGATTCCGTAAGGTTTCCCCGTAAAAAAGGTGAATCCAGCCCCACCTAACGATAAAATGAGTTCTGGCTTCGTGGCTCTAATGAGTTTGTCGAGCCAAATCTTTGCACACGGGGATTTTTCGATCACCTCCTTTGCAAGTTTATCGCCCGGTGGACGACACATAAACGCATTCGCTCTAAGAAATTTCCCTGGTGTGAGATCAAGTTCCTCCCGGATAATCTTCCATGCCGAATCGGCCACCCTTCCGCTGAAAGGCTCACCTGCAATTTCATCGCTGGCATCGGTTTTTTGTGACACCAACAAAATCCGATTACTCTTGCCGAATTTAAACGGGATTGGACCACCAGAGGAACACGCCTCACAGCGGTCGCACCCGGTCATTTGACCGTTCAACATCTCAAGAACTGGCTTGTCGATTTCCATCCGGGCAGTGACCTCGATATCATCGCCGGAAAACACGCCCGGGATGATCTCAATCCGCATCGAGTCTTTTTCTCTACTATCGAAATCCTCATACTCACCGGGATGAGGAACCGCGGCAGCCTTTGAACCCCCTTTATTTAAAGATTCGTACCAGTCAATAATCCATTTGGTATTGTGACAAATGGAAGCGAAAGCACCGGCCTTGGCCAACGCGGTGACAACCCGCTTGTTGACGACACGACGCTCGGTTTTCTCTAAAAAATCAAAGAACGTCGTAAATCTGCCTTTTTCGTTCCGGGCTTCTTGGATTTTTTCAGCAGCAGCCGGACCAACTCCTTTTACAGAGGAAAACCCAACGATAATGGCATCGCCGACGATTGAAAAAATGTCTTCTGAGTTGTTGATATCAGGCGGCAAAACGCTGGACCCGATCCGACGGACTTCCTTCATATATCTGGCAGTCTGTTCGGATTCATCAATAACCGACCTCAGTAGTGAAGCCATGAATTCAATCGGATAATGATGTTTCGCCCAGGCGGTGAGATATGAAATCAAAGAATAATCGGCCGCATGTGATTTGTTGAAACCATACTTTCCAAACTTGACAATAGCGTCATAGATCACGTTTGCGACCGAATCCTTGATGCCACTTATTTCATGGCATCCTTTTACAAAAGCGGGACGGTTTTCTTCAAGCATTAACACGCCTTTGGATTTGGCGATGATCTTCCTCATGTTATCGGCTTCCGGCCAGGTAAAGCCGGCCAACTTCACGAAAAATGCCATGATCTGTTCCTGAAAAATTGGCAGACCTAATGTTTCGGCGGTAATACTGGCCTCGGAAGGGTGGTTATACATCACCGATTCTTCCTTACGATAACGCCTGGCATACGATTCGACCATCCCCGAATCCAAGGGCCCAGGGCGGTAAAGAGCATTGATGTGGACGAGAGTTTTAAAAGATTTGATGGGTGCCAACCTTTTGCAAAGGCCGGTGATACCATCCGATTCAAACTGGAAAAAGCCTTCGGTATAACCACATGAAAATTGGGCCAAAACTTCCGGATCATCAGGCTCAACCTCAAAATAGTTTATCGTTTCGCCAGTGCGCTGGAACACCATTTTCGCGGTGTCGCCTAACACAGATAAATTGTTTAAGCCCAACGCATCCACTTTCAATAACCCAAAATGTTCGACTTCATCCATATTCCAGTTCACTGAAATTGTTTTTGCTCGGCGCTCAAGCACACCCCGTTCATCGAAACCGCCCTCGGTTATAATGACCCCGCCGGCGTGAACACCTTTGGATCTCAACTGCCCATCTAAACGTGCCGCATATTTGACAAGCTGCGGGTTGGCCAGTTTGAATCCGGCCAATGCGGCATCATCACGAAAATTGTCGAGAATGGGGATATCGTTGTCAATTCGCTTCGACAGTTCATTGACCGTTTTGAAATCGATGCCAAATACCCGGGCCACATCCCGGAAGGCGGTTTTTCCGTGCATATAACCGGAGGTACTGATTTGAGATACATTTTCAGCACCGTAAGAATCCCTGACATATTGGATGACCCTTTCACGATCTTTGCCCGCAAAATCGAGGTCAATATCGGGCATGTCGATTCGGTCTTCCCTTAGAAATCGTTCAAAATACAAATCGTGTTTCAGAGGATCAAGTCCGACAATACCGAGTAAATACGCCACCAATGACCCACCTGCAGACCCACGGCCAAAGCCACAAAGTACGTCGATGGTTTTGGCATAACGGATAATGTCCCATACGATGAGAAAATACCGAATCGCGCCAATTTTAGAAATTACACCCATTTCGTGCTTCACCCTTGCCTGATAATTCGGAATATCAGCAGCGGTCAGAGACAACTTTTTGAACCCTTCGTTGATCCGTTCTAATAAAAATCGACATTCATCGGTGGGTGTTGAAACCCGCAACGCCGGAATGGATGGTAAGGTGAACTCCATTTTTGGAATTATCAGGCCGGAACATTTTCGAGCGATCTCACATGTCGCCGTGAAGGCTTTAACCAGAAACGGAAGGTCAAACACCCCTTCATGAACCCACGATTTAAAACTGTGTAACATTTCCACATCGTCTTTCAGATATAACCCTGCCAACGGTTCATCACCATCAAGAAAAGAAAAATATTTCGTGTCATCCGGCCGGCGGTTGGTCTGAATTGCCAGCAGAATATCATGGGTCAAAGTATCTTCCTCAGTTGGATAATGACAATCGTTCGTTGCCACCGGAGAAATATCATGGGCCTTGCACATCTTGACGGCACGCTCGTTGACGATCCTTTGAATTTCAAGCTGGTGAGGCATGATTTCGATATAAAAATCCTCCCCATAAGTGGCCTTTAATTCAGGAATTATTTTCTCAAAATATGGATGTGAGAGAATCCCCACGGCACAACCGGTCATGATAACGCAATCTTTAAAATCATGGCATTGAGCTATGGAAAGAAGCGGTTTATAATAAAGTTGTGAATTCGCAAGGGACAGTTGTTTGAAAATTGATTTTAAGCCATCCCATTTTTTTGCCAAAACGGTCAAATGAAACCGGGGAATGCGATCCGATTTTTTTGTTGCTCGGGCGGCTGGATCATCAGCAACATAAAATTCCGTCCCGACAATCGGAATAATCCCTTTTTCACGGGCCGCCTTATAAAAGGCCAGAGCCGCAGAACACGAACCATGATCCGTCAACGCCACGGCGCTCATACCTTTTGCAATGGCGGCATCCACCCACTTATCAGGGTTTCCTAACCCATCGAGTAATGAATGACTTGAATGATTATGTAACTGAATAAAATCCACGGTGTTATCACCCTCCCCAAACAAGAAAGACACGGGAGCAAGCATTTCTGCTTGCCCCCGTATTCAGTTTATTTCTGCAACTGGAAAAATCGTTGCCGACCCTCTTTCCGAGTGATCCTTGCGATGCCGAAAAAATGAGCGCCGGCCAGAACATCGGCCGCCCGATTCATCAATGTCGAATCCGGCTTCAAGGGATGAGACGTTTTCAACGATTCGAAGGCCTCCCGAAAGGAAATTTCTTTGTCGGCGTTGAGGAACCCGAAAACGTCGGCATTGAGCGAGCCGGGCTTGAAGGGGTTAACGCCGGTATCAAAGTGCGTCTGGAGATTTTTCATGTTGAATGCCTGGGATTTGTAAATGAATTCCTTCCCATCATCGACTTTGAGATACGTTTTCCCGTTCCCGGCAACGAACGACTGAATCTTTCCGGCAGCCATCAGGGTTTTAAACGAACTTCGGTTATCGACTTTTTTGCCGGCAGCCGGTTCTTTCGGTGCCTTGGGCGGTTTCGGTGCCTTGGGTGCCTTCTTCTTGGCCGGAGCGGCTTCGACCACTTCGACCACTTCGACCACCGGAGCGGCTTCGACCACTTCGACCACTTCGACCACCGGAGCGGCTTCGACCACTTCGACCACTTCGACCACCGGAGCGGCTTCAACCACTTCGACAACCGGAGCGGCTTCAACCGAGGCTTTGACTGCTTTACTCGCTGCATCATCATCGGCAGCCAAAATCGCCGCCTGGGCTTCGACGTCGGCATCCAAAACCATTTTTTTCGGGTTGGAATCATCGGCGATCTTCTTTTTACACTCCTTGATGAGTTCGCAGTCCACACATTCGACCTCATCATACAAAACACCAAAACATTCCGGTTTCGTGGCTTCTGTCATTTTCTCTTTTCCTCCTTTAAAATTGCATTATGGGGTGGATTCGTTTCTTATCTTCTAATAGCGCCCAGTTTCCTGTAAAACCGGAAGAACTACCTGTCATACACTATAATTCTTCATCAGAGGGTGAAGGACAATTCCTGACATGAAGAGCATATAAGATCTGGGTC
>JAEINQ010000041.1 GCA_016342285.1 Desulfobacterales bacterium
ACCCAGATCTTATATGCTCTTCATGTCAGGAATTGTCCTTCACCCTCTGATGAAGAATTATAGTGTATGACACCTAACAGCTTCGAAGTTGTCACATCTGCAGCCAATCCAACTGGCATAGTGATTAAGGAGGCGGTTGTTTCAACAGCGGCGCCAGTGGCACCTACCGCTGCAGCAGAAGAAACAATTCCTCCGCCAACTGCACCCAATACTGCTCCTTTGAATCCGCCAAAAACAACTGCATTTGCATATTGTCTAAATTCAGCGCATGGTCCCTCTGATAATCTTACATTTACAGAGCCTGCGGTTGCTCCACCAACTAATCCGCCGATCATACCTCCTACTAATGGGGATGCATTTGGGGCAAAGAAACCTACTGCTCCGCCTGCAACACCGCCGGCTACAGCTCCTGCGATACCAGACCAAAAACCTGCAGATGGATTCCCACTGACTATGCCGGAAGTAAAACCCGCTGATGCCCCAAGTACTATCCCCAATACGGCCCCTGGGATTCCATATTCACCAGTTGGATCAAATAAATTAACCGGATTATTCAGAACATACCCATATAGATCCGTATCCCCACCATCGAAGAAGATCGGATCTTTGGCGGTCCAGTGGCCAATGTCAGGATCGTAGTCACGGTAACCGAATCGTACCAGGCCGGTGTCGCGGTCGTGAAGTCCTCCGGCGAACCCAAAAGGAACGGTAAAACCAGGGTTGGAGTCGGAAAGGATATTGCCGAAGGCATCGTAGTCGATTCTTTTTACCACATTGCCGGTGGTGTCTGCAACGATCCTCAGGGATCCGACCTGATCGAAGGTAAGGTAATAGCGGATGCCAGCCCTTACCATAGCAAGGGGCATGCGGCCGTCGGCATATTCGAAACGCATGAGCAGGTTGTCTGCGTCATCATACACGGCCAGCAATCGGGTGAGCCCCTGCCAGAGGTATTTTTCTACAATTACCCCGTCTATCTTTTTGGCGATCCTTCGGCCCAAAGGATCGTGGACATATTCGACGTATCTGCCATCGGGAAGCGAAGCGCTGAGCAATTCGCCCCGGGAACTGTGATCGTAGGTGGTGGTTTCTGTCCCTTGGGTTTTGGTGGTCAGGAACCCGTCCACATCGTACTGGTAAGTTGCATCGCCTGCGGTGAGGAGGTGTTCCTCGTCAGAGTAGGAAAAAGCCCTTCCCGTGATGCCCCGGGCCGCGTTCATTTCAAATGACCGGGTGCCGTCGGGGTTGTAGCGGTATTCTTCTATAAGCACGCCGCCTTTTGTTACCGAGAGCAACCGTCCCATGGCATCGTAGGTATAGGCGAAATCAGTGGTCACACCCTCCATTGACTCGGATTTTTCCGTGATCCGGCCGACGTTGTCCCGGGCAGCAGTCCAGGCGTAGACGCCGGCTCCAGAAACGGAAATGTTTTCTGATGCGATCTCCCCGTGGCCGTTGAAACCCCGCGAAAGGTTTAGCGTGCCGTCTGATACTGTTTCCGGAAGGCCATTGTCTGCCCTGCGGCCGATGGTAAAACCGCCCGCACCGACCAACAGGCCGTCATCATCATAGGCAAAATTCACCGTGCCTCCGGCATAGGTTGCGGAAGCGACATTAAAATCGTTGTTGTAGCTGTAAGCAAAGGTCTGGTTCAGGGTCCCGAAAAGGCTCTCCGAGGTCACCAGACTCCCATCGTAGGTGTAGGCGATGGATTCTGTCCCCTGGGTCACCGATCCGATGGTGTTGGCGCAAAGGTAGGTAAAATCGATATTGCCTTCCGGGGTCTGGATCTGGATCAGGCGGGCCGGATCGTACACATTGACGATCCGTTGACCTGACGGAAAGATTTTTTCGGTGAGCCTGCGGTCCCGGTCGTAGAGGTAGGTGTAAGAGCCGCTGATGGGCGTCTCATATTCGCTGTTCAGGTTTACCCCGGTATAGAAAAACCGGTGCTCCACGCCGGAGGGTACCGTGAGCCCTGTCATGTTGCCGTTCTTGTCATAGGAAAAACCGACCGTTGATCCGTCAGGTCGCTCTACTCCGGTGACCCTTCCCACAGGATCGTGGCTGTATCGGGTGATGCGTCCCTGGGGATCTGTGACCGAGGCCAGAAATCCACTGGCGTTGTAGGCAAAGGCGGTCTGTCGAGTATCTGCGGTGGTGCTGGTCAACCGTCCCCTGTAATCGTAAGCAAAATCCATATCGAAAATCCCTGGCACCTCCACCGTGTCCGTGAGCAATGTAACCGGATCGTAATGGGAGGTGACGGTTCGCCCTTCGGGGGAGGTTTGTACCTTGGTGGAATGGAATATATCGTTTTTGGATATCGATATCTTCCCGTTGATTGATAGCTTTTTGTAGAGGATGTCCTGGGTCCCATCCGAATTGGTGTCTTCGTATTCGTTTTCAAAAAGCGAAACTCGTTCCAAGCCAGATGGTTGGAATTCACTGAATTCATTCATGTATTTGAATCGAAAGGCCGGATCAAGGGCGTAAGAAGCAGAAAGGCTTGTACCGCACGGCAATGTTTTTGTTGAACTCAAACCGGATTGCGAAAAATGGGTTTCCGCACCTGACGGTGAGGTAATGGTCGATGTAAATGATCCGGTTTCATCGGTGCTGTCCAGGTACTGCGTCTGGTTTTCCTCTGCGGAGATCACATCGGTTGTTGTCTCCCCTTGGGCATTCACTGCTTTGGAATAGGTCCAGACGCCACCTTCGGGGTCTGACACATCAACCAGGCGGCCGGTCTCATCAAAGGTATTGTTAAATTGGCTTCCGTTTGGATCGATCTTCGATAGCAACAATCCGTCTTCTGAATATTCAAACGCGTAGTGGTTGCCGTCGGGAAAATCGATTCTGGCAAGATGATTGTTTTCATCTATCACCAATCCTGTTTCGATGCCGTCGGGGGAAATAATCCGGTATGGGACACCCGAGCCATCTCTTTCAATTTCAATTCGATTGGCAAATCGATCTTCTATTGAGGTGATTCGAGAATCCTGATCATATCCAAAATTGTATAATGCTTTCCCGGTATCCAGTTCAACGGTTCTGGTATGTCGGCTGTACGGATATGAAAATTCGAAACCAAGCCCGTTGCTTTTTGTGTAAATCTGCGCTGCCGAACGAAACAACATTGGAAAATGTGGCCTGATCTGCCTTATTCTCTGGTTGTTGCTGTCTGCGATATACAGCCGCATGTCCCTGCCTGTGGCCAATCCGGACGGCGTGGACAACATTGCGTTTGAAGCCTCAGAGCCTTCCCCCCTGAAGCCGCTCACTCCCCAGCCGGCAAATTTTTTGATAATTCCGTTTGTATCGACAGCAAGAATGACATGGCTCCACTTGTCAGAAATATAAATGATTCCTGTGCCATCGAGAGCCACATGACAAGGGCGCATAAACCGGGCATCGGTCGCAGGGATCCCATCAACGGTGTTCCCGGATTCACCGTTTCCGGCCACTGACGTAATGATTCCGTTCGTGTCCACTTTTCTGATCCGAAGGTTTTCAGTATCAGCGATATACAGGATTCCATTGGCATCCAAGGCAATTCCCTGCGGATTATTTAATTTGGCATAATATGCAGAACCTTCGTCTCCACCGTACTCGCCAATGAATACGGACGCGCCCCCATACCCCCCATACCCGCCACCGGATTCCTCCGGGTCGCCTACAATGGTGGCTATAATTCCTTGGGGATCGACTTTTCGGATACGTTGATTGCCGCTATCGGAGATATATAGGTTTCCGAATCGGTCCACCTCGATTCCCATGGGGTTGTTCAGTTGCGCTTGAGCGGCAGATCCGCCATCGCCGCTGAATCCTTCGATGCCATTGCCGGCAACCGTGGTGATGACGCCGTCAGGGGAAACTTTACGGATCCTGTGGTTGCCGGTATCCGAGACATAAACTGTGCCAGATGAATCGACAGCAACCTCCCACGGATCGGCAAGCTGTGCTGCTATGGCGGGACCTCCGTCACCGCTGAATCCATAGCTTCCGTTCCCTGCAACGGTGGTAATCAATCCTTCAGGACTTATTTTACGGATCTTTTGATTCAGTCTGTCGACGATAAGGACATTCCCTGATGCATCCACTGCAAGCCCTTCAGGATAGTTGAATTGCGCATCAAGAGGGTCATCGCCGCCGCTGTCCCCGATAGTGCCATTTCCGGCCACCGTATCAATTATATTGATATGGGAAAGAAAATTAAAACCGAACCATTTTCTCGCCCCGTGCTCCATGAAGCCGTCGCCTTTTTCCAGGCCGTTGTAGCGGTTCAAATAGTGGTGCAAGGAAAGCGTCCAACCCGATGCAATGATATTGTCCGAAAATTTACGTTCCGAACTTTTATAGATATGAATGGTTTTTGTTTTCCAAATGGGAAATTCTATTCTGGAAGCGACTTCACTCAGATTCACTCCGGCCATAGCAAAATCTCTCTCCGTCGTACCCGATGGGATGAGATATGAGCCCTGGTAAATAAATCCGATATCGACTCGTCCGATAGCACCATATACAGGTTGCCTTCCAAGTTGATCCTTTCCATCCCAAAAAAAGTCAGCGGTTTGATCGGGCAAGGGAGGTAGAACTTGAATGAATTCCCGTCCGGCAATTTTCAGGCTGACTTCGATTCTTTTCAGACTGGATGGAACCTCAGGGCCGCTGGCAGGTACCATGATCTCGGTTGCGTATCCCGGTACGCGGTGGCTTGAATAGTGCAGAGTGATGTTGGCCCCGGGAATGGCAATATCTTCGTGGTAAACACGGCTCCGCTCTTCAATAAATGAATTTGTTTTTCGGGCGCAGTCTTTATCCTTACAATCGTGCTGAGCGACAATCGGTTCTTTTTCCTCATTGGATTCAATTGCATCCACCGGCGCAGTGACGGACCAGTTCAAATCCACCGGTGAAAAATGATCGATTTCGGCACGCCAGAAGGTGGATCCGACCGGATACCGGGCTGGATCTTCCAGGCCGTCAGCTTCATCCATGTATTGTCCATCCATATCCAGATCGTTGGGCATGCCGTCTCCGGTGGCATCCAGCGAGTCAACATTGCCGTCGGCATCAAGGTCCAGAAGGCGAACCACTTTGCCGTTTTTCAGCGGTATCCAGGTCGCCTTGTTCCGGTCATAATAGCCCACCGGAACAATTTCACCGACGTCGAATCCGAGGAAATTATCGACAAACATCATTGCCGGTTTCTCGAAGCGAACCCGTTCGAGTCCGTCCACCCCAAGTTCGGTGCAATAGGTGTACCCCGAAGTCGGCGGCAGTTTGGCCGGCATGGAAGCCTGTGTCGCATATTCGCTGGCACGAACGTAAATGGTGTCCAGTGAATAGATGTCGTTTCCGCCTCGGTCCACCAAGTAGGCCTGGTTGTCACCTCTGAAGATCATGGAACAGGAACGAGGGCCGAATTCATCGGAAATCCGGGTGCTGTCATGGATCATCACCGTATTTGGATCGCCGTCGAAAACGATTTTGGTTGTTTTTGTGTCTTCACGGATCATTTGAAGTGCTGCAACGCTGACAAAATCGTTCCAGGGGACATCGATTTTTCTTTGGGCGGTGATGAGACTCGGTTTGTTATAGACAATGGTAAGAACTGTGCCGCCCTCCACGGGGATGTAAAACCGCCCCGTCTCGTCGGTCAATACCGTTCCGTATTCGGGATGGTTGTGAACGCATATGATTACACCGGACAAGGGCTCGCCTGCGATGTTATGGACCAGTCCGGTAATGACGGAAAAGCGCCTGGGGTCATATTCAGATATGGTTGCATCTTCGGGAATCAAATCCTCGTACTGTTGGCCGAAAGCACCGTCGGGTTGGGGGAGGGGGTTGCCGGTCACCTTGACCCGGATTTGGGCATTCACCGAGCCGGTGGGACCGCTGATGGTCAGGGTATACAGGGCCGTATGCTCCGGCGACACGGTGATGACGCCCTCGGTTGCGACCTGTCCGATGCCGTTATCCAGATGGGCCTTTTCACCGTTAAAGGACGTCCAGGATAGGACGGCCGAACCGCCCTGTGGGATTTTTTGCGGGTCGGCGGTAAAGGTGACCGTGGGCGGGGCTGCCGGGTCGTTGACCGTGACGGTGGCCGAGGCCATGGCCACGGATTCGTAGCCGGTGGCAACGATGGTGTAGGTGGTGGTTGCGGCAGGGGTGACGGTCAGGGAGCCGTTTGTGGCCACGGCGCCGATTCCCGGCTCAATGGTGCAGGAGAGGGCATGGGCAGACGACCAGGTCAGCTGGGCCGATTCGCCTTTTAAGATCGTGCTGGGGGTTGCGGCAAGGCTCACCGTAGGCGGCGGATAGGTCACCGAAACCGTGGCCGTTGCCGTGGCCGAGCCCCCGGGGCCTGTGGCCGTGAGGGTATAGACGGTTTCCTCAGAGGGGGATACGGTAATGTTGCCGCTGGCAGCCACCGTGCCGATGCCGGGCTCCATGGTGCAGGTGTCGGCGTTTTGGGTGGTCCAGGTCAGGGTGGCCGCCTGGCCGATCTCGATGGTTCCTGGGCTGGCCGAAAGGCTTGCCGTGGGCACCGGATAGACCGTCACCGTGGCCGCAGCTGTTGTGGTACCGCCCGCACCGATGGCCGTTATGGTGTAGGTGGTGGTTTCAGAGGGCGCTACCTGAACTGAACCGTTGGGGCCGACCGACCCGATGTCCTGATCGATGTTAACGGTATCTGCGTATTCTGTGCTCCAGGTCAGGGTGCTGGTGTCACCGGCTGCGATAGCTGCGGGGTTGGCCGAAAGGCTTGCCGTGGGCGGTGCGGACCCGCCTGAAGCGGTTACGGACAACCGGATGGCAGCGTGTGGCCGCCCTCGCATAAACACCATGAGCAGGTTGTGCGAGCGCAGGGAAACATTGGTTTCAAAGGTGGTTTCACGGCCAAGGAAAAACCGCTTCAGAGAGATGAAGCGGCCGTTTAGCAGCAAGAACCCGTCGTGGATTTTTTTGCGAGGCGTCTTTTTGACGATGGAGATGGCACCGTTAGTGGCGCCTTGGCCTTTGAAGTGGTGGATCGAAGTGTGAACATGCCACCGGCCGATGGTCAGTGTTTCCGGCCCGAAAAGGGCCGGATCCGCGGCCAGGGCGGAAATAGCCCAAAAAAACATTACCACCAAGAAAAAGGTTTGGAACCGTTTTCCCAACACGAGTCACCCCCTTTACGCAGTGGCCGGCGTTGGACGAACGGCACCGGCAGGGATAATAAGGAGTCGAGTGGATCGGTTGGTCGGACCGGATTCAGGCGTGAAACAGAGGCTGCGGCTTGGTTACGGGATAGAATCTTTGGGAGATATCGAGAATCGGACTATGTTAATACGGAATTCTGACTGCCTAACGAATTCAAAAAACCATGTCAAGTTTTTTTTGCATGAAATGGCGTAAAAATCCATCGATAGGCCTAAAAAGTTGCCTGTCGGTACTGGTGGCCGGTTTTTTCGGGGTGATACCGGATCGATATATTGGTATCTTCCGGACCATTGCCCAATGGGCCGGAAGTGAATTGTTTGCTCATGGGAATTTGCGGTTGCGGAGGGGCAGTTCATTGTCTATATTTCAAGGCAATCTTAAAATTCCGACCCAAACAAAAAGGAAAAATCATGGTCGTCGACAGGCCGGGAAAGGTGACGGATCGAATATGGCTGGTGGGAAGAAGGGAGTCTTGCGCCTATCTGGTGGGCGGGGAGGGCGAATACGCCCTTTTGGGCGGAGCCATGGCCTATGTGGCCCCTGACGTGCTCGACCAGTTGGATGAATTCGGCATTGATGAGAACAAAATCCGCAGGATCGTGATTCTGCACAGCCATTTCGATCACTGCGGCATGGTGCCGTTCTTTAAGCGTCGCTGGCCGTGGGCCGTGGTCACGGCGTCTGAGCGGGGCCGGGACCTGCTCAAAAAACAAAAGGTCGTTGACGGTATCGAGATGCTCAACCGGGCCATGATCGAACAAAACGGGCTGACCCATGGCGGGCAGGAACTCGATCTGGGTTTTTTCGGCATGGATGTGGAAGCGGTGGTCAAAGACGGCGACGTGCTGGCCTGCGGCGATCTCTCTTTGGAAATCCTGGAGGTTCCCGGGCATTCGTCTTGCTCCATTGCGGTCTACGTGCCCGAAGAAAAAGCCCTGTTTGCCTCCGATGCCGGCGGTATCCCTTTTGGTGACAAGGTCTTTACCGCGGCCAATTCCAATTTCGATCTCTACCAGCAGAGCCTGGAGAAGATGGCCAAACTGGATGTGGAGATCCATCTGTCAGAGCACTACGGCGCCCTGGTCGGCGAGGCGGGCAGGGGGTTTTCGAAAAAAGCCATTGCCGCGGCGGCCGAGACCCGCAAGATGCTGGAAGCGGCCTGGGCCGAGACCCGCGACGAGGCCAAGGCCACCGAGGCGGTCACGAATATGATGATGGACGGCGTACCGCTCGGTTTTCTTCCCCGGGAGGTGGTGGCCATGGTCGCCGGTCAGATGGTGCGGTTTATCGCCAAGAAGATGGCGGCGGCCTGAATTCATCCACGGGTTGTTGAGGGGCGAATTGGCGTATTGTGTGTGGGCTTTTGGCAAGCCCCCATTTTCTATGACTCCGTGAATTGTTGCATATCGGTTAGACCAATTCTCTTTGGAGGTGGCCTATACCGGGTCCTCCGGATACGGATTTCAAAAATAAAAAGACCCCGGCGGTTTGCGCCGGGGCCTTTTTTAGGGCTATTCTTTTTTCAGAAACAACCCTTCCGGATCGAGTTCTTCTCTCAGGATCCGGATCTCTTCGGTGGTCGGTGTTGGCGTTTCCAGAAGCTGGTCGGCAATTTTCAGGTCCCATTCCGTGTTTTCCCGGATCTGTTCCACCGTGACCCCCGGATGCAGGGCCTCGACAACCATCTCCTTGGTTTCGGAATCAAAACGCATGATGCCCAGGTTGGAGATGACGATGGCAGGGCCGTTGCCCGGAAAACCGAGTTTTTCCCGGGCACTGCCCCCGGTCAGATAGCCGGGCGTGGTGATAAAGTCGACTTTTTTGACGAACCGGCGGCGGCTGTGGGGCATCATGATGATGGTCCGCTTGCAGCCGCTGCCCAGGTCGTTGGCTCCGCCGCTGCCGGCAAACCGCACCGTGGGATGATAGTAGTCGCCGATGACATGGGAGTTGAGGTTGCCGTACATATCGATCTGGGCCCCGCCGAGAAAGCCGACGTCCAGGTCGCCGGCATGTACCAGGCCGAGCCCCTCCAACAGGCCGCCGACCATGGCCGCCCCCGGTATCAGACAGGTCTCGGAGATCGAAAGCGGCGTAATTTTCGGTTTGGCGTCGATGGCGCCGGATTCATAGATTGAAATCATATCCGGCGCATGGGTGATCTGGGCCAGTCGGGCTGCCAGCAGCGGTAGCCCGGTTCCGATGATGACCTTGTCGCCGTTCTTGATTTCCCTGGCCGCGACCACCGCCTGCAATTCCTGCAGTGTGTAATCTGTGCTTTTTTCGGGCATGATGACGTTCCCCCCCTAGTAACCGTAATTGACCGAGCTTGACTGCATGCTTGCGGCATTGAGGTCCATGAATTTTTTAAAACCGTATTTGGCGATGAATTTTTCCATGTATTGGGTCCGGTCCGAAACACCGTAAACCCATTCATCCATGAATTCCTGCCATCCAGCCTCGGTTTTGGACCTCTTGACGTAATCGAAGAGAAAGTCGCGATCTTCCCGGTAGTGGCCCTGAATCGATTTGGGGTGGGCCCCGAAGGGCTCTTTGACCACGGCAGCCACCTTATAGGCAGGAATCACCGTACGGTTCGGGTCCCGGCCGATGTCTTCGCGGCTGACGATTTCCTCAACGGAAACAATGACGTTTTTGCAGGCCCGGACACTCCAGGGCGCATCGCCCAGTGCGCCCCATAACTGGACATTGCCCTCTTCATCGGCACGCTGGGCGTGCATGTAACCGATATCGGGTTTCAGGGCCGGTACGACCGCATGTTCCACGCCGGAACCGAAGGGATCTTCCATGAGTTTGACCTTGTTTTCCCCCATCCAGCTGGAATAATTCATCAGATCGCTTCCTTTGAGGGAGTTGAGCGGCACGTAAGGGATGCCCAGGGCTCCGGCCATGAACCGGATGGCCATGGAAAAATTGGTGTATTCCTCCATTTCGATTTTATGGGGAATCCCTTTTTCCATGGCCCGGCGAAAGGCATAGGTGGGACCGAAGACTTCAAGCCAGACATAGGAGGTGACGATCCGGTCCACACAGCCGGCCCCGATCATCTGATCGGCCTGCTCGTTGAACCCGGATGCGCAGATGGTCAGGTGTTTTTTGCCCTGTCGAATGATTTCATGGGTCAGCGCGTAGGAGATGGCGTGCCAGAAGCCGCCGACGGTCACCGTATCGCCATCATGGATAAATCGGGCGACAGCCTCCTTGGCTGTCATAACCTTTGAAGATTTCATTTTTTCCGCCTTTATGAATATTGCGTTCGTGGCAAGCGAATGGATCCGTTTCTATGGGTTTGAGATGTCCCACAGTTGTTAGCGCTGAAGGTTTTCGATCAAGGCCGCCGCCCCCAGGCCGCCGCCGCAACAGGAACTGAACAGACCGTAGCGGCCGCCGGTTCGGATCAGGTGGCGCATGGCGAATATGCAGATCCTTGCCCCCGAGGCGCCGTTAGGATGGCCGAAGGCGATGGCGCCGCCGATGGGGTTCCATTTTTCCATGGCGACCTTTTCCCCTGTCTGCTTTTCCAGTTCAGCGATGACGGCCAGGTTCTGCACGGCAAAGGCTTCGTTGCATTCGATGACGTCCATGTCGGACAGTTTCAGCCCGGCCCGGCCAAGGGCGATGGGTATGGCATAGGCCGGAGAGATTCCCATGATGGACGGATCGACGCCGGACTCGGCGCCGCAGACCCACCGGGCCATGGGGGTATAGCCGAGCGCTTCGGCTTTTTCACGGCTCATCATCAGCACAAAGGCGCTACCGTCGTTTAATCCCGATGCATTGCCCACGGTGACGGTGCCGTCTTTCTTGAAAACGGGTTTTAGTTTTGCCAGGGTCTCGAGGGAAGAAAGACGGGGGTGTTCATCTTCCTTGAATTCGAGAGGTGGGGTTTTTTTCCCCTGAGAGACCATCACCGGAATGATTTCCTCGGTAAAGTAGCCTGCGGCCATGGCCTCTTTGGCCAGGGTCTGGCTTCGAAAAGCGAATTCATCCTGGGCCTGCCTGGAGATACTGTATTTGGCCTGAAGATTTTCAGCGGTCAGCCCCATATCACTCGGCCCGTAGTTCGGGCCTGTTTCGGAATCCGGGGCCAGCTGGGGGGCGAGAAACTGAGGCGGCGTGTTGCGATAGGGAGGCGTGCACTGGGAAAACCGGGCGGGAACCTGGCTGTATCCTTCCATGCCGCCTGCGATGATGATATCCGCATAGTTTAAACGGATTTTCCAGGCCGCATGGTTGATGGCGTCGATGGCCGAACCGCACTGCATTTCAATGAAACTGGCCGTTGTGGTTTCCGGCAGACCGGCATAAAGCAGTGCCCATCGGGCCGGGTTCAATGCCCGGGAAGCGCCGATGGCCGACCCCAAAAAGACACAATCCACATGTCCTTTCTCATGGACTTTCGTTCTGTCCAGCAACCCCTTGATGCCGATTCCGGCCAGTTCCTCGGGTGAGAACTCCTTCAAGGAGCCGCCCATTTTGCCAAATGCCGTGCGCATGCCTTCAACGATGACCACGTCTCTTTTGTTCATCTGCCGATCTCCTTTGTTTCATCGCGTTACGCGGGTCAGATGTTGTGTCCAGTATGATTTTTATCAAGAAGGTTTCCAAATAGTCAACAAAATTTTTTTAAAGAGGAAACATTATTGATTTGATATGATGAATCCTGAAAATAGATTGCCCGGATAGAAAGTCCGATAGATAGGATATATATACCATATAATGGGTCATATGGTGCTTTGAATGCAATATATTGTGGTAAAAATCCTGCCCTCCCGGCTGTTTGTAACGGTTTCCAACAGGTGTTCGAATTAGGAAACCTTTTTCTTGACAAAAAGGAAACATTGGCCTAATGATGGGCAACCATGGCATGCCATGGCCCCACCCTGAAAACGAACGATTGGCAAAAGCATCGATAGTGGAAAGGAATCGAACCGATGGCCGACATTCCTGTGTTTTTCCTTCATGGACTCGCCTATGCCGGCCTGCTTTTTCTGTTGTCGTCCGGCCTGACCCTGGTCTTTGGCATGATGAATGTCCTCAACTTCGCCCATGCCGCCTTTTACATGCTCGGCGCCTATTTTTCATATTCGGTCCTCAAGCTGACGGGGAATTTATGGCTGGCCATGTTGATCTGTCCCCTGTTGCTTCTGTTGATCGGCGCCCTGGTGGAAAGATTCCTGCTGCGCCGGGTTCACCGTCTCGGGCATGTCCATGAACTGCTGCTGACTTTCGGTGTTGCCTATATCATCACGGAACTGGTGAAGTTGGGGTGGGGCAATTTCCCCCTTTCGGTTCAGGTGCAAGGCTTTTTGAGCGACAAGATCCATATCTTCGGAATCGATTATCCGGTCTACCGAATCTTTATTTTCTTATGTGCCGTTGCGGTGGGGCTGGTCATGGGGCTGGTGATTTATAAGACCCGGGTGGGGATCATCGTTCGGGCCGCAGTCAACGACAGCCAGATGGTCAGCGCGCTCGGCATCAATGTTCAGTTCGTCTTCATGAGTGTCTTTGCCGTGGGTGCTGCTTTGTCGGGTTTTGCCGGGGTGATTGCAGGGCCGCTGTTGACCACTTACCCGGGAATGGCGGCCGAGATTCTCATTGATGCCTTTGTCGTCATTGTCGTCGGCGGGTTCGGGAGTCTGGGCGGGGCGGTGCTGGCATCGTTCATTATCGGAGAACTGCAATCTTTCGGGGTGCTGCTGATCCCCAAATTATCCGTGGCTTTGATCTATATGCTCATGGCTGCCGTGTTGATCATAAAACCTTCGGGGCTATTTGGTGAGGAGCAATGATGACGCAAAAAAACATGACCACCCTGGGTTTGTCGGCGTTGTTTCTGTTCCTGGTTGCGGTGGTGGTTCCCGCGTGGTTCCCGCCCTATCAGGTCATGCTGGTCACAGAGGTCATTGTCTTTTCACTCTACGCCGTCAGTTATAACCTGCTTTTGGGGTATTCCGGCCTTTTGTCATTCGGGCATGCCATGTTTTTCGGGACCGGGGCGTACACCACCGCTGTTGCGTTGGGGCATATTCCTGGACTTCCCATTTACGGTGCCATCATAATTTCGGTGCTTGTAACGACCGTGGTCGGTTTTTTGGTGGGGGGGTTGCTCCTGCGGCACAAAGGGTCCTATTTTGCCCTGCTCACCCTTGCTTTCAACGCCCTTTTCTATGCCATTGCCACCAAGTGGTACACCATTACCGGCGGCGATGACGGACTGAGCGTCTTCCGGCCGGACCTGAACCTCGGTTTTGTCCGCCTGAACATGGCTGACATCACAACCTTTTATTTTTTCACCCTGGTTTGTATCGGTGCGGTTATCCTCTTTTGCTGGTATTTTTCCCATACCGCCATGGGAAAGACCGTTCTTCTCATGCGGGAGAACGAAGAACGGATGAAATTTATCGGCTACGACACCAATATCACCCGGCTCATCCTCTTTACCTTCACCGGTGCCCTGGCCGGGCTTGCCGGTTCGTTTTATGCCCTCTTTTTTGAATTTACCTCCATTTCGGCCATCAGCATCGATATGACTACCACGGTTTTGCTGATGACGTTTATCGGAGGGACGGGATCCTTTGGCGGTCCGATTCTTGGTGCACTGGTCTTTACTTACCTTCAGGATTTTCTCAGCGACATTACCGACCGCTGGCCGCTGGTCATGGGGTTTATCTTCATCGTGATGGTGCTCTACGTACCCGCTGGGCTGTCGGGGATCGTCACCGCGTTAAAAGACCGATTGGCCGGGGCAAGGCGGCGACGCGGCCAAGTTGATACGGAAGGGCGGCAGATATGAATCGATCAGAAGATATATTGCAGGTCAGGGATGTCGCAAAAGATTTTTCAGGGCTGCCCGTGCTTAAAAGTGTTAATTTTTCGGTCAAGCAGGGCGAACGGCATGCGATTATCGGTCCCAACGGAGCCGGAAAAACCACCCTGTTCAACATCATCAGTGGAAAATACAAGCCTTCGGCGGGGGAGATTATCTTCAAAGGTGAAAGTGTTTCCGGAAAACCGCCCCATGTGATGACCCGAAAGGGAATGGGCCGGTCCTTCCAGATTACCAATGTCTTTCTTGAACTGACCGCACTTGAAAATATCCGCGCCGGGGTCCGATGTCGCCACGGCCTTCGCTACAGTTTTTTTAAAAAACCGGAGAATGCCACGGCGATCAACCGCAAAACGACTGAAATTCTCGAACTGGTCGGGCTTGCCGATGTCATGGACAAAACGGTCAGCGCGCTTTCCTACGGCCAGCAGCGGGCGCTGGAGATCGGCATTACCCTTTCCACCGAACCGGAGCTGATCCTTTTGGATGAACCGACGGCCGGCATGACCCGTGAGGAGACGGTCGACACCATTGGTATGGTCGACAGGATCACCGGAGATCGGGCCATCATCATTATCGAGCATGACATGGATGTTGTTTTTTCCCTGGCCGACACCATATCGGTTCTGCACTACGGAACCATACTCGCTTCCGGCATACCGGATGAAATCCGCAACGATCAGCGGGTCAAGGACGCATACTTGGGAGAGGGATAAGCATGCTACTAGACGTCTCGGAAGTACACGCGTATTACGGAAAAAGTCATATTCTCCATGGCGTTTCCATGCAGCTTCAAAAGGGGGAGCTGGTCTGCCTGCTGGGAAGGAACGGGGTTGGCAAGACCACGACCCTGAAAAGCATCATGGGGCTGGTAACACCGCAGTCCGGAAGCATTGTCTTTGCCGGTCGTGAACTGGCCGGCAAGCCTCCCCACGAAATCGCCAGGCTCGGGGTCGGGATCGTTCCGGAAACACGCCGGATATTCGGGAGCCTGACCGTCCATGAGAATCTGTTGATCGGCATTAAAAAAACAGCACAGATCGAAGGGGCCGGACAGGCCTGGGCCCTGGAACGGATTTACGATTCGTTTCCACTGTTGAAAAAACGCCAGAACAGCAAGGGGAAACATCTTTCCGGGGGGGAGCAGCAAGTGCTCACCGTGGCCCGTACCCTCATGGGAAATCCCGGACTGATTCTTGTTGACGAGCCCACCGAGGGGCTGGCGCCCCTGATCGTAAAGGATGTGCTCGATATGTTGTCCAGAGTGCGCGAATCCGGGGTGACCGTTTTGATGGTGGAGCAAAATTTCAACGCCGCCATTAAGATCGCCGATCGCTTCTATATCATGGGCAAGGGCCATATCGTTTTTGAGGGAGACGAAAAGGCCCTGTTTGAGGCCGAAGAGGTGCGAAAGACCTATTTGGAGGTCTGAGCATGGGGAATAAAACTCACAAGGACAAAAGGAGATGGATGATGAAAAAGAATGCGTTCGTATGTCTGGCTCTGATTGCAGTGGTTGCGGTTTTGTTCGGCGCTTCCTACGCCACGGCCGCTGAGACCATTAAATTGGGCTGCACCGAGCCCCTGTCCGGTACGTTCAAGGATATCGGGGAGCGATACGCCGAAGGGGTTGAATACGCGGTTGATACCATCAATGCCAATGGCGGTCTGCTGGGCCGGAAGGTAGAATTCATCCCGGTCGATTCGGAACTCAAACCCGATATCGTCACCCGCAAGGCGAACAAGCTTATCTTGAAAGAAGGCGTGAAGTTTTTCTGTGGCGGCACCGGCAGTTCCATCGGGGGGGCCATGTCGGTCCTGATGGAAAAGCAAGACGGGATCTTTTTTACCTATGGCCAGGATGCCGCCAGCCTGACGGGCGACAAATGCAGCAAGCATTTTTTCAGGCCCGGAGGCAGCACCGACGGCCGGTCTTATGCCCTGGCCCAGTGGGTGGTTAAAAACGGTTACAAACGCGTGGCCGGCATCGCCCAGGATTATTCTTTCGGAAAAGAGGCAATGGCCGCTTTCATAAAGAAAGTCAAGGAACTCGACCCGACGGTGGAAATTGTGGCCGAGCTCTTCCATCCCTTGGGAACCAAAGACTACGCGCCGTACATCAGCCAGATCATTTCATCCAAGCCGGAAGTTGTTTTTACTTCCAACTGGGGCAACGACCTGACGTTGCTGCTCAAGCAGGGAAAACCCATGGGAATGGATGCACCCTTTGCCTGCTATTACGCCAACGATGATGTCATGATCAAGGGCGTGGCCAATGATTCCGCTGTCATCGGCAGCATGGGTGCGGAAATCTACATGCTTTCCATCCCGACGGAAAAAAACAAGGCGTTTGTGGCTCAGTTCCATAAGGACAAGGGCCATTACCCCACATGGCTGATCGGAAAAGCTTACACGGCAACCATGTTCTGGGCCGAGGCTGTGAAAAAGGCGGGGACGACCGACACCCAGGCCGTGATCAAAGCCTGGGAAGGCCTGGAATACGATGGCCCCGCGGGCAACTGGACCATGCGTGCCTGTGATCATCAGGCCCAGGTTCCCTACTGGACGGCGAAAATTGTCAAAAAGAATGACTTTTTCGATCACGCCTACGTCGGCGAAGCATCCATGATTCCGGCCAAAGAGGTGGAAGTGCCTTGTTCCGAGACCGGTTGTACCCGGATTTCCCAGTAGCGCGTAACGGGGAAGTTATAAATTTGAATGGTGTGTGAGGGCCTGGAAAGCGGCGGGGCCGCTTTCCAGTACCCCTATGTCAGTCAGGATGCATCGGGTGCGGTTTTGGTAACCTGATGGTCATTAAAAAACTTGAAAATGAGAATTTAGAAGGGCGATAAAATGGCAACACTGATTACGGGTGGGACCGGTTTTATTGGATCGTATCTGGCCAAATCGCTGATCGATCAGGGAGACCGCCCGGTGCTGTTTGATATCTCCCCGCCCGGGGTCATTCTCGACTCGGTGGCGGGAAAATTTGATTTTGTAAGAGGATCTCAGGACAACCTTTCCATTGTCCTCAATTGCATTGCCGACCATGACATCCAACGCATTTTTCATCTGGGCGGCATGCTTTCGGTCCCTTCTGAAGAAAACCCATGGGCGGCATTTAACGCCAATGTACTCGGCACATACAATATCCTGGAGGCATCCAGGATACGGGGCGTGAAACAGGTGATATACGGGAGTACCGTGGCCACCTACAGCAAGGATATCCCGACACCGTTCATCGATGATGCCACAATCCAGCGGCCCACGAGCATGTACGGGACCACCAAGGTATGCGGGGAATTGTTCGGCCGGTATTATTCCCATCGGTTCGGTATCGATTTCAGAGGGGTCCGGATCCCTTCGGTGGTCGGTCCCGGAGCTAAGACCGCCCACATGTCCATCTACAATGCCTGGGCCATTGAACGGCCTTTACAAGGACAACCCTATACCCTGATGTGCGACCCCGAAACCCGGTGCCCGGTGATGTATTTTAAGGACGTGGTCAGGGCCCTCGGGCTTTTGGCAACGGCCGATGAGGCCGGACTGCCTACCCGGATATACAACCTGGCCGGCATTGCGCCGGCCTTTTCAGCCCGTGAACTGGTCGATGAAATCCAGCGTCAAATCCCGGCGGCAAACCTTGAATTTAATCCGGATCCGCGGATTGTGTCGCTTTTAAAGGAACTCGGTTCCCTGGCCATTAACGATGATTGTGCCCGAAACGAATGGGGCTGGGAAATCGCCTATCCATTGTCGGAGATGGTGACGGACTTTATTCAGGAATTCAATTCCCATCGGGGCTGGTACCTTTAGCCACCCGAGGATACCCCACAGTTGCATAAACAACATGGTGATTCAAAAAGAGGGGGAAGGAAATGAACGAGATTGGGAAAGTCGCCGTGGTCGGCGCCGGCATGATGGGTGCTGAGATCGCCTATTGTTTCGCCTTGGCCGGCAAGGATGTGGTCTTAAATGATGCGTCCATGGATTTGGCCTGCTCGGGCAAGCATCGGCTGGAGAAAATCCTGGACAAGGGGATTTCAAAGGGAAAGATTGAACCCGAACGCAAGCAATCGGTTCTGTCCCTGATTACACCCACCGATGCCGATCATGCTCTTGGCGATGCCGATCTTGTGGTGGAGGCGGTATTTGAGGATGAACAGGTCAAAAAAGAAGTTATGTCCCGACTGGATACCATCTGTCAGCCCCATTGTATTTTCGCCACCAACACCTCCAGCATTCCAATCACGCGACTGGCCACAGCCGTTGGCCCGGATCGGATCGGCCGGTTTATCGGGACCCACTATTTTTCTCCGGTCTCTCTTATGAAACTGGTCGAGGTCGTACCGGGACTGGAAACCACCGAAGAGACCGTGGCCACCATGATGGCCTGCTGTCGCGATATCGGCAAGACGCCCATCCGCGTCAAGGATGTCCCCGGATTTGCAGTCAACCGAATTCTGCATGCCATGTGGATCGAAGTCAACCGGCTGGTCGAAGAAGAGGTCGCCACCATCGAGGATATCGACATCGGCTGTAAACTCGGGCTGGGGCACCCCATCGGCCCTTATGCACTGATGGATCTGACGACCAATACATTGAATTTGCAGGTTCAGCAGATATTGTTTGATGCTTACGGCGAACGGTTTATGCCGCGACCGGTCCTGAAACAGAAAGTGGACGCGAACCACCTTGGCCGAAAGACGGGGCGGGGATGGTACGATTACCGGAAATAAGGATGGGGTAGGGTCATGGACATAATTGGCAAAACCGTTGAGCAGATCCATCCCGGCCAGTTTTCGGAGTTTACGAAAACCGTTTCCGAAAGCGATGTCTACCTCTATGCTGGAATCTCAGGTGATTTCAACCCGGCCCATGTCAACCAGACATACGCGGAGAAGACATTTTTTAAATCGCGTATCGCCCATGGTTTGCTGTCGGCCGGTTTTATATCGGCTGCCATCGCAGGCGGGCTTCCCGGCCCCGGAACAGTTTATTTGCGGCAGGAACTCGATTTTACCGCACCAGTCTATATGGGAGATACCATTACAGCCCGGGTCGAAGTCATAGAGGTCAATGCGGAGAAAAATCGCGTAAAAATGAAGACCACATGCAGAAACCAGGACGGGGAGATTGTAATCGACGGTTACTGCCTCGTATCTCCACCCAAAAGGAAGAAAGCAGAAAGAAAATGAAACTGCAAAACAAGATTGCCTTGGTAACCGGCGCCAGCAAAGGCGTGGGCAAGGCCATCGCCCTTCGATTTTGCGCCGAAGGGGCCGCGGTGGTCCTTGCCAGCCGATCCATGGATGCGCTTTCTGAAATTTCCGAACAGATCAACGGCAACGGCGGACGGTCTCTGGCCGTATCCCTGGACGTCACCGATCCGGTCAGTGTCCAGCATGCGGTCGACATCACGGTTGAAGCCTTCGGACGGCTGGACATCATGGTGAATAACGCCGGTATGTCCATGACCCTGCCCACCATGGACCTGACGCCGGAGCAGTGGCGGCTGGCCGTGGAAACGGACCTCTTCGGCGTCTTTTACGGCTGCCAGTCTGCCGGCCGACAGATGGTCAAACAGGGTGGTGGGACGATCATCAACATCAGTTCGATTTTTGGTCGAAACGCCGCCCCCATGCGCGCCGCATACTGCGCCAGCAAGGCCGCCGTGGATATGCTGACCAAGGTGATGGCCGCAGAATGGGCTGAACACCACATCCGCGTCAATGCCATCGCCCCGGGATATGTCCGCACAGAGCTGGTTCAGGAATTAATCGATCGTAAGGTGTTTGCCTTGGAAGACATCGAGAAAAGAACGCCCCAGGGACGCATCGGGACCGTTGATGATATTACCGAGGCCGTCGTCTTTGCAGCCATTGATGAGTCCTCGTTCATGACCGGATCGATCCTCACCATGGACGGCGGTTGGAGCGCATACGGGTATTTATGATGGCTATCAAATTGCTTGCAAATTGGGACAGACGTTACTAATATCCACCAAAAACGTGGTTCGGCTGCCAAAAAAAATACGCGTAAACCGCCTCACGTTCGGCGTGGTTACGCCACAATCTATCGCGTTCGCAGACACAGTCAGTTCGGGGGCAAGATGGTCGTTGAAGCGGAAATCGGTAAAAGAATCAAGGCCCTCAGGCTGGGCAAGAAACTCACGCTGCAAGTGATGGCGGACCGAACGGGTTTGTCCAAGGGGTATCTTTCAAAGCTGGAAAAATCTGAAAAAGCGCCTCCTGTCTCAACATTGATCAATATTGCCAAAGCATTCGGTGTCACCATTTCAGTTCTGCTGGGTGAAGTCAATGAGGAGGATTCCGTCCTGCTGGTCAAGAAAACCGAAAGGGTGCTCCTGGCCGGTCCCGGCACCGAATTCGGATATTCCTACGAGTCGTTGGCCCATGCCTTTCAGGGCAGACTTATGGAACCCTACATCTTAACGTTCCCGTCAAAAAGCGTTCCCAGGCACCAATTCAAACATGAGGGCCAGGAGATGCTTTTCGTGGTGCAAGGGACCATGCGGTTTTTCTTCGCTGAAAAAGTATTCATTGTGGAGAAAGGGGACTGCATTTATTTTGATTCCGGCATTTCGCATTATGGTGAGTCGATGGGCGAAGAAGAACTCGTCGCGCTCATGGTGATATCCAATTCCGAAGAGCATCAAAACTCCCGTGCGTGAAAACCCCACGCCCCTCTTTTGCGCGCTGCTTTTTGTTTGACACCTCCCCAGTCGCTGCCTTATAGTCCGCCAGATTCCCTGCCCTTTTTGTCCGCAACTATTTTCCTGGTGAAATATGATGGACAAGCAAAAAAGAACGGAACAGATCCTTGAAACTTCCCTGACGGTGTTTGCCCGGTACGGGTTTAAAAAAACCACGGTGGAAGATATTGCCGGTGAACTTGGCATGACCAAGGGGAACCTCTACCTCTACGCCAAGAACAAGCGCGATCTTTACATCCGGACGGTCGCGTTTGGGCTCAAGCGCTGGCAGCAGAGCGTGGCCCGGGCAGTCGAGGGCATTGACGACGTGGTGGCCCAGTTTCAGGCTATTTGCCGCACGTCATACGGTTATCTGGCCCAAGACGAAGACATGCGAAATATTGTCATTCACGACCCGGCCGTGTTTCCCCTCTATCCCCAGGAAGACCCCTTTTACCAGATCAACCTCGAGTCCATGGAAATGGTCAAGGCCATCATTTGTCGTGGGATCGACGAGGCAATCTTTCGGCCGGTGGATGTCGACCATCTGACCGCCTATATCTACTCGGTCTACATCATGTTCATCCACAAACGGTACGTGAAGCTGGAAGGCAAGACCACCGAAGGGATGTTCGAGGCGGCTATGGACAATTTGCTCAATGGGTTATTGGTCAAATAGCCCCTGTTTTTATCTGCTCACCGCAGGGCCGCCGGGGACGCGGAGATTGATTTATCCGCAGATTTCACAGATTACGCGGATTGGCATTGGGCTTCAGGGAAAGGATACGGATGGCGCAAATCGGTCTGGTGCAAATACACGGAGCCGTCCTGCTGTTCGGCCTGGCCGGACTCTTTGCCAAGGTCGTGCCCCAGCCGGCGCTGACCATCGTCTTGGGGCGGGTCTTTTTTGCGACACTCTTTCTGGCCATGGTCCTTCTCATACGCCGCCAGCGCCTTCGACTCGACCATGGCATGGACTACCTGGCCCTGGCCGCACAGGGCGTGATTCTGGCGATCCACTGGTGGACTTTCTTTAAGTCGATCCAGGTGTCGACGGTGGCTGTGGGCCTGATCACCTTTTCGACTTTTCCAGTTTTTGTTACCTTTCTCGAACCGTTGCTTTTAAAGGAAAGATTCCGGTTTTCAGGCGTTTTTATCGCCATGGTGACCCTTGGCGGCGTCATCCTGGTGATCCCCGAGTTTGTGCTCGGCAACCGGGTAACCCAGGGGGCGCTGTGGGGGATCGCTTCAGGGCTTACCTTCGCCATCCTTTCCGTCTTGAACCGGAAATACGTCGGCACCTATTCCAGCCTGGTGGTGGCGTTTTACCAGGATGCCGCGGCCACGCTGGTTCTCCTGCCTTTCCTTGCCGGGGCCTTGCCCGCGGTTTCCGGTCGCGACCTGGGGCTGCTGGTCCTTTTGGGCGTCGTCTTCACAGGGATTGCCCATTCGCTGTTCATTCAAGGGCTGGCCACGGTCCGTGCCCATACAGCCAGCATCGTCGCCTGTCTTGAGCCGGTATACGGCATCGCCGCCGCCGGCTTGCTCCTGGGCGAAATTCCATCCGCCCGGGTTCTTGTCGGGGGTGCGATCATTCTGGGGTGCACCTGGTATGCAACCGTTGCACCTGCCCATGACGCCTCATTTTAGTGGGCGACTTCACCCTTGGCGCCTTGGCTCTGAAGCCCTCCGGCTTTTGCAACGTTAGGGTTCATATAGACAGGGACCGAAAGGCAGCGTCATTTACTTTTAGACAGGATTAACATGATTTGCAGGAAGATTTTGTCAAGCCGCTCCAGAAGAGCGGCACGACCCCTGTATCCGCTTCGCGGAGACTGAAACACCGGTGTGTCCAAGCAGCCAGTCGGCAGTTTTTGAACCTACCGCCTTGGCCTCATTTTGCCACTGAAGAAAAAAACATGCCAATGAACCCGGATTTTTCACGTGTTTGTGGGTTTTCATAAGAAAGGTCCGAATGAAAATATGAATGATATGTTCATTGGTTTATTTTTTTCTTGACAGCCTCCCTCAAACAGTGGTTTTTCTCCGGTGGCGAATGGGTTGTGTGAAATGCAGGCCTCGATTTTTCCTCTGTGAGGCTTTTTAAACACATAATCAAAACGTTATCAAATATGTCAGTTTTATCGGTACCTGCTTAGGAAATTGATCGGTGTTCACTTTTATAGGGATTGTCAGAGGCCTTGCCGAAGCGGATATGTCCTCCTTTTCGAACGGGTTGGTTATCACGTAAACAGAATAGAAATATGACAATCCCTATAACCATCTGAAAAACGGAGGCGGCCCATGATGACCGATGCTTCACGACAGGCGCTGGAGGGGCTCAGGGATCTGAGCACCCTGAAATGGTATGTGATTCCCATGATCGCCTATACCTTTCTGATTTATGCCAAAGAGTTTAAAAAAGCGCGGACCGGCGGCAACTGGAATGCCATCTTTGCCGGACTGACCGTTTTTGGGTTGGATTTTATTAACGAGACCTGGAACGGATGGGTCTTTCACCTGACCCAGCGTTCGGCCGTCTGGACCGCACCCGGCGAGACGGCCCTTCGCACCATGGTGGGGTGGAACATTGAAATCATGTTCATGTTCGCCGTCTCCGGCATCATCTACTACTACTCTGTTTCCGATAATCCCAAGGACAAAATTCTCGGCATTCCGGACCACTGGTTCTGGGCCATCGGCTATTCGATCTTTTGCGTCTTTGTCGAATGCCTCTTGAACAAAGGCGGCCACCTGGTCTGGGAGTACCCCCTCTGGTACCGCTCCTTTGCCGGGGTCTGGCTGATTTTTTTCATTGGTTATCTCCCCTTTTATGTGGGGGCACTGCTGGTCATCGGCATGAAGACCATTCGAGCCAAGGTCATCACCGTCTCGTCCATCTACACCATCGCCATCGCGGGCAACGTGATCGGTCTCGGGCTGCTTGGGTGGGTGTATTAGATCATTGGCATCCACCGGAATGCAGCATAAATTCGGGGGAGACTGGACGGGCGGTGCTCAATGCAAAAAGGGTTCCAGGGGTCCAGGATTCCAGAGCAACCTCTTTCTTCGTCGAAGCTTTTTTTATATTGAAAGGAATTGTAAAACACCAGGCCAGGGGGCTTCACGTATGGATAGGGTCCCAGATGCGTATTCACTCGAACCCTCGAACCCTCGAACCCTTGGATCCTCGAACCCTTTTTCAGGAGTTATGTCATGAACAACCCCGAAGCCACCGGCCAGGCCCTGGCCCTGCTGCGAAGCGGCGAGCCTTTCCAATGGTATGTCATTACCCTGCTGACCTTTGTCGTCTACATCTACTTCAACGAGATTTCCAAGAAGAACTGGAAGGGGGTTGCCGCCGGCCTTTCCCTTTATATGGTCCACTGGTTCTTTGAAATTGGAAATGCCCTGATCGCCCATTTCAGCGGGCATGCCCTGTGGACGGTGCCGACCGGCACGGCGTTTCTTCTGCTCATCGGCGTCGGGGTGGAGTTGAGCCTGATGTTTTCCGTGGCCGGCCTGATCTTCAGCAAGCTTTTGCCCGAAGATCCGAAAGCGAAAATCTTCGGGATCAACAACCGGCTGGTCATCGCCGTGGGCAATGCGGCCTTTTTCTCAATCTTCGAAATCTTCCTGGCCAAGACCCCGGCCTTTGTCTGGGTCTGGCCGTGGTGGGGATCCTTTCCGGTCTTTGTCTTCGTTTACATCCCCTTTTTCGTGGTCTCCATGTACTGCTACGACTGGCAGCCCCGGACCCAAAAGACCGTCATCGGCACGTTGCTGCTGATCAACGCGGCCATGCTGGTGGTTTTCGGCGGGGTGCTGGGGTGGATATAATCCGCAGGATAATATTACCTGAGGCGATCAATTCTCAAAAATTCATCAGTCAGTCATGATTGCCGCAGTGTGAAAACTAGACTGAACATCTTCCTTGTAGCTGCGGCAACACGCCAAAGGCGGGCAAGCATCGACAATCGCTCAACTTAGGTGAAATGCCTTGTTGATCATATCCTGGGCTTCTTGTTGTATTTTTTTCAGGTGGGCCTTGCCGTTGAAACTTTCCGCATAAATTTTATATATCTCTTCGGTGCCGGATGGCCGGGCGGCGAACCATCCGTTTTCCGTGACGACCTTTAATCCACCCAAAGGGGCCTGATTACCCGGGGCTTGGGTATGTTTGGCAATAATAGGCTCTCCGGCCAGTTCCTTGGCGGTAATGGCTTCGGTGGAGAGTTGGCTTAAAACCGCCTTTTGCTCCATGGTTGCCGGGGCATCGATACGCTCATAAACAGAAGCACCGAATTGTTCCTCGAGTGAGACGTATACCTCACCTGGGTCTCTGCCGGTTTTGGCCATGATTTCAGCCGCCAGAAGATCCATGATAATGCCATCCTTGTCTGTCGTCCACACCGAGCCATCCCGGCGCAGGAAGGACGCCCCGGCGCTCTCTTCACCGCCAAAGCCATATTCACCGCTCCTTAGCCCATCCACAAACCATTTAAAGCCCACGGGCACCTCGGATAATTTTTTCCCAAGATGCCCCGCCACCCGGTCGATGATCGAGGTGGATACCATGGTTTTGCCCACGGCAGCCGATGGATTCCAGGCGGGTCGGTTTTGAAACAGGTACCAGATGGCCACGGCCAGATAATGATTGGGATTGAGCAGCCCGGCGCTTTTTGTGACAATCCCGTGGCGATCGACATCCGTATCGTTGCCGAAGGCGATGTCAAACTTGTCTTTAAGCTTGATCAGCCCCTTCATGGCAAAGGGTGAAGAACAATCCATGCGAATTTTACCGTCTTTGTCCAGGGGCATAAACGCAAAGGTCGGATCCACGATGGGGTTGACGATTTCGAGGGAAAGTCCGTAGCGTTCGGAGATGGGTACCCAGTAGTCAACGGCGGCCCCGCCCATGGGATCCACACCGAGTTTGAGCCCGGATTTCGCGATCATTTCCATGTCGACCACATTGGCAAGATCCGACACATAGGGACTGATATAATCGTATTCGTGGGTCGTGTCGGCTTTGAGGGCCTTTTCAAAAGGCATTCGTTTGACCTGATGCGGCCCACTTTTCAGTATATCGTTGGCCCTGTCGGCAACACGCCGGGTAATTTCATTGCCCGCCGGGCCGCCATGGGGAGGATTGTATTTGAACCCACCATCTTCGGGGGGATTATGGGATGGTGTGATGACCACACCGTCGGCAAGACGTTGCCGCCTGTTTTGATTGGCTGTCAAGATGGCATGGGAAATGACTGGTGTAGGCGTGTAACCCATCCCTTTCGGAATCATGACGGTGATACCGGCTGCGGCAAAGACCTCGAGTGCGCTGGCCAGGGCCGGTTCAGACAAGGCGTGGGTGTCCATACCCATGAAAAGCGGCCCGTTGATATGTTGAGATGTCCGATATTCACAAATCGCCTGGCTGATGGCCAGAATGTGATCCTGGTTAAAACTGTTTTTCAATGACGAGCCCCGGTGGCCCGAAGTTCCGAAAGCGACTTGCTGCCCGGCCTCGGAAACATCCGGCCGATGGGTGTAGTAAGCGGAGACGAGCCGTGGAATGTTGGCAAGCACAGACGCTGGTGCCACTTTTCCTGCAAATGGATGAATTTTCATATTGGAAACCGCCTTTCGATTTGACCTAAAATCTTTTTGTATACGGTGATATATTTTTCAGCCGACTTTTCCCAGGAATGATCTTGCCCCATGGCCGTGATCATCATCTGTTCCCACCGATCCGGATGGCTACGATAGACATCGACGGCGCGATTGACCGCATCAAAGAAAAAGGACGATGTAAAATCAAAAAAGGTAAAGCCGTTGACGCCGTCTGTGATGGTGTCGGCCAGGCCGCCGGTCAGCCGGACAACGGGCAAGGTCCCGTACTTCAAACTGTAAATTTGATTCAATCCGCAGGGTTCGAACAGTGACGGCATAAGGAAGATATCTGCGCCGGCTTCTATCCTATGGGCCAATTCGTTGTTAAAGCCGATATAAATGCCGACCCGGTCCGGGTAGCTGTGCCGCAGCCATTCAAAAAAATCATGGTATCGCTGTTCGCCCGAACCGAGCACGATCAGTTGGGTATCGAGCTGTAAAATCCTCTCGGCGCATTCGGTGATCAGGTCGATCCCTTTTTGCTCCACGAAACGCGCGGTCATGCCGATTAAAGGCAGATCGTCTTTGTCCGGCAGACCATATTCTTCACGCAACTTGGTTTTGATCCGTCGTTTGTCCGTTAAATTGTCTGCCGAATAGTGAATGCCGTATGTGTGGGGATCGGTATCAGGACTCCACTGCTGGTAATCCACACCATTGAGAATCCCGTAAAGATTTTCTTTGTGGTCCTGCAACGCGTCCTGAAGGCCGAAACCCAGGTCGGTGGTCTGGATCTCACGCGCATAGGTCTCGCTGACCGTGGTGATGGCGTCCGCTAAATGGATCGCACTTTTGGTCAGGTTCATCTGCCCGTAGAATTCAAAATCATTCTTGTAGTAGCTCCGGGGCAGGGATAGAATCGGCCACTGGTCTTCCGGAAACAGGCCCTGGTAAGAAATATTGTGGATGGTGTAAACCAGTTTCGGGGTCGGACTAAAAAATGGATCCTTGCGGTAGGTTACATAGGTGGCCTTGAGGATCCCCGGCAGGGCGGCCGTCTGCCAGTCGTTGCAATGGATCACATCGGGCGGAAAGTCGATGGATTTGCAGCACTCCAGGGCGGCTTTGCAAAAAAATACGAAGCGCTCCAGGTTATCCGGATAGTCACCGTCGCTGCGGCCATAAAATCCCTCGCGATTGAAGTACACTTCATTTTCAATGAGATAGGTGGGCACTGAATCATTATCCGTTTGCCACAGCACGGCGCCGTGTAGACCGTTGACCATTTGGACCGTAAACGGCGCTGCCCGTTCCATGGCAAGGCGCTGGTCCGCCACCGAAAGGTATTTGGGCATGACGGTGCGAATGTCATGTCCCAGTGCTTTTATGGCTTTGGGAAGTGCCTGGGCAACATCGGCGAGGCCACCGGTTTTTGCAAAGGGCGTGATTTCCGATGAAACAAATAAAATTTTCATATTATCCAGCTGTTCGTAGGGGCTTTCCCGCACAATTATATCACCGTACCATCTTCAATAACCGCGTCCTTGGGGATAACCACCAAGCCGTCCCGGACAACCCAGTTGTCTGTTTCGCTGTCCGGGCGGTCGGGCAGGCAACGGATGTGCACGTTGCGACCAATGCGGGCGTTTTTATCGATGATGGCACATTCGATGACCGTGCCTTGGCCAATGCCGATATTGGGTCTGCCGATCCGTTTGTTTTCGACACGATCCGACTCGGTCTCATAATAATCCGCGCCCATGATGATGGAAAAACGAATCTGTGCATCGGGGCCGATCAGGCTGCGCAGGCCGATGACGGCGTCACAGATGTCTGCTTTGTTCACGCGACACCCGTCCGCTAGCAGGGTGTGGTGGATTTGGGCCCCGTGCACTTCGGAGGCCGGCAGAAAGCGGGGGCGGCTGTAGATGGGGCGTCCGGGTATGTAAAAATCAAACGGCCGCTCCGGCAGCGCCATTTCCAGATTCACCTCGTAAAAAGCCCGGATGGTACCGATATCCGCCCAATAGCCGTTGTAAACATAGCCCATCACCCGATGATCGGAGATGGCGCCAGGAATAATATTCTTTCCAAAATCGTCCCCTTCGGATTTGAGCACCTCAAACAGCAGGTCGGTGCGAAAGACGTATATTCCCATGGACGCCAGATAGGGTTCATCAGAACCGGGTGTGCTTTCCAGGGCTCCCAGCGCTGCAGGTTCGGGCTTTTCGGTGAAACTTTTGACCTGCCCGTCGTCGCTTCGCTTGAGGATGCCCAATGAAGGGGCCATATCAGCGTTAACCGGCTGTACCGCCATGGTGATGTCAGCCCCGGTTTCCACATGATATTCGACAAAGGCACGATAGTCCATGTCGTAGAGGTGATCACCGGCCAGAATCAGGACGTATTCCGTTCCTGCGGCCTTGATCTCCATCTGCTGCTGCCGCACCGCGTCGGCCGTGCCCTGGTACCATCCGGTACTGTGGGGTGTCTGCTCGGCGGCCAGAATTTGTACCCAGCCATTGTTGAACATGTCCCGCGCGTAGGTTTGATGGATGTGGCGGTGCAGCGAGGCTGAATTGAACTGGGTTAAAATGGCGATCTTATCAATGCCGGCATGCAGGCAGTTGCTGATGGGGATGTCGATCAGGCGATATTTTCCGGCCAAAGGCACGGCCGGTTTGGCTCGCAACTTGGTCAATGGATACAGTCGTGATCCCTGTCCGCCGCCCATGATCAATCCTAGAACATCTTTCATGCTCATCTTTGGCCCCTTTTTGGGTTGCTTCCATCTTGATATTACCTAAACTGAGCGTTTCAAATTTCGTAATAAAGTATAAGTAAACGATATTAAAAGATAAACATCCTATTTTGCCTTTCGAAATTTAAAATCCTTTGGGATTGCCGATCTTACCGCATCTACAGCGCCAGATGCCTTAAATCCATAATTTTATTAAACCAATTCGTTCATAATCATTCTAACCGGAGACGAATGAAAGGGGGGAACTGAAAATGTAACCGTCTAACCCAGTTCCATGACGTCGAAGCTGTTGTCGGCCAGGTCCATCAGGAGAAGCCGGTTACGAAGCTGGCCGGGCCGGTCAAGGATCACCTTGACCACTTCGGTGCATTGAAGGGAGGCGATGATGTTGACGGCAGGGGCCAGGTTGCCCAAGGCCGTTTCGATTCCCCGCTCCGGCGCGGCGTCGGCGCTGCCGTAGAGGGCCGCAAGACCCGGGTCTTTTGGATAGACCACGGTCACCTGGCCGGAAAGGCCGGCCACGGCCCCGGAAACCAGCGGGATGCCGAGTGATCGAGCCGCCTTTTCCAGGGTCAGCCGTGCGGAGATGGTGTCGAGACAATCCATGACCAGGGAGGCGCCGGAAAGAAGGGCATGGGCGTTTTCGGCCGTAAGGAATTGTTCGTGGGGGCAAGCGGTGACGGCCGGGTTGACCGCCTCGACCCGGCGGGCGGCGGCTTCGACCTTGGTGGTGCCCATCAGGGCCACGGTGGCCAGCATCTGGCGGTTGAGATTGCTTTCCTCGAAGGCGTCGCCGTCGATGAGCGTCAATGTGCCCACGCCGAGCCGGGCCAGGGTGTCGACGGCAATGCCGCCCAGACCGCCCAGACCCACCACGGCCACTGTCGTATCGAGCATGGTCAGTTGGTCTTCAAGGGACAACGTCCGGCTGTTCCTGACGTATCGTTCGGGCCAGACATGTTGCGTTAATGCCCCGCGTTCCACCTGCCCATGGCCGATCCCCAATTGCCGGGCCAGTTCTTCCACCCCGTGCATGGATATTTTCCGGTAGGTTGTGCCGTCCGGTTGCCGGGCCGGACGGGCCTGGTTCTCGATCCCTTCGGAGAGTGCTTCGGTCATGCTAACCTCCGCCCACCGGCGGAAAGATGCCGACCCGGTCGTTGTTTTGAAGCACTTTGTCCGGCTCGGATTTTCGGCCGTTGATAAAAATCAGCTTCACCTCTTCCCTTGGGAGCGCCAGCCGGTTGATCAACCGGTCCACGGTGGTGCCGTCCGGAACCTCATAACGATCCGCCGTGTCCGGTTTAAACCGGGCCAGGGAGGCGTAGAATTTGAGTTGAATAACTAGGGGCATTGGTTTTTATGTTTTTTTCTGATCGGTTGTGGGTTATGACAATCGGCGTGTGCCCAGGGCAAACGATTTTGCCCCAACTTCGGTTTGATCAACCCTTAAATAACCCCAATTTACCACAACGGCACAAAGGACACAAAGTTAACAGATTATAATGGTATTTTTTTCTTGGTGCCTTTGTGGTTTCAAAGACTTTTTGTAGCGACATCAAGGTTCAGGCTAGGCACCGTCCGGGGGAAAGTCAATCATGGAAACAAACAAAGGCGTGACATGACCGCGGTCACCACCATTGTTCCGATTTTTGCCGTGATCTTTCTCGGCTGGGTGGCACGGCGAAAAGGAATGGCCCCTCAGGCGTTTCTGGGCCCGGCCAACCAACTGGTCTACTACCTGGCCATTCCGGCCATGATCTTTCGGGCCATCGCCAAATCGTCTTTCGGGACTCAGTTCGAACCCCGGGCCATGGGTATCACCCTGGCCTGCGTCGGTGCCGGTTTTGCCCTGGCGTGGGCGGCTTCGGCCATCTCCGGCATGGCCCGGCATCGTCGCGGAACCTTTGTCCAGTGCGGGTTCCATGGCAACCTGGGGTATATCGGGCTGGCCGTGGCCTTTTATTTTCTCGGCCAGGCCGGCCTGGTCCGGGCCAGTATCATCTCAGGATTCGTGATGATCCTGCAAAATTTCCTGGCTGTGGTGGCCTTGCAGGGGGCTGCCGGCCAGCCGGGCAGCGCATTGCCGTTTCGGCAAATCGCCCTTCGCCTGGCAGGCAATCCGGTCATCGTTTCGGCCCTGGCGGGCATTCTCTTTTCCCTCATGGAAGTCACCCTGCCGGTGGTTGTCGACCGGTCCCTGAGCATCTTAAGCGGCCTGGCCCTGCCCATGGCCCTGCTGCTTATCGGTGCTTCGCTTTCCTTTGATCTGGTTCGGGACAACGCTTCGGACGTGCTGGCGGTCTGCGTCATCAAACTGTTGGTGATGCCGGGTTTGGGCCTGCTGGCCTTCTGGGTCATCGGCCTGGACCCGGCCCATGGCCTGCCGGGGCTGATCCTGCTGGCGTCACCCGTGGCGACCCTGACCTATGTAATGGCCGGTGAAATGGGCGGCGACCAGGACTTGGCCGTTGCCGCCATATCCGTCAGTACCTTGCTTTCCGCCCTGACCCTTTCGGTTTGGATGCAGGCGGGCGTTTACTTTCTTTGAATAAAGGAAAGACCGACATGTACACTGACCTGAAAGGAAAGACGGCCCTGATTACCGGTGCGGGAAAGCGGGTCGGGATCGGATTTGCCATTGCCCGGAAACTGGCCGCCTGCGGGACCCATGTCATTCTTTCGGACCTTGCCGCCTCTCCCTCGTACAACCCGGATACAACCACCGGGAACAGTGAAGAAATGGCCCGAATGGCGGCCGGTCTGGCTGAAGACTACCATGTGAGGACCCTGGCCGTTGACCTGGATGTCACCGATCCGGCTTCCATCGCAGGCATGGTGGAAACGGCCTCGGCCCGATTCGATGGCATCGACGTGCTGATCAACAATGCCGGGGCCGCCATCGGTGTGCCGGCCGAATTTCGAAATTATGACGAAGCCGCCTGGATGAAAACCATCGATATCAACCTGCACGGCGTTTTTCGGGTCTCCAGGGCCATCCTGCCTCTGATGGCCGGTGGCGGCAGCATCATCAATATGTCATCGCGTGCCGGCAAGGTGGCACCCCTGTTCAACGGCGCCTATGCCGTGGCCAAGGCCGGGGTCATCATGCTCACCCGGGTTATGGCCCTGGAACTGGCCGGGCAAAAGATTCGGGCCAACGCCCTGTGCCCGGGCCTGATCATGACCGATATGCAGGCCTGGCGGATCGGGCTGGAAAGTCAATTTACCGGCAAACCATTTGAAGCGCAGAAACAGGACCTGGCCACCCGCGTTCCCATGGGAGAATTGGGCACCCCAGGGCAGGTGGCCGACCTGGCCGTGTTTCTGGCCTCAGGCGCATCGGCGTATATCACCGGCCAGGCCATCAACGTCTGCGGTGGGCAGACCATGGCCCTCTAAACTGACATAACGCCGCCATTTCCAGTGCTGGACCCGGAAAGGTTCGACCGCTGCCGCGAGAAAACATCGCTGTGAATTCACAATTTCCAATTCTCAATACTCAATGCTCAGGTGTGGAATCGCTACGCTCTGCCAATTCTAAAAAAACCAAACGACAGAATACCGCCTTGAACATTGAGCATTTAGACCCCCTTTGGGGCACCCTGTTTTTGTGGGGGGCGACGGATCCAGACCAACCGGGACGATCTGGAGGGGGGCATTTGGTTTTGGGCCTGAATGATAATTATTTACTTTGGAGACTAAAATAAAATATAGAAAGATATAAGCCAGCTTCGGCCGGCGGCCGGTTTCCCGGCATGCCAGGGCTGATTTTCCACGCACCCAATAGGAGGCTGCCATGCAGGTCCCGTTCCCCTTTGACTCGCTTCTGATTTTCGGTTGGATGTCCATCATGCTCTTGATCGGCGTAGCGCTGCGCGCCAAAGTCCCCCTGCTTCAGAAGTTTCTTTTTCCCAGCTGCCTCATCGGCGGATTTCTCGGCCTGATCCTGATGAGCCTGGATCTCGTTAGTCTCAACGTCAAGGATTTCGAGACCTTCGCGTTTCATTTCTTCAACATTTCCTTCATATCGGTGGGCTTGACCCCAAACAATCCCAGCGGAGCGCCTAAAAAATCCAAAGGGGTGCTTCGCGGCCCCCTTTGGATGGCCTTGGTGGAAGGGGTGACCCTGCCCCTTCAGGCGGTCATCGGCGGGGTTTGCGTGATCCTTTTCGGCCTGGTCGGCCTGGATCTTTTTCCGACCTTTGGTTTTTTTGCTCCCCTTGGGTTTACCGAAGGGCCGGGCCAGGCCCTGTCTATCGGCAAGGTTTGGGAGGGGTTTGGGTTCTCCCATGCCGCCACCATTGGCCTGACCTTTGCCGCCATCGGGTTTTTCTTCGCATTCTTCGTTGGGGTGCCCCTGGTGAACTGGGGTATTCGAAAGGGGTTGGCAAAACATGGCGACCGGGACATTCCCAAGGACGTGATCTTGGGGATCGTCCCCAGGGGGCAGGCCAAGGAGTCGGCCGGAGAGCTGACCATGCATTCGGGCAACGTGGATACGCTTGCTTTCCATGCGGCGCTGATCGGGCTGGTTTACGTGTTGACCTACGGTGTGGTCATGGCTCTGGGAAAAATTCTGCCGGCCGATGCCGGAAAGATCATCTGGGGCTTTTTCTTTTTTTTCGGTATGGGGATCGGTCTGATGGTCAAATGGATCATGGGTCTGTTGGGCATTGATCACCTCATTGATTCGGGCGTCCAGCGCCGCATCACCGGATGGGCCGTGGACTATCTGATCATCGCCACGGTCATGGCCATTCAAGTGGTGGTGGTCTGGCAGTATATCCTGCCGATCTCCATTATTTCTATCCTTTGCGGCATCTTTACCACCGTGGCGGTGGTTTTTCTGGGCAACCGGTTGGATGATTACAACCTGGAGCGGACCGTGGCCATTTTCGGCACCTGCACGGGGACGGTGTCCAGCGGCCTGCTTCTGCTTCGCATTGTGGACCCGGAATTTAAGACCCCGGTGGCCATGGAGATCGGCGTGATGAACGTCATCGTGGTGCCCATCATTGTCGGGTGCATGGTGCTGGTCAACGCACCGGTTTGGTGGAACTGGAGCGTGGCCTTGACCTCGGCGGTTTTTCTGGGCTTGGGGCTTGTCTGCGTGGGACTGATTCGGATTTTCAAGCTCTGGGGCGCGAAGAAGGTGTGAGTTTAAGGGTTCGAGGGTTCGAGGGGTCGAGGGGTCGAGGGTTCAAGGGTTCGAGGGTGGCGGGAAAAAGCCGGGTGCGATAACATTCGCATGGAGCCGCTTGTATTTACTCTGACTTGAAGCCAACACTTCCAGTGGTGGACCCAAAAAGGTTCTGTCGTCCCGCCGAGAGAAGGTCTAAGTGAATTCTCAATTTTCAATGTCCAATGCTCAAGTGTTGAATCGCTACGCTCTGCCAATTGTTAAAGGCTAAAAAAGGAATTTTCAGATGTCGACTCCAAGGAAAGACGAGAACATGAAGGCCATTGTTTACCAAAAAGAGGGAGGCCTGACGGCGGTGAGCATCCCCCGGCCGGTGCCTGAGGCGGACCAGGTCCTGGTCCGGGTGGTCAATGTGGGATTTTGCGGTTCGGATCACAGTCTGGTGGAGAGCGGCCAACTTGCCGACGGCACCATTTTAGGTCACGAGGTCAGCGGCGTGGTGGCCGGCCTTGGCAGGGATGTGACCGGCGTGGCACCGGGGGACCGCGTCATCGTGCGCCCCACCTTCTGTGGCCAATGCCGGGACTGTGCCATGGGAAAACCCCAGTTTTGCCAGGTTCATCGGCGCCTGATCGGCCTGGGAGACCTGCCTGGAGCCTTTGCCGAATACATTTGCGTTTTCCCGTCCATGCTGATTCCGGTTCCGGACATGGTCGATGATGAAAATGCGGCCCTGGCCGAGCCCTTTGCCGTGGCTCTTCACGGCATCCGCATCAGTGGCCGCAGCAGCGGATCGGTCCTGGTCATGGGCGGTGGGCCCATCGGCCTGGCCCTGCTCAAGCTGCTGGTGGTCATGGGCTTTGGTCCCATCGCCTTGTCGGAGCCGAAAACCGAAAAAAGGGAACTGGCCAGCCGTTTCGGTGCCCATGCCGTCTTCGACCCGCTGGCCGGGGACCTGAACAAGGAGGGCTTTTTGTTCACCGGCGGCGTGGGCTTTGAAACGGTCTTCGAGTGCTCGGGAGTACCGGCCAACCTTCAGGCCGCCGCCCAACTGTCGGCCCGCGGCGGGTCGGTTTGTGTGTTGAGCGTGATCTTTTCAGACGCCGTGATTTCACCGGCCACCCTGACCTTCAAAGAGATCACCCTTTGCGCTGCCTACGGCAACACCCATGAGGAAAACCGCCAGTGCCTGGCCTGGATGGCAGAGGGGCGCCTGGACGGGAGGGACCTGATTACCCATCGCATCGGCCTGGAGGATCTGCCCGACGTCTATCGAAGCCAAATCCATACCGGCCTGGCGGTCAAGGTGATGATCGGCTTCGGCGAGGCAGGCGCGTGCGCTTGATCCCCGGATCTGGAATGGCGGCAGGCTGGCAGTGACCGTTGGTGGTCACGTATGATTTTCAAAAGCCATATTCACCGCACTTGCTTTTGTCTGCGATGGTCGGCGGCCGTCTGCGGTTAATGGATAGAATTGAACAACGATCCTTGAGAAAATCGTAAGGAGGGAACATGGGAGAGATTTCCGGCGGTCAACTGACAGTGGATGCCCTGCTCGACAAGGGCGTGGACAAGATCTTCTCGGTGAGCGGCGGCCATATTTTCCCGCTTTACGATTGTGCGGAGTGCTCTCCCATTGAACTCTTCACCACCCGTCACGAACAGGCGGCGGTCTTTATGGCCGAGGCGTGGGGGCGGATGAACCGGCGTCCGGGAACGGCCCTGGTCACCGCGGGGCCTGGATTTGCCAATGCCGTAACGGCCATTGCCAATGCCAAACTGGCCAATTCACCCCTGGTCCTCCTCTCGGGCGTGGTGGGGCTGCACGCCAACGAAAAACTCGATCTCCAGGACATGCGCCAGCTGCCGGTCATCGAACCCCTGGTCAAAAAAGCGCTCTGCTGCCACAGGACCGAACGGATTCCGGAATATATCGACATGGCCTACCGAATCGCCGCCAGCGGCTGCCCAGGACCGGTCTATCTGGAGATTCCGGTGGATGTCTGGAACGGGCAGGCCGAGGAAACACGGGTCAAAAGAATCCATTCCTGGACCGAAACGCGGTCCGTGGACCTGGAAAAAGCCGATAGATTGGTGGAGATGATCGCCGCGGCGGAACGGCCGATCTTCATTGCCGGCAGCGGCGCCTACTACTCCGGGGCGGAGGCGGCTTTCAAGACGTTCATCGAAGCTGTGGGCGCGCCGGCCTTTACCAGCGCCCAGGGCCGCGGCCTGCTCTCCGACACCCACCCGCTCTGTTTTGCCTCCTCGACCCTCATTCGGCCCGGCGCCGCCTTTGACGCCCTGGTGGAGACCGATCTGGTGGTGCTGCTGGGAAACCGGATCAGCCTCTACTACGCCTCCGGTGAGGTGTTCAATCCAGCGGCAAAAATCGTTCAGGTGGACATCAACCAGGCGGAAATCGGCCGCAACCGCAGCATCGACCTGGGAATCGTCAGCGACGTGAGATCCCTGCTGGCCCAAGTCAACCGTCTCATGGACACCGGCAATCTGGCCCAATCGTGCCGGGAGCGGTTCGCCCCATGGGTGGCCCATCTCAAGGAAAAGGCGTCATTTTCCAAGGACCTGGCCCGGTTTAACTGGGAAAGCGACAAAACGCCCATCCACCACATGCGGACCTGTGCCGAGGTGGACCGGTTCATGGATCGACCCGACGATATCGTGGTGGCCGACGGCGGTGACACCCAGGTTTGGCTCTCCATGACCCGCACGGTTCGCCGTCCGGGACATTACCTTGAATCGGGCCTGTTCGGCTGTCTCGGCGTGGGACTCCCTTATGCCCAGGCCGCCCAGTTGCGGTATCCGGGAAAGCGGGTCTGTCTGGTGACCGGAGACGGCTCCATCGGATTTAACTTCATGGAATTTGAAACCTGCCTCCGCAAGGGCCTGCCGGTGGTGGTGGTGATCTGCAATGACAAACAGTGGGGCATGATCCGCCATGCCCAGGAGGTCAAACTGGGGCGCTGCATCGCCGAAGGGACCGAGATCGGTATGGTGGATTACCACAAGGCCGTGGAGGCCTTCGGCGGCAAGGGGGTTCTGGTTGAAGCCCCCGAAGAGATCGCTCCGGCCCTGGCAGATGCCTTTGCGTCGGGGAAAACAGCCTGCATCAACGTCATGACCGATCCCGAACCCATCAGCCCGGGGAGCCTGGCCCTGGCCGCCATGGGCGGGCATGATGTAAGTCAGTTCATGGCCTGATTCAAAACCCCTTCTTCCCTGCCGTCCGGCTGGGAAGAAGGGCTTTTGACTGTTTGAATCGATGTCCCCGTCCTCTTTTCCCGTTGTTGACACACCTTTGTCGAAAGGGTATTTGTAGCCACGTCCAACACCTTGACGTGTTTGCAGAAACCTAACATTTCCAAGATTTTGGGAGGTTCATTGGACTGGCCTTATAGACGTGCACTGGTCACGGGCGGTGCCGGATTTATCGGTTCGCATCTGGTCGAAGCCCTGCTTGGGCTCGGCAGCGAGGTGGTGGTCATGGACAACCTGTCCACCGGCCGCATGGAAAACCTGGCTGCGGTTCTAAGTCGCATCGATTTCCACCGGGGTGATATTTGCGATGAAACCGCCCTCAAATCAGCCGCTGGCGGATGTGACGTGGTTTTTCATCTGGCAGCGGTGGTTTCCGTGGTCCAGACGGTGGAGACACCGGTGGCCTCGGCCCTGGTCAATGAACTGGGCACCCTTCGGGTGCTGGAGGCGGCCCGGCAGGCCGGAGCGGTCCGGGCGGTGCTGTCCAGTTCCAGTGCGGTCTACGGCAACGATGCCCAGGTGCCCAACCGGGAATCCATGATGCCCCGGCCCATGAGCCCTTATGCCGTGCAGAAGCTCACCGGCGAGCTTTACGCGGGGCTCTACAATGACCTTTACGGGATGGAGACGGTCTGCCTGCGTTATTTCAATGTCTACGGCCCGCGTCAGGACCCGTCTTCGCCATATTCCGGTGTGATCTCGATTTTTATGGACCGGGCCATTTCGGGAACCCCGCCGGTCATCTATGGTGATGGCGGGCAGTGCCGGGACTTTGTCTATGTCCAGGATGTGGTGGCGGCCAACCTTCTGGCCGCCACCGGATCCGGAGCGGCAGGCGGGGTCTTTAACATCGGCACCGGACAGGCGGTAGAAGTCAAAGACCTCTGGGAGAAGATTCAAATCGTGACCGGATCGGACCGGTCTCCCGGTTTTGAGTCGGCGCGCCTCGGGGAAATTTACGCATCGGTTGCCGATGTGGGTCTGGCTGCCGAACGCCTTGGTTATGTTCCGGCGTTCGGTTTTGATCGGGGGCTCGCCGAAACTTACGACTGGTATCGGTCGTTGGATTGCGGTTAACGGTGCGAAGAGAAAGTTGACGAACCATGGAAAAACACAATCAAGACGTTCTGGTCACCGGCGCCGCCGGATTCATCGGATACCATCTCTGCCGAAGACTTCTTGACCAAGGGTGCCGGGTGACCGGTCTGGACAACCTCAACGACTATTACGATGTCTCCCTCAAACAGGCGCGGCTGGATCGTCTGCGTCCCAGTGAGAATTTCACGTTCAGCCGCACCGACCTGGAAGACCGGCAGGCCATGGAATCGCTCTTTTCGGAACGGTCTTTTGACGTGGTGGTGAATCTTGCTGCCCAGGCCGGGGTGCGTTACTCCCTGACCAACCCCCATGCCTACGCGGACACCAATCTGATCGGTTTTGTCAATGTTTTGGAAGGGTGCCGCCACAGCGGTGTCGACCACCTGGTCTTTGCCTCTTCCAGTTCCGTGTACGGGGCCAATACCCGCATGCCTTTTTCCGTTCATGACAACGTCGACCATCCGGTTTCCCTTTACGCCGCCACCAAAAAGGCCAACGAGCTCATGGCCCATACTTACAGCCACCTCTACGGTTTGGCCTGCACGGGCTTGCGGTTTTTTACGGTCTACGGGCCGTGGGGGCGCCCGGACATGGCGTTGTTTCTCTTTACCCGGGCCATCCTGGCCGGCGAACCGATCCAGGTTTTCAACCACGGACGGATGCGGCGCGATTTTACCTATATCGATGACATCGTCGAAGGGGTGGTGCGGATCATGGGGCGCCGGCCGGAACCGAATCCGGCCTGGCAAGGCGACACGCCGGACCCGGGTACCTCCTATGCGCCTTACCGCATTTACAATATCGGCAACAACCAGCCCGTTGAATTGATGGATTTTGTCGGGGCCGTGGAAAAGGCTTTGGGCCAGACGGCCAAAAAGGTGTTTCTCGATCTTCAGCCGGGCGATGTTCCGGCAACCTATGCCAACATTGACGATCTGATCGCGGATACCGGCTTCACGCCCCAGACCACCGTTGAAGACGGGGTCGCCCGATTTGTCCGGTGGTACAGGGAGTACTACGGGTGCTGACGGCATCGCCACAGATCATAGGCAAACCCAGACGACAAAAAAATGCCTCTGCAAAAAAGGCAAATTTATCACAAAGACTTTCTACAAACGCGCCAGAAATGAAACGGTTCAGGCTGGCGGGTGCCGGAAGCGGTGCCGGCCCGAGCCACTAAATAGAAAAGGCGGCTAACGATGAAACTGACCATTGTGGGAACCGGATACGTGGGGCTGGTATCCGGCACCGGATTTGCCAATCTCGGGAACGACGTGATCTGCCTGGATATCGACCAGGCCAAGGTGGACCGGCTCGCCGGGGGGGAGCTGACCATTTACGAACCCGGGCTCGACGAACTCTTTCAGCGAAATCTCAAGGGGGGACGCCTGACGTTTACCACCGATGCGGCGGCTGCCATCAAGGCGTCTGACATCATTTTTCTCTGCGTGGGGACGCCGACCAACGAACGGCAGGAGGCGGATCTGACCGCTGTGCGGGCCGTGGCCGAAAGTATCGGGCGGCACATGAACGGCTATAAAGTGGTGGTCAACAAGAGCACCGTTCCGGTGGGCACGGCCAGCATGGTCCGTGACATCATCCGCGAAAACCAAGGCGAACCGATCCCCTTTGACGTGGTCTCCAATCCGGAGTTTCTCAGGGAAGGCGCGGCCGTCAAGGATTTTGAAAACCCCGACCGTGTCGTGGTGGGCACCGACTGCAAAAAGGCCGAGGAGGCCATGACCTCCCTGTACCGCTCCGTGACCCGGACCGATCGACCCATCATGTTCACCGACATCAAGAGTGCGGAAATCATCAAGTACGCGGCCAATGCCATGCTGGCCACCCGGATAAGCTTCATGAATCAGCTCTCCCACCTCTGCGAAAAGACCGGGGCGGACATCAAGGCCGTGGCCAAGGGGCTCGGTCTGGACCGCCGGATCGGTTCGCGTTTTCTCTATGCCGGGCTGGGGTACGGCGGAAGCTGTTTTCCCAAGGATGTCAAGGCGTTGATCGCTACGTTGAAAGAACATGGCTGCGCGGCTGATCTTTTTGAGGCAGTTCACCGGATCAACGCCGCCCAGCGTAACGTGGTGGTGGACAAGCTGGCTTCGGTCATCGAGGTCAAGGGGAGCACCGTCGCCGTCTGGGGCCTTTCATTTAAACCCAAAACCGATGACATCCGAGAAGCACCGGCCATGGCCATCATCGACCGGCTTCAGCAAATGGGGGCGAGGGTTCACGCCTTTGACCCGGTGGCCATGGACAATGCCAGGGCCGAGCTGGAGGATGTGGCGTTTTTCGAAGACCCCTACAAGGCCATCCGCGATTGTGATGCGCTCATCGTGGTGACCGAGTGGGATGAGTTCCGGCATCTGGACATGCGGGCCGTCAAGGCCCTTTTAAAGGCGCCGGTGGTGATCGATGGAAGGAATATCTACGATCCAACGGAGATGCGGGCCCTGGGGTTTACATACCTGTGCATCGGGAGAAGTTGATTCACGAGACGATGTCGTTCCTGGAGGCATTCTGGGGGAGAGGGTGGGCACCAGTTCAGCCCTGAGTGAGGATGGCGTAGCGCTGCTCCTTTTCAATGATCCGTTCCGGTATCAGCCGGTCAAGGCTTAGGCCGATCTGTTCGTTCTGATGCCATTCCACGCGACCCTGAATTTCGATGGTTTGCCCGTCGCAAAAGGCGACAGTGCCCAAAAAGGGGCTTGGAAACGTCATGGAACCGGGACTGTGAAGACGCAAGCCGCTTTGGTTGATATCCGCGATTTCAAAATCAAGGCCCCCTACCGCCAGGCGGGGGCGCTGGGCCGGACCGTAAAGGACCCTGACGAAAGACCTCCGTTCCCGTGTGTCGGATGATTCCATAACGATCTCTCCGCATTGTTGAGGTCAGCGTTGGGAAGCAGGTTGAATCTCTTTCCAGGCGGCAACGCTTGTGACAAAATACCCGAAAGCCCAAGCCATGTCAAAATGGTCGGTCAACATGCGGTTCGGGTTTTTATGGAACGGCCCTGATTGTTCTTGACAGTCCGGGCCGGAGACACTATTTTTCCTTTTACGAGTATATTCTCATAACTGGAGAGCGTATGGTCAGACCACGAAAAGACCGGATGGTGGCCTTTAATCCGGAGGTCAGTTATTTCAAGCCCAGGGGGATTCCCATGGTCGAACTCGACGAGGTGCGGTTGACCGTGGATGAGCGGGAGGCCATTCGTCTGGCCGATCTGCTCGACATGAGCCACGAGGAAGCCGGACGTCGTATGGGGGTGTCCCGGGCCACCTTTGGTCGGATCGTCCAGCGCGCCCGCAAGGCCGTGGCCAACGCTTTGATCAACGGAAAGGCCATCAATATCGAGGGGGGCAACTACAGGATCGTCAACGACGGGCGCATGTTTCTTTGTCGAAAGTGCGATCATCGCTGGGAGGCGCCTTCCGGGACGGGGCGGCCAACAGGCTGCCCCGAATGCCAGCATCACGATTTTTACCGGTATCTGGATTAACAAGATAGCAGAGACATTCAATTCGAAATAGGAATCCGCGTCCTTTGGGCGTGGTCAGAGGTTGTGCCGAGACACTGATGTTGTAAGTGACTTTAGCTCACTTTAGGCACGCCACAATGTTATGGGTCGCTAATCCAGCCCCTTTCAGGGGCAAACCAAGGCCTGGTCCTCTGGGCCAGGATTCTTAACAAAATAGGAGAGCGTTAGCATGGTCGGTATTCAAGACAGTGTCACGGATGAACAGCGCCAGAAGATGGCCCGCCAGGAACAGGACACAGCGATGGAAAACTCGCTGGGGAAGATAAAGAACAAGCTCATCGTCATGAGCGGAAAAGGTGGGGTGGGAAAATCCAGCACCACGGTGAACCTGGCCGTGGCCCTTTCGGAGAAAGGCTATAAGGTCGGTATCATGGATGTGGACCTGCATGGTCCGGATATTCCCAGAATGCTCGGTTTGAAAGGAAACCTTGATCTTAATGACAGAAAAAAACTCAATCCGGCAAAATATTCGGACCGTCTTTCCGCGGTCTCTATTGAATCGCTGACGCCGAGCAAGGATGAGGCCATTATCTGGCGAGGCCCCATCAAGTATTCCGCCATCCGTCAGTTTATCGGCGACGTGGCGTGGGGGGATCTCGATTTTCTGCTTATCGATGCGCCTCCGGGCACGGGTGATGAGCCGTTGACCGTTGCCCAGGTCGTCTCCGACGCCAAAGCCATTATTGTGACCACGCCCCAGGAGATTTCCCTGGCCGATGTACGAAAGTCCATCAATTTTTGCAAGACCGTTAAGATGGAGATCTTCGGCCTGATCGAGAACATGAGCGGGTTTTCCTGCCCGCACTGCGGCGAAGTGATCGATCCCTTTGGCCAGGGTGGCGGAGAAAGGACTGCCAAGGATTTTGGCGTCAATTTTCTTGGCCGGGTCCCTTTCGATCCAACGGTCGTGACCTGCGGCGACAAAGGAGAACCCCTTCGGGCCCATCACGCCGAGTCTGTCGTGGCCAAGGCCTTTGACGTCATTGCGGACAAGGTGGCGAAACTGGCCTGATCACAACTTGCTGTAAGCGTCAGCCCATTCCACCGCTTCCATATAGTGGTCGGGCACGGCGACTGGATCGCACCCGACGGATTCGATGAGTCGGGTGCAGTTTTTCCAGTCGCCGGATTCATAGGCCGTGACCAGGTCCAGAAAACCGGCCAATGCCCCTGTCCCTGACACCAGTGCGTTCTTGAGCCGGTCAGACAGGGGGAGTGTTTCCATGACGGCGCTCATTTTGGTGTCGAGCATGGCATCGATCTGGGACAAGAGGCCCAGCAGGAAAAGCTCTGACGTGTCCATGGGGCTGCGGCTCTGCTCGCCCAGCAGTTCACAGAACCGCGCCCGAATGATGGTGCTTCGGATCAGTTCCTGGGGCTTGTCCTGGGCCAGTTCGGCGGTGGCCACAAGGGCGATGAACTGCCTGAGTTCGCGTTCACCCAGCAAGGTGATGGCGTGGCGGATGGAGGTGATCTCCATCCGGCGCCGAAAAAAGGTCGAGTTGATATAGCGCAGCAGTTTGTAGGAGAGGGATACATCCCGGTTGATGAACCGGTCCAGGCCATCGATGTCGCAGTCGGGCCGCCGGGTCTCGCGAATGAGTTGGAGCAGGGTGATCTTTGCCGGACTGATAGCTTTTCCCTGAACGATCTCCGGTTTGCTGAAAAAATACCCCTGAAACAGCGCAAACCCCATTTCTCTGGCCTGTTCGAATTCCTCGTAGGTCTCGACCTTTTCCGCCAGGAAGGTCAGCTGGTGGCCTCCCAGCGCCTGAATCAGCTTTTCGGCCCGGCTGGTGGGCGTCTGTCGCAGGTCGATTTTGATGATGTGGGCCAGCTCAATGAGCGGTTTTAGTTCCGGGCGGAAGAGAAAATCGTCCAGGGCCACTGTGTATCCGGCGGCGGCGATTTCCCGGCAGGCCTCGACGAGGTCGGGCTCGGGCTCAACGTCTTCAAGAATTTCCACCACCAGTCTGTCTGGGGGAAACATGGTCGGCACCCGTTTGATGAGCAGGGCCCGGGTGAAATTGACGAAGAACTTCTTCCGCCCGGCGAGCCGATCAATGCCGATGGTAAAAAATGTGTTGGCGAGCAGGCGTGAGGTGGCCGTATCCCCGTCGATGTCCGGAAAGGCGTTGGAAAGGCCGTCCCGGAAGAGAAATTCATAGGCGTGCAGGTGTTTTTCACGATCGAAAATCGGTTGCCTGGCCACATAAACATCCATGCCCTATCCTCTTTTCATTCGAAATATACTCAGTGTCTTGAGTCTTTGCGATACCAACGCTTAAAACCACGATTTTTGACCGCATTGCCGAGCCTATGAGCTTTACGCTGCATATGTGTGCGGCAGTTGATGTCATTCTGTATGGCAATCTACATTAACACAGCGGTGGTAAAAGTGAACCCGTTGCAGCCATCCTTGGACATTGAGAATTGAAAATTGGATATTGGACATTAATCCTTCCCATGAGGGTCTCCTGAGGCCACCCGCCTGCGGGTTGAGCCTCACGGGTTGTCCTACCCCAGGGCCACGTCCAGGGTCATCATCACGGCAAAACCGAGCATGGCCCCGAGGGTGGCGATGTCGGTGTTCTTTTTCAGCTGGGATTCGGGAATGAGTTCTTCCACCACCACGTAGATCATGGCACCGGCGGCAAAAGCCAGCGCATAGGGGAGAATGGGGCGCATGAAGAGCACGGCTGCCGCACCCACCACCCCGGCGACCGGTTCCACGATGCCGGAGAGTTGGCCGTACCAGAAGCTTTTGCCTCGGGACATGCCTTCCCGGCGCAGGGGCACCGACACGGCCGTCCCTTCAGGAAAGTTCTGAATCCCGATGCCCAGGGCCAGGGCCATGGCACCGGCCAGGGAGGCGGAGGGCAGACCGGCCCCCACGGCACCGAAGGCAACGCCTACGGCCAGGCCTTCGGGAATGTTGTGCAGGGTGATGGCCATCACCAGCAGGATGCTCCGTCGCCAGTTGGTTTTGATCCCCTCGGCCTCCTCCATGGGAAAACCCAGGTGCAGGTGGGGCAGGACGGCGTCCATGAGGCGAAGGAAAACGCCGCCGGCCAGAAATCCGATCAGGGCCGGCACCCAGGGCAGCAGGCCCATTTCTTCCGCCATATCGATGGAGGGCGCCAGCAGCGACCAGTAGCTGGCCGCCATCATGACCCCGGCGGCAAATCCCAGCATCCCGTCCAGCAGTTTTTGATTGATGGTCTGGAAAAAGAATACCATGCCGGCGCCAAGCCCGGTGACCCCCCATGTGAATAGGGTGGCCAGCAGCGCCTGGAGGACCGGGTGAAGATTGGCGAACCAGTTCATGAGACCCCCCTTGTGATCGGTTTGACGGTTGAATGCGCTAAAATACTTTGTTTTGAAAATAGGTGTGCCCAGCGACGGGTCGGCTTTGATGCATTCGTCAAAAGTCGTTTGAAGCCACAAGGCATACAAAGAAAAAACAGGTTTATTTTGCCTTTGGCCGGGATGCCGGTCAATGGTTTTTCTTGTCCAGACAAGCCCGGGAAGAAAACTTGGCGTTAAATTAAGCATTCAATCGTGATATGGAATACAAGAAAAAGCGGCGGCAATGAATATCGGTTCGATGGAAAGGACCTGCGCTTTCTTCATTTGAACGGTACGCGGGTTCCGGATCGTCGCTTGCCAAAAGTTGTCCCGGCATGGCCAACTGACTCTGACCACGCCCACAGAACGTTGATTCCAACTGCGAATTGGACGGATGCGCCATGATTACGGACCTGATCTACCGATGCCCCCTTTGCGGCTGCTTCGATTGGTTCGAAGACAACGGGTGCCGTGGCTGCCAGGCGAAAGTCGACGGCATGTCCCGGACAACCCTGACCATCAATGGCCAAAAACAGGCTTTGGCCCACTGGTACGACCGGGTGCTTGGCTTTGATCTGGTTGCGGACCCGAATGGCGAGATCCTGTGCAGCCGGGCCGTGCGTCTTTCGGCAGAGGCGGTCGGCGGCCGTTATCTGGGCCTGGGAGGCATCCGTGCCGTCCATTACACCCGGCGGCCCCTGGATACCGGCCGGCTGGTATTGAGTCGGGACCGAATGACTTTTATTGGAAACGGCTCCCGTCGATCGATTCTTCTCGATTCCATGGTGTCGCTGACCATCGAATCCAATACCGTCATTGTGGTGACCCGGGAGGACGGGCCGCTTTTTTTCGATTTTCTGGAGGAATCCGGAAAAAAATGGGAGGATTGCCTGCGCCAGACCCTGGCCCGGCACCATGCACCCCGGCGCATTGCGGAATTTTTTCCGCGTCTGCGGTTTGACGATTCTCCGAAGAAAGCAGTGCCGGGGGGGCAGTGCCCGGGCCGCGTGAAACCTTTGGAAACGGCCGATGGCGGACGGGAGCCGGTGTTTGTCTATGGCGTGGTCCGGTTTGTCGGCCGGATCATTTTGAAGAAATGCCTGCCGCTGACCATCGAAGGCATGGAAAACATTCCCGCAAAAGGCGCTGCGGTCATGTTGGCCAACCACAGCTCCTTTCTCGATTCCATCCTCCTCGAGGCGTTTTTTCCCCGCCATATCTGGTTCATGACCAAAAACTCCCAATACAGCCATCCCCTGTTGTTCTGGTTCCTGCGCCTGGCGCGAAGCTTTCCGGTGCGCCGGTATACCGTGGATCCCCAGGCCGTGCGAAATGCCATGGGGATTATCCGCCGGGGGCATCTGCTGGGAATTTTTCCCGAGGGCGAACGGAACTGGGACGGACGCATGCTCCCCTTTAAGCGTGGCACCATGCGCCTGGTTCTGGCCCTGGGAAAGCCGTTGATTCCGGTGGGCATCTCAGGCGCCTATGGGTTGATGCCCCGCTGGACCCACAGCATTTCCCGCCTGCCGGTGACCATCCGTATCGGCGCCCCCATGGCGATTCGGCCGATTCCGGCTCCGGCCCAGACCGAAGCCGACATCGACTGGATTACCGGGGCGGTTCGAAACGCCATCGGTAAACTGGTCGAGCCCTAGTTGCTGCACCTGTCAAAAGACTGAATCAACCACGGAGCACACAGCGAGCACAGAGATAACAAATTAATATCAAAGACAATTCTTAGTGTGTTTCGTGATGATCAACAGTCCATAATATCCCAACTTGTTTTTTCCGCTGTTTTTCGCAACCGGGGGGTTGGATTGACTGCCACGGGGTTTCCCACGGCAGAGAGAAAAGCCGTATCGGCGTGGTGGTCCGTGTAGGCCCAGGCCGTGGAGAGATCGGAACCCAGCCTGTGGGCCAATGCCTTTGCCTGCATGGTTTTCTCCGCGCCCAAACAGACCGGACCGTCCGGGCGTCCGGTAAACTTTCCCTTTGTATCGATTTCCAGCCGGGTACAGATCATGTGGTCGACGCCGAGTTCTTTGGCGGCCGGTTCCAGCAGATGGGGGACCGATGCGGATAAAATGACGCAGACATGTCCCTGGCTGACATGTTCGGCCATGCTGTGGTGCACGGCCGGAACGTACCGGGGCCGGATTTCAGCTTTGTGGAATCCGGCGGTTTGTTCCCTGACATCTTCGGGGCTCAGGCCCCGGTAGATCCTGACGCAGGCGCGGACAATTCGATCCGAAGAGACCTGGTGGTGTTTGTACAGCCAATGGATTACGCCGATGCGGAGCACGTCCACCGGCCTGATCCGGCGTTGGCGCATCAGGTATCGGATCTCAAGCCCCTGGCTGTCATCGCAAATCAACGTGTTGTCGAAATCGAAAAAGGCGATGACCGGGCTGTTGGGGGGCGGTCGGTTCATTTATTTTCTCCTGTTTGTCGGGCAAAGCGCCCTGTATGCGCGACTCCACCCGAAGAGCGGGTAGCTCAGCCTCATAGGGGTAAAAATGCTCAATATTGAGAATTCACGCAGCCATTTAACGCGTGATTGCGTCTCGCTATACCCAAAAGCCGGCCGGGTCAATTATTTTGTACTGACCGGTCAGTTTTTGCTTGACAGATCGGCGTCATTTTTTGTACTGACCAGTCAGTTTGAGTGTATTGTCCTACCTTTATTGCATTTTCAAGCTGCCGGTGACCCGTCATTCCGGCATGCGCAAACGATCCAAACAAGGAGAGCCCATACCATGACCCAGCAATATGCCATTTCCCACTGGCCAGATACCCAGGAAATCATGGATCAACTCAACCGGCTGGTGGGCCAGCCCATGCGCCCCCTGAGCCGTGACCGAATGGAACGGGTTTTGGCCTATTTTACGGAGCGCTGCCGGAAATCCAAGGCCCTGACCGATGAGGCCAAAAAGTATATCCCCGGCGGGGTCCAGCACAACCTCGCCTTCAACCACCCTTTTCCCCTGGCCGTGGACAGGGCCGGGGGGGCATATCTCTGGGATGTGGACGGCAACCGATACATTGATTTCCTCCAGGCCGGCGGGCCGACCCTGTTGGGGAGCAACTACGGCCCGGTGCAGGAAAAAGTCATGGCATTGATCCGTGAGTGCGGGGCGGCTACCGGGCTTTTTCATGAATACGAGCTCAAATTGGCCAAACTGATCAACCGGCACATGCCGGCTGTGGAGATGTTTCGCATGCTGGGCAGCGGCACCGAGGCTGTCATGGCCGCCATTCGGGCGGCGAGAAATTTTACCGGCAAGCAGAAGATTATCAAGATGGGAGGGGGCTACCACGGCTGGAGCGACCAGATGGTCTTTGGGATGCGCATTCCGGGTACCGGCGCCTTTGAGGCCCACGGCATACCGGCCGGGTGCCTGGAAGGGACCCAGGAGGTCTTTCCCAACGACATTGAAGGGCTTCGTACCATCATGGCACAAAATGAAAAGAATCTCGGCGGAACGGCAGCGGTCATCGTCGAGCCTCTTGGCCCGGAGAGCGCCACCCGGCCGGTGACAGCCGATTTTAATCAACATGTCCGCGAACTCTGTGATGAGTTTGGCGTGCTTCTGATCTTTGACGAAGTGGTCACCGGATTCCGGGTCGGCCTGGGCGGAGCCCAGGGGTATTTTAGCATAAGACCGGACCTGACCGTCTTCGGAAAATGCGTGGCCGGCGGGTATCCGGCGGCCGGCGGGCTGGGTGGCCGGAGGGATATCATGAACACCCTGGCCGCCGGTATCGGATCGGATAAACCCAGGGTCATGGTGGGCGGCACCCTGGCAGCCAACCCCTTGAGCTGCGCGGCCGGTTACCACGCCATTATTGAAATTGAAAAGCACCAGGCCCATGTGGTTGCCGGCAGGGCAGGGGACCGACTCTGCAAAGGGCTCCAGCAGATCATCGCCAAATACGATTTGCCCTTTGTGGCCTTCAATCACGGCTCCATCTGCCATCTGGAAACCTCCGGGGTGATGCTTATGGATATCAACAATCCGAAGATCTTCGAGGAGATCGGGCCGCGAAAGCACATGATGGAAGAGATGGGGGCTGCTTTTATGGCTGAGGGGGTCGTGACCCTGGCCGGCAGTCGGCTCTATACTTCCATGGCCGATACCGACGCGGTCATCGACGATGCACTGGAGGGCTTTGACCGGGTCCTTTCCGGGGTGGAAGGATAAAAATAGAAAGTTCAACGTTCCGGGTTCAAAGTTTTCCTGGCGGGAGGCTGAAGGTGGAAGGCTGAAGGTGGAAGAAAATTTCCGAATTGTCGAATTGCGAATTGTCGAATTTGGAAAAAGGGGGATACCAAAACGGGATCGGTTGCAGCATCCAGCATCCAGCATCAAGTATCCAGCATCCAGTATCCAGTATCCAGTATCCAGTATCCAGTATCCAGCATCCAGCATCCAGCATCCAGCATCCAGCATCCAGCATCCAGTATCCAGTATCCAGACGCCAATCCGCCAATTCGGAAATTCGCCAATTCGCAATTCGCAATCCGCAATCCGTCAATCTTTAGGCAGGGGGAAAGCAGATGACCCAAGCACCGATTTTCGTTCTGGCCCATGATGTGGGGACCACGGGAAGCAAAACCTGCCTGTACCGGATCGCCGACACGATAGAGCCGGTCGACGCGGCCATTGAAGAATACCCCTTGATCATGACCGATGACGGCGGGGCCGAACAAAAGGCCGATGACTGGTGGGCGGCCATCTGCAAATCGACCCGTGCCGTGTTGGAACGAAGCAAAATTGCTGCCGAACGGATTGCGGCCATGGGGTTTTGCTGCCAGATGCAGGGCTCGATCCTGGTGGATGCGGCCGGCCGGGCTCTTCGCAACCCCATGATCTATATGGACGGTCGTGCCACCCGGCAGATCGAAAAGAATCTCTATCACGGCCTGTTCCGAATCAGTGGCTGGAACGCCCGGAAAACATTGACCTCTCTCTGGATAACCGGCGGGTTGGCCGCCACCCCCAAGGATCCGCTTTGGAAGTATCACTGGGTCCGCGACAACGAACCGGAGATCTTTGCCAAGGTCCACAAGTGGCTCGACGTCAAGGACTACCTGATCCTTCGAAGCACCGGCCAGTTCGGCATGACCCAGGATTCGGCGCATATCACCTTTGTCTACGACACCCGTCCCGGCCGGTTGGGATGGCACAAGGGGCTTTGTAAGATGTTTGATGTGAACATGGACCATCTGCCGCCCGTGGTTGATTCCACGGATGTGGTGGGCCACCTTACCGAAGATGCCGCCTCACAGGTGGGCCTCGTTCCTGGTATCCCGGTTTTCGGCGGTGGCGGCGATGTGGCCATGACCGCCATTGGTGCCGGCTGTGTAGACCTTCACGATACCCATATTTATGTCGGCACGTCGGGTTGGGTGGCTTCCAATGTGGACAAGCGCATGGTGGATATCGGCAATTTCATGGCCTCCATTCTCTGTGCCATGCCCGGGCGGTACAATTACATTGCCGAGCAGGAGACCTCCGGGGCGTGCCTGAAGTGGGTCCGGGACCATCTGGCCTTAGATGGCATCGGCGTCTATCTCAAGGACCGGCCCGCGGCCGATGCCCAGGAAGAACTGGGACAGCTTTACGACTTGCTCAATCAGGTCGTGGATCAGACGGCACCGGGGGCGGGCAACCTGATCTTCACCCCGTGGCTGCACGGTAACCGATCCCCCCGGGAAGATGCCTATGTGCGCGGCATGTTCTTTAACATGGGGATCGATACCGGAAAACGGATGATGATCCGGGCCGTGCTCGAAGGGGTGGCCTTTCACAAACGGTGGATGCTTGAGGCGGCGGAACGAAAAATCCCCTATCAGCCGTCGGTCAGGTTTGTTGGCGGCGGAGCAAAATCCCCTATCTGGTGCCAGATCATGGCCGATGTCACCGGCCGGCAAATTGAAACCGTGGCCCAACCCCAGGATGTGGGGGCCATGGGTGCGGCCCTGGTCTGCGCGGTCGGTTTGGGCCGTGTGCGTGGTTTCCAGCAGGCCAAGGAGATGGTTCCGGTGGTGCGGACGTTTTCGCCCAGGCCCGAGTACAGGGCGGTCTATGATCGGAATTTCAAGGTTTTCAAGGCGCTCTACGAAAAGAACAAGAAGCTGTTCAAAACCCTGAACCACGGGAGCCACGGGTAGGGGCGATTATGAACCGCAGACCGAAGACGGCAGACAGTGGACTGCCGTCATCCGTCCGCTGTCGTCAAAGCATATAAAGGAAAAGCAGAAATGGAAAAGTACCTCGCGTATAAGGAACAGGTTCTGGCGTGCACTCGCTGGCTTAGCGAACACGGATATTTTGGGGCGCTTCGCGGCACCGGCGGCAACGTGTCGATGCGGATTGCCGGAGAAGATGCCCTTGCCGTCACGCCGTCCACGCTGCCTTACGACAAAATATCACCGGCTGAAATCTGCATTGTCGATTTCGACCTCAAGCAGATGGAAGGCGATACCCCTCCTTCTGTGGAGGCAGGCATGCACCTGGCGGTCTATAAAAACCGGCCGGACGTCAATGCCGTGATTCATACCCACCAACTCAAGGCCAGTGCCTTTGCCCTGCTCAACCGGCCCATACCGGCCCTGTTCGACGAAGTGGCACTCCACCTTGGCCCTGTGGTGGCAGTGATCCCCTACGCCCTTTCAGGCAGCCCGGAACTGGTGGAAAATGTCGCCGGGAAACTTTCCAACGGCAGCCACGGCTACATAATCCAGAACCATGGGGCCTTGTGCCTGGGGGCCACCCTGGACAAGGCCTGGCTCAATGTCGAATTGTTGGAGAAAACGGCCCAGGCATACTTGGATGCCCTGTCCACGGGCCAGGAGGTGACCGTTATCCCCAAAGAGATCGAAGATCTGCTGATTCTGATCCGCCAGGACGCCCAGGCCAAGGAGGCGGAAAAGAACCAGACGAGGTGATTTAGGAAACCGGTCAACCGTCAGGCGACAAAAACGGTCCAGATACTCAAAATGGAGACGCCAATGGAACAGACTGAGATTTTTATACACACCAACCGGCAGTACATTGCAGTCCTTGACATTGGAAAGACCAACAAGAAACTGTTGGTTTTCGATCATCGGATGACCCTGGTCGATTCAGTCTACGAGACCTTTGAGGAGTTTCACCAGGACGGATTCATTTACGAACCTGTGCAAGAGGCCATGGACTGGTTTTTTGACCGGCTCAGGGACATGACCGAAAAATACGACATCGGCGCGGTTTCCGTGGCTGCCCACGGCGGAACCTTTGTCTGTCTGGATCGCGAGGGCGATTCCGTGCTGCCGGTTTTTTCCTACACCACCGACCCAGGCCCGGAATTCCACGACAAATTTAACCGACGCTTTGGCGATGTGCAAAGCATGCAGGCTCAGACCACAACCCCTGATATGCCGGGGTTGGGAAGCCTGGGCAAAGGCATTTTCTTTGTCCAGGAAACCTTTCCTGAAGCCTGGGAAAAAACGCAGACCATTATAAACCTCCCCCAGTATTTCGGTTTCCGGCTCACCGGCCGCACTGCGGTGGAAAAGACGTTTATCGGAGCTCACACCCATTTGTGGGACTTCGACAAGGGCGAATGGTCCTTTGTCTTTGAGGCCCTGGGCTGTGGCGGGCGGTTTCCTTCTGTTTTGTCAAACCCCTGGGACGTGTTGGGAACGGTAAGTCCGGAGGCCGCCCGGGCCACCGGTTTGTCCGAATCGGCCGTGGTAACCGTTGGTATCCACGACTCCAATGCCGCGCTGTTGCCGTATCTGGTCAAGAACCATGAGGATTTCGTGCTCAATTCCACGGGGAGCGTCACCGTGGCCATGCATCCCCAAACCGAAGCGAAATTGGTCGAGGAAGAGCTGGGCAAGGTGGTTTTTTTTAATATCAGTGCGTTTTCCGACCCGGTGAAAACCTCCATTTTCCTCGGCGGTCTCGAATTTGATATCTATATGGGAACCCTGGCCGGTATCCATGGCCAGAAGGCGTATCCGGATTTCGATCCGAATCTGCTCCAAATGCTGATTGAGGATCGATCGATTTTTATCCTGCCGTCCATCATCCCTTTCGGAATTTTCCCGAACTCTGCGGCACGAATCCTGGAAGGGTCTGACGTTTTCACCTTCAACGATATATCGGCCGGCGCTCATCCGGCGTTTTTTTCCGATTTCAATGCCACCTATGCGGCGGTGAGCCTTTCCCTGGCCATCCAGTCCCGGGCCGCCCTGTCCATCGTCGGGTGCCGGGCCGGCACCGATTTGTACATCGAAGGGGGCTTTGCCCAAAACCCCTTTTATACCACCCTTTTGGCGGCCATGTTTCCCGACTCCCGGGTGGCCCTGACCAATTTGTGCGAGGCCACCGCTTTCGGTGCGGCCCTCCTGGCCAAGGCAGCCCTGGAAAAGACCACCCCTCGGGCCCTGGCTCCTTGTTTCGAAATCGAGACCCGGCAGGTGATTCCGGTTGATTTCGCCGGGCTCGAAACCTATGTGTCGAAATTTTTAAGCCATGTCAAAAACGGATAAACGAAAGAAGGTCCTCGCCGCCGCCGCCTCGGTCTTTTCCACTCGCGGGTTTCACCAGGCCCGGATGGATGAAATCGCCGAGCGGGCCGGGGTGGCCAAGGGGACCCTCTATTACAACTTTTCCAGCAAATCCAAGCTCTTTTCGGCGACAGTGACCGAAGGGATCGATGAGATTATCGCAAAGATTCGCGCCCAGATCGATTCGGACATGCCCTTTGCCGAACATTTTCGACAACTCATCCAATGCAATGTGACCCTGTATCTTCAATACAGCGACCTGGCCCGGATTGTCTTCAACGAGGTCTCCAGCGGCATGGACGACGAGATCCTGGCCGATATTCAGACGGCCCGAGCCCGGTATGTCGACTGCGTGGCCGATCAACTTAAAGACGGTCAGCGGTCAGGCCATATCAAGGATGTGAATCTTCGCCTCACGGCGGTGGCCATCGTTGGCATGCTGGACAATTTGTGCAACCACCACTTGAGAGATCCGTCTTCGGTCGGCCGGGACGAACTGGTGGATCTGCTTTTCGATCTGCTCAGTTCCGGGTTGACCCGGGAGTCAAAATTGCCGAGCAATTTTGACTGAAAATGGGATTTTTTCAATCGATAAATGCTCAGAAAAACGGGAAGGAGAGCCAAACTGTGCAAACCCCAATGACTCGTGTCTATGGCTACCGTTGGATCGTCCTGATCGTCTTTGCCGTCATCAGTGCGGTGGTCCAGATGCAGTGGCTCACCTTTGCTCCCATCGCTCGGGAGGCCCGAATCTTCTATGGGGCCACGCCGCTTCAGATCGATTTCCTCTCCATGCTTTTCATGATTGTTTTTCTGGTGGTGTGCATGCCGGCTTCCTATATCATCGATACCTACGGTATCCGCATCGGTATTGGCATCGGCGCCGTTCTCACCGGGGTGTTCGGTCTCTTCAAAGGGGTTTTTGCCGATCAATACAGCACGGTGATGGTGGCCCAGATCGGCCTGGCCGTGGCCCAGCCCTTTATTTTGAATGCCGGCACCAAACTGGCCATGCGCTGGTTTCCGGTCCATGAACGGGCCACTGCCGTGGGGATTGCGACCCTGGCCCAGTTTGTCGGGATCATCGGGGTCATGGTGGCCACGCCGTTGCTCATCGCGGGCGGCGGCGGGGAAGGGGAGCGGATTCCCTTCATGCTTCAGATTTACGGGGCGGTTTCGGTCGTTGGTGCCGTGGCCCTTCTGGCCTTTTTAAGGGAGCGGCCCCCCACGCCGCCCACGGCCCGGGGGGGCGAGGGGCGTGTCCGGATGATCGAGGGGGTCGGGCTCATGTTTAAAAATCGCAACATGCGCCTGCTGGTCCTGCTCTTTTTTATCGGGCTGGGCATGTTCAACGCCATCAGCACCTGTATTGACCAGATATGCCAGATCAAGGGGCTGACCATGGAGCAGACCGGGCTGGTGGGCGGCCTGATCCTCATCGCCGGCGTGGTGGGGGCGGTGATTCTGCCGCCGCTTTCCGATCGGGCCCGGAAAAGAAAAGCATATCTGGTCCTGGGCATGGCCTGCATGATTCCCGGACTCATGGGGCTGACTTTTTTGACCAGCTACGTCGGCTTACTGGTGTCGGCGTTTGTCTTCGGGTTTTTCTTTCTTGGTGCCGGAGGGCCCGTGGGCTTCCAATACGGTGCGGAGATCAGCTTCCCCGCTCCCGAGTCCACCTCTCAGGGCCTGCTCACCCTGGCCGGACAGATTTCGGGCATCCTCTTCATCGTGGGCATGAACGTCGTCGGCATGATCCCTTTTATGGTTCTGTTTGTCGCCATGGCCCTGGTGAACATCTACCTCTGCCTGAGGCTCGACGAATCGCCCATGATCATGGGCGATGCCATTGAGAAATGACGGCCTTTGTTGTTGAACTGAAATTTATGCGGATAAAACCGCCATCGGGGAAAATATGGCCGTCTGAGCCTTGCGACCTCGCCTGTCCAATGCCGCCCCTGGGGGAGCGATGCGCCACCTGCTGGGGGGGTGTTGGTCGGGTCCCATGGAAGAGGGAGCATAATGCTCAATTTTCAATAATCAATGTTCAAAGCGGTATTCTGTCATGTATAGCTTTATAAATAAGTGGAGCGAAGCGACTCCACGAACCTTGAACCTTGAACCTCTTTCCGCTTACCCCTTCAACACATCGATCATGGAAAAGACCGATCCCGTTGCCCCTTTGGTGATCTTTTTCACGAGAAAAGCCACGGCATCCAGGACTCCCGGAGTGTAGATATCCCGGCCGTTGACATTGTGGGTGAATTCAAAGGTGACGGTTTGATCAGCCGACGTCAGGGTATAGGTATGCCAGCCGTGGCCGCCCAGGTGAGCCTCGGGAATGCCCAGTTCGGTCCGTTGGGTTTGCGGGTCGCGAACCATGCGAATCTGATCGGCACCAAAGGGGATGCCCATGGCGTTGAAATAGGAAACCATGGCCTTTGCCGTGCCGCTGGTGTCGGCTTTTCCCTGTTGATGGCTTTCCGTGACCGCAAGCCGGTACCCTTTGAACAGATCGGGAAAGGTTTCGGCCCCGTAAGCCATCATGGCCTGGAGCCCAACGATCTGTTTGGCCATATTGGGAGCGATGACAGCGGCAATGGACGATTGCCGGACAGTTTCCGCCAGTCTTTCCCGGTCGCCGCCCGTGGTGCCCATGACAAAGGGGAGGTTGTGTCGGCAGTAGAAATCGGCGTTGGCGTTGACAGCGGTCGGGTGGGTGAAATCGACGCTGATAAAAGGCGCCTGGGATGTCACAATCTCGGCCATGACCGCATCCCGTCCCTCGGGCCGGATCAGTCGGACGGTTTTTCCCGCCACCGTGCATGTCTCATCGGTGATTTCCGGCCCGGTCAGGGACCATGGCACCAGGGTGAAGCCTTCGCCGGCGGCCACGCCGGCGGCAATGATCCGGCAGACATTGCCCGGCAGTCCGTTGATCATGACATGGATGGATGTCATTTGTTTCCTCCCTTTGTCTCAATGGAAACATCTATGGGTGCCCACCCACTCAAAAACCGATTCGTGGACGGGCACGAGTTAGTTCCCGTGCCAGTTCGTTCAACCGTGACAGGGCACCGTCGCCCAGGGCGGTCAGGTTCTGATTCAATGTGGCTGCTGCTCGGGGGATATACGCTTCAAAGGCTGATTTGCCTTTTACCCGGGTCAGATGGCCGAAGGCACCAAGCATCTGAAGATTCCGGGTGATGCGGCAGTAGGTGTAGCCTTTTCGGAAACGGGTCGCATCGACAACGACCTTCTCCTGCATGGACGCGATGCATTCGGCCAGCAGCATCTCCTGAACCAGCTCGGGAAGTTTTGTGTACGGGTCGATGAGCAGAGATGCCAGGTCATACTGGATCGGTCCCGGGCGGCCGCCCTGAAAATCGATGATGCGGCAGCGGCCGTTGTGGACCATGAGATTGCGGGATTGGAAATCCCGGTGCATGAATCCCATGATCGCGAAGTCCAGGGCTTTTGTGGCCAGGGCCTCGAATTCTTCGGCAAAGGATTCAAACGCCAGGTCCATGCCCAGGTAGTTTTTGCAGAAGGCCTCGATAAAGTACCGGCACTCGGCATTGACGATGGTCGCACGGTCGTAGGCCGGGCTCTGATGGGTCCAGGCCGGATCAAATCCCTCTGCCCCCTGAACCGAGAGGTCCACGAGCATCTGGACCACCGGTCCATAGAGGGCGAGAAGCTCAGCTTGGGTGCCGGCCTTGAGAGCCTTGTCCTGAAGCAGGACGTCACCAAGGTCTTCGATGCAGACCATCCCCGAAAACCGATCCTGGAAGAAGATTTCCGGTACCGGAAGCCCCTTTTTATGCAGATGCCGGCCGATGGCCACGAAGGCATCCACTTCCGATGTCCGGTCCGTGTCGGTAATGCCGTGGTCGGCCACGATGATGGACCGGTGGCCTTCAACCAGTCGGTGCCATCGGCGGTCAGAGCCGTCACCGGCAAGTTTCTGCCACAGGGCATCCGGCCCCGGGAGACGCCCAAACACCCGTTGAAATCCGGATCGACCCGTCATTTCAAGGGCGGCCGCCCGGTAGCGTTCCGGGGTGCCTGCATCGGCCCAGTAACGATGTTCGACCACCGCCGCCCGGATCGGTATGCCCGCGTCAATCATGCGGTCATAGGCATTGATGCTGCTGAAAAAAACACTTTGGGGAAAATAGTCGAGCACCGCCGGGTCGATGACCTGGATACCGGTGAATGTCAGTCGGCGTTCCGGGTCGCCATGGGGATCGGCGGGGCCGAAGCCGATTACCTTCCCCTGGGGATTTACGGATACGCTGTTAAAGGCCGGGTCATCCACCAGCACCAGGGTGACCGGTGCGCTCTGATCGCAGTGGGATCGATAGATTTCTTTCAGATCGATATCGGTGACGATGTCGCTGTTGACGACCATGAACGGTTCGCGGTCCCAGAAGTCACGCAGATTGGCGATGGCGCCTCCGGTGCCGAGAATGTCGGGTTCGTGCCGCGTCCATACGGGGACCGAATACCGGCCCTCGGCCACGTGTCGGCAAACCTGGTCCGCCAGGTGGTGGGTGTTGACCGCCACGGACGTGCATCCGGCCTTTTCCAGGGCGTCGATGATCCGGTCCAGCAGGGTGCGGCCGGCCATGGAAAAAAGTGGCTTGGGTCTGCGGTCGGTATGGGGGCGCAGTCGGGTGCCAAACCCTGCGGCAAGGATCAGTGCTTTCATGGGGTTCAGTTTTGCCAGTTAGGCCGGTTATCCGGTTGGGCCAGTTTTTCAGCTGGGCCGCCTGATGAGCGGGAGGCCTCAGGCAGTCTCCAAAGGGAGGCAGGCTCAATATCCAATGTCGAACTCCCAATTTTCAATTTCCAAGGAAGGTATTTTGCGATTTTTGAGCTTTTCATCATTGGCGGAGTGTCGCGACGTCATCCTTAAGCCTTGGACATTGGTTGTTGGAAATTCGACATTGCCCTGGCCGGCAGTTCATCTTCTCGCAGGAACGGTTGTCCCTCTCCGGCTCCACTAAGTAAAGAATCCTGGCCCAGAGGACCATGCTTTAGTCACTTCCAACAAAGCGGTCTCGGCATAGCCAATTGACTCTGACCACGCCCACAGGACGTGGATTCCTACTGCAAATTGAAATGATGGCCGTCGGAGTCCGTCCGGTCTCGTCAACCGGCAGGCCGGCCGACTCCTTCTAAGGCGCCGTGTCTTGAAGATATTTGCGGATGGCGTCGCTGTATAAGGCGATTTTTTCCAGGTCCTGAGGGCCTTCGATACCGACATTGGCACAAAAGGCGATGCCGTTTTTGTAGTTGACCTTGCTCAGGGCCTCTTTTCTTTCAATTTCTTCCTTTCGGTACATCCGGTTTCCCAGGGATTCCACCTTTTTGAGTCGGTCCTTGGCATCGGTCGGTTTTTTCTTGGCCTCGGTTTCGAAATAACTGAGCACGATCAGATACGACTCGAAATAGGTTGCCAGAAAACCGGCAAAGAGCTTGAGTTTTCGAAAGCCCGCGGAGGTGATGTTATACGTGTCCGGCAACGTGGGGTGGGGCATGAGAATGGCGTCATTGATAAATGCCTTGATGTTTTTCCGGACAAAATGCTCCGGCGGGTGATCCACGTCATAGGCGAACTCGTATTTGAACAGGTCCCGAATAAATCTGTAGGTGTCGTTTAGGTCCGTGGCCGAGAACTGAAATGCGTCTTTTTTAAGAATCGCCAGGGCGGTGATGGCTGCCGGGACGAAATAAGAGACTGCGTTGTTCTTGTAATATTCCAGGTTGGGGCGCTTGGCTTCCACCGCCGTATAGACAATGTTTTCCGGATCCTTGTCCGCCCCAAGGTGAATGCGTTCGATGAACTTGCGCTGGACATAGGCGTCCAGGGCCTGCTCCACGGCCCGGCTCGGATCGATGACCAGGGTGTCGGCCATGGCCACCTGTTGGGAGGTCAGGTAGGCCAGGTAGGTGTCCATGACAAAATCGAGATCCTCGCGGGAGACCCGCTTTTTGCTGCTGTTTAAAAAGGCGCCGGCCACGATGGCATGTGGGGTGACCACGGAGACCCGGTTGATGGCGTTGATGGCACGATAGCCCAGGTTTCGGCACAGGGCCGCTTCGTCGACCGGCGACAGGGTTTCCAGGTCGATGCCGGCGTTCTCCAAAAGCTCCTTGAAACTGATGGGTTCGTCGAATCGCAGGTAGATCCGTCCATATCTTTTTTTAAGGAACTTTCGTGCCCCAATGACCTGCTTGAAGCTTTCCGCCTCTTTTTGTCCTCCTTCAAGTTCCTTAAGGTAGGCGGTTTCTTCCAGAACCCGGTCGTAGCCGATATAGATGGGGGCGATGATCAAATCATCGCAGGCGCCATTTTTATAGGCATTGATGATCATGGACAGCAGGCCGAGCTTGGGCAGGATCATCTTGCCGGTCCGGCTCCGGCCCCCTTCGATGAAGAATTCGATGTTGAATCCTTCGGCCAGCAGCTTATGGATGTATTCGGCAAAGATGCGGGCGTAAAGGGGCTGGCCCTTGAAAGAGCGCCTCAGGAAAAAGGCACCGCTCGTGCGGAAAATAGGGCCCAGAGGCCAAAAGCTCAGGTTTTTGCCCGCGGCGATATGGGGACAGGGCATGTTGTTTTCATGGAACACCCACGACAGGATCAGGTAGTCGATATGGCTTTTGTGATTGGGGATCATGATCAGGGGGCCGCGGCGGGACATGTTCTTGAGGCGCTGCAGGCCTTTCTGGTCAACGCTGACCCCGTCATACATGACGTTGAACACCCACCGCAGGAAAATGTACAGGGCCCGTATGGTCCGGATGCTGTAATTGGCGGCGATTTCATCCAGATAGCCGGAGGCCTGCTTGTGGGCCTGATACAGCGGCACCGCCTCTGTCTTGGCATGCTCACCCATGAAGGTCCGCACCCGTTCGCTGGTCAAAATATCTTCGATCAGTTCCTGGCGTGATTTGAGCACCGGGCCGGTGATGCTTTGACGGTGGCTGTTAATGCGGGCCACCAGGCGTCTGCGAAGGGCGTCGGTCAGTTGTTCAGGGCTGCGTTGGTGATTTTCAGGAAAGGCGATGAATTCGCGCAAGTTGACCGGTTCTGAAATTTCAACGAGAATTTTCTCCGGGTTTCGAAACAGAATCGCCCACCGTCGGAGAAACCCGGGGCGCTGATCGGGGCCGAAGAAAATCTCGACCATGCTCGGTACGGAGTGGCTCGGTTTGGTGCCGAAACACATCAACTGGGGCACCAGATAGATGGGTTTGTCGATGCGTCGTTGAATTTCGATGAGATGGAGCAGGGGATCCGGTTTTGCCTTGACGAAACGCTGATAAAAAACCTTCCTGCCGATGAGAAACAGCGAGGCGGCGCGACCGGCCAGCAGTTCCTGCTGAATGTAGCCGCTTCGGTAGAGGCTTGGCAGGCTCCGGTATTGGAGCAGGTGATCGATTCTGGCCAGCGCCATGCGCAGCAGTCGGCCCAGAGGCTGCCACAGGAGCCTGCGGTATTCAAACGCCAGTTCCGGTACCGGCAACGACTCCTGGGCGTATCGGGAATGAAAGAACATCTGTTCGAAACTGCTCTTGTATTTGCTGATGTAGACAACCACGGCATCGTCGGGAAGATGTCGCAAAATATCGGTCTGGGTTTTGTCGATGCGAATACCTGAAAAGAAAAGCCGGCGAAGCGCTCCGGAAATCCATCCGGTTTGCGCCGGCAGCAGAACACCAAAATAGGCATGGGTTCCGTCCAGAAAGCGGTCGGTCCAGCGTCTCATACGATATTTGGTGCGTTTCCAAAAGTGCTGGGGCATGGTGAAATCCTGTTCACGGGTTGGGTACGAAAAAATCAAAAACTAACAAAAGCGCAAGGGCTTTGCAATCCCAATTTTAATGCCCTAATCTGGGGAATCCTTTTAATTCAAATTGTTAGGGGTCATGAAAAGAATTCGGGCATTGCCGTTGCGGTTTTGTCCGGCCAAAAATCTGCTTGTCTTACCCCGATTGTTATGATAACTGCCTGTGATGTTGAGTGTTCACGAATCGACAGGGTATGCCCCCCCATTATCAAGATAGGCAGTCACTCCGCCGTGAGGGTCGCTGCTGTCGGGAAAACCCGGAAAATCTTTGAACCGAAATCACACTAAAGGAGGATGAGTTTTTATGAAGACGTTAATTGGTGGCGCCATTGCAGCTGTGTTGGGTCTTATAGGACTTTCTGTTTGGTTCAGTGAATTTTTACAGATCCTTGCCGGCGCGGTACCCATCATGCTCCTTCTGGGTGGTGGGCTGGCCCTTTACCTGGGCTTTGACGAGTTGAAGGACTCGTGGAAAAAGGATGAGTCCTTTGACACCGGCACAACCGGCACAACCGGCGATTCGGATCAGTACAAATCCGAAATCGATGCCCTGAAAAAGGAAATCGAGGACCTCAAGGCTGAAAAAGCCTGATCCTTTTCATCCTGCCCCCAAGACCATTTGCCGCCCTGCCCGGATCCCTTCAGGCGGGGCGGCTCGTTTTTCTCGCGCTGATTGTCTCGTGCCGATACGGTTGCGCCCTGTTTTTGCAGTCCTTTTTCGGCCTAAGGCGACGGATGGCGCCCACCCTGCCAGCTTATCCCCACCCCAATACCCGCATCCAGCATCTCGCATCTCGCATCCAGCGATTCCGCCGGCAGAGCCAGTTTGAACGAGAACGAAACTTTCCGTGAAGTTTCATACAAGCATCCAGTATCCAGCGCTGCCGCCGGTTTTCGACCTGGTCGATACCGACCAGAATGGCCTCGAGTTCGGCGATATTGTTGGTGCCCATGCCGATGAACCGGGAAACCTCCTTCATAAGATAAAAATGTCCACATTTTTATCTGTAAAGAAAAAAGGATCTGGCCGTTTCCCTGAAGGCGCTCAGTTCCGGCTGCCAGGATTGCTCGATCTCGTCCAGGGGGTTTAGGGCTTCGATCCTTTTCCTGACCTTGCGGCTACCGAGAATCAGATCGATGGCCGGCCGCTGATGCTCGTATTCGTAGGGAGGGGGCTTCCATTGAAAGTCATCCCGATGGTGTTTCAATATCGTTTGAAGAAGCTTCAGGGCCGTATGGTAGGGACGAAAACGGTCCCAATCGGTCACGTGAACCTGAAACCCGTGGCATTGCTGCCCCTGCCATTTGTTAAAGGTCGGTTCAAAGACGCAGGGTCGGAGTATGACGCCGGGCAGGGCGTGGTTTTCCATTTCGGAGCCGATGGCGCGGGTGTCGAGGAACGGCGCACCGAAGATCTCAAAGGGTTGGGTCGTGCCCCGTCCTTCGGAAATGTTGGTTCCTTCCCAGATGACCTGCCCCGGATACACCAGGGCCGATGCCGGGGTTGGCAGGTTGGGTGACGGCGCCACCCAGGGAAGCCCGGTGCCGGGAAATCCCATATGTCGTTGCCAGTGGGCCATGGGTACCACCTCCAGGCGGCAGCCGATGCCGCGGGCCGCGTTGAAAAACCGGGCCAGTTCGCCGATGGTCATGCCGTGACGCATGGGGATGGGGTAGCGCCCCACGAAGGAAGCCTGGGCGTTTTCCAGCAGGTTGCCCTCCATATGGTCGCCTCCCAACGGATTGGGGCGGTCGAGCACCACAACGGCCTTGCCCATATCCCGTGCCATCTCCATGCAATGGCTCATGGTGTAGACAAAGGTATAGACCCGGGTGCCGACATCTTGAAGGTCGATGATCAGGGTGTCGATGCCGTCGAACATGTCCGGTGTGGGAATGCGGGTTTCTCCGTAGAGACTGAAGGCCGGCAGGTTGAGCTCCGGATCGGTCAAATGGGCCGACTCCACCATGTTGTCCTGTTTTTCGGCAAACAGCCCGTGCTGGGGGCTGAAAAGGGCACGAAGCTGGCCGGGAAAGGCCCGGTGAATCAAGTGCCTGGCATGGCGCAGGTGTCGGTCCACCGACGCCGGGTTGCACAGCAGACCCAGGCGCTGGCCGGAAAGTTGCGCCAGGGGGTGTCTGATCAGTCTTTCAAGTCCGGTTTCTACCATAAACTTTAGTCACTTTAGCTCACTTTAGTCACTCCACACTGATATGGGGTCGGTAACCCAGCCCCTTCCAGGGGCAACCCAAAGCATGGTCCTCTGGGCCAGGATCCTTTACACTCGTAGCGCGTGGAGAATCTCGATCCCGTTCAA
>JAEINQ010000125.1 GCA_016342285.1 Desulfobacterales bacterium
AAGAAAGCCCTTCAAGATCGTCTTGCTGATCGCTATGCAAGACGATGATCCTGAAAATTTCTCCCTTATTTCTCCCTTTAGGCGAAAACGAACAAAAAAGGCGGGAAAGCCTGTTGGCTAACCCGCCTTAATCATTGCGAATTTTGGTCGGGGCGAGAAGATTTGAACTTCCGACCCCTTGAACCCCATTCAATGTTCGCCATGAAGATCGCGACTGGGGTTCTTTTCCCGAATATGAACAACCGTATAAGGTGACTTGTGCCCTTTGAAACCGTGAGAAAGAATTCGGCGCCGGAAATGGCGGCCGAACAGATCCTAAAGCAGATTCAGGGCGGCGAACTCCCCCCCGGTGCCCAGTTGCCACCCCAGAGGGAACTGGCCGTGCTGCTTGGCGTGGGCCGATCTTCAGTCCGTGAGGCCATCAATGCCCTGGCCGTGATGGGGTATCTCGAAGCGATCCAGGGCCGGGGGACCTTTGTCCGGTCCGAGTTGCCCGTGGGCGACCCTCCCACGGAGCGTCTGCGGGCCGCCCTTGAGGCCGGATCGATTTTCGATCTCATGGAAGCCAGGGAACTGCTGGAGTGCAAGTCCGTGGCCCTGGCTGCCGAGCGGGCCGATGCCCGGCAGATCCGGCGGTTGAGACAGATACTCAAGGACATCGATGAAAGCGATGGCGTCTATGAGGCGTTTTTAGCGGCCGATGTCGCTTTTCATACTTTCCTGGCCGAAATGACCGGCAACCCGGTGATCTGCGAAATGACCCGGTTGGTGCTGGACAAGGTGGTCGCCCACCACGCCCGGCTCCGTACCACCCAGCTCTCCCCGGACTACCGGGAGAACTCGGTTCGAACCACCGGGCAAATCGTCGCCTGCGTGGAAAACGGCGAGGGCTCTGAGGCCGCCCGCTGGATGCGCGACCATCTCAACGCCATCCGAGGTGAGTTAGCGCATATCGTCTCCTGACAATCGAACGAATTGCATTCACTGGCCACCATGGTCCAGTTTCGAATTCACCACTAAGAGCACGAAGCACACGAAGGGGAATTCTTGGTTTAAATTCTTCGTGCTCTTCGAGACCTTCGTGGTAATAATGAAGTTTTCGCGTATTTTAGGGGAGGTTGACAGATTATGAAAATTCGAATCCTCACCGCTGCCGATGTCCGGGCCGCCTTAACCATGTCTCAGGCCATTGCCGCCATGAAAAAGGCCTACGGCCAATTCTCTTCGGGCCGGGCGACGGTTCCGCTGAGAACCCGCCTGCATACGGACAAAGGCGTGACCCTGCTCATGCCTGCCTTCTTGCACCAAAGCCGGAATCTGGCCGTCAAGGTGGTTTCGGTTTACAGCGGCAATCCGGCCCTGGGGCTGCCCACGGTGGCCGCAACGGTCCTGGTGTTAAACCCGGAGACCGGACTGCCCCTGGCCTTTATGGAAGGGGATAGCCTGACGGCCCTTCGAACCGGCGCCGGCGGCGGACTGGCCGCCGATCTTCTGGCGAGAAAGGACGCCCGGACCGTGGCCCTGTTCGGGGCCGGGGTCCAGGCCCGTGCCCAGCTTCAGGCTGTCCTGGCGGTTCGGTCCATTGAAACAGTTCGTCTGTTTGATCCGTCGGCCGATGCCGCCCGGCGCCTCATGGACGCGGTGGCCCTTTGGCCTGATGCGCCGAAGATCATTCCGGCCCAGTCCCCCGAAGCCGCCATTGAAGCGGCCGATATCGTGCTGGCCGCCACCACCACCCGGACGCCGCTCTTTGACGGCAACCGCCTCGCGCCCGGCGCCCATGTGACCGGCGTGGGCTCCTTTACCCCCGAGATGCAGGAGATCGACACGGCCACGGTCCGCCGGGCCAAGGTGGTGGTCGATTCCCGGGAGGCGTGCATGGCCGAAACCGGAGACATCATCAATACCGGCGCCGTCATTCACGCCGAACTCGGAGAAATCGTCAACGGCGTTCGGCCGGGAAGAGAGACCGAAGAAGAGATCACCTTTTTCAAATCCGTGGGGATTGCGGCCCAGGATGCCGTGGCCGCGGCTGCGGTGTTGAAAGCCGCCGAAAAAAAAGACCTGGGCACGTTGATTCAGATGTCTTGAAAATTTTACCGCAGACCCACGCGGACGGGCGCGGACAAAGAATTCCAAGCCCTCGCACGGGAAGCGGTTACAGGGTGCCGTAGATGCGAGGCGCCGGGCATGCAGGCGTACTATTTCGTACTTCAAATGCCCGGGAACAAAGCTGCTGCTGGGCCCTGTGAACGCTTACAATTGAGCCGGTCTTGGCCGAGATGTTATGGCTGTGTCCGCGGCTGTCCGCGTGAGTTTGCGGTTAATCATCAAACAAGGACGCTCGGTATGGAGAAGAACAACATGCACGAGAAGATGAGAGACTGGCGGCCGCCGGAAAACTGGCTACGAATCACCACCATCGACGCCCACACCGAGGGCGAGCCGTTCCGGGTGATTACCGGGGGGCTGCCGGATTTGCCCGGGGCGACCATTTTGGCCCGGCGCCGGTACATGAGGGAAAACCTCGACCACCTGCGCACCGCCCTGATGTGGGAGCCGCGCGGCCACGCCGATATGTATGGCTGCATCGTCACGCCACCGGTTTCGGCCGGGGCGGATTTCGGCGTGCTTTTCTTGCACAACGAGGGGTATTCGAGCATGTGCGGCCACGGCATCATCGGCATCACCACGGTTGCGGTGGAAACCGGCATGGTTCCCAAGACTGAACCGGAAACCACCGTGCGCATCGATGCTCCGGCCGGATTGGTGACCGCCCATGCCCGGGTTCGTGACGGAAAGGTCCAAAGCGTCCGCTTTCACAACGTGCCGTCCTTTGTGCTGGCCGCCGACGAAACCGTTGACGTGCCCGGCCTGGGCAGCATCCGCTATGATATTGCCTACGGCGGAGCCTTTTATGCCTATGTTCAGGCACAAGATGCGGGGGTGACAACCACTGCCGAAGACTTCCCGGCACTGGTGGAAAAGGGGATGGCCATCAAGCGGGCCGTCATGGACAGCCGGAGCATTCCCCATCCCTTTGAAGAAGACCTGAGTTTTCTCTACGGCACCATCTTTATCGGACCGCCCCGGGGTGCGGGTGTCCATAGCAGCAATGTCTGCATCTTCGCCGAAGGGGAGGTGGATCGGAGCCCCACGGGAACCGGCGTGAGCGGGCGGCTGGCCCTGCATTATGCCCGGGGCGAGATCGCCCTGGGGGAGAGTATCGAAATCGAGAGCATCATCGGGAGTCGGTTCTCCGGCAAGGTGGTGGAAACCACCCGGTTCGGGCCTTATAACGCGGTCATTCCCGAGGTGAAGGGGCGGGCTTTTCTCACCGGTCGCCACGAGTTCTTCATCGACCCGGACGATCCGCTCCAAAAAGGCTTTGTGCTTCGTTAGATTCCCACAGCGATTCATCCCTGATGGCTATGAATGAAGTCCAATTTTCCAAGCCTCGTAACAAGCCAATTTTTACCACGAAGGACTTAGCGCGGCATCCTGTGGGGCCGTAGCCTTTAGGCGAAGCCTCAAGCCGCAACCAAAATTTGGTTCACCGCAAAGGGGCAAATGGCTCGAAATATTTTTGGCACGGATTACGCGGATTACACGGATTATTTGGTCGGCCGATCACCTACGAAAAACCGCCGTAGGCGCTCCGGCCGAACAAATGGTGCCATGCCCTTCGGGCAGGTGCTTGGCCGTACCAGACTTGGTGCCGTGCCGGGGGCTCCGAATCCCGTCATATCTCCGGTCAGGGATCGCAACTTTTCCTGGAAAAATGTTTTCTTCGTGTACTTCGTGCTCTTCGTGGTTTGGAAAGAATTTTTAGAAACATTATTCTTTTTGGTGGATGGAAACCTCAACCGCCCTCCATTAAGGGGAAGAGAGTGAGCATATCGCCTTCTTTCAAAACAGTATCCGGTTTTTCCCGTCGGCCGTTGATCAGGACAACCTGGGGCAGATCGGGCGGAAGGCCCAGACGGGAGACGGTCTGGCCGGCAGTCGCACCCGGTTTGAGTTCCAGGCGGAATTCCTTTTGCCCGGCCGGTGCGTATTGCCGAAATTCCGCGAACATTTTGACCTGAATCATCATGTCAGAATTCTTTTCAGATCTGCCTAAAGCCCTCCCAGCCCCATCTCCGAAATTTTCTCTTCCGAAGGGATGCCGCTGTCATCCCATTTCTGCACCTGGTAGTACTCGTCGAGCATCTCTTCGAGGTGGCATACCATCCCCTTGGCCGGTCCCATGGGGGCCGGCTCTTTGGTGAGCCGGTCCGGCAGGGTGTCGTCCTTGCGGGAGAATCCGGCCCTGACCAAAAAGAGCCGTTCCGCCGTGGCGATGCGGTCGCCGGCAGCGATCACCTCTTCCAGGGAAAAGCCGGCACCGGTGGCGGCATTAAGGTATTCCATGATCCCCTCGGGCGGTACGTCCAACTGGGGCTTGACCAGGTTGCGGACCGCAAAGAAAATGCACAGGCCGGCTGAATCGATGACGCAGGAAAGATCCTGCCAGAGTTTCATGAGACGGGCCTTGCCCTCCCACTGGTGGGGGTCCACCGGCTCGGGAATGCCGAAAAGTTCGAAATAGGCCGGATCGCCGCGCATGTGGCTTCCGCCGATGGGGCTGGTGGCGTACGCCAGTCCCATGGCCTGGCATCCGCGGGGTTCATAGCCGGGAAATTCCTGCTTCTTTGAAACCATGGCCAATTCCGGATGTCCGTAGCGCCCGGCCAGCCGGAAGCTGGCTTCGGCCAACCGGTCCCCGAATCCTTCCCGGTAGCCGGTGAGCCGTGTCAGTTCCACCAGGGCCTCCCCGTCCCCCCATTTGAGACTGCGGCCGACTTCTTCTTCGGAGAGATACCCCCGGTCCACCAACTCCATGGCGCAAGCCACCGTGGCGCCCATGGTGATGGTATCCAGCCCCAGTTCGTTGCACAGGTAATTGGCCTTGATTACCGCCGCCAGGTTGTCGATCATGCAGTTGGAGCCCATGGCGTAGATGGTTTCATATTCGGGCCCTTCGCCCTCGCCTTCGAACCCCGGCACCTCCACTTTGGTGACGCGCCCGCAGGCGATGGGACAGGAAAAACAGGCCTTGTTTGTGACCAGGTATTTCTCCGTCAGGGTTCCGCCCCAGATCCCTTCCCATCCGTCGAAGGTCCCCTGCTGCCAGTTTTTGGTGGGGAGCACCCCGAGATTCTGGGTGGCCATGACCACGCCGGCCGTGCCGTTGATGCGAAGCCCCAGAGGGGTCTTTTTGTTGGCCTCGTTGAATCGATCCAGAACCTGCTTGTTAAAGGCCTTGAACCGTTCGGGGTCGGCCAGGGAGACTTTCCCCGTTCCTCGGACCACCACGGCCTTGAGATTCTTGGCGCCCATGACGGCCCCGACGCCGGAGCGTCCCGCTGCCCGGTCCCGGTCGTTAATGATGGCGGCAAACAGGACCTGTTTCTCACCGGCCGGGCCGATGCAGGCCACCCGGGCCGCCGGATCGGTTTCCGCTTTGAGGGCGTCGGTGGCTTCGTGGGTGGTTTTTCCCCACAGGTGACCGGCGGGCCTGAGCTCGGCCTTGCCGTCGTTAATCCACAGATAGACCGGATCGGCGGCCCGGCCCGTCAGGATCACGGCGTCGTAACCGGCCCGTTTGAGCTCGGTGGGGAACCGGCCGCCCGAATTGGAGCAGGTCAGCGCCCCGGTCAGTGGTGATTTGGTCATGACCATGTAACGCGCCCCGGTGGGCGCGCCGGTACCGGTCAGGGGGCCGGTGGCCATGATGAGGGCGTTTTCCGGCGACAGCGGTTCGCAAGCCGGATCGACTTCTTTCAGAAGGTAGTAGACGCCCAGGCCCCGGCCGCCGATGAAGGCCTTGGCCACTTCAGCGTCGAGGGGCTCCTCGACGACCGTGCCCCGGGTCAGATCGACCCTGAGAATTTTTCCCATCCACCCGTTCATGGTTTTCCTCCAAACTGTTTTTTTCAGACGGCGATCTTTGGCGAAAAAATAGTGACCACCCAAGTGGCAACCATATCCGCTTCAGGCCTTTGCTGTCAATCGGAACCGATCGCCCCGGGACATTTTCGTCAACCCCAGAAATGCGCTGCCGGCTACTAAAAAGGTTGCCGATCGTAGTGCCCGCCCACGAATTGGTTTTTGAGTGGATGGGCACCGATGAACGTTTCCAATTCATAAATGTGAATTTTTGTCCAAGGTCAAGGCAATCAA
>JAEINQ010000126.1 GCA_016342285.1 Desulfobacterales bacterium
GACGCAGCCCACGACAATCATGATGACGTTGCGAAAGTCCGCCAGATAATACCCCGTGTTGGTCAAAAATTGCAGTAACAGTTCCATGCGACTTGAATCCTTGTTTTTCCGTGGGTCGAGGGGAGCGGTTTCAGTTGCTCCAGGTAAACCGGCCCTCGCCGGCAGGGATCATCAGGCCCGCTTCGCGCAAGGCCCTGAGGGTCAAGTGGGGATGCGGGAAGTTGTTTTCGACACTGAGCGCGTACAACCGCTGAATTTCGAAAGGGGATTCCATCTGATCGGTCAGGGTGCGGTAAAAAGCGGCGACCTGGTGAACGTCGTCGGGCATGTGGTCAGGAATGGCCAGAGCCCGCTGGGTATCGTCGAGGGGCGTTTGGGTCATGTCCGGTGAAGGCGATTTATCTAAAAGCGCGACGACCTTGTGTAACTGGGAGATGATAAAGGACAAGACGCCCAAACCCGAAATCACAATGAGCGCGCCAACCAACGCCATGGCCCATCCGTTATTGGCTGAAATCGCTTGCAGACCGTACAAATTAAACCTCCTTGTTTGCGGGTTTTTTGCCGGGTCCGGTTAACCCCTGACGGTGGCCGAATCGCCCGCCTTGGTCGATGGTGACCCGCCGCATACAGAATGCAGCGGGATTTTCTCAAAAGACAAACTTATAGAACAATTCACAGGATAAAGTATATGTCAACAGCTTTCAAGCACGATGATCTCCACCATGCCACATTTTGGCGAAAATAGCCTGTCGGCTTCAGCTTGCCACGGGAAGCCGTATTTCAAAGGTGGTATCCGGGGCATCAATCAAGAGGATGCGTCCGCCGTGCCGGGCGAGGATTTCGTGGCAGATGTAAAGCCCGAGGCCGGTCCCGTCACCCACCGCCTTGGTGGTGAAAAACGGCTTGAAGATGTCCTGGCGGACGGCTAAATCAATGCCTGGCCCGCTGTCAACGCAAGTAAAGACCACTTGGCCGGCGGACCGGTCGTGGCGGGTGGCTACGATCACGGTCCCCTGGCCGCCGGCGGCCTGAAGGGCATTTTTAACGATGTTCAGGACCACCTGGCCGAGATTGGCAAAATTGCCCTGAATCCGGGGCAGGTCCGAATCGAGATTCTCGACGATACGGATGCCGCCCCCTTTGGCCAGGTTGCCCAGTACCCGCAGGGCGTGCCGCACCACGGTGGTCAGGTCCACCGCTTCGGCATACGTCTGGGTTTGCCGGGAAAGCCCCAGCAGACTTGCCACGATATCCCGGGCGCGGCTCAGTTCCCGATCGGCGAAGTTAAGGTCCTCGATCAGGTCATTGTCGGGGGGCTGGAGACCGTCCCATTCGGTCAAGTCTTCGATGGTGGACTGCAGCAGGCTTTTGACGCTGGTCAGTGGGTTGTTGAGTTCGTGGGCGGTGCCGGCCACCAACTGCCCGATGGCCGCCAGGCTTTCGGATCGGATCAACAGTTCCTGACTGCGCTCCTTTTCGGCCAGTGCGCTTTCCAGTTCGGCGGTCCGGGCGCGCACCGTGGCCTCGAGGCCGCGGTTCATTTCGGCAATGACCTTGTAGGCCCGGGCATTCTCCACGGCGACGGCACTCTGACTGGCCAGGGTTTCCAGCAGGCTCAGGTCCCGGGGCGAGAAAGAATCCCCCGAGCCTTTTTCTCCCAGCAGGACGAATCCGCTGAGTCGTGCCTGAAAGACCAGGGGCAGGGCGATGGCCGCATCCACGGCGGCCAGCGCAAGACGCACGGTCCTGGGTGTCTTTGTCTCCGGCCCAACAACCGCGTCCTCCCGGCAGGCAATTTTTTCGGTGGCCAGATAATCCACAAGTTCGCATAGGTCATTGGCCCGGATCGGAAAAACCGGACCGTCGGCGCCCGGGCGTGCCGCAAAGAGGGCCTGGCCGGAACCGTCGGACCGGGACAGGTACAGGGCGCACCGATCCACCCCCAGGGCATCGGCCACGGTGTTAAGCAGTTCGCCGGCGATGCGGTCCTGGTCTAAAACCGTGGCGATGGTTCGGCTGACCGTGAGGAGGGTCTGCTGGTAAGCGGTTTGCCGTTTTTTGAAAAAAAGATCCAACAGGGCCTGAATCCGGGTTCGAAGGGGTCCGAAGACCACGGTGACAAACAGAAAAAAAAACACCGGCGCCCAAAAGGAACCGGCAAAATGAAAGCCTTTTAAAACCTGTTCGGCCAGGGTCACTGCCAGAGCATAGCCTGCGGTGAGAAGGGCCGTGGCCGTGGAATAGATCAGACTTCTTCGAAAAAGCAGCCCCATGTCCAGCAAATCGTGCCGAAATAGACCATAGGCAAAAACCGCCAGAGGCAGAAAGGAAAAGCCGCCCGGTGGATAGAGGGCCACCCCGAATCCGGTCAGAACGTTGCCGCCGACAACCAATCCGAGAAAACCGAAACCGGCGGAGACGAACCTCAGCCGATTCCGCTGAAGTCGGCGGTGTTCCTTTTTAATGGCCCGGTGGAGCAGGGTCATGACGTAGGCGATGGCCGCACCTGCCCCGATTCCAACCAGGGGATAAAGGGGGCCGGCGAGGCCGAAGAACCCGAAGGGATGTCGGATCACACCAGCGATAAGCAGTGGGGTGGGGGCCAGGGCCATGAGACAGACCGCATAGCCGTAAGCAAAAGGGATCAGCCAGGCACGCTTTTGAACGTGAAGATAGGCGTGAAAGAAGTGAATGTAGGCGGGTATCAGGAACACGGTAAAGACGTGTCCGGTCCGGGTGATCCACAGGGCGGTTGAAGGCGAGCTCACGTTGAAAATCAGGAAGATATCAGCGTTGAGGACCGCGCCGAGAAAACAAAGGGGTAGAAAAAGTCGACCCACCCTGGAAGTGCCGTTCCGAACCCCGATCAGTATGGCCAGGCCTGAAAAGGCAATGATGCTCACCAACGGCGGAATACTGTACGGATTCATGGCGATGCTCGTGTGGATGCAAAAACACCGATTTGCCATAAAGGGCAGAAAGGTGCCGGACTTTGTTTGCGGCAGCCCGGAGGACTTCGGAAAAAGAAACGGGTTTGAAAGGCTATTTCCGGTCGACGGCGCCCATGATTTCCCGGGCGTGGTCCAGGGTCGCGGTGGTGATGGCTTCCCCACTGAGCATCCGTGCGATCTCTTCAATACGATCGTTGCCGCCGAGCGGCTCGATGGCCGTCCGGGTTCTGCCCCGGGACACGTGCTTTGAAATCCGGTAATGATGGTCGCCGAACTTGGCGATCTGGCTCAGGTGAGTGATGCAGATGATCTGGTGGTGTTGAGCCAGGGCGTTGAGTTTTTTTCCGACCACCTCGGCCACACCGCCACCGATGCCCGCATCGACCTCGTCGAAAACGATGGTCTCCAGGGCATCGGTTCTGGCCAGAATTGCCTTCAGAGCGAGAACGACCCGGGAGAGTTCGCCTCCGGAAGCGATTCCGGCCAGAGGCTTGAGTGCTTCGCCGATGTTGGGCGCCATGAGGAACCGGGACCGATCCAGGCCGTCTTCGGTAACCTCAAGATCACCGACGGAAAGGTAAGGACTGGGGTGATTGTCGGTGGCCACGGGGGCAACGATCACCTCAAAAGCGGTGTTTTCCATCCTCAGGGTCTCGAGTTCGACGATGACCTTGGCGCCCAGTTCGCCGGCCGCCTTTTTTCGTTTTCGGGAAAGGGCGACCGCTGCCCGGGCCAACTCCCCATGCTTGGCGGCGAGTTCGGCTTTTATCGCTTCCATGGCTTCAGCAAGGCTCTCCACGCGGTCGAGTCCGACAACGATCTCTTCCCTGCGCAGCAACAAGGCGTCCATGGAACCGCCGTGCTTTCGTTTGAGCCGGTTGAGAACATCGAGTCTGGTCTCGACCTCCTCCATGCGCTGATCGTCAAGATCGATTAGGCCCAGATAGGTCCGAAGACCGTCGACGCAGTCTTCCACCACAAGGGCCGCCTGGGTCAATTCCGTCGCTCGTAAGGAGAGCTCCGGATCGATTCGGGCCGCCTCTTCCATGTCACGACCAACCGAGGTCAAACGCTCCACCACGGCCCCGGGTGCGCTGTACAGGGCCTCAAGGCTCTCTTGAAGCATTTGCATGAGGCGGGCCCGGTTTTGCAGCCGTTTTTTCTCCAAGGCCAGTGCCTCGTCCTCGCCAACCGACGGGGCTGCCGCGTCGATTTCCCTCAGTTGGAATTGAAGCAGTTCCAGTTGCTCGTGTCGGCGGTGCTGATTTGCTTCCAATTCGGCCAACTCCCGAACCAGGGGGCGAATTTCGTGGTAGAGGCCTGCCACCTGCCGCCGAAGGGGCAAAAGGCCGCCGAAGCGGTCCAGAACCAGCAGGTGGTGGTCCTCATCAAGCAGCCCCTGGTGTGCGTGTTGACCCGAAATGCTTGCCAGTCCCTCGGTAACGGCACAAAGGGCCTGAACGGTTGAGAGCCGGTCGTTGATGTAGATTCGGTTCTGGTTGCTCCGCGAGATGACCCGCCGGATCATCAGACCCTCGCCGGGATCGACCCCTTGTGCGACCATGGTTCGGGCGGTTCGACTCCCGGGATCCACGGCAAAAAGGGCCTCGAGTTCGGCGGCGTCTGCACCGGTCCGGATCAGCCCCGACTGGGCACGACTGCCCAGAAGCAGATTGACCGCATTGATGACAATGGATTTTCCGGCACCGGTCTCACCGCTGAGAACAGTCAACCCGCCCGCGAAGCAAATCCGCAGGTCGTCGATGATGGCAAAATTACGAATGCCCAGTTCCTGTAGCATATCCGACGCCTAAAAGACTTTCCGGGCGCGGCCGATATCGTCCACAGCCCCCATGACGATCAGGATGATTCCCGGCTCGAGGATCAGGTCGGGCGACGGGTTGAATTCAATCTCGCACCCTTCCCGCTGGCAGCCCATCAAGAGAAGGCCAAACCGGTCCTTGAGGCCGGAATCGCGGATTGCCTTTCCCACCACCAACGAGTCGGTCCCCACTTCGATCTGGTGAATGCGGAGATTCCCCTGCTGGCTCCTGAGCATGCTGTCAAGAAAATTGACCACGGTCGGCCGGATCATCTCCGAGGCCATGCGAAGGGCTCCGATGGCGTTGGGAGAAACAACGGCGTCCGCACCGGCTTTTTTGAGCTTGAGCTTGAGCTTGGGATTGATCATTCGGCAGATGATGCGGACCCGTTTGTTGAGCATACGGGCCGTCATGGTGATATAGAGATTGTCCTTGTCCGACGGCAGGCAGATCAGAACGCCGGCAGCCTGGGCAATGCCTGCGTCAATGAGGTTCTGGTCTTCGGTGGCATCCCCCAGGACATAGGGAAAGTCTCCCAGGGATTTTAGACATCGGTCGACCTTTTCCTGATCCTTTTCCAGAAGAACCACCGAATCGCCGTTTTTGACCAACTCCTCGATGAGCGGCAGGCCGGTTTCGCCGCCGCCGCAGACGATGTAGTGCCCACGGAGCTTGTCGATCTGCTTTTTCATCTTCTTTTCCTTTAGGTAACCGGAAAGCTCGCCTTCGATCATCATGGCTGTCAGGGAGCCGAGCCCGTATAGAATGATGCCCATGCCGAACGTAATGAGCACCATGGTGAAGACTTCGGCCTTGGTATTTCCCGAAATGGGAATGATCTCGCCGAACCCCACACTGGTGATGGCGATGACCGTCATATACAGACATTCCATGAACCCATAGTGTCCCTGGAACAGAATGTAGTACCCGAGGCTGCCGCTGAGGATGACCAGAAGGATCGTCAGCAATACCAGCAGGAGTCGGTTTTTGATGTTCATCCCTTTTTTCCAGTGCCTGGGGGCAATTTGCTATTTTAGTGGCACCGTCACGATGCCGTGCGTGCCGCCTCGACGCCCAGATCAAAGGCAGTCAGGTTGATCCGGGCAAAGGCGGCCTTGGTCTTGGTGGCGATGGTCTCACGGACGATCTCGGCGGTGACCGGCAAGGCCGCGGCCTGGACCAGGGCGCCGAGCAGCACCATGTTCAGGCTCAGCACCGCTCCGGCCTGACGGGCCAGGGCCAGGGCGTCAAAGGCCACCACCCGGGCTGTTTTGGCCGCCAACAGGGCGAGGATCTT
>JAEINQ010000127.1 GCA_016342285.1 Desulfobacterales bacterium
CCCGGCATTCTGGGAGGCTGCTTCACTCATAGAAACGTTGGCGGACCTGATGTGTTGCTGACAATCACCAAGTAAAAGCTAGCGACACGCAAGAACATCTTGCACGTATAATCAGGACATTTGGATTTTGCTACTGACGGGTAAAATACGGGAAGAGCCACACATCCGGCTCTTCCCGTATTTATTTCAAAGACAATGCAGCCATCAACAAGACCGAAAACACTGAAGCCGGGACTCCATATCCGCATCCACTTCCTCGGGACACCAACGGAATTCGATCAGTTAATATCCATTGCCAATTTCGGAATTGCACGATATCGATCTGACGCCCCTTGGCAACAAAAACACCCTAAAGGATTGATATGATATGTCTGTTCACACAAACCGCGATGGATTCGCAACCAAGCTAGGCGTTCTGACGGCCACTCTGGGATCGGCTGTCGGCCTCGGAAACATCTGGAAATTTCCATACATGGCAGGGGAAAACGGCGGTGCCGCGTTCCTGTTCATCTATCTGGCTGCCACGGTAGTGGTCGGCCTGCCTGTCATGATCTCCGAAATCATGATGGGACGCCATGCCCGCTCCAACGCAATCACCACATGGAAGAAAGTGGCTCCGAACAATTCCCTGTGGATGCTGGTCGGTGTCTGTGGTGTGTTGGCGGCATTTGCCATCATGTCTTTCTACGCCGATGTCGTGGGATGGATCTTCAGCTATATATTCCAAGCCCTGTCCGGCTCCCTCTCGTCCACGGACCCGGCAGTGGCAAAAGCCGCTTTCAATGCCACGGTCTCATCGCCGATAACAGCCATTGCCTGGCAGTGGGGCGTGCTGGCCCTGGTCAGCATCATCATCCTCGGCGGCGTGTCCAAGGGCATCGAAAAGACAACCAAGACACTCATGCCCATCCTGCTGGTCATGCTGGTCATCGTCTGCATCCGTTCCCTGACCCTGCCCAAGGCAATGGACGGCCTCGCATTCCTGTTCAACCCGGATTTCTCCAAAGTCACAGGCGAAGTAGTGCTCATGGCCATGGGGCTGGCGTTCTTCAAGCTCTCCATCGGCATGGGAACCATGATGACCTACGGCAGCTACTTCCGCTCGGACGCAAACATGCCTCTCACGGCGACCCGCGTCATGCTGGCCGACCTGACCATATCCCTACTGGCCGGTATCGCCATCTTCCCTGCGGTCTTCAACTACGGATTCGAACCAGCGGCCGGACCAGGCCTGCTCTTCATGACCATACCTGCCGTGTTCAGTTCCATGCCTTTTGGCCAGATATTCATGACTGCATTTTTCGTATTGACGGCAATCGCAACCATCGGGGCCATGCTCTCCCTTTTCGAGGTTCCGGTTGCATTCATGATCGAAGGAGGCCTTGGCTGGTCCCGTGCAAAATCAACCATTGTCACAGCCCTGCTTCTCGGAGGATTCGGCATTCCCGCCACGCTCTCGTTCAGCACCATGAGCGACGTGACCCTGTTCGGCCTGAACTTCTTCGACTTCTACGACTATTTGTCCTCCAACCTGCTCATGCCCATCGGCGGTTTCTTCATCTGCATCTTTGCCGGATGGAAATGGGGCAGGGAACGCATGCAGCAAAGCCTCAGCAACAACGGAACCCTCAACAACACCATGATCATCTCGGCCTATGCCTTCATCGTGAAGTGGGTAACCCCGCTACTCGTGCTGACCGTGCTCCTGAAAGGCCTCAACGTCTTCTAGAAAGCCCGAACAGGCTGCAAGCCAACTCACAGACACACAAAAATGCGGGCCGCACGAAATCCACGTGCGGCCCGTTCTTGATGCGCCCAGACAGTCCGGTGCTCCGGCCTTGACATGCCCGGCTCATGCCGTACAAGGTACTCGCTATGCAAAATCTTATTGATCTGACAAAAAACGACCTCGAATCCTTTGTTGTCGAGGACTTGAAATTGCCGCGCTTCCGTGCCGAGCAGGTGTGGCAATGGCTGTGGCAGAAGCGCGTGCGCTCCATCGAGGGCATGACCAATCTGTCCAAGCCCCTGCGCGAGAAACTGGCCGAAATGTCCATCATCTCATGGCCGGAGATCGCCCAGATCAGGAAGAGCAAGGATGGCACCATCAAATTTCTGCTCAAGCTCAAGGACGGCAAACTCGTCGAAACCGTGCTCATCCCAATGCGCGACCGCTATTCCCAATGTCTGTCCACCCAGGTGGGCTGCGCCATGGGCTGCACCTTCTGCAACACAGGGTTGCTCGGATTCGAGCGAAATCTGACCTATGGTGAAATCATGGGCCAGATACTGGTGGGCCGCCAATATCTCGAAGACCACAACATGAACCCGCTCAAGAACCTCGTGTTCATGGGCATGGGCGAACCGCTGCTCAACCTCGACAATCTGCTCAAGGTTCTTCACGACTTGCCCTGCGAACGTGGACTGGCTCTTTCCTGGCGACGTTCCGTGGTGTCCACGGTCGGTTTCCCGGACAAGCTCAAGATCCTCGGCGACCTTGAGGTTGCCCTGCCCGCCATATCACTGCATGCCCCCACCCAGGAACTGCGCGCCAAAATCATGCCCAAGGCCGCCAAGGTCCAACTAAATGACCTCATGGCCGCCATCAAGGCATATCCCATGCGCCAGCGCGAACGCGTCACTTTCGAGTACCTGCTCCTGAAAGACGTCAACGACTCCCTGGAGCAGGCCGATCAACTCGCAGGCCTCATTGACCGCAGAAAAGGCAAGATCAACCTCATCGCCTACAACGCAGTCGAAGGCATGCCCTACGACACACCAGACCGCGCCAAGGTCGAAGCCTTTGAACAACGCCTCTGGGATCACGGCCTCACCGCCACCATCCGCCGGTCCATGGGCGCGGACATCGAAGCCGCATGTGGTCAACTCAAGGCCAAAGACAAGAGCTGATCGCTGTCAGACCTCATCGCTCCTTTCCCGACACGCAACGGCTCTGGATTGTTACACTGTCCATGTTTTAAAAGCTTATTTTAATTTATTTTTATATAAAAACAAGAACGCTCCGATTTTCAAGCAGACAAAGCTGGATTCAGTTCCATGAACGCGACATCAGACGTTTTACGTTGCCGGGACAGGCAAATCCCTTGGACCTGAGCGAGGTTTGGTGTACTTGTCCGAAATCGGCACGTTAATTCAAAACCGGACCGCCTGTGAAGATAGCCTTTTGCACACCTTTCAAACCAGTCAATCACCCGAGCATTTCCGGTGACGTGACCATTGCCCGCGACTTGTACGAAACGCTGCGGGGTTTTGGGCATGATGTGCAGCCCGTGGAATATTACTCTGCCAGAACCATTTACCGGAAGCCCGGAGCATGGATTGGCGCAGGACTGGCCCTGAAGCGAATGGTCAGGCAAGCCAGGGATGCGGATTGCTGGCTGACCTACGGCAGCTACTACAAGGTACCGGACGTTTTCGGACCTCTGGCAACACAATGGCTCAAAATGCCGTACTTCATCTTCCAGGCCTCCTATGCCGAGGAACGGGGCAAGCGAATTTCCACATGGCCTGGTTTTGCACTCAACAGACGGGCCATGCTCAAGACAGACCATATTTTCTGCAACCGCGTAAACGACATGGACTGTTGCGCCAAGCTCCTGCCGGAAAGCCGATACTCCTATGTGAAACCAGGCTTGCCTGGCGACATGTTCAAGCGCAACAAGCCTGCCAGAGCACAGCTTCGAGCCGAATGGCAAGTGGCTGACACGCCGGTTATCGTCACCGCAGCCATGATGAGACCGGGCGTCAAGGCGCAGGGGCTGCACTGGGTCATCAAGACCTGTGCCGACCTTGTTGCCAAGGGACGCGACCTGACCCTGGTGATTGCCGGGGATGGACCGCGGCGCGGCGAAATGGAAGCATTGGCCTACCCCCTGCTCAAGGACCGGGTCCGTTTTCTGGGCATGGTGGACAGGGACAAGCTGAACACCGTATTCAGTGCAGGGGACATATTCGCCTTTCCCGGCTTGGAAGAAAGCGTTGGCATGGTTTATCTGGAGGCCCAGCGATGTGGTCTGCCCGTGGTGGCCACCGATGACGAGGGCGCACCATATGTCATTGATCATGGTCATTCCGGCATTGTCACATCCGCAACCAGAACCGAATTCACCGAAGGCGTTGACCGACTCATCATTGATGTCGAGTTCAGAAAACAGCTTGGCAGGCAGGCCATGGATTACGCCGAGCAAAGCCACAGCGCGAGCACCAATTACAGGGAGATGGAACGAATAATGAAATCAGTCGTAAATCAGCGGAGATCGGCACAATGACAACATTTTTCTGCATGAGACATGGCCTGACCGAATGGAACCGCGAATCACGAATTCAGGGCAAGACCGACATCAGCCTGTGCGATGAAGGCCGCGACATGGCCCGAAAATGGGCCAAATCCCTGGCCGGCCTGAATTTCGACTGCATCCTGACCAGCGGCCTTGAACGGTCGCGCGAAACCGCCGAAATTATCAACGAAACGCTGGGACTGCCCATGCATGAAGACCAGCGACTTGCAGAACAGGATTGGGGCGAATGGACAGGATTGACCAAAGTAGAACTCAATAAACTCCGCAAGCAAGTGCTTCAGCAGGAAAAACTCGGCCTTGAGTTCCGTCCGCCCGGCGGAGAAAGTCGCAACGAAGTACTCATGCGAGCCTGTGACGCCTTATTGGATTTCAGCGACAGCCACGCGGATAAATCCGTGCTGGTCATCGCGCACAACGGGGTAATCAAGAGCCTCGCCTATGTACTGTCCGGCCTGGATTTCATGCCTGGTGACCCGATGCCGATCAAGCCCTACCGCCTGCATCGCATAGAATGCATGGACAATGAACTGGCCATAGGCGAACTCAATATGGAATTGTGATGAAAATCGTTCAATATTGTCAGCACGTACTCGGCGTAGGCCACATCCATCGCAGCCTGGAGATAGCCAGGGCTCTCGAACCCCATGAGGTGACACTGGTTACCGGCGGAGCCGAAGCTGACCTCGAACTGCCCGACAATGTTTGCCGGCTGCAACTGCCCGGCCTGATGATGGATGCTGATTTTTCCCGATTCATCCCGGTGCAAGAAGGTGCGGATGTGGACGAAGTTCTCATCCGTCGCCTGACCCGGTTCAAGGAATTGATGGCCGAAATTCAGCCCGATATCTTTCTGGTGGAACTCTTTCCGTTCGGACGCAAGAAATTCGGCTTTGAACTGCTACCCATCCTAGAAAACGTCAGAGCTGGCACCTATGGAAACTGCAAATCAGTGTGTAGCCTGCGCGACATCCTGGTGGAAAAGAAGAATCCGGCCTCATACGAAAAACGAGTACTCTCGCAACTCAACTCGTTGTTCGATGCCCTCCTCGTCCATGCCGACCCCGAGCTGGTCCGCCTGGATGAAACATTTCCTGCGGCAAAAGACATCACCATTCCCACCCATTACACGGGCTATGTCACCCCGAAGCCGACCCGGAACGCAGGTGCAACCCTTGCCAAAGAACTCAGGTTGTCCGGCATGCCACTGATAGTTGCCAGCGCAGGCGGCGGCAATATCGGGCAGGAAATGCTTGAAACCACGATCCGGGCCTCTGTCATCCTGGCAGAGACCACCCCGCACAGGCTGACGGTGTTCACCGGGCCATACGCTTCGGACCACGAATTCATCCGCCTGGCAGAATTGGCCGTAAATCATCCAGGTATCAGCG
>JAEINQ010000042.1 GCA_016342285.1 Desulfobacterales bacterium
ATGTCTTGGCACAAACGAACCTTAAGGTAACCCATGTCTTGGCACTTTAGGGTTACCTATGTCTTGGCATTTCTCATTTAACACTTAAAACCTAAAACGTAACACCGATAGATTCGGCTATTTACGAATCCGTCAAATTGATCGGCTCAGTGCTCCAGCCGAAGCCCCCACCCCTCGAAAAGGAAGAGGATGCCGAAGCCGTACCAGAGGGTATAGAGCACGTAGAAGATCAGGGAGAAAATCACCGTGCCGAGGCGATCACCGATCTTCTGGGGCTCGATGCGGTAGTAGTTATAGGCGGTCTCCACGGCCTTGCTGTTGACCATGGAAATCACCTTGGCCGCATCGAAGCGCTTTTGTGCCTTGAGGTCCTTGTCCATGAGCTTTAAGGCGGTCCACCAGTTGAACAGGGCTTGTCGCTCCGGGTAGCCATACCGATCCGAAAGGGCCACGCCCCGGTTGTGGTACATGTCGTCGGCATCTTTCAGGCATCCCGCCAAAATGGTGGCCAGGTCGCCGGAGACTTTCAGGTTCGAGCCGGTGTTGTTGACCAGTGCACCGGCAGCCATGAACAGCGACGCGGTCTGCCGGGCCTGGGCATCGGTGTCCAAGGCCAGTGAGACACTGACCGTTTTGCCCCGGAAGCCTTCTGTCGTCTTGGCGACATCCGGCACGTAGTAGGCCGATCCCTTGGAGATGGAGTTGTACAGGGAGTCTAAGTAGTTCAGGGCGTTGTGTCCTTTGAAAACCGGCATGAACATGACAGCGAGAACGACAAAGAAGGCAACGATCATGCCGATACCTCCGTAGAATTCCTTTTTGCGGGCGATCATGAATGCACCTCCTTGCCCTTGAGCTGGTCGATGTTTTTAACAAAGGTTCCGATGACCCAGATGCTGAACCCGCCGATGACGATGAAAAAGGCCCAGATGCCGATGGTGTCTAACACCGAACCCATCTGTTTGGAGATGGGCAGGATCCCCATCTGTCCCAACTTGGCCGGCAGGGCAAAGATCCGGTTGACGGCCCCGGCCAGGACGGCCATGGCGTAGAAGCCGCGGATGGTGATCCCCGGCACCACTTTGGTGACCATGGCTCCGATCTGAATGCCCAGCAAAGAGCCCAGGAGCATCCCCATGGCCAGGGTGTAGAAAATGAACCCGTAGATGGCGTACTGGCTGATGGCGGCGTACCCCGCGGTGAAGACAATCTGGAAGATGTCGGTGCCCACCGTGGTCATGGAGGAGACCCCCAGGATATAGACAAAGATGGGAAAGGTCAGAAAACCGCCGCCGACCCCCATGATGCCGGCTGCCAACCCCACCAGGGCGCCGGAAAGAACCAGAAAAATCCAGGAAATCCCCCTCCCTTCGGGGGTCAGGTCGTGGTCGAAGCGGATGATGGGGGGCAGGTTTACCGCCTGAAGTCGCTTGGGCAGATTGCCCAGTTCGGCGCCCTCGTCCTTGCCGCCGTGGGCCCCTCCCCCGTGGGCATCGGCCGACGCCGATTTCCGGGCCCTGAGAAAGTCCGTCATGGCGTAGACGCCAAGAAAGCCCAGCATCAGCGAGTAGATGGTGGTGATGAAGGCGTCGCTCAAGACCGGGTTGATTTCATAGAGAACGCGGTTGACGATGCCCCCGGCCGTGGCACCTAGAATGGCGCCCAGCAGGAAGACCCCGGCCAACGGCACCGAGACGTTTCCCATCTTGCGGTGAATGACGCTGCCCATGATGGCTTTGGCGAAGATGTGAAACAGGTCGGTCCCCACGGCCAGAATGCCTTTGATGCCGGCACTCATCAGGGCCGGAGCGATGATGAAGCCGCCGCCGGCGCCGATACATCCGGTGATCAGCCCGGCCCCGATGCCGATGAGAATGGAGACGATAAAAATCCCCGAGCTGTAAAATGCCGGACTGTAGGCTTTTTTACCGCCCAGCAGTTCAGGCAGTGCCTCGCCCAGGACATCGGCAAAGGCGATGCCGCCCAAAAGGACGGGGATCAGCATCAACCCCAAAATGACCAGGCGTTTTCGGCTGGACAGAATACGGTTGGCGTTGTCGATCTCCCAACGGGCCATGGCCGTGGCCCCGGCTGTCATGAACTGTCCCCACTGTCTAAAGAATGTCATGGTGTTTCATTGCCTCCTGTTTGTGTAAAGTCACGGTTCAACGGGGGCACCGGTGTCGGTGCGTGACCGTTCCAATGCGGTTCCCACATGGCGGATTTTCTCCTCCTGAAGGGCCTTTTTGCGATAGGCATCCTGAAGTTTGTAGACCAATTCGTCGATATCCATGGGCTTCATGAGGTAGTCGAAGGCGCCCAGCGCCATGCCGGAGATGGCTACCTCCACGCTGGCATGACCGGTGAGCATGATCACCTCCGTGAGCGGGTCGCGCTTTTTTATTTCACGCAAGGTTTCGATGCCGTCCATGCCGGGCATACGCACGTCCAGGACCACCACATCGATCCGCTCGTTGGAGAGGACGGAAAGGGCCTCCTGGCCGCTGGCAGCCGACCGGATGTCCAGATGCCGCTTTTTTAACCGTTTGATCAGGGTTTGCAGAAAGTCGATCTCATCATCCACCAGCAGGACTGAAAATGTGTCCATGGCCTACTCCTTTGCCCGGGCGACGGCAGTGATTTTCCTGACCAGGGTTTCAAAATCACAGGGCTTGGTCAGATAGTCGACGGCCCCCAAGCGGAGACCTTCCCTGGCGGCGATTTCACATCCGTGGCCGGTCAACATGATGACCGGCATGTCCGGGGCCATCTGCTTGAAGACTTTGAGAATCTCGATGCCGTCCATGTCTTCCAGCTTGAGGTCTAGCACTGCCACGTCGAAATCGTGGCGGCGCAGGATGCGGATGGCTTCGCCGCCGCCCGAAGCGGTCCGGACGGTCAGACCCCGTTTGCCCAGCCGCTTGGCCAGCACGGCGATAAAGCCTTCCTCGTCATCGACCAGAAGGACCCTTACTGGGGACGCTTGCCCCTGGCCGGGTCTTTCGGGCGTGCCTTGTCTTTGGGATACGTCGATCATGGTGCCGCCTTCATGTGCGCCGGGAGGTGATTTCCTTGATCCGCGCTTCGATGATTTTTTCTTCGTGTTTGCGTTTCGTGACCGCTGCCTCCGAGACCTTGGCCATGAGAATGTCCACGTCGCAGGGCTTCATGAGGTAGTCGGCAGCGCCCATTTTCATGCCGTCGATGGCTGATTCCACGGTGGCATGTCCGGTAAGCATGATCACTTCCATCAGGGGGTGGACCCGTTTGATGTCCTGAAGCACGGCAATGCCGTCTCTTCCGGGCATTTTGACGTCGAGGATCACCACCTCAATGTCCGGGTCGTTTTTCAACGCGGCCATGGCCTCGTCGCCATCAAATGCCTGAAGGACTTCCAGATTTCGTCTGGTCAGCCGTTTGGTCATGGTTTCCACAAAGGGGACTTCGTCGTCGACTAGAAGTACTTTTGCCAGTGACATGGGTTTCTCCTTGATTTAAGCGTTCTCGACCGGACCGTCAGTATCGGCGGCCGTGGGTGGATGGCCGGATGGTGCCGGACCGGTATCTTCAAGGGTCGGCAGCCGGATATGAAAGGCGGTCCCCATACCCACGACGCTTTCCACGTCGATACGACCGCCCATCTTGTGAACGATGCCATAGCAGATGCTCAACCCCAGACCGGTGCCGCGGCCCACCGGTTTGGTGGTGAAAAACGGATCGAAAATCCGGCCCAGGTTGGCCCGGGGGATACCGGGGCCGTTGTCGGCCACATCGATGACCACCTGTGTCTCGTCGAGGCGGGTGCCAATGTCCAGATGGCCGCCAGATTTTTCCATGGCCTGCAGGGCGTTGTTGATCAGATTGAGCAGCACCTGCTGCATTTCAGAGGACGAGGCCCGGACCACCGGCAGATCCGGTGCCAATTGGGTCCGGATCTCCACGTTGGCATATTTTGCCCGCTGTGAGGAAAGGCCGACCACATCGGTCACCAGGTCGTTGGGGTTGATATCCTGAATCCGTGAGTCCGTCTTTCTGGCAAAGCTGAGCAGTTTGTGGGTGATATCCTTGCAGCGCTTGCCCTGGGTATTGATTTGCTTCAGGGCGCGCTGAAATTCATCGAAATTGTCACTTTTTTCGAACTCTTCTTCTTCCAAAAGGTCCTGTATCCATCCGGCTTCTTCCACCATGATGGCCACGGGATTGTTGATCTCGTGGGCAATGCCGGCGGCCAGTTCGCCCACCGAGGCGAGTTTGCCGGTCTCGATGACCTGCTGGTTCATCAGCTCTTTTTCAAGGTCGGCTGTCCTGATGCGAGATACCATTTTCCGGGAGAGTACCCAGGCCACGGTGATGATGCCCAAACCGCCGATGAGAAAGATCAGAACAGCCAGATCCTGGGCCTGGTTGGTGGCTGAGAAAGCGTCCGATACCCGCTGCTGGTAGATCAGCATCCAGTCGCCGTTTTTCAGCGAGGCCGCGGCATAGATGCATTTGCCCTGGCTGGCATCGGTGTGTCGCGCGATGGCCACCCCCCTGGCCGGATGGGGCAGGTGGGTGAGGAATTGAATGTCCGGCATGGTCTCGGAGGTGGAAAACGGTGACAGGCTGGTCTGAAACTCGCCCCGGCGGTTGAGAATGAAGGCCCTCCCGGTTTTGCCGATCTGAATGTTTTCCACCAGGTTGTTGAAGGCTTCAAAATCGATGGTGGCCCGAAGGATCCACGGCTGGCCGGCGAGGACCGATTTGACCGTGATAATGAAATGGGGTAGTCCGCGAAGCCCAAGAAAGACGTCGCTGATCTGATAGCGGCTGTTGAGGGCTTTTTGAAACCAACTGGCGTCGGCGTACTGGGCGTTGATGAGTTGAAAGGGGCCGGCATAGGCGATCTGACTGCCCTGTTCGTTGACTACCCCCAGGTCGACAAAGACCGGTCCGTACTGGATCTGAAGGGCTTCGAGCTGTTGGCGCAGAAACCGGCTGTCTGCCAGGTCCGCCGCGCCGCAGCTTGTCGATAAAAACCGCAGGTTACCCAACCGCTCTTTGAGAAAGCCGTCGATGTCGTGCTGGTGTTTCTGCACCAGTTCTTCCAGGTGGGCGTGGATTTTTTCGCGGTAAGCGGTTTGAAAACGGTCCATAATGATGCCGCCGACCAGGATCAGCGGGGCAAAGGAGACCAGGATAACGGTGATCACCATGTTCCGCATCAAGGAGCGGTAATAGGATCGGTTCTCCTCGGTTTCGGCCTGGCTGGTAGGGTGGCTTTCCATGGATGGCTATGGTCTCCTGTCGGCACGGTCGGTGTCGAATTTTTTTACAAGGTGTCGGTTGCCCAGCCTGACAGAGCCGGGGGGCGGGTCGTCAGCGATGTGGTATCTTTGAACAAGTTCCATTTTAACTATCTGAAAAAACATGTCCTTCTCCCTTGCCCGGCCGGCCATTTCAATATCATGCCGAATCGATTTTTCCCCGGTTCGGACCTCTGTCTGAGCAACGGACATGCCAGAATCGTCCGACAGCGGGGCGATTTTATCCGGTTTTCGATTCGATGGGATTCAACGCCTTGAAAAGAGGGGAAATCGGATATGGTTGCAGGATTTGAAAGCCGGTTGCAGGGGGGGCGCCATGGGTGGGCGGTTATAGCATTTGTCAGAAAACCGTTCCGATACGGATCAAAGGGCCGCCCCAACCGGGGTGATTTTCTCCATGCCGGCCGGATGGGGCAATTCGACTTGCGGCCGGAAAGGGATGTCTGTTACAATTTTCCGTATCCGCCGATTTAATCCACAGATTTCGCAGATTACACCGATTCTTAAGTACAGATTGTCAGAAATACGATGACGTAAGTTTACTGAAGATTCAGAACAGATCCAGGTTTATACATGATTTGTCTCAACAAGTTGTTTGAACTCGCAGGCGTAAAGCACCCAAAAACGTAAGCCGGAGGTGAGCCATGCCCAGCCAGATGGGAGACTTTCACGTCAACGGCCGCATGATGCGTTACAGCCTTTTTGCCCCACGGCTGTACAATCTGTGTGTGGCCAATGGTTTCGAACCGGGCCGGATCATGCCGTCCCGGGCCTTTTGCTCCGATGAAAACCAGGGATACCCCATTATTCTCATGGCCAAGCACTTTGGCATTTTTCCATTCGACCACGGCCGGGTGGGGGGGATTGTTTCCACGTTTCGCCATGGCCCCCATGCCCACCACGGCAAGGACCTGGTCATTGTTCAGGCCAGCCACGTGGGCTACGACCCGGAGACCGGACGGTTCGGCACCTACCGGCGGCCCCGGATGGACGGAGAGCCCCACACCACAAGCTGCGGCAAGATCGGCGCGGTGATGGAATGGTACCAGGGTGAATATGCCTTTGCTCGGGACCACATCGCTTTTGCCCGCATGGATGGCCAGGCGGTGGTCGTCATCGACAACCGGCTGCTGGATGCGGGCCGGGAAGAAGGGTTGTTCCTAAACCTCGACCGTTTTATTGCCGCGACCGCCGAAGGCCAACGGCCCGACCCCTGCCGGGTATTCAGTACGGCCAGGGCCTATCCGGTGCATTCAGACCTTGCGGCCCGTCTGCCGGAATCGGTTTTCCAGTCCGACCGGCGCAAGCCCATGGGCGACCGGCTGACCGCCGACCTCTTCGGTTTTCGGCGGCGGATCGAAGAGGCGGTAGAGGGGCACGACCAACTGGAGCACAATCTGAGTCAAAGTATGCCCCATATCGTCACCTCCCCCCATTCGGCCCTGGCCGCGGCCCAGGCCAACACCCAGATCGAGTTCGACCGCACCTATCGGAGCATCCTGCTCGATCCGGCCTATCAGGGAAGAAACCTGGCCTTTGTCTCCGGGATCAACATCGACATCTCCCGGCACCAGGGCCAGCTTTTTCCCCTGACCAAATTCGTTCCCTGGGCCGCCTATTTCCAAACCCGCCAGGGCGAGCGCCGGGTCCTGGAACAAGACGATCTGCTGGCGGCCCTCAATGCTCAAAGCGCCGAGAACCCCGACCAGATCGAGCTGGACGGGGCCATCTCCGAGATGGAAAAGATGCCCGAGGTCATGATCGAGGTGGATGCCTGAGTGCTCTTTCATATTAATTGATTATGCTATCTTTCGAAATTGGAAACGCTCAGTTTGGGCTGTAATAATTTGGAAAGTCGGCTTATTTGTGATCTTGGCAAGATATCATCATTTAAAGGAGTAGACGGTTACTTGCATTCTTCACCAAAACGAGGTTTGCTCAATCCGAGGACTATGACATTCCTTTGTTCACCTCCGTGCCGAGTCTCTTTCCTGGTTGCGCCCATTAGCAATTCTGGAGTATCCTGAAATCCCATTTCGAATTGGTCCCTCGTCATCGCTGGCCTATACCTGACGCTGTTACGAATACCGTTGGAATCCTTGGACCTTGCGGCACTCAAGGATTATGCAAGTAGTCTTGAGTTTCTGGGTTGATGAAATTCGCCTGATAAGATGTTTAAGGTGAGTGCAAGAGGAGAAGAAATGAATTTAAATAGGAAGAATAGAATAATGAAAATTAAATTGATTGGATGTGTGGTAATAAGTGTCATGGTTGCTATGTTTCTGGCAGGGTGTGGTGACCAGGAAATCGAAACTTTTGAGAAAAAGAAAGTGTCGGGTGTGATTCATAAAACGAAGACAAAACTTAACTGGATTGGACATTGGTTGAATGAACATGATAGAGAAGTAATAGTTAGAGATGTTGCCAAGGAATTTGCAATAAAGAATTTGGACATAGACTTAAATTTGAAATTCCCTCAAAACATAAGGGGGTATAGAAGTAAAAGGGATGTGGCAAAGTTGTACGTTGAGATGACAAAAACGGGCAACTATGACTGGGATGTTATATGGTTAGATGACCAGATTTATCAGTATGTGGCAGATGAATTAAAAGATCCCTACTGGGGTCCTAAATACCTGGTTGATTTTGGTCAATTACCCGGTTTTAAAGATACACAGAAAGGCTTCATATTTGATAATCCTATATGGGCTGCCCAAACAGGAGGCATTATTGTTGGCCCTATGCTGGAAGGTTATTACCATGCGATATTTTTTAATAAAGATGTTGCTGATAAAATGGGCATAGAGATTAAAGAGATGGGTATGACATTTGATGACCTTTTGGGATATGTAAAAGCAGTTGATAATTATAACAAGAAAACTGAAACTGATATCGCAGCATTCTATGAATCAAGCGACTGGACTTGTCAGGAGATATTATTCCAGAGACTGCTGAAATCTGAGATCGGAGATTTCAAAAAGAGCTTGGAAAATAAAGGGTCCGCAGAGAAGAATGCAGCATTTAAGAAAACACTTGAAGCTTTTGAAAAGCTTGGTAAGTACAAGCCGCTTATTAAGAATTACCAGGAAAATATATGGTTCCAGACTAGGCATATTCCGTTAAATGATGAAGTATTATTCTATGTAAATGGAATTTGGATGTATAATCACTGGATGAGTGCTGATGAAACAAAAGCAGATAAAATGATTCCAGCCGAGTTGCCTGTGTTTAAGGAAGTTGACTTTTATCAGGGCGGTTATATCCCAACGTGGGCGGTATGGCAAGATGCTCCTCATAAGAAAGAGGGTATTAAGCTCCTGGAATTTTGGTCAAGACCTCATGTTGCAGAGAAATGGGCAAGATATACAAATGCTCCGACAGGCGTGAAAGGCCAGGCCACCACAGGTAGGGAAAGCTCCCACCCCTTTTCAGTCTGGCAGAAAAAAATAACTGAGAAATATAGCGGGAATATATACTATATACCAAGCACTGCATATATCTTCGGAAAAGAAGAGAGAAATGAACTTCTTTTAAACGATGTAAAAGAAGAAATTCTTAAGCTATTAGATGGAGAAACAACAGCGCAAGAAGCATATGATAGAATAATGACAAAGGTAAAATAAAATTTCTTATCAAAACAGAAAGCGATCTTTGAATAAGATGGAAAAAAGAATGAGGTTTAATTTAAGCAAAAAGATATTTATATTTACACTGGGGCCTTTCTTGGTGGTTATGTTGATTATGAGCATAGTGACTGTTCAAAATAAAATCAATACAGAAAAAAAACTGGTAATGACAAGGCTGAATCACTACGCAACCCTCTTGGAGTCCGGCGACCTGAGTTTCGAGAGTATTACTCAAAAAGACAAGCTGGAATATAGTCTGGAAGAAAATATATTGGTTGCCGAATTGATTAAAAAGGATTATTCGACCCCCTATTCTACAAAACCCTCAGCTTTTGTTACTTCGATGGATACGCTACGAGTGGATAGCGCATTTGAAAAAAACGTAATCTTTTTCATTAGGAAAAACAATTCGTATGATTATCTCTACCCTATTGTTTATAATACTAATATTGTAGGCATTTTTCATGTTAAATTTCTGGATACATATATTAAGGCAAGAATTTTCAAATATGTTTATTTGATACTGTTTCTGAATGCATCTGGTTTAATGGTCTCATTCTTTACGATTGGGTTTTTGGTAAAAAGGGGCATTTTAAAAGGGCTTGCAGCATTGATGAAAGGCAGCGAAGAACTGACAAAGGGGAATCTTGATTATGTGATGCAAATAGACTCAAATGACGAAATAGGAGATTTAGCTTCGAGTTTTAATCGTATGACCGCAGACCTTCGCAAGACAACTGTTTCACGTGATTTATTGATCAAAGAAGTACATGAACGAAAAAGGATAGAAGAGGAATTGCGCAGTGCTACCGAACGCGCTAAAGCAGCAACAGTGGCAAAAAGTGAGTTTCTTGCCAACATGAGCCATGAAATCCGGACCCCCATAAACGCCATCATCGGGATGTCTCATCTCTGCCTTGGGACAAAATTGAAACCCCAGCAACACAATTATATCCAGATGGTTCATCAGTCTTCACTGTTATTGCTGGGTATCATTAACGACATCCTGGATTTTTCAAAAATCGAGGCCGGGAAACTGGAACTGGAATCAATACCCTTTCGCCTGGATGACGTATTAAATAAGCTAAGAAACATGATTTCCGTCAAGGCCCAGGAAAAAGGGATTGAGATTCTGTTTGATATCAATCCGAAGACACCGATTCAGTTGATCGGCGATCCTCTACGTTTGGGTCAGATACTGCTCAACCTTACGGGAAACGCTTCGAAATTTACCGAAGCCGGTGAAATTGTGGTCCGGATCCAGCCGCTTCAAATGACAGGGGATGCGGTGGAACTTGAGGTGATGGTAAAGGACACGGGGATCGGGATGACCCCTGAACAACAATTAAAGCTCTTTCAGTCGTTCAGTCAGGCGGATACCACCACCACCCGCAGGTTCGGGGGCACAGGGCTGGGACTGGCAATCTCAAAACACCTGGTTCAGGAGATGAAGGGCCGGATCTGGGTTGAAAGTGAGGCGGGTAAGGGAAGCTGTTTTTTTTTCACCGCTGTCCTGGGCCGGGATGGTGAGAGCGAGGAAAAAGCCGCACCCTGGTTTCCGGTAGATTTGGAGCAATTTAAAATTCTGGTAGTGGATGATGTTGCCAGCACGCGCCAAATGTTTGCAGCGACGCTTGGTTCCTTTTCCTTTAGGGTGACCTGCGTTGATTCCGGGGAGGCTGCTCTGGAAGCAATTGAAACAGCCCCGGAGGATGACCCATTCCGGCTGGTGCTGATGGACTATATCATGCCGGGAATGGATGGCATTGAAGCCTCACGACTGATTAAACAATCGCCTCGCCTGACCGATGTTCCCTGCATCATCATGGTGACCGCTCTTGGCAGGGACGAGGTTATGGGGAAGGCCAAGGAAGCCGGCCTGGAGGGATTCCTCACAAAGCCGGTGACCCCTTCCGACCTGCTGGATACCATTCTGGGGACACTCGGAGGTACTGGGGGGCTCCGCAAGGGAGAACTGTCTTCTGATCACTGGAAGATAAAGACCCTGGAGGGTATCAAGGGAGCCCATGTGCTTCTGGTTGAGGACAACACCATCAATCAACTCGTGGCAAAGGATCTTCTCACCCAGGCGGGGTTGCATGTGGCCATCGCCGGTAATGGAAAACAAGCTGTTGAACGGGCCGGTACAGTCGATTTTGATGCCATCCTGATGGATATTCAGATGCCTGAAATGGATGGCTATGAAGCCACGAAGGCCATCCGCGACAACACATCCGGACATCAGCCACCCATCATCGCCATGACGGCGAATGTCATGGCCGGGGACCGAGAGCTCTGTCTCAGCGCCGGCATGGACGATCATGTGGCCAAACCCATCGAACCCAGGCATCTGTTTGAGACCCTGGTTAAATGGATACCGGAATTTGAAAGAGAACTTGTGAAGCCAATGATATTACCGGAAGAATCCATAGATCCAAAAACGCACCTTCCAGGTGAGCTGGACGGCATCGATATTGAGACAGGATTACGGAGAACCGGCGGAAATATTGGACTTTACATCAACCTTTTGAACCATTTTATTACAGATCATGGCAATGACACTGAAATTATTGCCGACGCCCTTGCACAAAAGGACTTCACCTTGGCGCACCGCACAGCTCATACGCTGAAAGGCGTTGCAGGAGGAATTGGCGCACTGACACTCTATGACATCGCCCAGCAGGTTGAAACCGCGTTAAAGGATAGTTACCAACCCAGGCTTATCGAACCGTTACTGGAAAAGATGGGCCTGAATCTGCGGAAAATTATAGACGATCTGCAAAAAAAGATTTTGCCACCGTCGTCCGTTGAAATGAAAAGCCAAAGCACTCAGCCCATTGATATGAAAGCGTTGAGCTCTCTTCTGGACGCGCTTCAGGGGCTGGCCAAAGAAATGGATCCTGATATGGAAGACAAAGCCGAAGAATTAAACCAGATGCTCCATTGTCATGGCAGTAGGCATTCAAAGTTGGGTGCCAGGCTGGCAGATCAAGCGGCAAACTTGGATTTTGAAGACACTCTCGAAACGTTGGCAGCGCTCAGGCAGGCCTTTGGCAATAAGATTAAGATGTTACCTTCAGGTGACCGTGACCAGCCCGTCGTTGACAAAACAAGAGAAGGAACGCATGAATGAGTCCAGCCGCATCCTGATCGTGGACGATGAGCGACACAACATTAAAGTGCTGACGGAACATTTACGTGAAGAGTATAAGATCATGGCCGCCAAAACCGGGGAACAGGCGCTGAATGCTGTCCAGGGACCCAAACCGCCGGACCTGATTCTGCTGGACATCATGATGCCCGGCATCAATGGGCATGAGGTGTGCAGAAAACTCAAAGCCGATAACCATAGCATGCACATTCCGGTGATATTTGTATCAGCCCTTGATGCATCCGATGATGAGTCCCATGGATTTGAATTGGGTGCTGTTGACTATATCACCAAGCCGTTTACGCCGGCTATCGTCAAGGCGAGGGTCAGGACCCCCATCCAGTTGAAACAAAAATCAGACCTTCTTGAACGTATGGCTTCAATCGATGGTCTTACAGAAATTCCAAACCGTCGAAATTTTGATGGCATGCTTGAAAGGGAGCTTCGCAGGGCAGCAAGAAATGGATCTTTATTGTCATTGATAGTAATGGACATTGATTTTTTTAAGAAATACAACGACTATTACGGACATGCCGAGGGCGATGACTGTCTGAGGCGAGTGGCAAAAGCCTTAACCGGGTGTATGAGAAGGGCTTCTGATTTTGCCGCTCGTTATGGGGGGGAAGAGTTTGCGGTAATCCTTCCGGAAACCGACAGACATGGAGCGATGATCGTCGCTGAAAAGATGCGGCTTGGAGTGGTACAATTGAATATCGGACACGCTGCATCGGATGTGGCGGATCATGTCAGTCTCAGTTTGGGCGTGGCAACTGTTTCAGGCCACCAGGACAGTTCTCCTGTTGATCTTGTCAGAGCAGCGGATGCTTCTCTCTATAAAGCGAAAGAAACCGGCAGGAACCGGGTTTTTTTCGGTTAAAGAAATAATAACTTACCCAAGAAAGAAAAAAATGGACAAGAAACCCCGTATTTTAATTGTAGATGATGAACGATTCAATATAAAAATCTTAGCGGGACTTTTACATGAAGATTATAAGATCATGGCCGCCAAGACCGGGGAGCAGGCCCTGAAAACATTGCAGGGAGAAATACTGCCGGACTTGATTTTACTTGATATCATGATGCCAGGTATGGACGGATATGAGGTTTGTGAAAGGCTTAAAGCAGATGAAAGAGCAAAACATATTCCCGTTATTTTTGTAACAGCGGTTACTGAAATAGAGGATGCGGCCAGAGGGTTTCAAGCAGGTGCCGTGGATTTTATACAAAAGCCGCTGAACCCGGTAATGGCCAAGGCCAGGGTGGATCTGCATATCAACCTGCATAAAAGCATGGAGGACCTGAAAGAAGCCTTGTTCCAGGTCAAGAAATTAAGTGGGCTTCTGCCCATTTGTTCACATTGTAAAAAAATTAGAGATGACAAAGGATATTGGAATCAAATTGAGTCATATATTCAGGATCATTCAGAAGCCGAATTCAGCCATGGTATCTGTCAGGAATGTGCCAAGAAACATTATCCGGATCTTGATCTTTACGATGATGAAAGTTGAGGATAATCCCATTCGCAACCTCCGTTGGCCCCGGACAGATCAAACATAACAATCCAATCCTTGACTGTTCAATACGGTCATTTTCGGCAGTCATTCCTCGAAAATGAGCCTTTCAGATCTGGTTGAATGACCAGCGGACAACGCCTATGGAACTGCAGTATTCCTGACAACTGAAAACCGAGCAATACCGTTTATAAGCCGGGGCAGGGACCGTCCTTTCCCCGGCTTCGTGTTTTATCCGTAGATGGTCTCAACCCAGCTGATGGCCACCTTATCGCCCATCTTGCTGAGATGGCTTGAGTGGTGGACAAATTCGCATGCCTGAGAATGACCTTGCTGAAGATTTCCAGCTCTCAATCTCTCCGCTCCCGTAGTGTCAGGCTGCACGATAACCGCTATAAGTTCCTAATCCACCTCCTCCATGCCATTTTTCGCGAGCACCTTTGCACTGGTTTCTGTGCATGTCCGGTATTTCATGAAAGATCCTGCCACAGGATGCCTTACTATAGCTTCATAGCGAATCGGATTGTTTTTTCTATTGTACGCTGATCGGTTGTGTCGTATTCGGGGCTCTCATTGGAATTCCTTTTGCACCAACGCGTGCGGTGACCCATGGTTTCAACCCTCACATCATTTCTGGCGCTGTATATGGCCGTATTCACCCTGCTCACGGGTGTTGGCCTGCTGGGCACGTTCCTGAGTTTGCGAATGACCGTGGCAGGGTTTTCCACGGAAGTCATCGGGCTAATCCTGGCCGCCTACTACGTCGGACTCGTTATGGGATCGTTTGTCTGCCAACGGCTCGTGGCGCGGGTCGGTCACATCCGCACGTTTGCCGCCATGGCCGCTGTGGCCACGGCGGCGGTGATGCTTCACGGGGTCTTTTTCTCGGCCTGGGCCTGGGGGTTGCTGAGATTGGTGACCGGTATCGCCATCATCGGGCTCTACATGGTCATCGAGAGCTGGCTGAATGAATGCACCGAGCCCCGGTTTCGGGGACGGGTGTTTTCCTTCTACATGGTGCTATCCTATCTGGGTATCGGTTTTGGGCAGATCCTGTTGAACCTGGCCGACCCGTCCCTGCCCACCCATTTCTTCATTGCCGGGATGCTTCTGGCCCTGTGTCTGGTCCCCGTCTCAATGACCACGGCCATTTCACCGTCTATGCCGCCCCCGTCACGTTTTAACCTTTTCGCGCTGTTGAAAAAAGCGCCGCTGGGGATGGCGGGTTGTCTCACGGCAGGCCTCATCAACAGTGCCTTCTATAGCATGGGACCGGTGTTTGCTCATGCCATTGACCTCAGCGTGTCGCAGCTCTCCCTGCTCATGGGGGCCACCGTCTTGGGCGGACTGCTGCTCCAGTGGCCGGTGGGTCTTATATCTGACCGATTTGACCGTACACGGGTGCTGCCGGTGCTGTCCGTATTGGTGGCAACGATCAGTTCGCTCGTCGTTCTCACCGCCGGACTGCCCTTTGCCGGGCTGCTGGTGATCATGGTGTGCTTCGGGGGTGTTTTTTTTACGATCTACCCCGTGGCGGTGGCTCGTAGCCATGACCTGTTCGATGCCGGAGAGGTGGTTTCGGTGAGCACCGGGCTGTTGATCAGTTACGGCATCGGCGCCTGTATTGGTCCGGTGGCCGCTGCGTTTGTCATGAAGACGGTAAACTCTCCATACGGTCTTTTTGCATTTATGGCTGTCGTTCCTATCGTGTATGCGGCCATGGCCCATTTCCTGCGGCGACGGGAAATGATCGTAATTGTTCCTGTAGCAGACCAGTCCACTTACATGCCCATGATGCGGACCTCCACCGTAGCCATGGTCATCGATCCCCGCACTGAATCAGAAAAGATGCCTTCAGGGCAGTAGTATGCCCAATGAAGCTGAAACAGTCACTGCCGATGATTTCCCCTGCTTGATTGGATGAACAAAGGGATATTCTAACCAGCATAAAGGACTATAGCGGAAAAACATCTTCCTTGTATCTGCAGTAACCTCGACAATCGCTCAACTTAGGTTTCAGCCTTTCCCGGTTTGAATCTGTCCTAATGAAACTTTGTCCAGTACCTTATACGCCTATGGATCGACAGTATTCCAATGGCCGATCGTGCTCAAGAATACCATCATTGTCCATCGGAGTCGGGACCCTGAGTGAACCGGCGTGATCTTGATTTTGGTTGCAGGTTCATACAAAGTGTGGAATATCTAAGGCATTCTTATGGAATTCAAGTGATTCCGGAATATTAGCGGGGCTTGCAAACATTACGCAGTCTATCTGATGGGATTATCTACATGACAAACTCAAATAATACCATTTCGAAGAAACCATTGAACGAGGAAATGACCTTTAAAGTAAATTCTAACAGTGGTGAAGCCTTAGCCACTATACGTGCACCAGCGGATGGATTGACGGCAGCGGTAATCGAAAAAATAGTTAGTGGTAAGGAATATCGGCGATTTCCTCAGCATTTCCTGGAACCGATGGTGGTTATAGATGTTGGTGCTAACGCTGGGGCCGCAATCATTTTCTTTAAACTGAAGTTTCCACAGGCAAAAATCCATGGATTTGAGCCTTCCCCAGATATATGGGCTTACCTTAAACACAACACTCAAAATTTCCCGAATATCGATGTTTACCCCTTCGGTTTGCTCGCTGAGAACGGCAGCGCAAATTTCTACCCAGGAATCCGGTCAACAGTAGAGAGCTCTTTTATACCCCACGCCGGTACCGTTAGTCAGCCAGTGGAGGCGCATTTCAGACGAGCATCAACGGTATTTGAAGAGCTATCCATAGAGCATATTTCAATATTAAAGATCGACACGGAAGGAGCCGAAGTCGAGATACTGACTGATCTCCAGTCGTGGTTGCCCAAAATTGAACTCATCTTTATCGAGTTCCACTCCGAAGAGGATCGATTGGCCATTGACCAATTGCTGACGCCGTTTTTTATACTTTCCGATTTTTCAATGGACGGCTGCCATAGAGGGTTAATGACCTACCTTTCTAAGCGGAAAGCAAGAGAGATAGCCAGCATTGAGAGGTCAAGAATATGCCGTTCTTAAATGTGATTTTGATCCCAAGCTTTGGCAGACTGAGCAACACCAATCTCATTCCGATGGTTTATATGTGATTTCGGAATATTGGAGGGATTGGCAAACAGTCCGCGGTCCGTCAGTGTAACCACCCCAGCCGAGGATTGTTGTTGGCAGTCTTTTGTTAGGCAGTGGGCTGAGCCTCGGCTCATGGTTGCGCTTGCCTATACTTCTGAAGTATCCTGAAACCACATCTCGCATTGGCCTCTGATGCCCTCTGGCTATGCTTGGCGCTATTACGAATACCAAAGGAATCCTTGAAACGTTTGGCACTCAAGGATAATGCAAAAATGGTTAAGTTTTCAGAGACCAAAAAAAGTCAATGATACAGCGACTAACCTTGATATATGACGGGTGTTACACATAATGCAAGTACGCAAAACTTAAGAAGACCCAATTGTCGAAGGTAATATTCATGTCTGAAAAGCCGACCTATGAAGAATTGGAAAAGCGGGTTCTGGAGTTAGAAAACGCAGAATCTGATCGAAAACTGTCAGAGGAAAGAATTAAGTTTTTTATGGCGGCATCTACTGAAGCATTCTTCCTCCTTGATTCGGAACTTTGCTTGACTATGATTAACAAAGCCGGTCTCGCTATATCTCCTGGGAATAGGGAAGAGGATGTAATTGGAAAGCACATATTAGAACTTTCCCCGAAACTTGAAGAAACTGGCAGGTATGACCGGTATCTGAATGTTATCGAAACAGGAGAGCCCTTAACCTTTGAGGATATTGTTCCTGATCCGCAATTTGGCGATATCCGATTGACCGTAAATGCTTCCAAGGTGGGTAACGGACTCGGAATGGTCATTACAGACATTACCGCACGCACGCAAGCGGAGGAGGCGCTGCAGGATTCACGGAATATGCTGCAAACTGTATTGGACTCAATCCCCTCTGCAGTTTTTTGGAAAGATCGCGATTTAATTTACCTCGGCGGAAACCGCACCTGGCTGGAGACGGCAGGGCTAAAGTCCTCGGAGGAGGTTGTAGGAAAGAACGACTACGATCTCCCGTGGGAAAAAGAGCAGGCAGATTCGTTTCAGGAAGACGATAGGAGGGTAATGGAATCAGGCATTCCAGAATATGGCATTATCGAGCCTTATCTCCGTGTTGATGGTACCCGGTCATGGGCCAAGACCAACAAGGTGCCACTGCGGGACACGGAGGGCAACATTATAAGTGTCCTCGGTACCTATGAGGACATCACGGAGCAGGCGCAGGCGGAGGAGGCGCTGCGGGAGAGTGAAGACCTTTTAAAGGCAACTCTTGAGTCAACTGCTGATGGTATACTTGTTTCGGATGTTAAGGGCCAAACAATAAATACAAATAAACGATTCGCTAAAATGTGGCGTATACCCGATGATCTCATAAAGTTACAGGATGATGAAAAGTTGCTTAGCTATGTTCTGGATCAGTTGGTTGAACCCACTGCCTTCCTTTCAAAGGCCCAAGCGTTATACAAAACAACAAAACATGATTTTGATACAATTGTTTTTAAAGATGGAAGGATTTTTGAGCGTTATTCACGTCCTTTGATTAGAGCTGACGAAATTGCTGGGCGAGTTTGGAGTTTCCGAGACGTGACCGAGCGCAAGCAGGCAGAGGAGACGCTGCGGGAGAGCGAAGAAAAATATCGAATGCTGTTTGAGGAATCTCCGGTCTCTCTCTGGGAGGAGGATTTCTCTGACGTCAAGATCTATTTTGAAGGCTTGCGTGATTCAGGGGTCAAAGACCTGAGAGGATACTTTGAGAACCACCCGGAAGCGGTCGCCCGTTGCGCAGCCCTGGTGAAGGTGGTTGATGTGAACAAAGCTACCCTTGATTTGTATGAGGCCGGAAGTATAGAGGAGTTTCGGGACGGTTTAGGCGCGGTCTTCGGTGAAGATTCGAACGATGTGTTTAGAGAAGAGCTTATCGCTCTCGCTGGTGGTGAATCCGGATTTGAGAGTGAAGCCATCACTCAAACGTTGACGGGCGATAAGAACCATATTGCCCTGAGATGGTCTGTGGCCCAAGGCTATGAGGAAACGTTGTCGAAGGTGTTGGTCTCCGTTATGGACCTCACCGAGCGCAAGCGGGCAGAAGAAGCGCTAAAAAATAAACATGACCTGATGGAACGAATCATAGCAACCAGCCCCGCCGGTATTACGCGCGTCGATGTCAACGGAGTGGTTGTATATGCGAATAAGATCGCAGAAAAATTCTTGGGGACCGAATTCGTGGAGGCTAAAGGTCGAACTTACAATGATACAGCTTGGAAAATTACGGATTTCGAGGGAAGACCTTTTCCGGAAGAAAAACTGCCCTTTGCTATAGTCAAAAAAACAGGCAAGCCCGTTTTCAATGTTCAGCACGCCATCGAATGGAATGATGGGAGACGGTTTTTGTTATCCATAAATGCTGCTCCTTTCATAAGTGCCGATGGCCAATTCGATGGCATGGTCGCGACTATCGAGGACATCACCGAGCGTAAGCGAGCGGAGGAGAGGTTAATGGAAAGTGATGAAAGATATAGAGGACTATTTGATCGCTCACGTGAATATGTATATTTGCATGATTTTGAGGGAAATTTTATTGATGCAAACGATGCAGCACTGGAGGGGTTGGGGTATACGAAAAAGGATATAAAATCGATTGATTTTATATCACTTTTGGACAAGGATCAGCTTCCCCGCGCCATTGAATCGTTGGAGGATATGATTAAAACCGGATCGCAAAAGAGTATAGAGGAGTACCGATTAAAGCGAAAGGACGGGGAGCATATTGATATTGAGAGTAAAACAGCAATTATTTATGCTGATGGGAAACCCTATGCAATTCAGGGAATCGCAAGAGATATTACAGAAAGAAAAAAACTTGATGAAGAGAGAAGCAAACTGATTTATGAACTCAGGCAAGCCTTGGAAAAAGTTAAACAGCTTGGCGGGTTGCTGCCCATTTGTTCACATTGCAAAAAAATTAGAGACGACAAAGGGTATTGGAATCAAATTGAGGCTTACATCCAAGATCATTCTGATGCTGAGTTCAGCCATGGTATTTGTCAAGAATGTGCCAAAAAATATTATCCAGAGATGGATCTTTACGATGAAGATGAAACTCAACAATAATATTCTATGTGCAACTCTCGGTCGCATTTAAAACATCAACCATACCAATCAAATCCTTGACTGTTCAATACTGCCTTTTTCGACCATCATTCCTTCGGTTGGAGAACCTGAAATCCTGCTTCGATTAACCACCCCATACGCCTATCAGTGCTCACATCAGATTTCTGAGGACAGTAGAAGAATCACTGCGGCATGCTTCAAAATCAAATGAACCCGGCTACAGATATTTGCCATATACCGACTTTTGGAACAACCGATAGGTTTGGGCTTTTCTTGATGGATTGTTTGAGGCGACCGGCTAGGCCGGCGGCGGACCGCCGGGGGACGGGGTTGCCATGACCCCGGTCTTGAGGCGGGCAAAGACGTTGGCGCCTTCCAGGTCGGCAGGGGCCTGGCCGTCGGCAACGGCCTTAAGCGTTTCGATGTCGGCGCGGTCGCCGATCTTCAATGGGCGGTCGATGAATTTGAGGCTGTGGTGCACGCGGTCGTAAAGAACCAAGGGGCCGAATGTGGCCGGAGGACCCGGGGCGGCAGTGCCCATGATTACATGGTGGGGTAGGGTAAAAGCCTTGGGGGCGGGGCCGTAGTCGAGCAGTTCGGCGAAGAGGTCCAATGCTTCCAGCAGACCCTCGGCGTAGCTGTTTTCAAGGGAGGATCTTCCCTGGTCGGCGATGGTGGTGATGTCGGCCTCGGTGAAGGCCAGGTCGAGGCCGGCCAGGCAATCCTGTCTCACGGTCTCGATCGAGGCTGATTTTTTGCTCACCAGCACGTCGCCGTCGTTTAAGATGCGGATGATATTGCGGATCTTGACCATCTCCTTGACGATGGGGCTTTTTCGAAGGGTCACGTCGTCGGGGGTGGTGGCGTAAAGGGGCAGGTCGTTGTCCAGGACCAGTACCTGGGATTCATGACCGGCAACAGGCCGCAGGTAGAGTTCCAGGTCCCGTTTGTCCAAACGTTCGTATCCGGCTTCGGCCACCAGGCGGCGGGCCAGGGCCTTGTCGATGCGCCGGCCGCTGTCCGGCGGTCCCATGGAGGCATCGACCTGTTGGGCCAGTCGGCTGATCTCGATCTTTTTGAGCAGGTTTTCCCTGAACCCCATCGTACTCCTCCCGGTTGTTCAAATACCTTATCATAGCGGCGAGATATCGTAAATGTGCTTTATGGGCGGCTTGACCTGAAAGGTGGTTTGGTATATGGTTAACGCTTCAGTGTCATCGGCCGTCCCGGTTCCGAACAGCAGGGCCGAACGTTAACTCCCTCCGGCCCCGGTAGCAGATCCTGTGGCGGGTACGTGTCGTCCTCCCAAAACAATTCGGGCATCCCTGCATGCACGACAACTGCCCATACGGGTTTTTCATCTGTATCGGAAATTCCCGGGCCCCGGCCGGCCGTCTTCGGGCCTGTACCGGCCTTTGTCCCATACCGTGTTTTTGACTTCCCGCCGATGCAGGAATCGGTGGGGTACCAGTGAGGTAGACCCATGAGCGAAACGGTAAAGATCATCTACGGAGACCAGACCATCGAACTGCCCGTTATCATCGGTTCCGAAGGGGAAAAGGCGGTGGACATCACCCAGTTGCGCAACAAGACCGGGTTTATCACCTATGACCCCGGCTTTGCCAATACCGGCAGTTGCAAGAGCGCCATCACCTTCATGGACGGGGAGAAAGGGATATTGCGCTACCGGGGCATTCCGGTGGAGCAGTTGGCCGAGCACTCCAGCTTTCGAGAAACCGCCTACCTGCTGGTCCATGACAAGCTTCCCAGCCTGCGGGAGTTGAATCGATTTTCCATTCTGCTCAACGATCACAGCCTGGTGCATGAAGACATGCGCCAATTTTACGAAACCTTCCCTCGGGCGTCCCACCCCATGGGGCTTCTCTCCTCCATGGTCAATGCCCTTCGCAGCTTCTATCCCGAACTGCGCATCGACGAGGAGGAGATCGACATGACCGTGACCCGGCTGCTCTCCAAGGTCCGGACCCTTGCGGCCATGTCCTTTAAGATTTCCCGCGGCCACAAGGTGGTCTACCCGAGGCCGGACCTGTCCTACTGCGCCAACTTTCTCAATATGATGTTCGACACGCCGGTGCGTCCCTACCTGGTTGACAATGATCTGGTCAGAGCATTGGACGTGTTCTGGATTCTTCACGCCGATCACGAGCAGAACTGCTCCACCTCGGCCGTGCGGCTGGTGGGCAGCGCCCGGACCAACCTATATGCCTCCATTTCCGCCGGCATTGCCGCCCTGTGGGGGCCCCTGCACGGCGGGGCCAACCAGGCGGTTATCGAGATGCTCACCCAGGTTCATCGAAACGGCGAGACGGTGAAGCGGTTGGTGGAGCGGGCCAAGGACAAGAACGACCCGTTCCGGCTCATGGGGTTCGGCCACCGGGTCTACAAGACCTACGACCCCCGGGCCCTGATCATGAAAGGCGTTTGCGACAAGGTCCTGGACAGGCTCAAGATCGACGACCCCCTGCTCGACCTTGCCAAGCAACTCGAAGCGGTGGCCCTGGAAGATGATTACTTCGTCTCCCACAACCTTTATCCCAATGTGGATTTTTACAGCGGCATCATCTTGCGGGCCATCGGGATTCCCACCAACATGTTCACGGTGATGTTTGCCATCGGCCGGCTCCCGGGATGGATCGCCCAGTGGAAGGAGAGCATGGACGATCCCGAGTGGCGAATAGGGCGGCCCCGGCAGGTCTATACCGGTCCGCGCCTGCGGGATTACACGCCCATTGATGATCGCTGAGTCAAAACCGGCACGTCGTTTTTTTAACCACAGAGATCACCGAGCCCACAGAGAATGGTCATAACTGGTTGCGGAACGACATTAATCCTTGCGCATACTTACACAGCGCTCAGCGGACATGCTCAACAACGTGACGAAAAATCGTGCGTTTAATTCGTCATAGAAATCCATGCCCTCAGTGCATGGTCAGAGTGCATTGGCTATGTCGGTAGAATCGCCGGCAAATGCCTAAAATGCGCTAAAGTTTGAAATGCCAAAATTGTGGAGTCGCTTCGCTCCGGCTTTTTTGAAGCTAAAACATGGCAGAATTCCATAATTTTAGGCATTTTAGGCACTTCAAACTTCAAGCATACAGGGCAGCCCCTTACGGGCAAACCAAAGCCTGGTCCTCTGGGCCAGGATTCTTTACTGTGGCTTGGATGGTGCGCCGAAGGGGAAGAGTCGGCGTTCCACTTGGACCGGTGCCTGGATCAGGCCCTGGTCGCGCATGACCTGTTCGGTCTGGCGCCAGGCCGCCACATCAATGGTGCCGACGGCAACACCCGGGTCGGGCCGGACCAGTTGCCGGGTGACGTCAAGCTGCTCCTTGAGTAGATCGGGCGGGGAGTCCTTGTCAAATCGAGCGATGACGGCCAGGGCCTTTTCCTCATTGGCCGGGTCCAGCGCCTCTTCCCAGGCCCGGCAGAGGGCTCGAACGAAAAGCACTGCTGTCTCGGGACGTTCCTCCATCATGGCGCGGGAGGTGACCACGGAGTTGGCCACGAACCGGACCCCGAAGGCCGCAGGGTCCAGGTAGCGGACCGGGTCACCGGCATTGGCCATGCGATGGGCGATGGTGATTCCCTGGGAGTTTCGGTAGATCGGCCAGATCTCCGCCCGTTTTTGATAGAACGGGGTAAAGTCGTAGCGAACGCTGAACAGGGACACGTCTTTTTCATCCAGTCCGGCCTTGGCCAGCAGGGTGCGCATGATGGTTTCGTCGTTGCCGCCGTAGGTGATTCCAATGGTGTGGCCGCGAAGGTCGCCCAGGGTGGTGATGGGCGGTGCCGATGCCCGGTAGATCCACTGCAGGGGGTTGATCTGAAAGATCTGGGCGATGACCACCACCGGCGATCCCTTGGCTGCGGCCCGGATGACCTGATCGGCCGAGGCCACGCCGAATTCGGTGTGGCCTAGTTCCAGTTCCTTGATGGCATCGCGCTCCGGGCCGCCGGCCTTGACTTCGACGTTCAGGCCGGCGCCGGAAAAGATCCCTTCGGTGTCGGCCCACAGGTCTCCCGCGGTACTGACATTGAACAGCCATTTTAGCCGGTAGGCCATGGATATCGGTTCAGCGGCATGCCCGAGGCCCGCTGTCCATACCATGGCCGCCGCCAGCCACAGTGCCCCCCATTTTACAAAAATTCGGTTCATTTCCCCCCCTTTCGGATTTTTTGGTCCCTGGAAGCAAATATCTGTTGCCACTTCTCAGGCGGCAACAGGCTTTCCGTCTGTGGTTCATCATCTGTGGTTGCTAAGTCGTGCCCATCCACGAACCGGTTTTTGAGTGGATGGGCACCCACAAAGGGGTTTCCAATTCATAAATGTGAATTTTTGTCCAAGGTCAAGGAAATCAAGCCATTGCGCGGAGGCGTAGCTGGCTACGCCGCACAAGAAATGGCGAAGATTGACGCCGAGATTGGGCAAAAAGGCCATTTATGGATGGAAACTAGGTCACTGTCCATCGTCGTTTCACAGCCGCGCCGGTCCATTCCAAAAGCCCCTGATACACTGACAGGGATATGCCGATGAGAAACAGGGCCACGAGAATCTTGGCCAGATCGCTCTGATACAAGGCGATGCGGATACTGTAACCGATACCTGCGTTGGCAGCGATGAATTCGGCCACGATGGTACCGGCCATGGCCAGGGTGGCGCTGCCGGAGACCACCGTGGTGAGTTTGGAGAGGTTTTCAAAGGCGCGGATCTTGATCTCGAACTGCCAGCGCATGCGGCCGGTGATACGGTAGAAATGCTCGATGTCGACCACCGGCTCGCTCATGACGCCGATGACCACCAGAAGCAGGGGGAAATAGCAGATCATGGCTGCGATGAGCAGGCGCGGGATGAGGCCGTCGCCCAGCAGGATGAAGATGATGGGAGCCAAGGCCACGATGGGGTAGGCCTGCACATTATAGGCGGCCACTTTGACAAAGGAACCGAACCAGGTGGTCTGGCGCCCCACGATGCCCACCAACAGGGCCAGGGCGACGGAGATGACCTGGCCGACGATGGCCACGGTGAGGGTGTTTATGGTGTCGGCCCAGTACCGGGAGAAGACCGTTTCGGTTGTGGCCCAGATTTCCACGGGGCCGGGGATGACATAGTTGGAGAGGCCCAGAACGTACTTAAGCCCCAGCAACAGGGCGATGCCCAGTGCGTAGATGATCAGAAACTGGGTGATTCGTCTAAGCAGCATTGACAATTTCCAGCATGGTTTGATTCAGCGCAGAGGCCTCCAGCTTCCGGCCGAGGGCCAGGTCCTGGCCACGCAGGGTCTTGGCGCCGGAAGGCTTGTCGCTGCTGGGAAAGACCACCACCTCCTTACAGAAGGTGGCCACTTCCATGAGGTTGTGGGAAATGTAGAGAAAAAGCCGATCGGCGAAGATTTCCTTGATGCGAAGGATAATCTGTCGGCGGGTGGCTTCATCGACATTGGCCAGGCTTTCATCCATGATCAGAAGCCGGAAATCCTGAAGCAGGTAGCGAATGAGGCTGGCACGGTTCTTTTGTCCGAGAGAGAGTTCGGCGAACCTTGAATTGAGAATTTTTTCCAGGCCGAACAGGCTGATGAGTTCCGTCAGCAGCCCCTGGCGCTCCGTAGGGCAGATCCGATCCAGGTGGCGCCCCACGGTGGACCATCCAGGGAGCCGTTCGAGGTTGTAGGCATAAAGGCATGGGGTGAGGCCGTCCATGGTCAGGCTGCCCCGGTAACCGTCAACAGCGCCCATGAGGATTTTGGCGAAGGTCGTCTTACCCACCCCCGAGGGACCGAAGATGGCGTTAAAGCCGGGTTCGGTCAGGGTCAGGCTGAGTCGGTCGAAGACAGGATGCGTCGCGCCTTCATATCGAAAGCCCAGATCCCGGCATGACAGCTCCATGAAACTCCTTTACTGCGGTTTTGAGTCAAATTCAAGCTCTTCGGTGCTTCCTCTCCTGGAAGGACGATATTGCTCCCGGCACTCGTTGCAGTAAAAGGACTGGCCCGTCCAGTTGGTTTCTTCGATTTTACCGCAGGTATCGCATGTCCGCTTTCGCATCATGTTGTGACGGTTACGACACGATGTGCAGTAAAAGACATCTCCGGCCCAGGTGGTTCGTTCGGTTTTGTTGCAACTGTCGCACTTTCGGGTCGTGCTGGTGCGTTTCAGGCGGATCTCCTCAAGGTTGTCATCCAAGAAGAGATGGGGCAGATCAAAGAGGTTGGGAGATTCCAACAGGGTTTTGCTGGTCGGGAAATAGGTGCCAATCTCCTTGAGGGCCACCAGCAGGGTGCGTTTGCCCAGGCTGCGGACCCGGCGGATCATGGGCAGGTAGTCCAAATCGCCGGCCAACAGGACGGCGACGTCGTAGGCGTGGGGAATGGCAGCATGGTAGAGAACAGAAGCCGCCAGGGCGATGTCCACGCATTTTTCCTTGGGCCGCGAGGACGGGTCATGGCGAAAGTCGATGTCGTAGATCTCCGTTTCAAAGAAGCAGCGCTCGGCCAGGTAGTTGAAGAACATCTGCTGTTTGGTCGGATTAAAGCCGGGCTTGTTGACGGGGATGGAGCCGAAATAATGGGTCCGGACCACATCCACCGATGTATTCAAGTGGTTGGCGATGTGGCTGGCGATGATGCGGGGGATGCGGGCATAGTCGATCTCGAAGTCGTCCAGATCAAAGACTTCGGTGATATGCTGCCGGTTGTGAAAGAGCCAGCTGCCATCGATGAAAACCATGATTTTCAGGGTCATTTTGATCTCCCCGGCGTCTGCACCGTCCATGGGCATTGCTGTCGAAGCGCGGTTTCAGGGCAGGTCGGCAATAGGTAAATCGGGTCGAAGGCGTTTGTCAAGGCAGCTGGCGTCCGGGGGCGGGTGGGACCCGGTCCGCCACCACCCGACGGGGGAGCGGACCGGTGAACGTTTTCGACTGTCTATTGGGGTTTCGATTTGGGAAGAACCAGGTTCAGGATCACGCCGAGGATGCCGGACAGGCCGATGCCGCCTAAGGTGAACTTGCCGAAGGAGATCGCCATGCCGCCGATGCCGCAGACCAGAATCAGTGCCACGATGGACAGGTTGCGCGCTTCGGTCAGGTCGTCTCCGGCGCGAACCATGGTATTGAGGCCCACCACGGTGATGGCGCCGAAGAGAAGCAGCATGATGCCGCCCATGACCGGCACGGGGATGGTCTGCAGCAGCGCCCCCATCTTGCCGACAAAGGCCAGGGCGATGGCAAAGATGGCTGCCCAGGTCATGATGGCGGGGTTGAAGGCACGGGTCAGGGTGACGGCGCCGGTGACCTCAGAATAGGTGGTGTTGGGCGGGCCGCCCAGCATTGAGGCCATGGTCGTGGCCAGGCCGTCGCCGAGCATGGTGCGATGAATGCCCGGATTTTTCACGAAATCTTTTCCGGTGACGCCGCCGATGGCGAGAACGTCGCCGAAATGTTCAATGGCCGGCGCAATGGCCACCGGCACGATGAAAAAAATCGCCTGAAGGTTGAATTCCGGGAACACAAAGCCGGGTATGGCAAACCAGGGGGCATCCATCAGCGGCTTGAAATTGACCAGGGCAGGGCCGGTGAAGTTTTTCAGATTCCCCGGATCAAAGGCAGCCTGTACCGATCCGGATATGCCGATGCCGTCAAGAATCAACGCCGTCAGATAACCGGCGGCAACACCGATGAGAATCGGGATCAGCTTAAACCACCCCTTTCCCAGCAGAGACGTGACGATGGTGGTCAGCAGGGCGACACCGGCGACGATCATGGCGGTTTTTTGGGGCACCAGCCAGGCGGAACCATCCCCGGTTCTGCCCAGGGCCATGTGGACGGCCACCGGCGCCAGTACCAGGCCGATGACCATGATCACCGGACCGACGACGACCGGCGGCAGAACGCGGTGCAGAAACCCGGACCCGAACAGTTTGATACAGAGGCTAAAAACGAGATAGAGCAGCCCTGCGGCGGCCAGGCCGCACATGGTGCCGGGGATGCCCCAGGTCTGGACCCCGTGGATGATGGGCGCGATGAAGGCAAAGGAGGAGGCCAGAAAGATCGGCACCCGCCCACCGGTGACGGCTTGAAAGATCAGGGTGCCGACGCCGGCGGTGAACAGGGCCACATTGGGGTTGAGTCCGGTCAATAGCGGCACCAGCACCAGGGCGCCAAAGGCCACGAAGAGCATCTGGGCGCCGATAATGCTGTCTTTGACGGTGAAATGGTAATCCGAGTGGTTGTCCTGGGCCATGAATCCTCCTTAAAAATCGTGTGTGGGGGGTGGACACGAAAAGACGTTTGTACCGTTTTTACATGAAAAACGGCGGGCTGACAAAACAACCCGCCGATTTCTATTGTTTGTTGTATCGCCCTGCAACAACCGGGCTATTTGGTGCCGAAAATTTTGTCACCAGCATCCCCGAGACCTGGCAGGATATAACCGTTTTCATTGAGTCTTTCATCCACTCCCGCCACGTAACAGTCCACGTCCGGGTGGGTGGCTTCCAGGTGCCGTATCCCTTCGGGTGCCGCCACCAGAAAGATCCCTTTGATCTGGCGGCAACCCGCCTCCTTGAGCAGGTCGATGGTGGCCACCAGGGTGCCGCCCGTGGCCAGCATGGGGTCTAAAATCAGGGCGATTCGTTCCTCCATCTGGCTGGTCATTTTGACATAGTACCGGACCGGCTTGAGGGTCTCCTCGTTTCGATAGAGACCGACCACGCTGACCCTCGCCGATGGGATCAGTTCCAGGACGCCGTCCATCATTCCCAATCCGGCCCTGAGAATCGGCACCACGGTGATCTTTTTCCCCTTGATGCGTTCCACCTCTACCGGCCCGGCCCATCCTTGAATGGTTTTCTTTTCGGTTTCCAGGTCTTTGGTGGCTTCGTAAGTCAGAAAACAGGCCAACTCCGATGCCAGGGCTCTAAAATCCTTGGTGGAGATATCGTTTTCCCGCATGAGGCCAAGCTTATGCTTGATCAGCGGATGGGATACGACTTGTACGGTCACGTCTGGCTCCTTTGCCGCGGACAGGGTTTAGGGTCTGGCCAGGCTCGTGCGGCTTTGGGCAAAACCACCCCCGGCAGTTGATCGGCCCGTCCTATATACAATATATTGGGGGGCTGTCAAGGGTGTTGCCACCAGAGTAAAGAATCCTGACCCAGAGGACCAGGCTTTGGTTTGCCCCTTGAAGGGGCTGGGATACTGGCCCCAGTTCAGTGTGGAGTGACTTTAGTCGCTTGCAGCATCGGTGTCTCGGCATCGCCAATTGACTCCGACCATGCCCTGAGGGCATGGCTTCCCATGATGCATTAAAGGTCACCCAGTTTCCGGGTGAATGTGAATTTGGCCGGGTCCTTCACCAGTTTTTCCGCGGCCTGATCCATATTTCCGCCCAGGGCGGAAAAGGGAAGGGAGGCGATAAACAGCGTGGTTCCGGCAGCCAGGGAAATGATTCCCAACGGACGCAGCACGATCACATCGACGGCCATGGACTCAGCCGATGGCTCGGTGACTTGTATGGGGTTTTGCGCCAAGGCCGTCGTGCTGAGTGGGACGATGACCAGCGCCGCAACGACCAGGCTTCCGATGACGCGTTTGACGAAAGCTCTCATGTGTGCCTCCTTAAAAGTGTGGGGTGTCGCTTCCCGGCGCGCTAGGCAGGCGGACGTCCAGCCAACCTTAGCCCGTCAATGCGTTTCTGCCACGGGACGGCAGTCGGTGGTATTGGGTCCGGGCTGCCAGAAACCCGTTGAAAACGCGGCCCGTTCGGGTAATACTTCGAAGGGCCGTGCCGCCTTTCTGAAGATGGGGGATCTGATAAAAAAACGTGTTTTGACAGGCAGTTCCCTCGCGCCACCCTAAGAAAAAGCATGGGTTCTGTCAAGGGGAAAAAAAGATTGGATTTGACTATTTTCTATAAAATACAGATGGTTGATCAGAACCGGCCCGGCATTCTCGGTCGCCTTGACTTGCCGGTCATGGCCTCGGCCCATGCCACAGGCCCGTGGGGGGTGATTGCCAGAGCCCTTTCCGGGCAGCGGAGCGTGGCATTCTTGGCACTGCCCTCGCCTGGTGCATTCCCATGACCGATTCCCAACCCCATATCGAGGTGGCCGTGGCGCTTCCGGTTCACGGCTCTTTTACCTACAGCGTGCCCGAGGCCTTGCAGGCCCTGGCAACGCCCGGCAAGCGCGTGCTAGTCCCTTTTGGCGGGCGGCGGGTTACCGGTTACGTACTCGGCGCCGACGGTGCGACCCAACTTTCCCAGGTGCTTGCCGTGGTGGATGTCCTGGATGCCGAACCCCTGTTTCCCGAATCGATGATCCCTTTGTATCGGTGGGTGTCGGCCTATTACCTGTACCCCCTGGGAGAGGTGATACGGACGGCCCTGCCCGGGGGGCTGAACGTGCGGGATCAGCGAACCCTGTCGCTGACTGAAGCCGGGCGCCTTGAGGGCCGTAGCGGACAGGTTGCCGTTGATGCCGGCGCATTGATGGCCCTTTTGGCCGACGGCCCGGTGGAGATGAATGCCCTGGTCCGAAAGCTCCCGTCTTCAGGTACCCGGGCCCTGGCCATGACCCTGGTCAGGCGGGGCTGGGTTGCCGAGAGCCGGCAGTTGTCCGGAGACCGGGTCCGTCCCCATACCGAACGCTGGGTCGCCCTGCCCGATGATCCGCCGCGGGGCAAGAGGCTTTCGGCTTCGCGCCGCGGCATTCTCGACCGGGTCATTGCCGAGGGGCCGATGCCGGTGCGGCTTTTGACCCGAACCGTTTCCACGGCAGCCAGCCTGGTGCGGGCCATGGCAAAGAGCGGGCAATTGACCGTCTTTCAACGGCAGGTCTATCGCGATCCCCTGGGTGAACCCGTGGCGCCTGACCGCCCCCATCGGCTCAACGACGAGCAGCGTCAGGTTGTGGCGGAGGTTCAGGCGGCCATGGGCGGCGGCTTTGAGACTTTTCTTCTCCATGGCGTGACGGGCAGTGGAAAGACCGAAGTCTATATGCAACTGGCCCGCTCGGTGATCGATCGCGGCGGGCGGGTTCTGGTGCTTGTGCCGGAGATCGCCTTGATTTCCCAGATGGCACGACGGTTCGAGGCGCGTTTCGGGGCAGGCATCGCCCTGCTGCACAGCGGCCTGTCCCGGGGAGAGCGCTACGATCAGTGGTTGCGGGTCATGAGGGGCGAGGCGACCATCGCCATCGGTGCCCGGTCGGCCATTTTTGCTCCGTTTGCCTCCCTGGATCTGGTGATCGTGGACGAGGAGCATGACGGTTCCTACAAACAGGAGGGCGGTCTGCGGTACAATGCCCGGGATCTGGCCGTGGTACGTGGCCGGCAGAACCGCGCCGTGGTGATCTTGGGCACGGCCACGCCGTCGGTTCAGTCTTTTGCCAATGCCCGGTCCGGAAAATTCAAGACGCTTTGCCTCACCCGACGGGTCGAGAAACGGCCCATGCCCGAAATTACCGTGGTGGATCTGACCCAAAGCCGTGATGCCCGCGGTATCCGGCGGTTTATGACGCCCGAGTTGACCGATGCCATGACCCGGACCCTGGCGCGGGGCGAGCAGGTCCTGCTCTTTTTAAACCGGCGCGGATATGCCGGTTACCCGGTATGCGTGGATTGCGGAAAGGCCCTGAACTGCCGTCATTGCGACATATCGCTGACCCTGCACCAGTCGGCCAACGCCTACCGCTGCCATTACTGTGGGTTCAGTCTGCCATCGGTGACACCCTGCCCGGCCTGCGGCGGGAAACGGATGCGAAATTTGGGATTGGGCACCGAAAAGGTGGAGGCGGCCGTATCCGCTTTGTTCCCCGAAGCCCGGGTGGCCCGGATGGACCGGGACACCACCACGCGGCGGGGGGCCGTGGTCGCCTTGCTCAAACGCCTGCACAAGGGGACCATCGATGTTCTCATCGGCACCCAGATGGTGGCCAAGGGGCATGACTTTCCCAATATTACCCTGGTGGGTGTGATCTGTGCGGACCTGTCCCTGAATTTTCCGGACTTTCGGGCCGGCGAACGGACCTTCCAGCTTCTGGCCCAGGTGGCTGGACGTGCCGGTCGGGGAGATGCGCCGGGACGGGTCATTCTCCAGACCTACAACCCCTCGCACTTCAGCATTCAATCGGCCACGGACCAGGATTTCCCCGGTTTCTACCAAAAAGAGGTCGCCTATCGACGGGAACTGGGCTATCCGCCTTTTTCACGGCTGGTGCTTTTGCGGATTTCCGGTAAGGATGCCGCCCGCACCCGGGACCATGCCCAGGCGTTGGGATCGTGTTGCCTTCGACTGGCCACAGGGCAGGGGGGACATACGACGGTGCTGGGACCCATTGAGGCGGCCCTGTCCCGCGTGGCCGGCCGGTACCGCTGGCAGGTGCTGCTCAAAAGTGACGGCACGAGGCCGGTCCACCGCTTTCTTCGGGAGGTGATGACCGCCCATTCAGCGCTATTTACCCACAGCGCCGTGCGGGTGGCGGTGGATGTGGATCCCTTTGTGTTCATGTGACACAGGGCGCGGCTTTGGGTTGCCCCTGGAAGGGGCTGGGATACTGACGCTTCCAGTTCGAAATGCCTTAAATGCCTAAATTGCCTAAAATGAAGGAATTCTGCCATTTCATAGCTTTAAAAACCGGAGCGAAGCGACTCCACAACTCTTGTCCGCCTTTTCTTTTGGCGGATTAAGCATTTCACACTTTAGTGCATTTTAGGCATTGGACGATAAATGAAACGGCATAGCCAATTGACTTTGACCGCGCCCAAAATACGTGGCCGTATTGAAACCCCCGAGGCGGTGCTTATGTTGGCAGCAATGGCCAATGCCCTTGACAGCCGCGGCGGTATTACCTATTGACATTGCCTGACCAACAGGCCGGGAGGTGGGCGCATCGGACCGACCCGGTTCACGATTTGTAAATATAGACTCAAAGGGAGAACCCATGCGAAATGCGACCCTGACGATCCTGGTGCTGCTGATGCTGGTCAGTTGCGTCCTGTTGGCGACGCCGACCTTGCAGGCGGCCACTGACCCAACCGAGACCGCCCCCGCGGCTCTTTTTCTGGAGACAGGGTACCTTTTTCCCGCCGTGGTGGAAGGGACCCAGGTGGTTCATGACTTTGTCATCCGAAACACCGGAAACGCCGAACTGCAGATCAAGCAGATCAAGACCGGCTGAGGGTGCACGGCGGTCTCGTACCCGAGACAGCTCCCCGCCGGCGGCGAGGGAAAAATCACCATCAAGGTCAACACCAGCGGCTATGGCGGTCAAACCCTGCGAAAAAGCATTGAGGTGGTGACCAATGATCCTGCCCGGTCCAGGCAAAACCTGATTGTGACCGGGCCCGTGGACCAGGTCGTCACCATTTCACCGTCGCGGGTGGTGTTGCGCGGCGAGGCCGGAAGCGACATTCGGGTCCAGACGACCATCGTTCCGGAAAAACGTTTTCCCTTTAAGGTCGTCAGCATCAGCGCCGGCAACGGCGGCAACATCCGTTACGATCTCAGCGAGCGCCAGGACGGATCTGGAGGCTACCTGCTGGCCGTGGAAAACATCAAAACCAGTCCGGGGCGATATCATGACACCATCCAACTCACCACCGACAGCCAAATCAAACCCAAAATCACCATCGCCGTCTATGGCCACATCCTCGGCCGTGGCCAAAAATCGAACTAAAGGCGCCATGCAGCGGATCACCGCGGTGGTGTTTGACTGCGACGGGGTCATGTTCGACACCCGGGCGTCCAATGCGGCCTATTACAACACCATTCTGGCCCATTTTGATGGCCCGGTCCTGACCGACGATCAGTTTGCCTTTGTCCATATGCATACGGTGGACGAAAGCCTGGCCCATCTTTTTGCCGACGCCAAAACCCTGGCCCAGGCCCAGGCCTATCGCCGGCAGGTCAGCTACCTCCCCTTTCTCGACCGCATGGAGATGGAGCCGGACCTGACGGCGCTGCTGGCCTGGCTCAGGCCCACCTATCGTACAGCCATTGCCACCAACCGGACCGACACCATGAACCGGGTTCTTGCGGTCCACGGGCTCACCGACGTCTTTGACCTGGTGGTCTGTGCCAGTGACGTGCCCCGACCCAAACCCTTTCCGGATTGCCTCCAACGGGTCTGCGATGTCTTTTCCTTGGGCCCGGAGCAGGCGATTTATATCGGCGATTCCAAGCTGGATGAGATGGCGGCACATGCCGCCGGTATGCCCTTTGTGGCCTATGCCGACCCTTCCCTGGATGCCGACTTCCACATTGATCACCTTTGTCAGGTCAGGGAGATATTGGAAGAGGCTGAAGGCTGAAGGCTGAAGACTGAAGGCTGAAGGCTGAAGGTGGAAGGCTGAAGGCTGAAGGGCGCTACGGCGAGACGCTTTTCACTTCAGTCTTCAGCCTTTAACCTTCTACCTGCCCTATTGATTCCCGAACCCGTTCTGTCCCCCGCAGTCCGGGCATTCCCAGGTGATGCCGTTGCACGACATGCCCCAGACATTTTCATTCATGCAGTCCGTGCAGATGGTGAATCCGCATTTTCGGCATTGCCAGCAAAAAGGGGGAGTGGCCCCGCAGCAGTCGCAGGGGCGCTCTCTAGCCCGACGCCGTTTTTCGCGGTAGGCTGACTTTCGTTCCCGTGGGTCGGGCATGGTCCACCTTGTCGTTTGATACCGATCATGGTAGGGCTTGCCGCGTGTTTTCGTTTGCGGCCCCGTGGCGCCGGAAATTAATCCAGACCGCATTGCCTGTCAACCGAAAGCCGGCGCCTATTGCCGCTATCTTTCTTTATATATGAGACTTGATGCTTTCGTAAAAAGCCACAAACATGCCAGTTTTTTCATTAACCACGAAGAGAACGAAGTACACGAAGCTGAAATCATTATATATTATTATAACCCTTCGTGCTCTTCGTGTCCTTCGTGGTGAAAAATGGAGTTTTTACCAATGAATCCGTGGTTGCGGATCGCCGGGGACAGACAATGAACACCAACCCTCCTTTTTACCTGATTGACGGCAGCGCCTATATATACCGGGCCTACCATGCCATTCGAAGCCTGACCAATTCCAAGGGGTTGCCTACCAATGCGGCCTTTGGGTTTGCCCGAATGATCCTCAAACTCATGGAGGAGCGGTCGCCGGTTTACATGGCCATCTGTTTTGACGTCAAAGGGCCGACCTTTCGTCACCAACGCTATGCCGACTACAAGGCCAACCGCCCCCCCATGCCCGAAGACCTGGCCGTCCAGATTCCCTGGGTCAAAAAGATCGTTGAAGGCCTTCGAATCCCGGTGGTGGAGCAGTCCGGCTACGAGGCGGATGATCTGATCGGGACCCTGGCCCTTCAGGCCCAGGCAGCCGGCTTTTCCGTGGTGATGGTGACCGGAGACAAGGATTTCCATCAGCTGGTTACCGACCGGGCGACGGTTTACGACCCCATGAAGGAGAAGGTCTTTGATATGGCGGAGATCCGGGAGATTTACGGGGTCGAACCGGCCCAGCTCATCGATGTCATGGGGCTTTCCGGTGACAGCGCGGACAATATCCCCGGTGTGCCGGGGATCGGTCCGAAAACCGCCCTGGACCTGATTCATACCTTCGGCAGCATGGATACCCTTTTCCAGCGGCTGGAAGAAATCCGGTCGCCCAAGCAGCGCGAAAAGCTTGCCGCCAACAAGGATCTGGCCCTGCTGAGCCGTGAACTGGTGACCATCGACACGGCCGCTCCGGCCGTCTTTGATGCAGAGGCCTTTAAATTACCAGCGCCGGACCGAAACGGGCTCGGCACGCTTTTCGGCGAACTGGAATTTAGACAGCTTCAGCGGGCGTTTCCCCCGGTCCAGGACTTGAGTGGCAAAAATTATCGGGCCGTCTTAAACCCGGGCGACCTGGACGAACTGATCGGTCGGCTACGGGCGGCCCGGCGTTTTGCCCTGGACACGGAGACCACCGCCATCAATCCCATGCGGGCACGCCTGGTGGGGCTCTCCTTTGCCGTGGCCCCCCACGAGGCCTGGTATGTGCCCTGTGGCCACGACCCTTTGGTCGTGGCCGGCCAACTCCCCCTGGAAACGGTTATCGACCGGCTCAAGCCGGTCCTGGAAGACCCTGCCCTGGAAAAGATCGGCCAGAACATCAAGTATGACTGGATCGTCCTGGCCCGCCACGGGGTCTCCCTGGCTGGCGTCACCCGGGACACCATGCTGGCCTCTTACCTGATCAGTCCCGCCAAACGGGCCCATGGCCTGGATCAGATCGCCCTGGACTACCTGGACCACCAGACCATCAAATATCAAGACGTGACGGGCAAAGGGCGCGATGCCGTCACCTTTGACCAGGTCCCCATGGAAAAGGCCGTGCCCTATGCCTGTGAAGATGCGGACCTGACCCTTATGGCCCATGACATTCTCATGCCCCTATTGGAGGAGCGGGGTCTCGATAATCTGTTTGCCTCCGTGGAGATGCCCCTGGTGCCGGTACTCATGGCCATGGAGATGGCCGGCATCGCCGTGGACAGCGATCGCCTGAGGGCGCTGAGCAAGTCCTTTGAGGCACAACTGGAGACCATCGAAGCGCAGATCTACACCCTGGCCGGGGAGACCTTCAACATCAAGAGTTCCCAGCAGATGGGCCACATCCTTTTTGAAAAACTCGGCCTGCCCGTCCAGAAGAAGACCAAGAAGAAAACCGGTTACTCCACGGATGTGGATGTGCTTACCGCCCTGGCCGACCAGCATGAACTACCCGCCCTGGTGCTTCGCCACCGCACCCTGGCCAAGCTCAAGTCCACCTACACCGATGCCCTTCTGGATCTGGTTCACCCGGACACCGGCCGGATCCATACGTCGTTTAACCAGACAGTGACCGCCACCGGTCGGCTGAGCAGTTCGGATCCCAATCTGCAGAACATACCGGTGCGTACCGAAGAGGGGCGCCAGATCCGTGGTGCCTTTGTCCCCCGGCCAGGCTGGATCCTGATGTCGGCGGACTACTCCCAGATCGAACTGCGCATTCTGGCCCATTGCTCCGAAGACCCCCTTTTCATGGACGCCTTTGAAAAGGGAGAAGATATTCATGCCCGGACGGCCGCCGAGGTTTTCGAGGTCTTCCCCTCCTTTGTGGATGCGGAACTCCGGCGCCAGGCCAAGGCCATCAACTTCGGCATCGTCTACGGCATGAGCGCCTTTGGACTGTCCCGGCAGCTCAACATCAGCCGAAAGATGGCCCAGACCTATATCGACCACTATTTTGCCCGGTATGCCGGGGTCAAGGCTTACATGGACCGGGCCATCGCCGATGCTGCCCGGCTCAAACAGACCAGCACCCTGCTGGGCCGCATCCGGCCCCTGCCCGACATCGACAGCACCAACCGAACGGTGCGCCAGTTTGCCGAGCGCATCGCCATCAACACCCCCATTCAGGGCACCGCCGCCGACCTGATCAAGCTGGCCATGATCCGTGTGGCCGAAGGACTTGCCCGGAACCACCTTCGCTCGGTCATGCTTTTGTCGGTGCACGATGAAATTCTCTTCGAGGTCCCGCCCGAAGAAGAGGACCGGGTCCGTCTCCTGGTAACCCAGGTCATGGAAGGGGTCTGGGATCTGAAGGTGCCGCTCAAGGTCAATATTGACACCGGGCCCACCTGGGCCGATGCCCATTGATCTTGTGTTCGATATCCCCGCCGTCCCGCGAGCAGGGGAAAAGGCCATTGACATTACAGGGAATCAAGATTAGATAATAACCATTATCCTTTGATTGCACCAGCGAGGTTTTTCACCGACCATGGCCGAGTTCACAGACCGTTACGATACCATTGTCCGCAGGCTTCGGGAGGCCGAACTCAAGCTGACCCCCCAGCGGCTTGCCATCACGAAGATCCTCGCCAAAAGCGAGGGGCATCCCAGTGTCGAGAGAATTTACCAACAGCTCCAGGATGCCTTTCCCACCATGAGCCTGGCGACGGTCTATCGAAACATCATGCTGATCAAATCCCTCGGGGAGGTTCTGGAACTGGGGTTTCCCGATGGCAGCAACCGATATGACGGAAACAAACCGTATCCGCACCCCCATGTGGTCTGCATTCGCTGCAAGACGATCATCGATCCGGACCTGGCCAGTTTGCAGGACATGACAGCCGAGGTAGCCAAAGAGACCGGTTTTGAAATTCTGAATCATCGGCTCGATTTTTTCGGGGTTTGCCCGAATTGTCGCAAGCGGGCTGACTGAAAAATTTTTAAATGCTAAATGATAACATTTATTATATGAAACGCAGTATTTTTATAGCCGCATGGAAAGAGGGAAAATATCTTGCCATGAAAAGCTGGATGGGCATATATTTGTCGTTAAGCTGGGCGTCCAACACAATACCGCCGCGCCGTGCAAGGCCCGGACGCCATCTGCCATCCCTGCTCCCATGTCCCATGGTTTGGACAGGCCCTTTCCTCCGGCCCTTATTGCAGAATCAGACCAAGTTGATTTCTTCCTGTCCCGGTATGCCGAACCTGTTCCAGGGCCACGCGGGGGTTTTTTCGGAATCGAGGCTTTACCGACCCTAATTCATGCCCATCCACGAATTGCATTTCTTGTGGATGGAAACTAATTCAACCTTAAGGAGGCAATATGAGCGATGAAAAAAAACTGACCACATCGGCAGGGGCACCGGTTTCCGACAATCAAAACGTTATGACCGCAGGGCCACGTGGACCGATGCTGCTTCAGAGCGCTTGGTTCCTTGAGAAACTCGCTCACTTCGACCGTGAAGTGATACCCGAGCGCCGCATGCATGCAAAGGGTTCGGGTGCTTATGGCACCTTTACCGTCACCCATGACATCACCCCATACACCCGGGCAAAGATATTTTCAGAGGTCGGTAAGAAGACCGAGCTGTTCCTCCGTTTTTCCACGGTTGCCGGTGAACGAGGGGCGGCCGACGCTGAGCGCGACATCCGCGGTGTGGCAATGAAGTTTTATACCGAAGAGGGCAACTGGGATTTGGTGGGCAACAATACGCCGGTGTTTTTCTTGAAGGATCCCATCAAATTTCCCGATCTCAACCACGCGGTGAAAAGAGATCCAAAAACCAACATGCGCAGTGCCCGCAACAACTGGGACTTTTGGACCTCACTGCCGGAATCGCTGCACCAGGTCACCATTACCATGAGCGAACGCGGCATCCCCTTATCATACAGGCATATGAACGCTTATGGCAGTCACACATTCAGCTTGATTAACGCGAGGAATGAACGATTCTGGGTTAAGTTTCATTTTAAGACCCAGCAGGGAATTAAAAATATCACCGATGCACAAGCCGAAGCAATTGTTGCAAAGGATCGGGAGAGCAACCAGCGTGATCTTTTTGAAAGCATCGAGAACGGAAATTTTCCGAAATGGGATATGAAAATTCAGGTGGTCCCGGAAAAAGAGGCTTCTAACTTTCCGTTTAACCCGTTCGATCTGACCAAAGTTTGGCCGCACGGGGATTATCCGCTCATGGATGTGGGTGTTCTCGAGTTAAATAAAAATCCTGAAAACTATTTTGCGGAGGTCGAACAAGCTGCATTTAATCCGACCAATATTGTCCCGGGAATTGGTTTCTCCCCTGATAAAATGTTGCAGGGCCGACTTTTTTCCTACGGTGACGCCCAACGTTACCGTTTGGGTGTCAATCATCACCTGATTCCGGTTAACCAGGCCCGTTGTCCTGTTCATGGCTATTCCCGTGATGGTGCCATGCGGGTAGATGGCAACTACGGCGGCACGCTTGGTTATGAGCCGAACAGCTATGGTGAGTGGCAGGAGCAGCCTGATTTCAGTGAACCGCCGCTTAGCCTTGAAGGCTCAGCGGATTACTGGAACCATCGAGAAGACAGTGACGACTATTACTCTCAGCCGGGCAATCTGTTCCGTATGATGAGCACCGAGCAGCAAAAGGCACTCTTCGAAAATACGGCCAGGGCCATGGGCGACGCCCCCCAAAAGATCAAAATCCGCCACATCAGCAACTGCATGAAAGCAGATCCTGCTTATGGTGAGGGGGTTGCCAATGCGTTGGGTATTTTGATGCGTGATGTGGCCGAATAGATAGAGCCCATCCACGGATTGCTTTTTGGGTGCATGTACTAAAGAAAGCGGGGTCTGCCCAGTGGACCCCGTTTTTTTTATGTTCACTCTGGAAACTGGCCGTTGGATATTGATCATTGGGAAAACAAGGACTGAAGAAGGGGTAAAGCCGCGGCCGGGGGTCAGGCGTGAATGTCGATGATTCGGCCCACGGTGTCTGTGGCCAGGGCCGCAGGCGCGCCCGTTGCACTGTAAACATTGCCGAAATCAGTTTTGGGGGCTGTATAGGCGTAGGCGCGGCGGTGGATGTAGGGGGTGGCCCGGGTGGTGAAAAGGGCTTTGTCTCGGGTTTTGACAGCGTGTACCGGTTCCGGTCCGCGCGGTATGATGATGTCATACCCCGTCCGATAAGGCACCAGACTGGTTTGAGTCGATGTTACCATGGCTACAGGGGTGGCTCATTGTTGGGTCGAACGGTTCGGCCTTCGTGGATGGTCAGTCCCGTGGCCCGGATCCAGCTTTCCATTAGATCAATCGTCAAGAATCAACGTTAGATATATATTGTCCGGAAACGTTTTCGTCAAGAATGAATTTTGATGTCCCCTTCATGCTCGGCATTGGCAACGCGCCAAAGCCACCATCGGTCCACGGGCATCGACTTGCCGGGTATTCTTTTTTGGGATTGCCGATCTTGCCGCACCTACCGTGTCAGATGCTTTCCCGCATAAAGGACGATTGCGGAAAAACATCTTCCTTGGTTCCGCGGCAATCTCGACAATGGCTCAGCTTGGGTTTTTCTTCACCATGGCCACGTCGTTGACGGGGTCGGTTTAATCCAGGGAGAACCGATTGTCGGAAAACAGCTCCTGGCAGGCCGATACGGCCTCGGGGTCGTAGAGGATACCGCTGTTGGTTTCGAGTTCCTCCATGGCTTTATCCAGACCGCGGGCCGGCCGGTAGGGCCGGTGGGTGGCGATGGTTTCAAAGACGTCGGCCACCGAAAGAATCCGTGTCTCCTTCAAAATCGCCTCTCCCCGGAGGCCTTGGGGATATCCCGAGCCGTCCAGGCGCTCATGGTGCTGAAGGACGATTTCGGCCACGGGCCAGGGAAAAGCGATGTCTTTGAGAATGTTGTATCCGACTTTGGGATGAAGCTGGATGATGCCGTATTCCAGTTCGTTTAGCTTGCCCGGTTTGCAGAGAATCTCCGCGGGAACGCCGATCTTGCCGATGTCGTGGATGGCGCCGGCCAGTCGCAGGCCGTGGATGCGGTCGGGGCTGAGGCCGATTTTTTCAGCGATGGCAGCGGCCAGTTTGGCCACCCGGCGCTGATGTCCGGCGGTATAAGGGTCCCGGATTTCAACGGCCCGGGACATGGCCTGGACGAATCCGTCCATGGCCAGCCGGTATTTTTCCAGGTTATGCTTGAGATCGGTAAGGGCGCGGTTCCGGGATGCCAGGGTGCCCCTCTCGCCGAGCACGCGCTTGAGTCTGGCGATAAATTCCTTAAGCCGGACCGGTTTCTTGAGAAAGTCGCTGGCCCCTTTGGCCACGATTTCCTCGTAGGTAAAATCCTTGACATGCCCGGTCATGACGATGACGTTGGCATTGCTGCAGGCCTTGATCCGCCGGCCCAGTTCAATGCCGCTCATTTCAGGCATGTGAATATCGGTGACCACTACGTCAACAGGGATTCTTGATATGATATCAAGGGCATCGCGGGCGCTGGTTGCCGTAGAACAGGTCATTCCGGCGCGCTCAATGGCTGTTGAGAGCAGTTCGATGATGTCTTTTTCGTCGTCCACTACCAGAATATGCGGGGGAGCGATATCGATGATGGGGGCCGAGGCTGGCATGTGATGGCGTTCCTTTGGTTGGGAAGGGGTTTTTCATCAGTATGGGAAAAAAACGGGAGGGTGTCAAAAAGAAAAGGCCGCATACAGCCGGATTGCAGGGCTGCCGCATGCGGCCATGCGATTCGTCGTCATGTCCACGCCGAAATGGTTCTTGCCTTGGGTTAGAATAGTTTCAAGACCGACTGGGCAGCCTGGGAGGCCATGCTCAGGGAACTGGTTCCCAGTTGTTGGCGGGTCTGCAACATCAGCATGCTGGCGCTCTCTTCGTTCATATCGGCATTGACCAGATTGGCAGCCCCTTCCTGCAGGGTGTCGATCATTTTCTGGGTGAAGTCTTCACGGGTGGTAATGGCGCTCAGGGCGTTGGACATCTCCTTGGAGCGGGACCTGAGGGTCGATCGGGCCGCATCCAGGTCGGCGATGGCTCCGGTGATATCCGCATCGGAGACCCATACATTGGCGCCGGAATCAACGCCCAGTCCGGTGGTGGTACCGTCAAATCCGATGACTTCCAGGCTCGAGTCTCCCGAGGATTCGGAAAATTCCACCACCAGGGTCGACGATTCGAGAAAGTTGATCCCCTTGTAGCCCGAATCCTGAGCCAGTTCGTCGATCTGGGAACGGAGGACTTCGAACTGGACCAGCAGGGCACTGCGGTCTTTGTAGTCCTGGGCCGAGGTGTTGGTGGTGGAGTCAATGGCCAGGGCGGACTGGGCGGTCGATTTGGCCGCGGCAATCAGGGTTTCGATGGCCTCAATCCCGTTATTGGAGGCCTTGATGGACTGAATGGCCTCTCCCATCTCGTCTTTCCGTTGGGACAGATCGCTGGCACGCTGGGTGTGTCCCTGAGCGGCAAAATAGGCGATGGGGTCATCTAAGGCCGACTGGACCTTGAACCCGGAACTCAGACGGCTGGCGGTCCGGTCCATAAGTTTGCTGGTGTTTTGCAGGCTGAACAGGTTTTGCCGCATTCCCGAAGTTAAAACGACGTCTTGCATGGCCATGTGAATCCTCCTTGTCCGCCTTGGGGCGGATCGATAATAGGCGATTTTGGTATAGAGCATATGCAAAGGCCGTGCCACCACTTCCGAGCGCTTTTGTCCCAAAATGATTTCTTTTTAATTCGAGCTTTTGCGTTAATTTAAGGAAACATCCGGCCTGGAGCCATTGTCTAAAATCTGCCGCTTTGCGTTTGTCTTCGAGAAAAAACCGCCGGTTTGTTGACGCCCCTGTCGGCCCTTCCTCGATCCATTTTTTGGTGCTTGACAGGGGTCGAATCGGTGTTACTATTCAGAAAGTCGCAACTGTCTGATTTGACAAGATGATAAAGAAATATAACCGAGTGAGAAATTAACGCCCAGGGGTCGTGGCCGGCGGTTTCAAATTGACGTCACGACCCGGCTGCCAGAGAAGCGATTGAGAAGGAGGAGGAAACCGCATATGAACACACCGCGTGTCAAGGGAACGCTTTTTGTATGTTTGCCCGTACTGGGGATGATGGCCCTGATACTTGTGGCTTGGGCGCCGGGGGTGGTGGCGGCACCGGTCAAAATGGTGCCGGAGAGCTTTACCCAACTCGCCGAGCAGGTCAGCCCATCGGTGGTCAATATCCGTACGGTCAAGACGACCAAGGTGGCTGAGCCGGGTTTTCGGCGTTTCAATCGCAGCCCGGGGGGAAAAGAGGACCCGTTCCACGATTTTTTCGAACGTTTTTTCGGCGATGAACTGCCTCGCAACTTCAAGCAGCAGGGCCTCGGTTCCGGTTTCATTATCGATTCCGAAGGCTATATCGTGACCAACAACCATGTGGTGGAGGACGCTGACCAGATCAAGGTCCGGCTGAAAAACGACAAGGATTTCGATGCAGAGGTCGTCGGACGGGATCCCAACACGGACCTGGCCTTGATCAAGATCAAAGGGGCCAAAGACTTGTTGGCCGTTCCTTTAGGCGATTCAGACCGGCTCAAGGTGGGCCAGTGGGTCATGGCCATCGGCAGCCCCTTCGGCCTCGAGCAGACGGTGACCGCCGGTATCGTCAGTGCCAAGGGCCGGGTCATCGGTGCCGGGCCCTACGATGATTTTATTCAGACCGATGCCTCCATCAACCCCGGCAACAGCGGCGGGCCTTTGGTGAATATGGATGGAGAGGTGATCGGCATCAACACGGCCATCATCTCCAGCGGCCAGGGGATCGGATTTGCGGTGCCGGTGAATCTGGCCAAGGGCGTCATCGAGCAACTCAAGGATCGGGGCGAGGTGACGCGGGGTTGGATCGGCGTGGCCATTCAAGAAATGAACGGCGAGATGGCCGAATACTATGGTCTCGGAGATAGCAAAGGCGTGCTGGTTGCCGACGTTTTCGAAGGCGATCCGGCCGACAAGGCCGGCATTTTGCCCAAGGATGTCATCTTGACGGTAAACGGCAAAAAGATCGAGACCGGCCGGCAACTGACCGGCATGATTGCCGATGTCCGCGTCGGCGACAAAGCCGAGATACGGGTGCTGCGCGACGGAAAGACAAAGACGTTTTCGGTTAAAGTCGCCAAGCGTGAAGATGAACCCATCGCCTCCCATCGACCGAAACGGGTCACTGAGGACGAACTCGGGCTGGAGGTGGCGACCCTGGACGAGGAGATGGCCAGGCAGTCCAAAATGGATGAGGCTGGCGGCGTGATCGTTGTCCGGGTTGAGCGCGGCAGCCCGGCGGACAAGGCCGGTGTGATGCGCGGGGACGTCATTCGGGAGATCAACCACCAGGAGGTCCGTTCAACGGCCGATTACGAGAAGGCGATTTCCGGGACCGGCGAGCAAGAAGACGTGAAAATGTTTATTTTTCGCCGCGGCGCCGGTTTCATGGTGCTCAAGATTACCCGATAAATTTGCTGCGCAAATTTATGAAGCGCGGCTTCGCCGCTTGAATAAAAAAGGAGAAGGGCCGTATCGGCCCTTCTCCTTTTTTTATATGAATTTTCGAACAGAAAATTCATCAGGGGTTCATCTCGTAGGTGTCGGTGAGAGAGTAGACGTACTGCTGCCACACGCTTTGAAACCGTTCCGGATTCACCGCCGGCTTGGCGATCATTTTCATGCACAGCTCCCGCTGGATCTCGGTGCTGCTCGGTTTGGAATAGATCTGCAGGGCGTACTTGGAAAAATCGCGGACCATGAAGTCGAAGATCTGATCCACGATGGCGTCATCGATCTTTTCCAAGGCGGCTTCTTCGATGATGAGTTGGCCGTAGGCCACGAGGGTAAAGAGTTCGCCGAGGCTCAATAGGAAGTCGATGTCCTTGGCCTGGTCTTTGTCAGGCGTGGCGGTGACGAGAAACTCCTTTAACACGGCGACCTGCGTTTTAAAAATGTTGGCGTTGGCCAGATCAATGCTGTCGTAGGCGATGGCAAAGTCATGGAACTGGATCTTGCCCAGGCCCCGTGTGGGTCCCTGGCTGAAGAGGAAATCGTCGTTTGCCGCGTCGTTTCGTTTGGGGATCACCGGGAATTCGGCCGGGTTGAAGAAAAAGTTGGCCATGAACTTGATGATCAGCGCCATGTTGACGTGGACGGTCCCTTCCAGTTTGGGCAGGGCCCGAATGTCCTTGGCGGCATTTTCGAAATAGACGTCCTTTTCAAATCCCCGGGCGGCGATGACGTCCCAGAGCAGGTTGATGACCTCTTCGCCCTGGGTGGTGACCTTCATCTTGACCATGGGGTTGTAGAGCAGGTAACGCCGGTCCTCGGCTGAGGCGCTGCGCATGTAATCGGTGGCCCGTCGGGCGAACAGTTTCATGGCGGCCAGGCGGGTGTAGGCGTCCACGAAGATCTGTTGAATATGGGGAAAGTCAGTAACGAATTTGCCGTAGAGGTTGCGGTGGGCCGCATGGGTGATGGCTTCATAGAAGGCGTGGGTGGCGATGCCGATGGAGGCCCAGCCCAGGTTGAACTTGCCCACGTTGATGGTGTTCAGGGCGCTGTCCCAGGCGTCGCGGCCGGTAGAGAGGATATCGGCTTCGGTGATCGGATAGCCGTTTAAGGCGTACTCGGCCACATAGCTCTGCCAGTCCACCACGTTTTTCACCAAATCATAATTCTCGTGTTTGGGGTCGGCGGCGAAAAAGACGTATTCGTCGGTCTCTGAATTCTTGCCGAAGGTGGAGACGATGGCGGCTTCGTTGGCGTTTCCGATGTAGTACTTGCCCCCGTCAGCCACGTATTTGCCTTTGTCCAGGGGCGTCAGGGACATCTCCGATGAATACAGGTCCGCGCCGTGGGCCTTTTCCGACAGGCCGAAGGCGAAGATGCCGCCGTTTTCAAGCATTTTGGCGGTCCGTTTCTTGATTGCCTCGTTGGGGCTCATCCAGATCGGGCCCAGGCCGAGGATGGTGACCTGCCACGTGTACCAGTAGGCGAGTCCGTAAAAGCCTAAAATTTCGTTGAAATCGCATATCCTCGATGTATCCCATCGTCCCTCGGCGCCGGTGGCGTAAGCCGTGGGGGTGAGCAGGTCGGCAAATATCCGGTTCTCTTTGACGAAGTCGAGAAAATCGGCGTACCAGACCCGATCGTTGTAGTCCTGCTTGAGCTTTCCCTTCCCCTTGGTTTCGAAAAATTCGATGGTCTTTTCCATGATCTCGCGGGAGCGCGGATCGAGGTGGTCAAATTTTTCCTTTTTCGGATTGAGCAGAATCATTGTTGTTCTCCTTCTGTATTGTATTAACCGCGTTGTTATTTCAAAACGATTAATCGTTTCATCATTGCCATTTGATATATCAAGGGTTCGAGGGGTCAAGGAGCCCCTGCGATAACTTGATGCACAATTTGTTTGATTCGGCGCTTTTTTATATCCTCACGGCCGGATTGCAGCCCAAACCCTTTGATCGATTCGAATTCACCGGATTGAAGGTTTTCTTTCACTCGAACCCTTGACACCTCGAATCCTCGGTCCCTTCATTGTTAAATGAAACATCCATTTTTATCGGTATGTATACGAACGATCGATAAAAAACCGATCCGGTTTCCGGTCACATCAGGTCGCGCAAAAACCGTTTGAGCAGCATCTGCTCCTCTATGGGAAAGACCGACAGCAGGTCGTCGTTGGCCGTCTTTCGAAGTTCGATCAGGGGCTCTTTCATCTTTTCGGCCTTTTGCGACGGACAGAGCCGCACCACCCGACGGTCATCGGGGTCCGGCTTTTTTTCGATCCAGCCGGCGTCGCTCATGCGGTCCAAGACCCCCGACAGGGTCGCCTTGTCCAGCACCAGGAATTTTCCCAGTTCCGCTGCGGTGAAGCCCGTCTGGTACCACAGGGCTTCGAGTACCAGGTGCTGCAGATTGGTCAGGCCGAAGGGGCGCAGGCGTTTTTGAAAATCCCCGTGGGCCTTCTGGTAGGCCTTGGCCAGCAGGAAAATGGTGCAGTCCGGTATGTTGGGGGGCAGATCCGCCATGGTTAACTCCTTCGTATACGAACTTTATTCCCGGCGCCATTCAAAGTCAAGACGGAATTTGACCTGTGCCATTGATTTCAGCGCTGATCGGCTCAATCGGGTTTCCCCCTTCCCAGGGATGACCGTATGGGGCGATCCTGTCTTTCACGGGGTAACGCGCTTTGATGGCGGGCATAGACAAGGTCAATGGCTGGAGGTTTCGCCATCGAGATTATCGCTTTGACTTTGGTCCACCCGGCCGCTAATGAATTCGGAAAGGTAAGCGTTCACAGGGCACCGCATCTGCTTTGTTCCCGGGCATTTGAAGTACAATAGAGTACGTCTGCATGCCCGGCGCCTTGCATCTACGGCACCCTGTAAACGCTTACAGTGCGAGGGTATGAAACTTCGTATCCTTTCAACCCCGTGAACAGTTACTCGGAAAGAGCCGCCATTCATACATTCATACGCAGATCCAGAGGAAAGTCATGATTTACCGTCGCGGATTTACCTGACGGCCCGCAGCCGGCACTGCCCGGGGCAGGCAGCGATGGGGATCATTATCTGGACCGCTCGACCCGTCCCTTCCCTGAGCCCGCTATCCCCCCGAAGACCGATGCCGACGCCATGCAGCGAAACCCGCACCCGGAAACGCCGCTTTGGATTGAATCGATAGCCGGCCATCACACCACCGCAAAGGAGTCTTTCATGAGCCAAGACTACACCGACATGTGGAAAGGACTGGGATTGGACCTGGACGCCCACAACGCCCTGCTGGGGGTGTTGGGACAGGGGTATCACGACATCTACCTGGGCCAGGAAAACCGGCCCGAGTCGATGGCCTATTTCGATTTTGTCATGGCCGAAGTCCACGGCCTGCGCATTCAGGAGCTTGTCGATGAAAAGAAAGTGGGCCGGAAGATCATCGGGTCGTATTGCGTTTTCGTGCCCGAGGAGATCACACTGGCCGCCAATGCAACCCTGGTCGGGCTCTGCTCCGGGGCGGATTTTGCCATGGACGAGGTCGAGAAAATCCTGCCCCGGAACACCTGCGCCCTGATCAAGTCGTCCTTTGGGTTCAAGCTCGGTAAGGTCTGTCCCTACCTTGAAAGTGCCGACATGGTTGTCGGCGAGAACACCTGCGACGGCAAGAAAAAAGCCTATGAAACCTTGGGGCATCTGGTTGAAAACCTCTACTTGATGGACCTGCCACAGGTCAAGTCCGATCAGGGCAAATCTCTATTGAGATCGGAATATTTCCGTTTCAAGGCGGCGGTGGAAGAACTCACCGGCGTTGCCATCACAACCGAATCATTGAAGCAGGCCATTCAGACGGTCAACGCCAAACGGGCCGCCATTCATCGCCTGACGACCCTTCGAAAGGCCGACCCCGCGCCCATTTCCGGTCTTGATGCCTTGCTGGCCAACCAGGTTTTCTTCTACGACAACCCGGCCCGGTTCACCGAATCGGTCCATAAGGTTTGTGACGAACTGGAGCAGCGGATTGCCGAGAGAAAGGGTGTTTTTGCCGAGAAGACGCCCCGGATCCTCGTGTCCGGCTGTCCCCAGGCCGTGCCCAACTGGAAGCTCCCCTTTATCGTGGAGACCTCCGGCGCGGTGATTGTGGGCGAGGAATCCTGCGTGGGCGAGCGCGGCACCCGTAACCTCACCGATGCATCGGGCGAGACCGTGGAAGAGATGATGGCGGCCATCGTGGACCGCTATTTCCAGGTGGACTGCGCTATTTTCACCCCCAACCCGGAGCGTCTGGCCCATATCGAAGAAATGGTCGGAGCCTACAAGGCCGACGGGGTGATCCACTACGGGTTGCAGTTCTGCCAGCCTTATCTGATGGAGTCCATGCCGGTGGAAACGGCCCTGAAGGAGAAGGGGATTCCCTGCCTGCGCCTCGAAACCGATTACAGCATGGCCGACATGGGCCAGATCAAGACCCGGGTCGAGGCCTTTATCGAACAGTTGCGCTAGTATTTTGCCGATCCCCGGCGATCCGGAAAGGGTCGGCGCCCGGGAAGCGGCGCGGCCGGTGGCAGACAAGTGTCCGGCCCTTTTTTCACCGGAAGGAAAAACATCGATGGATATCGCTCCATTAATGAATGACGGCCATGATGACGAACCTGCCAAAAGGGTGCTTCATTACGTCAAGGATCGCAAAGAAAAGGCAGCCATGGAATTTCTCTTTGTTTGTCCGAACCGGAACAGGACATTTGAAACCGCCGCATTTACCATTGTGGAAAACAGGGGCGTTGTCATTGATGCGGCCGGCAACAAGACCCTGGATGCAAAGGTGGTGCTGGACGAGCCCTGTCCTTTTTGCGGTGAGGCCCACGTCTATCATGCCGGTGAACTGTCCTGCCCCTTTGCCGGGTAACGCTGACTTGAAAAGGAAGAAAAGGAGGGAACATTGATGAAGGGGAAAAACCTTTTTGCCACGAGATGGGGGATCATCGGGGTCGGTGCGGTTATCGGCATTCTGGCCGCGGTGTTGCAGAAGCTGGGCAATCCGGGAAACATGGGCATTTGCGTGGCCTGTTTTGAGCGGGACATTGCTGGTGCCCTGGGTCTTCACCGGGCCGCGGTGGTGCAGTATATCCGTCCTGAGATCATCGGTTTTGTGCTCGGGTCGATGATCGCCGCCTATATTTTCAAGGAGTATCGGCCCCGGGTCGGGTCGGCCCCCATCGTCCGGTTCGTGCTGGGCGCCTTTGCCATGATCGGTGCCCTGGTCTTTCTGGGATGCCCCTGGCGGGCCGTGCTGCGGCTGGCCGGTGGTGATGGCAATGCCATCCTCGGTTTGTTGGGGCTGACGTTCGGTATCTGGATCGGCACCCTTTTTCTTAAAAACGGGTACACCCTGGGCCGCACCCAGACCACCCACGCCAGCGTTGGATGGATGCTGCCGCTGATCATGGTGGGGTTTTTGTTGTTGATGCTCGTTTTCCCCCAGGTTCAGGGAGAGGGAAAGAGCGGTGTGCTCTTTTACAGCGCAAAAGGTCCCGGTGCCATGCATGCCCCCCTGTTGTTGGCTTTGATAGTGGGGCTCGGTATCGGTTTTATTGCCCAGCGCAGCCGGTTTTGTACCATGGGCGCCATTCGGGACGCGGTTTTGTTCGGACAGATGCACCTGCTGACCGGTTTTGTCAGTCTGGCCGCCTTTGCCTTTTTGGCCAATTTGGTTTTGGGCCAGTTCAAGCCCGGATTTTCCGGCCAGCCCGTGGCCCATACCATGCATCTCTGGAATTTTTTCGGCATGACCCTGGCCGGTCTTGCGTTTGCCCTGGCCGGCGGATGCCCCGGAAGACAGCTTTTTCTCTCCGGCGAAGGGGATGGGGATGCGGCGGTCTTTGTGATGGGCATGATCGTGGGTGCCGGATTTGCCCATAACTTCGGGCTGGCAAGCTCGCCCAAGGGCGTGGGCCCCCACGGTATCGCTGCCGTTATTATCGGGATTTTGGTTTGTCTGTTTATCGGGCTTACCATGAGAAGAAAAGTTACATAAGGAGGCACAACATGGCAAAAACTGTTGATGCGAGAGGGCTCTCCTGCCCCCAGCCGGTGATTTTGACATTGGATGAGATTAAAACAGGGTCGGACAATGAGATGATCGTCCTGGTGGATACCGATACATCCAAGGAAAACGTGATGCGGGCCGCCGAAAGCCAAGGCTGCCGGGTCGATGACGTCTCCCCTGACGGAGAAGGGTATCGCATTGCCCTGACAAAGGGTTAAGCCGTGCTTGGTTTTTTGAGAAAACAGGAACCGGATCGCCAGAAAAAGGGCCGGAAGAAGTCAGCCGATCGAGGAATTCTGGTTTTTGAAAATACCAGTGACGTCATTCAGGCTGAAAATGTCCTTAAAAAATCCGGCTGGTCTGTGCGGGTCATGGGGCCGCCGCCGGAGATTCAAACCGGATGCGATCTGGTTATTGAATTTCCGTTGATCGAGGAATTAAATATTCTGCGGGAGCTTGCCAACGCAGATATTCCTTCCCTTCAGGTGGTGCCGGTGACGGCCCCTTTGCTGGAACCCGTCAGCCTCTTTCATACCCAGGATTTTGGTGATCATATCATGGTGAGGGCGGCTAATATGAAAATCACCGTCGCCAAAAAGAATTTTGAAATTGTGAATATTTCAGGCGGCGGGTGTCCGGACGTGCCTTTTTTAGCCCAGGAAATGGTGGGGAAAAAATTGGCACAGGCTCCCCGGCCAAGGGATCTGGGGCATACCCTCTGCGGGTATGCCCTCGAACTTGCATACGAGGAGTTGCGCAAGAAATGCTTGCCATAATTGGTACCGTACCCGATTCGGCGTTCCCCTTGACCCATGGGCCGGTCAGGCTTTCCGGTGCTCATCTGACCATCGGTGGCCGGGAGGTGCCGGTCAACCGGGGAACTCCCGCGCTGTTGGCGGCCGCGGTAATGGCTGGCCAATGCATTCACGGCCCGGAGATTTATGCCTTCTTGGTCGGAGACATCGGCAGGGGGGATGGCAGCCGCCGATTGTATCAATTCCTGGTGCGGCATTTGTCGGAATTTGATTTTCAGGTGATGACCTTTCATTATCTCCAACCGGACGTGGATTGGCACAACCGGGTGTTGTTTGCCGTCGAAGCCATGGCCCGGCGGCCGATCCTGATTGCCGATGCCGGATTCATGTATGCCGCAAAGATGAGTGGACAAGGCGGCAGCTATGACTTGTTTACTCCGGATGCCGGGGAACTGGCATTTTTGGCGGATGAAATGGCCCCGCATCCGTTTTACACCCGGGGGTTTATTTTACACCAGGACCACAACGTGGCCGAGTTGATCCGGCGGGCTTACCAGCACCAAAACGCCGCCGGTCATCTTTTGGTAAAAGGGAAATCAGACCATATCGCCAATGAAAAGCAAATCGTTGAAATCGTGAATCATCCGTCCTGCGCTGCCATGGAGGCCATCGGCGGTACGGGTGATACCCTGACCGGCATTCTTTCGGTCTTGTGCGGGGCCGGCTATCAACTGGCGGAAGCGGCGGGTCTGGCTGCCAAGGCCAATCGCTGGACCGGTTGCTATGCCGGTGCGACGCCCGCCACTCAGGTGGCGGCGCTGATTGAAAAAATTCCCCAGGCATTGTTTGCCGTGCTAAATGAATACCAAAAGGAGAAGACCCATGGGAGAGACCAAGACCATACGGCTGACTGAAACGGTCGCCGGAGCCGGATGAGCGTCCAAACTGGCTCCGGGGGACCTGGACAAGGCGCTTTGCGGCATGGTGTTTCCCACCGATGAAAATGTCATGGTGGGACTGGAACGGGCGGATGATGCCGGGGTCTATAAGGTCTCCGACGACCTGGCCCTGATCCAGACCGTGGATTTTTTTACCCCCATTGTGGATGATCCGTACGGGTTCGGTCAGATTGCCGCTGCCAATGCCTTAAGCGATGTCTACGCCATGGGCGGAACCCCCAAGACCGCCATGAATCTGGTGGCCTTTCCGGTCAAGGAGATGGACTTGTCGGTGCTGCGGGAAATCATCCAGGGCGGGCTCGACAAGTTGACCGAAGCCGGCGTGGTGCTTCTGGGCGGGCACAGCGTTGAAGATAAGGAGTTAAAATACGGACTCTCCGTCACTGGATTTGTCCATCCGCGGCGGGTGCTGACCAAAAAAAACCTGCGACCGGGCGACCGGCTGGTGTTGACCAAACCGCTGGGTACGGGAATCGTCAACACCGCCATCAAGGCGGGGCTGGCGTCGCCGGAACTCACCGACCGGGTCACCCGCCTCATGGCAATGCTCAATCGCCGCGCCGCCGATACCATGGTCCGCTTTGATGTGGGGGCCTGCACCGACGTGACCGGATTCGGACTGCTTGGCCACCTGGCCGAGATGGTGTGCGGGTCCGGTGTGGGTGTTCGGATCTTTTCCGGCCAGTTGCCGATGATCGGAGAGGCCCTGGATTTTGCTTCCATGGGGCTCATTCCGGCCGGGGCTTATAAAAACAGGGAATTTCGCGAATCAATGGTCACCGTTGCAGATACGGTGTCGCGATCCGTCCAGGACGTGCTGTTTGATCCCCAGACCTCAGGGGGGCTGCTGATCGGTGTGCGCGGGGACCAGGCCGACGAACTGGTGACGGCCCTGAATGATGCGGGTGTCGATGATGTCGCGCAGATCGGAGAGGTATCGAACGGTCCGGAAGAGAGGATATGGGTGGCGTGAGGGTGGTTAAAACAAGCGAACCACCAATGGACACGAATAAACACCAATAAAACAAAAAAAGTCACAAAAGCATATTCGTGTTGATTGGTGTGAATTCGTGGTTCATAAACAGAGATCAGGAGATATGCCATGAAAGAGATCGATGCACGGGGACTGGCCTGTCCGGGACCTGTTCTACAAACCAAGGCGGCATTGCAGGAAGAAAATCCGGATTGCGTAACAGTGGTGGTGGACAATACCGCTTCCCAGCAGAATGTTCAGCGGTTTTTGGAATCCCAGGGGTTCGAGACGACCCACGAGCAACGCGGGAGCGATCACCTCATCGTGGGGCGGTGTACCCTCGGGACGGGAGTCCGACCCGAAATACCCACCGAGACGGCCGCCGGTGAGGAAAAGATCATGGTGATGTGCGCCACGGACCGCATGGGTTTTGGCGACGACGACCTGGGGCTGAAGCTGATGATCAGTTACATCCGTACCCTCAAAGAGATGGGGCGTGAGCTGTGGCGGCTGGTTTTTGTCAACAACGGGGTGAAACTGGCCATTACGGGCTCGGAGGTACTGGACGATCTGCGGGCATACGAAGATGCTGGTCTGAAAATCCTGGTCTGCGGCACCTGCCTGGACCATTTCGATCTTCTGGACGAAAAACAGGTGGGCGAGACCACCAATATGCTCGACATCGTCACCGCCATGCAACTGGCCGATAAGGTGATCATCATTTAATATTATCGGTCCAATGCATTACCGATAGACCATCGATTCGGGAAAAATGCCGGGCGTTGCAGGTGACCACCGAAAAACCGAGAGACAGGGCGGTTGCTCCGATCATCAGGTCATGGGCGCCGATCCGAATCCCTCTTTTGGCCAGGTCGGCCCATAGCTCCGAATAGATTCTTGCTGTGGAAATATCGAACGGGTAGGTGGGGAACAGTTCAATCACCTTTTCAACAAAGGCGCTCCGTTTTAATCGTCTCTGGGTGGAATCCGCCCCGTGAACGCCATGCAGGAGTTCCGCCACGGAAATCACGCTCAACCCAAAAAGCTCATTTTCTTTCCCGACAACCCAGTCATCAAGATGCCTCTTTCCCCTCTCGATCTCGATGATAACGCTTGTGTCCAGGATTACGCCCATAAATCGTTCTCCGGAAGCGGGGGCTGGGAGTCGGCGGCCCCTTGAAGGTCAAAAGCAAATGCCTCTGCTTCTTCTCCAAGGTCTGGAAGGTTCTCGACAATGGATTTGAGCTCTTTGAGGGTCTTTGCCCGATTTGTTTGGGAAACCGGCCTCATTGAAACGATAGGCTTTCCGTTTCTTTCGATCACATAATGGGTGCCATTGAATGAAATCGTGTTCAATATTTCCGAGAATGATCGAACCGCTTCCGTGGCGGATATATGTTTTTCCATCGCTACACTCCTGTAAAATATGATAATCATATTTTACGCATTTATAGGCGGCTGTCAATGGATATGAGCTATATTGACATGATATGCTAAAGCCTATGTTTCCACTCGGCCGGTGAACCGTAGATCAACGCTTTTCGCCGGTTGGCGCAGGCGATACAACTGCACCCTGCGGTGATGGGATGCGTCCCCTTTTTTTTTGCCAGGGCCATGCTCGCTTCGATCATTTCATAGATCATCCGGCGTTCAGCCACCATCCGGTTTTCGATTTTGCTGAATGCTTGTTTCTTCATGGTTTTTGCCGCCTCAGGCAATCGTCCAGAACCGCCCGCTGGCCGAAGCGTTCGGCAAACTGGGTCAGGCGGTTGATGTCCAGTGGCTCGAATAGGCGGGGAATCATTCCGGCATCGTTGAGCCGGAAAATGGCCGAGATGTCTGCCCTGTCAGCGGGTTCTCGTTGGGCGTTGTTGGCCATGGACATCAGTTTCAAGATTAGGAAGTCGGTGGGTTGGGCCACGGGCTGACTGCCAAGAAGTTCGTCGGCCACCACGACGCGGCGATCGAGCATGGCCCGGCCTTCGTCCGTTTCAATCAGCATGATGTCGATGCGTCCGAGGATGCCCCCCTCGGCATCGAATTGGGCAAAGGCATCGGCCTTTTGAAAGCATTCGAATCCGATCGTTGACATGCCCTGGGAAATGGTGGGCCATGAAGCGGCATCGCACATGAGGTCGATATCGGAGGTATAGCGGGAAAGACCGTAGATGCTCAGCGCCATGGCACCGATCAGTGCATAGGGCACATTATGATTGTTCAGTTGCCTGGATATGCTTCCGAGAATACTTGGAATTTGGGGGCCGACGGGATTTTCAATCATTGTATTCATGTACAAGATATTGAGAGCGGATTCAATTTGAAAGTTGGTGACCGTTAAACAGACTTGGTGTCAACTTTTTGGCATTGCCGCTATTTCACCGTCCCTGTCGGGGACGATGTCCATTCATCCAACAGGCTGTATTCACAAATCAATTAAAAAAACAAGAAAACCTTTTTTTGAAGGATCTCCGGCACGGTTCATGCTTATATCTTTGGCAAACATACCGTCGCTTGGGTTCATTTTTTATAGGGCCTAAGAAAGGCCGGGAATCGATGCCCCCCTGTTTGGGCCATACATGAGACCATCAGAAGAGATATTTTTTTATGTTTCAATACGCAATAAAAACCATTCGGAGATTCCTTGAGCCGCCTCCGAATTCAACGCCCAGGGATTACCGGTACTATTTTACCAGCAACTCCATGTATCTGTATGAGTTTTTCGGACACGCGGCATTCATCCCCATTTTCTGGCTGCTGGGGGCCCGGGTGGTCTTTTTTTACAATCTTCTGGCCATCGGGATGGATGCCCTGTGTTTGACTCTCAACACACGGGGTCGGCGGGGGATCGGTTTTGCCATCTCGGTCACCACGGTGAGCATCCACACGATCCTATGCACCGTCGCCTTTGGCTGGGCCTCCGGATTTCACTATTACATCCTGTGTCTGGCGGTGTTTGTTTTCATGGCACCTTGGGGAAAGGTGGTGAACATCTTCTGCGTCGGGGTGCTGATTGCCGCCTATGTCGGGCTCCACGTCTATCTCCAGTCTGCTATGCCGCTTTATCCGTTGAGTCCCAGGTTTCTGGAGGGCGCCAACATTATCAATATCGTCGTCAACTTCATCACTTTGAGCTTCTTGTCCCATTATATTATTGTGGCCGTGGGCAAAGCAGAAGAAGATCTGAAAAAGAGCAAGGAGACCTTAAAGACCATTCTGGCGGCCTCTCCCGTCGGTATCTCCCATGTGGTCAACCGTGAGATTATCTGGGCCAACGACGTCCTGTCCCGGATCACCGGGTACGAACCCCATGAGTTGATCGGCAGCAATGTCAGCCTTTTCTCCCGGAACCTGTCCAGCATGGGAGACATTGATCAGCGTCTTTACAAAAATGGCGCCAATGCGGGCATTGATATTCCCAGCACCAAACTCGTAAGAAAAGACGGTTCATTACTGGACTGCATGGTCCAAATCCGGCCCGTGGCATCTGACCATCGTGACCAGGGGGCAGTGATCGTGGTGATGGACATCTCCCAGCTCACGGCTGCCGAGAAGACCAGACAGGAACTTGAGAACAGGGTTCAGCGCGGCAAGAAAATGGAAGCCATCGGTCTTTTGGCGGGCGGGGTGGCCCACGACCTGAACAATGTGCTTTCGGGCATTGTCAGTTACCCGGAACTGATTTTATTGGATCTGCCGCCCCAAAGCCCCCTGGCCGGCCCCATCAACACCATCCGTAAATCCGGCGAAAAGGCTTCGGCCATTGTTCAGGACCTGTTGTCTTTGGCACGAAGGGGGGTCACCACCAAGGCGGTGGTCAACCTCAACCGCATTGTCGAAGAGTACCTCAAGAGCCCCGAATTTGAAAAAAGCGTCTCTTTTCACGACGGGGTCCGCATTGAGACCGACCTTGGCGGCAAGTTGATGAACACCAGTGCCGTGCCCGTTCACCTGGCAAACGTTGTCATGAACCTGGTCACCAACGCCCTGGAAGCTATGCCGGACGGCGGGCAGATGCGGATTACCACCGAAAACCGTTATCTCGACACGCCCCTTAATGGCTACGATCAGGTTGCCGAAGGCGATTATGCGGTGCTTTCGGTGAAAGATACCGGTATCGGTATGCCTGCCGAAGACCTGGATCGTATTTTCGAGCCGTTTTACACCAAGAAGGTCATGGGTCGAAGCGGTACGGGGCTGGGTTTGGCCGTTATCTGGAGTACGGTTAAAGATTGCGGCGGTTACATCGATGTCACCAGTGACCCGGAGGCCGGGTCCACCTTTACCTTGTACTTTCCCGTCACCCGAACCCCCCTTGCCCAACAAGCGTCCGCTGTTGATATCCAACGGCTGTTGGGAAAGGGAAAACGGGTCCTCGTGGTGGACGATGTCGCCGAACAGAGAGAGATTGCATCGGGCATGCTCAATCGTCTGGGGTACACTGTTTTTTGCGTGCCAAGCGGAGAGGCCGCGGTCGATTTCGTTGCGGAGACCGCTGTCGATCTGGTTTTGCTGGACATGATCATGGATCCGGGACTGGACGGTCTGGAAACCTACCGTCGCATTTTAGACCTTTGCCCCGGTCAACAGGCGGTGATCGCCAGCGGATATTCCGAGACCGAGAGGGTCCGCGAAGCCCAGCGCCTGGGTGCCGGCCAGTATCTCAAGAAGCCTTACACTCTGGGCGAACTGGCGGTCGTGGTTCACGAAACGCTGGGCAAAACACTTTCTTCCGGTGCTTGAACCGCCAGGGGTAAGTTGTTGTTATGGGCGCCCTTTCCCACCGACAAGCGATACTCGTCTTTTGCCGCACGCCTATCCAAGGAACTGCGGGTCGATCTTTGTGTGTTCCATGATATTGTGCACGAATCCGATTTTATCCTTTACGGGCGACAAAATATCCTCTTTATTTAAGACGGTTCATCCCGGGAAGGTGCATGGGTGACCTGGGGCACGACATGGTGTGCCCATGCCGGTCTTGATGGTGACGTTCGGTGACCGCCATATCCGTGTCTTGTTACAGGCTGCCTGGTGACTGCCCCATAGGACGAACCGTGTTGCGGAATCATTACAGCAATCCTATCAAACCTTATACCGGAGATCGACATGGACCCGTACTCGCGCGAGGTGCTCCCTGCCCCGAAACAGTTGGTCTCAAAGGGGAGGTTTGCATTCGGAACTTTCAACAGCGCTTTTGAGATCGTCAATCCCCTGGATGCCCACAGCCCCCTGGGCCTGCCCCTGCCCCGATGGGTCAAGCACCTGCGGCTCAAGGAATGGCAGGCCGTTCAGATGGGAAACGCCGACTGGTTCATGCTGGCCGTGGTTTACAACGCCAAAACCGTCTGCCTGGCCCAGTTTGTCCTGGTGGACCGGAAAAACCGGCAAAAGATTCTCTATGAACGGAAGATCGTCCCCTGGGCGGCCCGGGTGGCCTCGTCGCTGGCAGGCACGGAAACGGCTTACCGAGGGAAGCATTTTTCCATTGCCTTTGAAAACGACCTTGAGGCCGGGCGTATCGGGGTCGAGGTCAACATCCGGTCCCAAAAAGGCCTTCCCGACGTTACGGGTCGCTTTACCGGCCTTCATGTGCCGGGCCGGGTGACCCCCATGGTGATTTGCCAGCCCTTCGGTCCCAACCGGGCATTGTATTCCCACAAATGCCTCATGCCCATGGAGGGGCATCTGGCCCTAGGCGGGGACAAGATCGATTTCTCTTCTTCGGACAGCTTCATGATCCTGGACGACCATAAGGGGTATTATCCCTACGCCATGCGTTACGACTGGGTCACCGCGGCCGGTTTTGACGCGCGGGGACGCCGGGTCGGCTTTAACTTCACCGACAACCAGGTTCTGGATCACCACCGGTACAACGAAAACTGTTTGTGGATCGACAACCGCTGTCTGGTCCTGCCGCCCATTCATGTGACGCGGCCCCAGGGCGTGGACAGCCCGTGGACCGTTCAAGATGATTACGGGCAGGTGGATCTGGTCTTTACGCCTCAATACCCCGGCACCGTGAAGATCAACGCCCTGGTGATCAAGAGTGACTACTACGGTCCCTACGGGAGCTTTGCGGGATTCATCCGGGCCGATGGTGAAGAGCTTTGTCTTGACGGGTTTTTCGGCATGGGGGAGAAGAAGTACGTGCGATCTTAAAGGGATCTGATGTTGCCACAAAGGCACACAATGCATAAAGGTAACAGACTAAATTGATGGCCTTCGTGGTGAATACGGGTATGATTGCAATTGCAGCCTTTCGAGTCTGCACTGGCGTTTGAAAGCAACCCGACAGACTGTCGTCGAGTGTACCGGGATTCAGTGATGCGCATTGAGACGATTGAGGTCATAGATCGTAACGGAAGGGGGGCACCATGAAACGGATCCTGGTTACCGATGCCCGAATCGTCAACGAAGGGAAGATTCAAAATAGCGACGTCCTGGTGGCAAATGGCCGGATCGAGGCCATCGGCGGTGATCTTTCCCGGCGTGATGCCGACATTCGCATTGAGGCCGCCGGCCGGGTGCTCCTGCCCGGCATGATCGACGACCAGGTCCATTTCCGGGAGCCGGGCCTGACCCGCAAGGGGGATATTTCTTCCGAATCCCGGGCGGCCGTGGCCGGTGGGATCACCAGCTTCATGGAAATGCCCAATACCGTGCCGGCCACCACCACCGGTGAACGGCTGGCGGAAAAGTTTGCCGTCGCCGCAAAAAGCGCCTTTGCCAATTATTCTTTTTACCTCGGGGGCGCCAACGACAATATCGAAGAGATCGAAAGGGTCGATTCGGCGTCGGTCTGCGGGGTCAAGGTCTTCATGGGCTCTTCCACGGGAAACCTGCTGGTGGACGATCCGGCCGCCCTGGAGGCGATTTTTTCCCGGTCGCCGGTGCTGGTGGCCACCCATTGCGAGGATGACGGCATCATCGCGAAAAACGCCGCCGCATTTCGCGAGCGCTACGGCGAGGCCGTGCCCATGCGCTGCCATTCCCGGATTCGAAGCGCCCAAGCCTGCTTTGCCTCCTCCTCTCTTGCCGTGGACCTGGCCAGAAAACACGGCACCCGGCTGCATGTGCTCCATTTGACCACGGCACGGGAAATGGAACTCTTCTCTCCCGGTCCGGTGGAGGGCAAGCAGATCACCGCCGAGGTATGCGTCCACCACCTCTTCTTTTGCGATGCGGACTACGAAAGGCTCGGCGCCCGGATCAAATGCAATCCGGCCATCAAGACCGCCGCTGATCGCGACGCCCTGATTGATGCCGTGGCCGACGGCCGAATCGATGTCATCGCAACGGACCACGCCCCCCATACACTTGGAGAAAAAGACGTCCTCTATTTTCAATCCCCTTCGGGCTTGCCCCTGGTCCAGCACGCCTTGGTCAGCCTGCTGGAACACGTTCACCAGGGAAGGTTTTCCCTGGAACTTATCGCCGAAAGAACTGCCCACGCCCCGGCCAGGCTTTTTGGAATACGTGATCGCGGGTTCATTCGCGAAGGATACTGGGCCGATCTCGTTCTGGTGGACCCGGACCGCCCCTGGCAGGTCGAGCTGGAAGGTATTCTTTACAAATGCGGGTGGTCGCCCTTCGAGGGGCAGACCTTTCGATCGTCGGTGGATGCCACCATCGTCTCCGGGCACCTGGCGTATTTCCAGGGCAAGGTCGACCCCGCCCCGGCTGGGAAGCGCCTGGAATTTGACCGGTGATTTTTTTGCGAGCAAAAAAATGTGAACGGTTTGGAGAAAATCGATGAAGGAACGAAAGTTTTGGCAAATGCTTCAGGCCGGGAGTTTGGCCGGGTGGATATACATCCTTGTGGGCGCCGCATTTTTCTCCGAAACCCAGTGGCTGAAAATCCTCTGGTGGGTTCTTATGCTCGCCTGGGCCATTGTCCACCCCCTGGAACTGAAGATTTCCCTGCCCATCGGGCGGCAAAAGGGCCTCACACCGGAATGGACCTTTGCCATGACCCTTCTCTTCGGATTCACCTGGTGGCTACCTTTGAAGAGGGGTGTGTTGGACGAATAGCCTCTAACCCGACACCATCGTGTGGGGCGTTGGGTCCGAAAAGATTCATCCTTTTTCCAGTATCTGTTGCATGAACCCGGCCTCTTTGCCGAGTTCGAATCATCGCCTTCCCTCCTTAATCTACTCCTCCTGAAACATGGTCCCTGGGGCCGGGTGCAAGATCGTTGGTTGTGTGGTGAAACCAGTCGAGGTGTCTGAACTGGGCTATAATGTCCAGTCGGTCAAACGGATGTTCCCTTATTAAAAATTGTTAACTCTTTGTAAATATAAAAAATTCCTTCAATTTGGCCCAATTATGGTA
>JAEINQ010000128.1 GCA_016342285.1 Desulfobacterales bacterium
GACGCCGCCTGTCCTGGCGAAGCTCAAAGAGCGAAGTCGGAAGATTGGGCAAAAAGGCCATTTATGGATGGAAACTAGACCAGGCCCCCCTCGCTCAGGGGACTGCCCTCCAAAATCCGTTCCGGGCCGAAAATGGACAGGTCCAGGGTCAGCTTGCTGCCGGTGATCAGTTCGGACAGGTAGCGCCCCACGGCCGGCCCCTGCTGAAGTCCGTGGCCGGAAAACCCGTTGGCCAGATAAAAACCCTTTAGCTCCGGCCACTGGCCGAGGATGGCGTTGCCGTCCAGGGTGTTGACCGCATAGAGGCCGGCCCAGCCCCGGACGAGCTTGAGGGACTCGAAGGCCGGCACAAATTCAGCCAGTTCAAACCACAGGTGGTCCAAAAACCGGTTCTGGTTCCAGGTAAAATCGTATCCCACCGTATCGTCTGCCATGGATTTTCCCACCAGCACCAGGCCGCCGGCTTCGGTGCGAAAATAAAAGCCCGACGGGAGAATGGTCAGGGGCAGCGGCCCCTGGGGTTTGATGGCCGTGTCCACGGCAAAGCACTGGCGGCGGACCGGGTCGACGGGAATCTTCACGCCGGCTTTCCGGGCCACTTCCGCGGCCCAGGCACCGGCACAGTTGACCACGCATCCGGCGGAAAGTCGTTCACCCGAGGCCAGGGCCACGCCGGCGATCTGCTTACCGTCGCGGAGGAGGTCGACCACTTCGTCTTCCATGTATACCGCCCCCTGGCTGCGGGCCTTGGCCTTGTATCCCATGAGCACGGCATAGGCGTCGAAATGACCGTCGTCGGGACCAAAGGTGCCGCCGGTATAGGCCTCCGGGGCGTAGAGGGGGTAGCGGTCCCTGATTTCGTCAACGGACCACCATTGGGACCGGCACCCCAGTCCCTGCTGAAGGGCCAGGGCTTCCAGCGCCGCCTTTTTGCCGGGTTCGTCCAATAGGAATAAGTTGCCTTCCCGGTGGTAAGCGATCTTGGGTTGCATATGGTCGACGACCATCTCTTCTTCGAAATTTTCCAGGACGTCAAAGGCGTATTGGGAGATCTCGACGTTCTGCTTCAGGCTGAACTGGATCCGCGCGTTGACCATGGAAAGGGTGGTGGAGGCCCGGGTGTAAGTCGGGTCTCGTTCCACCACGGCGACCTTCAGGGTATGGTCGGCTCGGGTCAGGTAATAGGCGGTGGATGATCCCATGATGCCGCCGCCCACGATGATGACATCGTAAATCTTGTCGCCCATGTCGGTTCGATGCTCCTTTCAGGCTCCCGGTGTCTGGTGTCTAAGCGCTTTGATCTCTTCGATAATGGCCGGTATCACCTCATTCAAATCGCCCACGATACCGTAGTCGGCCAGAGCAAAGATGGGTGCGTTGGGGTCCCTGTTCACGGCTGCAATGACCTTGGATGAACGCATGCCGGCCAGGTGCTGAACGGCGCCTGAGATGCCGCAGGCGATGTAGAGGCCGGGCGTAACCACCTTGCCGGTTTGGCCCACCTGGTCGGCCACCGGGCGCCAGCCCTGGTCCACGGCCGACCGTGAGGCGCCGACGGCACCGCCCAGAAGGCCTGCCAGTTCTTCCAGCAAGGTGAAATCATCGCCTCCCATCCCGTTGCCGCCGGAGACGATGACATCGGCCTCGGTCAGGTCGATGCGGGCCACGTCAGCGTGCTTTTCCACAAACCGTAGTCGGGTCGGACCGGGCTCTATGCCGATGGTGTCCACCGCTGCTATTTCCGATATTGGATTCAGGGCCACGGCCCCGGGCCGCAGCGCCGCGAGGTTGACCGCGCCGGTCAGGGCCACGTCGGCCAGGACCTTGCCGCCGTATAAGGCCCGGGTTACCACCAGGGAGGACATCTCGGGCCGCAGGGCCAGGACGTCCATGGCCAGGGGGGCACGGAGCCGGGCGGCCAGGCGCGGGCAGAGGTCCCGACCCTGGGAGGTGGCGCCGGTGAGGATCAGGGCCGGATTTTCCGTTTCCACCACACGGGCCAGCAGATCGGTATGGATGTCGCCGAGATAGGGGAAAAGCGCTGGATGGTCCCCCACGAGAATCCGATCCGCGCCGTGCCCCTGGAGTTTTACGGGCAGATCGTCCATGCCATGGCCCAACACCACGGCGGTGACCGGCCCCATTCCCTGGTCGGCCAGACGCCGCCCTTCCCCCAGGGCCTCCAGGGAAACTTTCCTGAAAACGCCGTCTTCGTGTTCGGTGATGATCAGAATGCCGTGGGTCATGCTGGACTCCTTATCGTTTCCATCCGCGAATCGTTTTATCGTGGGTGGGCATTGTGAAGCGTTTTCCGTGTTTTAGCTGAGATATGGAAGAATTCCTTAATTTAAAGCACTTTAGGCATTTAAGGCATTGCGAAGCGTTTCCAATTCCATAAATGTGAATTTTTGTCCAAGGTCAAGGCAATCAAGCCATTGCGCGGAGGCGTAGCCGGCTACGCCGCACAAGCGATGGCGCCGATTGACGCCGAGACTTGTCCGCCTTTGGCGGGCTGGGCAAAAAGGCCATTTATGGATGGAAACTATATTGCCTTGGCCTCCTCGTGCAATAGCCTCACCAGTTCCCTGGCCTGCTCCTGGGGGGTCTCTCCGTCGATGAATCGGCCGCCCTTTCTTTCCGGCGGATATCGCAACGCCACCACGTTGCTCCGACCGGCGGGAAGGGAATTCGGGGAAAGGCCGATCTCGGCCAGGCTTCGTACCGGGATCTCTTTTTTTCTGGCCTTCATGATTCCCGACAGGGCGGTAAATCGGGGGTCGTTGATCCCCCGCTGGGTAGTGATCAGGGCCGGCAGGTCGGTTTCAAGGACGACGGTGCCCCCTTCCACGGTCCGGTGACAACGGATTCGGCCGTCGGTGATCTCCTGACGGATGACCTCGGTGATGCATCCAATGCCCAGTCCCTGGGCCACGGCCGGACCGACGGTGTAACCGTCGTCGTCAACGGCCCGCATACCGGCAATAACCAGATCGCAAGGCATGGCGGCCACGGCCGCCGTCAGCACTTGGGACAGGGCCATGGCATCTTCCGTGGGTAGGGCCGGGTCCGAGATCAGGATCGCTTCGTCAGCGCCCATGGCCAGGCCCGTGCGCAGGGTATCGAGCACCCTCTCCGGGCCGGCGGAGACCAGTGTGACCCGTCCGCCGCGGGCCTCGCGGATTCGCAAGGCCTCTTCCACGGCCAGTTCGTCGTAAGGGTTCATGACCCAGTTGACGTCCTCGGTTCGGACCGACACGCCCGTCTCGTCGATTTCCGGCGCAAAATCGGTGGCCGGCACCTGTTTGACCAATACGATGATCTCCATTCCAAACGCTTCCTCCATTTGGCTGGTCGTGGCGTTTTCCGGCGGGCCATGTTCTCGCCCCCCCCGGATCTGTGTCTAAGTGCACAAAAACACCATTTCAGTGACATATGATTTCATTAACCGCAGACACTCGCCGACACCGCAGACTTTTTTTGGACCGGCCGACCTGGCCGGTCCCAAGAGGTCACTTTTCAGGGCGAAGTTTTCCAGAATGACATGCTTTACCGCCCATGGCATGCGTATCTATTCACGAAGCGATACAAATTTGTTGGCGGTCAAGTCGACCGCCAATAAGCTTTTCTTGCCTGCCCGGCATCTTGTGCGGCGAAGCCTTAGAGGCGTAGACGTAAGCCTTCAGGCGGAGCCGGGTCTGCGATGGTTTGCGTCCGTCTGCGGTTCATAAACAAGTTGCTGCTTTTATGTGATTTGTTTTTAACCTTCACGTATATACGTCATCATATTCATGACAATGAGCACTAAGCCAGCCGCAGGACCAGTTCGGCCACCAGCCGGCCGTACTGGTTGCACTCGGTTTGAGCCGCCTCGTCCGGGGCTTTGATCGACACCGGTCCGTAGTGGTTCCCCTTCTGGACGCCCTGAATCACCATGCCGTGGATCATCAAGCCCTGGAGGATGCTCAGCAGGGTGGTTTCGTTGCCCCCGCCGATGGCCATGGAGGAGGTAAAGGCCCCGCCGACCTTTCCGTTGAGCTTTCCGAAATAGCGGACGCTCTGATCCATCAGGGTTTTCACCTCGGCCGCCAGGGTCCCGAAGTAGGTGGGGCTGCCCATGAGGATGCCGTCGGCCGACAGCATATCGTCGGGGGTCGTCTCCTGGACCTTTTTCAGGATCACCTCGACCCCTTCGACCGCCACCGCCCCGTCACGGATCGCCTCGGCCATTTTCCGGGTGTTCCCCGACTTGGAAAAATAGGTAATCAATATTTTCGCCATGGTATATCTCCTCGTTTCTTTAAAATGTTTAAGCATATTAAAAGTGACAGTCACGGAAAAAGCAGTTTCAGCCCGCGAACGGCCATGTATCCGAAAGGAACCTTTCGTCATTCCCGCGCAGGCGGGAATCCAGTGATTTAAAAAGTGTCTGGATGTCTGCCTGCGCAGGCATGACGGGATGTGGCGCTTTTCGATATAATATCTTGGAAGTCAATTAAATAAACCCCTGAAAAGAGGTCCGAACCAGGGCCGAATGAACGTGGCCAATCATGGTGGTGAAATCGTAGACCGGCAGTCCGGTCGTCTGCTGGACGGCGTGGGCATAGGGGGGAAGATCGCTGCATTCCAACAAAATCGCCCCGATTTTTGAATGCTTCTGCACCATCTCTCCGGCGACTTGGACCACTTCCGCCTGGATACGGTCCGAATCCAGCGTTCCTTTTTCCTCCAGGATGGCCTCTTTAAACTCCGTCTGTCCCTCCATTCCGGCAATGACCAGGGGGATCTCCGGGGTGACGCCCACGGCGGCAAAATGGTCGTCGGTCAGGGCCGAGGCGTCGGCAGTGATGACGCCGATGGCCTGGTCCTGCTTCAGGGTCTGGCGAATAAATGGAATCTGCAAAAGGCTGGAGAGAAAGACCGGGATTTCGAGCGCTTCGGCGATTTCCCGCTGAAACAGGGCCATGAACCCGCAGGCACCGGTCACGGCCCGGACCCCCTCTTGCTGAAGCTCGCGGGCGGCGTCAATGAAGGGCTTGAGCAGGGACCGGTCCTGCCGGTGGAGAAGCCGTTCAATGGAAGCTTCCCGGACCATCTTATAGCGAACCGGGAAGGGAAAGGTCGTGGCGTTTCCCACGTTGCCCGGGATACAGGGGTAGCCGGCATTTAAAATTAAAATACCGATGGACTCGCCGTACCAGGCCCGGCCGCTTTTCCGGATTTTGAATATTTCTCCCACAGGCGCCTCCTGATTTCGAAAAAAACCAGTGACAATGCCACTGGTATACCGCTGGTCTAATGGCTTGTCAAGCCGTCTGTCTCTGGGGATTCATAAAAAGCATTTCCAGGCCGCACACGGCCACCTATTGGGAAGGGGGCATGATCCACGATGGAACGCTTCCTTAGACGGCACCAGGTCTGGTGAAGCCGATCACCTGCCCGAAGGGCATGGCACCATTTGTTCGGCCGGAGCGCCTACGGCGGTTTTTCGTAGGGGATCGGCCGAACAAAT
>JAEINQ010000043.1 GCA_016342285.1 Desulfobacterales bacterium
AACAATGTTCCCGTCGAGCGCCCGGAAACCATTGTCCCTTCCGGCGACGTGCCCGGCGTTTACTTCAAGGACGCCAGGAACATGAGCGAGCTACCGGACGAATGCGTCCATCTGGTGGTCACCAGCCCGCCGTATTTTGTCGGCATGGAATACGAAAAAGGCATGACCTGGGACGAACACATCGAAAATGTCCGCTTGGTCATGGACGAATGCGGAAGAGTGCTGGTCCCCGGCGGCATCATGGCCATCAACGTTTGCGACATCACCAACTTCAAGGGACCGAAAGGTCAAAGCGAGCGGTCGCAGATCCAGCTCATGGCTCATCGGTATCAGAGTTTTCTCCGTAGGCACAACATCCTGCTCACTGATACCATCATCTGGACCAAGCGTCCTGCATGGTCGAAAAGTCACAATAACCTGCGGGATGAGACACCCCATTGCTCCTACAAAACCATGAACAACTGGGAGCCAATTTATATTTTCCGCAAGAAAGGTGAGCGGCCGGTCCCACCCGACGACATCGTTTTGCAGTCCAAGCTCACCCGCCAACAGTGGATGGCTTACGTCAACGCCCTCTGGGACATCGAGCCAGACCACAACATTCACCAAGATCACCCCTGTCCATACCCGGAAGAACTGGCCAGGCGTCTTGTCCAGATGTTCTCCTACGTCGGCGACACTATACTTGATCCCTTTGCGGGGGCTTGCACAACTTTGCGGGTGGCCCGTGAATTGGGTCGGGAGGCAATCGGTTACGAACGGGAACTCCAGTACAAGGCCGCCATCATGCGAAAGCTGGGTTTGCCTTTCGTGGACACGCTCGAAAACGTCCAACAGACCTTGAGCGCCGACAACTGGGCTCCGGACCTTTCCGAGACGGATGAAAATCAGGAATCCGAGGAGGCTATGCCTTTAGCCGCCGAGGTCGGAGCGGAAGTCTAAACCCTTAACCAGAACCGGGGCGGGGGAAATTGCCCCCGCCCTGGCCTGAAAGGAAATAAAAAATGAATCCGATCACCACAAGACTTGCAGGTGTCACCCACGGCGATGCCCAGGCCAATATCAAGAAATACGGAGGTCCCGGTATCGGTCATTACGATCTGATTCGGGAGCCGGCCAATCCGCACGACTCGAACGCCATTCGAGTGGCCTACCTGGGCGAGATATTCATGGGATACGTCCCGGCACCGCTCGCCGCTACGGTGGCCCCGCTGATGGACCAGGGGCGGAAGCTTGTCGCGGAGTTCGTTCACATAAATCGTGCTCCGGGCCAGGAAACCATCGGCATGACCGTGCAGATTGTTGAACTCAAATCACAAAATGCCCCGCAGGCGGGCTGAGAGAGCATTGGATATGACATCCAATCGTCCGAAATATACGGAAGCAAAACAGGCTGTTGCAAAGCCCTGTGCCCAGAATGTGCCCAAGAAACGGCTTTACTCGATCAAGGAGTTGACCCGCGAAATTGGGGCAACCGATTGGTTCTGGCGATCACAGGTCTGGGACGGCCAGCTTCCGTATGTTCAGGTCGGGCGGAAAATGCTCATCGACAGCAACGATGTCGAAAGCTTCATACAGCGAAACAAAAACACGAATTAACAAGACTGCAGATCCTGACGGGGTCAGCAAGGAGGGTATATGACTATCATGAAAGAGTTCTACGAAAAGGTCAAGGCGGAAATCGAAGAAAACCAAAAGGCAGGTCAAGAAAATCAGGAGCTTCCCCCGGAGCTAACCGATGAAATGAAATCACGCTTAACAGCCCATGTTTGTATTTTTTGTGGAAGCCTTGAGGTCGCCATGTGGCGGGCGGTCGATGATGTCGAGATTGAAGAAATTTTGCATTGTCTCGAATGCGAGAGAAATTGGTCAACTTCGATACCTCATGGTGGAGAAATGATCGTGGTTAACGAAATCTTTAACAATTGGCTCCATTTCTTTTTCGAACATTGGCTTGAAGAAGCTATTGAGTAGGACCGAGGGCTCCCCGGCAATATCAGGGGAGCCTTTCTTTCATCAAAGGAAGGGAAGTTCCAAGAGGTGTGTGGACATTTCTGAAAGCATCAGGTAATTATTCGGGTACACCCATCTTGTGCCCGTCAAGCGTTACAAGATGGAGGTGACATATGGGTAGTCTCTACAAACGCGGAGACGTATGGTGGATAAAATATTACCGAAACGGTAAAAGCTACAGGGAGAGTTCTGGGACCACCAAGAAAATGGTGGCCAAGAAGCTCTTGGACAGAAGGGAGGGCGATATAGCACAGGGCAAAATGCCCGGAATCCACTTTGAGAAAGTGCTCTTTGACAACCTGGCCGATGGGTTTCTGCAAGATTATCGCATCAACCAGCGAAAATCACTCATTCGAGCCGAAAGGAGCGTGGGACACCTGAAGCGGTTTTTCGAAGCCAATCCTGTCCCGCAGATCACAACCCCCAGGATTAACCAGTACATCGAGTCCCGTTTGGCCGAAAAGGCGTCAAACGCCAGCATCAACAGGGAGCTGTCAGCATTGAAGCGCATGCTGAACATCGGAGCCCAACAGACCCCGCCAATGGTGGACAGGGTGCCGCACATTCAGATGCTAAAGGAAAACAATGCTCGCAAGGGCTTCTTCGAGCACGACGAATTCCTTGCCTTGCGGGAGGCCCTTCCGGAACATCTGAGGGGTTTTGTCACATTCGCCTACCGGACCGGGTGGCGGCTGAACGAAATCGCCACCATGAAATGGCCCCAGGTGGACAGGAATAGCGGCATCGTCAGACTGGAAGTCGGTGAGACCAAAAATGACGAGGCCCGGACGGTCTACCTTGACGAAGAGCTGAAGCAGGTCATCGCAGGCCAATGGGAAGCCAGGAAGGAACACCGCAAGTTGACGCCTTTCGTGTTTCTCAACGAGAAGGGCACGGATCGGGTCAAGCGGTTCGACAAGTCCTGGAACACGGCCTGCAAGGATGCCAAGATCGGCAATCGGATTTTTCACGATCTGCGTCGGACAGCCGTTCGCAACATGGTACGTTCCGGCATCCCGGAGCGGGTCGCAATGATGGTTTCCGGCCACAAGTCCAGATCGGTGTTCGAACGCTACAACATCACCAACGATGCCGATCTGATGGAAGCAGCCCGGAAGCAGTCCGCCTACCTCGATTCGAGGACGGGCACAATTTCGGGCACAATCGTCGATTTACAACGAAAAAGGGGCTAACCGATTTGGCGGCTAACCCCTTCTTCTCATTGCCTTTTTACTGGTGCCGAGGGACAGAATCGAACTGCCGACACGGGGATTTTCAGTCCCCTGCTCTACCGACTGAGCTACCTCGGCGCACTGGGTTCCCGGGCCGGGTCATTCCCCGGCCTAAGAACGCCGTGTTTATACCGCCATGGGTGGAAAAGTCAAGGGAATTTTTTCACATGCGGGATTCACCTGAAGCCCAAAGGGTGGTATGAAAAGCGAAAAACAGCAGCAAACCGGTTTTATCGAAAGGACCCCCATGAAGGCCATCTGGCTCTCCCATCCCCTCGACACGGATACCCCCCTATACGGCGGCGACAAAGGCATCGACATCCGGCCCGACAAGTCCATGGCCAGGGGGGATTCGTGCAATACCACGATCTTGAAGCTACCCGCCCATGCCGGCAGCCACGTGGACGCCCCGGCCCATTTCATCGCCGACGGACTGACCATCACCGACTACGATGCCCAGGCCTGGATCTTCGACCACCCCCTGGTGGTGGAGGTGCCGGCCGCCCCGGGCATCCTCCTGGGTCCCGAAAACTTGGAACGGATTCAACAGGGGACAACCCATACCGACCTTCTGCTCATCCGAACCGGTTTCGAGGACCGCCGCGGAAAGCCCGTCTACTGGCAAAACGCTCCGGGCATCGCCCCGGAGACCGCTGATTTTCTCCTGGCCCGCCTGCCCGGACTCAAGGCGGTGGGATTTGACTTCATCTCCATCTCCTCCCTGGCCCATCGCGAGGCGGGCCGTGCGGCCCACCGGGCCTTTCTTGGGGCCGGGCTTCGTATTTTCGAGGACCTATCGCTAAGCGCCCTGGAGTCCAAAAAGCGACTGGACCGGGTCATCGCCCTGCCCTTGCGGGTCTCCGGCGCCGACGGCGCTCCGTGCACGGTGGTCGGTTTTTTGCGTTAGCCCCAATATATATGGCCATAAATACGACAACGTATTCATATTGACGTCAAGCAAATCGCATTTGATCATTAACCGCAGACGAACGCCGACCGTCGCAGACATTCAGATTTGTTGGCGGTCGACCTGACCGTCAACAGCTTCGCATCGCTTCGCGAATGGGCCAAAATATCATGAGGAAGAGCAGGCTTTAAATTTACCGGCCTCGCCCAATGGACAATTCTTTGGACCGGCCAGGTCAGCCGGTCTAAAAGGGTCTGCGGATGTCTGCGTGGTTCTGCGGTTAAAGAATAATATGTTATCGTAGTTGTGGTTGCTTACACGTCGCCTTCGGCCGTCCGCCTTTCACTTTTAGCCTTCTCACTTCAGTCTTCCACCTTCAACCTTTCTAACGAGTACCCACCCACGAATTGCATTTTTCGTGGATGGGCGCCTATGGACGTTTCCAATTCATAAATGTGAATTTTTGTCCAAGGTCAAGGCAATTAAGCCATTGCGCGGAGGCGTAGCGTGCTACGCCGCACAAGCGATGGCGCTGACTGACGCAGAGATTGGGCAAAACGGCCATTTATGGATGGAAACCACCCAAATCCCCAAAGAGATACTGCACCAGGGCGCATGCGGCCACGGTGGCTGTTTCGGCCCTGAGGATTCGCGGTCCCAGACCCGCGGCAACAAAACCGGCCGCAATGAGCCGCTCCACCTCCTCAGGCCCAAGCCCCCCCTCGGGCCCCAGCAGAACAAAAACCTCATGGGGCATTGCCGACAACGCAGCGGAGATGTCGGCAAGGGGAATTTGGGCCTCTTCCCAGAAAACGATCTTCAGATCGGCCCCGGCCGAAAGGCCCACAATGTCATCCAGGGCTGCCGCCGGGCCGATTTCGGGAACCCGGCCGCGGCGGCACTGTTTCAAGGCCTCGCGGGCGATACGTTCCCATCGCTTCATGCGGGCGGACAACTTGCCCGGATCCGGCCGGGCAACGGAGCGGTCGGCAAAGAACGGAACGAACCGCGTCACCCCCAGTTCGGTGCTCTGGCGCACCAGGTCGTCCATCTTGCCTTCCTTGAGATACCCCTGGGCCAGGGTGATCGATAGCGGCGATTCGGATCGCACATCGCGCTGCCCGGTCAAACGCAGGGTCACACGGTCTCCGAAAAACCGGTCGATCCGCGCATCAAACTCCCGGCCGGTACCGTCAAACAAAACCACCGCATCTCCAGGGCCGAGACGAAGCACACGTCGCAGGTGGCTGGCGTTGGCCCCGTCCAGGACGAGGTCGCCGGAATCAATGAGATCGGGATGAAGATAGAATCTGCGCATGGGTTGTTTTATCGGTTCTTGAGTCGTGCCGCAATTCATTTCTGGTAAGAATTGTCAATAAAGCGAAGGTCTTGACACAATGTGAGCCTTGTGATAGGGATCGAAATCCTTTAGAAACCGGTGTTTTGTCGCCACGGGCCAGCATATCCATCCACATGACGGGGGTCTGCATGACGGATCAAGAAAAAATCATCGAACTCACCGACATTGTCTCCGACAACGCCCAGGGCCAGGAAAAAATCATCGAATTGACGGATATCGTCCCTGACGCCCCCCCGGTGGAAGAAAAAGTCATCGAACTCACCGACATGGTGGAAGAGGCCCCTGCCGCTGCAACAAAACCGGCAGCCGACCAGGCCGAAGCAGCCTTTTCATCCGAAGATCTCCCGCGGGATGCCGCACCGTTCGGTGATGATGCCGGGGGCACCGACCTGGAAAACGCCCTGATATTTGACGACGAACTCGAGGATGCCTTCAACGAAGAGTTGGAGCAGGAAGACGATTTCGCCAGCAATCTGGGCATGGAAATCGAAGACGAAACTGAAGACGGTGTCCAGGAAGATTTCGAGGAGACACCGGTTGCCGAGGAACCGATAGCGGATGCGCCGGCCGATTCATTTGCGCCGCAGGAGCCTGCCGAAGCGGCGGCGGAACCGTTCGAAGAGGCAGCGCCCGTATCCGTATCCGACGAACGGATCGAGGCGGCCGTGGCCAAGATCATGGAAGAAAAATTTTCCCAAAGGATCGAATTACTCATGGTCGACGCTGTTGAAAAAGCCGTAGAAAAGGAACTGGCAAAGATCAAGGCCATTTTGCTCGGCACCGAAGGCGACAGCAGCGACGATTAACCCCGAAGGGTAAGAATCCTGGCCCAGGGGAGCTGGCTTGGGTTTGCCTTCTGCACGGCCAATTGGCTCTGACCACGCCCAAAGGACGTGGATTTCGATATTGAGGAACCAGGAAAAGCATATCGATCGGGGATTGTGACCCAATCCCCGATTTTCAGTTTGATACACCGAAGCGAGTGAAGGAGACACGTGAAATGAGTTCAAACGAGTTGAGCAAAGGATACGAGCCGCGGGAAGTGGAGCAGCGCTGGTATGCCTACTGGGAAGCCAACGGCCTGTTTGCCGCCCGGGAAACCGATGACCGAAAGAGCTACAGCATCGTGATTCCGCCACCCAACGTCACCGGCGTCCTGCATATGGGGCACGCCCTGAACAACACCCTTCAGGACATCCTCTGCCGCTATCGCCGGCTTTGCGGCGACAATGTTCTGTGGATGCCGGGCACGGACCACGCCGGCATCGCCACCCAGAACGTGGTGGAAAAAAAGCTGGCCGCGGAAGGAACGGACCGCCATCACCTTGGCCGTGAAAAATTCATCGAATCGGTCTGGCAGTGGCGCGAGGCTTACGGCAGCGCCATTATCAACCAGCTCAAGCGACTCGGGTTCTCCTGCGACTGGGACCGCGAGCGGTTCACCATGGATGAGGGGCTCTCCAAAGCCGTACGAAAAGTCTTCGTTGAACTCTACCACCAGGGCCTGATCTACCAGGGCAACTATATCATCAACTGGTGCCACCGATGCCACACGGCCCTGGCCGACCTGGAAGTGGAACACGAGGACATAGACGGCAACCTCTACCACATCCGCTATCCCTATGCAGACGGCGGCGATGGCGCCATTGTGGTGGCCACCACCCGGCCGGAAACCATGCTGGGCGACACGGCCGTGGCCGTCCACCCCGAAGACGAGCGCTATGCCGACCTGGGCACCGACCATGTGGTCCTTCCCTTGATGGAAAAGAAAATCCCCATCATCCGTGACACCTACGTGGACACCAGTTTCGGCACCGGCGGCCTCAAGGTCACCCCGGCCCATGATCCCAACGACTTTGAGATCGGCCGCCGCCACGACCTGCCCAACGTCAAGGTCATCGGCGACGACGGCCACATGACCGAAGAGGCCGGTCGGTTCGCCGGACTCGACCGCTTTGAATGCCGCAAGCAGGTGGTGCAGGCCCTGAAAGAAGCCGGATTACTGGTGAAAATCGAGCCCCACCGACACAGCGTCGGGCATTGCTACCGCTGCCACACGGTGGTCGAGCCCAACCTGTCCGAACAGTGGTTCGTCAACACCAAACCCCTGGCCGAAAAAGCCATGGCCGCCGTTCGGGAAGGCAAAACCCGCATCGTGCCCGAGGCGTGGAACAAGACCTATTTCGACTGGCTGGAAAACATCCGCGACTGGTGTATCTCGCGCCAGATCTGGTGGGGCCACCAGATTCCGGCCTGGACCTGTGCGGCCTGCGGCGAGCTCATCGTGGCTGAAGACGATCCGACCGCCTGCACAGCCTGCGGGGCCACGGACCTGGTCCAGGAGACCGACGTCCTGGACACCTGGTTCAGCTCGGCCCTGTGGCCTTTTTCCACCATGGGCTGGCCTGAAAAAACCGAACTGCTCAAGACCTTTTACCCCACATCGGTGTTGGTCACCGGATTCGACATCCTCTTCTTCTGGGTCGCCCGAATGATGATGATGGGCATTCACTTCATGGGGGAGGTTCCCTTCACCGATGTCTATGTCCATGCCCTGGTCCGCGACGAAGAGGGCAAAAAGATGAGCAAGTCCACGGGAAACGTCATCGATCCCCTGACGGTGATCGACCAATACGGCACCGATGCCTTTCGCTTCACCCTGGCCGCCTTTGCCGCCATGGGACGAGACATCAAGATGTCCGAACGCCGCGTGGAAGGTTACCGCAATTTTGTCAATAAGCTGTGGAATGCCTCGCGATTTGCCCTGATGCATGTGACCACCGAAGACAACGAAATTCCGGAAATCGGCCGCCTGAGTTTGCCCGATCGCTGGATTCTCTCCCGGTTGCAACGCACCATCACCACCGTGACCGACGCCCTCGATGCCTATCGGTTCAACGAAGCAGCCGGTGCGGCCTACAATTTCGTCTGGCACGAGTTCTGCGACTGGTACCTGGAAGCCATCAAGCCGGCCCTGTACAACACCGACGGCCCAGAGGCAAAGGCCGGCACCCTGGCCGTGCTCCGACACGTGCTGAGCGATACCCTGGTGCTGCTCCACCCTTTCATGCCCTTTGTCACCGAAGAGATCTGGAGCAAGCTGCCGGGCAGCCAAGGCTCGATCATGACCGCCACCTTTCCCCAATCAACCCCTGCCGACCCCGAAGCCGAAGGGGACATGGATCTGGTCATGAGCATCATCACCGCCGTACGCAACATCCGCGGCGAAATGAACCTGGGCCCGTCACTCCCTCTGGATGTCATCATCCACACCCCCGACGCAGACCAGCAAAGCAGCATCACCCGGCACGGGGCCATGATTCAGGACCTGGCCAAGATCGGATCCCTTGTGGCCACCGGGTCGGGTGACCGCCCCGGGGCCGCCGCCACCGCCATCGTCAAAGGTGCGACCCTGTTTGTTTCCCTGGAAGGGGTCATTGATTTTGCCAAAGAATCGGCACGGCTGGAAAAGGAAATCGCCAAACTGGCCAAGGAACTCGACGGCATCAACCGCAAACTGACCAACGAGGGCTTTTTAAGCAAGGCCCCGGCCGAGGTGGTCGACGGGGTCAAGGAAAAACAGGGGGCCTTGGAGGCCAAGCGGGAAAAGATTCAGGCAACCCTGGAAATAATTCGGGAGCTGGCATAAAGACGGGCGTAAAGAATCCCGGCCCCGAGTTACCGATGCTGGTTTTTCCCAGGAAGGGGTTTGGCGCCGACCCCGATCAGCGTTAAGTGACTATAGTTACGAATGATCTAAAGTGACTAAAGTTGAGGAGTCGCTGCGCTCCACCAGAATTATGTAATTGGCAGAATTCCTTAATCCCGCCAAGGCGGGACTCACTCCAAACCTCTTGTCCGCCTCTGGCGGATTAGTTCACTTCAGTCACTTACATCAGTTGCCTCGACTTAACCCGTTTAGCTGACCACGTGCCCACAGGGCCTGGATTCCAACTGCCAATCGAAACAGGAACATCCCATGCACACCATCCAAGACCTCATTGACCTGGCCCTGGCCGAGGACATCGGCACGGGCGACATCACCACCGATGCCGTGGTTTCCTCCGAATCGACCGGTCGGGGGAAGATCGTGGCCAAGGAAGAGATGATCCTGGCCGGTCTCGACGTGACCCGCCAGGTCTTTTTGCGCCTGGACCCCCAAACCCGCTTTGCCACCGCCTGCCATGACGGCGACAGGGCATCGGCCGGGCAGACGGTGATGGAGATCGAAGGGCGCCTGACGGTCTTGCTGCAGGGCGAACGCACGGCTTTAAATTTCCTCCAACGCCTTTCCGGCATGGCCACCCACGTGCGTCGATTCGTCGACATCTTAGGGGACCGCCCTGTTCGGCTGGTCGATACCCGCAAGACCACGCCGGGATGGCGGGTTCTGGAAAAATACGCCGTTCGCGTGGGCGGGGCGCACAACCACCGCGTGGGGCTCTACGATGGGGTCCTGATCAAGGACAACCACATCGCTGCCTGCGGCGGGATCACCGCGGCCGTTGAAAGGGTACGTCGCCGGGTCTCCCACCTGGTACGCATCGAAGTAGAAACCGCCAATATGGATCAGGTGGAAGAGGCGCTGGCCGCCGGCGCCGAGGTGATCATGCTGGACAACATGGACCTTGCGGCGATTCGAAGGGCAGTGACCACCATCGCCGGGCGCGCCCAGGTTGAAGTCTCAGGCAACGTCACCGCAAAAACCCTGACGCCACTGGCAGACACCGGCGTGGACATCATCTCCGTTGGCGCCCTGACCCACCAGGCCACCTCGGTGGATCTGAGCATGCGGATCGACCCATGATCCCCATTCGCGACACGGCCCAGTCCAACAACTACCCGGTGGTCAACACGGCCATCATCGGCATCAACGTGCTGGTCTTTTTGGTCCAGATGGGACAGGGCGCCGGCCTGGACCGATTCATCTACATCTACGGCCTGGTCCCTGCCCGCTATTCGGTGCCCCACATCGCCGACTATTTCTCCCTGGGCCAGCAACTCTTTTCTCTTCTCTCCTTCATGTTCCTCCATGGCGGGTTTCTTCACCTGCTGGGCAACATGTGGACCCTTTATATCTTCGGGGACAATGTGGAAGACCGTCTCGGCCCCGTCCGATACGCGGCCTTCTACCTCGCCTGCGGGCTCGCCTCGGGCGCAAGCCACCTGCTGCTCAATGTCCACTCCAACATCCCCACCATCGGCGCCAGCGGAGCCATTGCCGGTGTCATGGGGGCCTATTTCCTGCTCTATCCCCGGGCCCGAATCCTGACCCTGATTCCCATCATCTTCATCCCCTGGTTTATCGAGGTGCCGGCCTTTGTCTTTCTCGGACTCTGGTTCGTCCTTCAGTTCCTCAATGCCGCCGGCAGCGGGGGATCAGGCATCGCTTGGTGGGCCCATGTGGGCGGGTTTATCTCCGGTATGGTCTTTCTCAAATTCCTTGCCCGGCTCCCTTCAGCCGGGCTCACCGAAAAGGTCCGGCGCACCACGGCCAAACGCCGCACCCACCGTCTTCAGATGGTCCGCCCGTCGGGGCGGTCCCCCGGTGCCGGCCACGACCTCCACGCCACCATCACCATTTCCCCTTTTGAGGCCCTCGTCGGAACCCGAAAGATGGTCACCGTGCCCATCGGTTTCGGCAAACGGCTGCTTCGGGTCAGCGTACCGCCGGAAGTCAACGAGGGCACTCGCCTGCGCCTGCGCGAACAAGGCCGCACAGCCCCAGACGGCCGCAAGGGCGATCTCTTTCTGACGGTGAAAATCACCGGCGTTGCCCACTGACCCAGCCCCCCTGACCCAGAAGACCCGGCTTTGGGTTGCCCCTGGAAGGAGCGGCGATACGTCGCTTCTAGTTCGAAATGCCTTAATTGCCTAAAGTGATGCTCCACCCGCAGAGCGGGTGGCCTCAGGAGGCCCTCCTTAGGAGGGCTTAATGTCCAATATCCAATGTTCAATGTTCAAGGAAGGCATTCTGCCATTTTAGCCTTTTAAAAAATTGGCAGAGTGGTGCGATTCCAATCCATAAATGAGAATTTTTGTTCAAGGTTAAGGAAATCGAGCAATTACGCGGAGGCGTAACGTGCTACGTTGCACAAGAAATTGCGAAGATTGACGCCGCCTGTCCCGTCGAAGCTCGAAGAGCGAAGTCGGAAGATTGGGCAAAAAGGCCATTTATGGATGGAAACTATTTGATGGTGAGCTTAAAAGACTCGACCATCATGGCCGGATAGTAGGATTTTTTGGCCTTGGCCAAACCGGGGACGCCCATATCGCTTTCCTTATTGATGAAGACATGGCCGTTGAACAGGCGCTGGGCGCACTGCTGGTCGAAGTACTGGTAAAGGCCCTTGATGTGGGAAAAGGCCTTTTCAAAATGGAGCACGCCCATGGTGGCGGTCAGATCGGCAGCCACCGCCAGGGCGGACAGCTCGCCATCGACCCGCAGGAGCATCCCCCGAACGTCCAGATCGTCGATATGGGCCAGGGTATTGAGCATGGCCATTTTTTCACAGGCCAAATCGTTGTTCGGGTCGGCGTCACAGTCGCGTTCCGCGCACCATTCCTCGACAAAATCCGCGCATTCCTCGGCGTTTTCGCCTTTGATGGGCGCGAATTCGACACGCCCGTCATCCACATGGGAGTTCATGAACTGCTTGATCAGGTTGCGCTTTTTGGCGTACCGGCTTCCCCGCAGGTCGGCCAGGTCCCGGGCATGGTAGACATAGTCGGTGTACTCATCCTGGGGCTCGATGGTGAACAGGGCCTTGATGGCCTCCCTTCCGTGGCGGTCCAGATAATCCTGGCAGACGAACCAGTAATTGTCGAAACCAAGCTCTTCGGCAAGGCCGCGCAGTTCTTCCGGCGCAAACTCCTTGCCGGGGGCGACGGGCAAGATCAGGTGACGACTGTCCTTGGGGTGACGAAACTCGGCACCCACCACCAGCACGCCGTCCACCACGGTCCAGCCGGGGCTGAAGTTGTCGTTGGTCCAGGCAATGATTGACGGCAGGGAATAGGAGCACAGCGGATAGCGCTGGGCCTGGAAATAGGGCTTTAATTGGGCGTATGTGTCAAACGTCATCGGTTTGAGCGTCATGGGTCCTTCCTGAGCAGCGGCATGGCGTCAGCCATGGGAGAAAACCCCAGCGGGGCATAGAAGGCCGCCGAGTTTTCTTCGGCAATCAGCCCGATCCACGAAAGGCCGTCGGCCCGGAGCCGGTCGACGATACAGTTGACGATCCGTGCCCCGATCCCCTGACCCCGGAAGGCCTCGGTGACCGTCACGTCCTGAATGTAGGCGTCACTGGCCCGGTCGCTGATGGCCCGTCCCATGCCGACCAGGCGATCTTCTTTATAGGCCGCCACAAAGCAGTGGCTTCCGGCCACCAGGCGGGCCACCAGGTCCGGGGCATCCCCACCATCGGTCCACCACCCGGCTTCCCGGTACAGGGCAATGATCTGGTCGACCTCTTCTGCGTTCGGCCTGCTGAGAAATACGAGATTTGGCATGGAAACGAGGTTACTGCGATCGGACTGCATAGGCGGAGGATACCTGGTTGCGCCCCTTTTGCTTGGACGTGTACATGGCCTGATCAGCACGCTGAACAAAGGCCGAAGCTTCTTCGCCATGGGCGTATTGGGTCACGCCGGTGCTCACCGTCACCGTTACCGAGGCACCGGGCTCAGGATTGAAGTCTTGGGTCTCGATGGTCTTTCGAATGCGCTGGGCGACATGATGGGCCTCTTCGCCGCCGGTCTCGGGCAAAATGATGGTGAATTCCTCTCCTCCGTAGCGGTAGGCCGAGTCCATGGTCCGAAGACACGATTGGATCACTTCCGACATTCGCACCAGGACCTTGTCCCCTTCCAGGTGCCCATAGGTGTCGTTATAAAGTTTGAAGTGGTCGATATCCAGCATCAGCAGGGCCAGGGCATGGCGGTAACGGTTGGACCGGCCCATTTCAGTCTCCAACTGGCTGTAAAAATGGCGGGAATTGTAAAGTTTGGTCAGCCCGTCGGTGATGGCCAGGTTTTGAAGCTTTCCCAGCATCCGGTCACGTTCCTTCTTGAGCTGGCGTTCCTTGAGCACCCGTTTGAGCCTGAGCAGGAGTTCCTCGAAACGGACCGGTTTGAAGACAAAATCGCTGGCCCCCTTGTTGACGGCCTCCTCATAAGAATAATCGCCACTGTATCCGGTCATGACAATCACGTCGATATCGTAATCGGCTTTGATCCGGTCGGTCAGTTCGAGACCATCCTTTCCGGGAAGGATGATATCGGTGATGACCACGTGGATGGCTTCGGTCCTGAGCAGATCCAAAGCCTCTTCAGCGCTGGCGGCGGAAAAGGCTTGGAAGCCCGATCGTTGAACGAACTCGTGCATGGACTCCCGAATCGCGGCGTCATCGTCCACAATAAGGATACGGTTATCCATATTTCCTTTGCCCGTTTCTCCGGATTTGCTTATATTTGTGTTAAGTGTCACTTTCGTCCCAAGGTTGACACGGTTGAAACCGATCTGATATTAAGGCGGATTTCCTTTAATAATGAATGGAATATAGCGACAAAGCCCTATTCTGTCAACCATGCTGCGCCTGTCGCGAAGCTGCCGCCACAACCATGACCAACGATTGAGTTATATGAAAGAAATTCGCAATTTCAGCATCATTGCCCACATCGATCATGGCAAGTCCACACTTTCGGACCGTCTGATCCAGCAGGCCGGTATCATTTCGGAACGCGATTTCCATGACCAGATCCTTGACAGCATGGACATTGAGCGCGAACGCGGCATCACCATCAAGAGCCAGACGGTCCACCTGCCCTACACCGCCCGTGACGGGCAGACCTATGCGCTGAATCTCATCGACACGCCGGGTCATGTGGACTTTTCCTACGAAGTCTCCCGGGCCCTGGCCTCCTGCGAGGGGGCCCTGCTGCTCATCGATGCCAGCCAGGGGGTGGAGGCCCAGACCCTGGCCAACCTCTATGCGGCCCTGGAACATGATCTGGAAATCATTCCGGTCATCAACAAGATCGACCTGCCGTCGGCAGACACGGACCGGGTGCGCATGCAGATCGAAGAGGATCTCGGACTCGATTCGGAAGGGGCCATTCTGACCTCGGCCAAGGAGGGCACGGGCATCGACGAACTGCTCGAAGCCATCGTAACACGGCTGCCACCGCCGACCGGAAACCCTGACGCACCGCTGCGATGCCTGATCTTTGACAGCCACTACGACCCCTTTCGGGGCACCGTCGTCCATTTTCGAGTCGTGGACGGCCGTATCCGTACGGGCGACAAGGTCATGTTCATGTACAACAACGCCGCCTACCGCGTCGAAGAGGTCGGCATCTTCCAGATCGCCCGCATCCCAAAAAAAGAACTCTCCGCCGGCCAGGTGGGGTACATGATCGCCGGCATCAAGACCGTCAGCGACACCCGTTGCGGGGATACCCTCACCCACCGGGACAGACCCTGCACCAGCGCCGTCCCCGGGTTCAAGGAAGCCAAGCCGGTGGTTTTTTCCTCCATCTATCCGGTGGCATCGGACGGGTATGGAGAGCTGACCGTGGGCCTGGAAAAGCTCAAGCTCAACGACTCCTCCCTGATTTACGAAAAAGATTCCTCCGCGGCCCTGGGCTTTGGGTTTCGGTGCGGATTTCTCGGTCTGTTGCACCTGGAAGTCGTCCAGGAGCGGCTGGAGCGCGAATTCGATCTCTCCCTGATCCTCACGGCCCCGTCGGTCCAGTATGAACTGGGCATGCAGGACGGAGAGGTCAAAATCATCGACAACCCGGCCCTCTATCCCGACCCCACCCTCATCGAATATACCCGCGAGCCCTTTATCCGGGCCGCCATCATCGTTCCGGACCGGTATATGGGCGCCGTGATGAAGCTCGCCCTCGACCGCCGGGGAATCAACAAAAACTACCAGTATCTGACCAGCAACCGGCTGGAGATGATCTTTGAGATACCCCTGGCCGAGATCGTTTACGATTTTTACGACAAGCTCAAGTCCGTCACCCAGGGCTACGGCTCCTTTGATTACGATATCATCGATTTTCGCGAAACCGACCTGGTCAAGGTGGATATCCTGATCAACGGCGAGCGGGTCGATGCCCTATCCCAACTGGTGCACCGGGACCGTGCCGTGGAAAGGGCCCGCAACGCCTGCGAAAGCCTTCGGGAAGAAATTCCGCGCCAGATGTTCAAGATCGCCATTCAGGGCGCCATCGGCGGAACGATCATCGCCCGAAAGACCATCAGTCCTTTTCGAAAGGACGTGACGGCAAAATGCTACGGGGGTGACATCTCCCGAAAGCGAAAGCTCTTGGAGAAGCAGAAAAAAGGGAAGAAACGGATGAAAATGGTGGGCCAGGTCGCCATTCCCCAGTCCGCCTTTTTGTCGGTTCTCAAATCGGATAAGGATTAATCGGTTTAATCGGTTTAATCGGTTTAATCGGTTTAATCGGTTTAATCGGTTTAATCGGTTTAATCGGTTTAATCGGTTGGTCGGTCGGTTGGGTCCCGCCATGGGCGGGATTTACCGTTTTGATCAACTGGAATAAATGGCTCAACTGGCATAACTGGTATAATTGGCATAACTGGATAAACTGACACGGAGAACCCATGGGAAAAACCATCGCCCAAAAAATCTTCGATGCCCACCGGGTCGATCGCCCGGCCGAGGGGATGGAAGTCATCGGCCTGGACGCGGTGTTCTGCCACGAGATCACCACGCCCATCGCCATCAACGACCTGGTCAGCCGGGGCCGGGATGAAGTTTTCGATCCGGGCCGAATCAAAGCGGTCATCGACCATGTCTCGCCGGCCAAGGACTCCAAGACCGCCACCCAGGGCAAGATCCTTAGAGACTGGGCCCGCAGGCACGATATCAAAGACTTTTTCGACATCGGCCAAAACGGCATCTGCCACGCCCTGTTTCCGGAGCAAGGCTTTGTCCGGCCGGGTTTCACCATCATCATGGGCGATTCACACACCTGCACCCACGGCGCCTTCGGCGCCTTTGCCGCCGGCGTGGGGACCACCGATCTGGAGGTGGGAATCCTCAAGGGGGTTTGCGCCTTTCGATCGCCTGAAACCCTTCGGGTGGACATCACCGGCACCCTTCGCCCCGGCGTCTTTGCCAAGGACGTCATCCTCTCGGTCATCGGCCGCATCGGGGTTGGCGGCGCCACCAACCAGGTTATCGAGTTTCACGGCCCGGTGGTGGCGGCCATGAGCATGGAGGCCCGCATGACCCTGTGCAACATGGCCATTGAGGCCGGCGGCACCAGCGGCATCTGCCCGCCGGACGCGGTCACGATTGACTACCTGTGGCCGTTCATCAAAACCATTTATACTGACAAGGCAGCCGCCCTGGAAGACTATTCGCGGTGGCTGCCCGATCCGGATGCGACCTACACATCGATCATTGATCACGACGTGAGCAACCTGGAGCCCATGTCCACCGTGGGTTACAAGCCGGACCAGGTCGTGGCGGTGGCCGCCATGGAAAACACGCCGGTGGACCAGGTCTATATCGGCAGTTGCACCAACGGCCGGATCGAAGACCTTCGCATCGCCGCCAGGGTCCTTGCTGGGCAGCGCATCAACAACCGGGTTCGGGCCATCGTCTCGCCGGCCACGCCGACCGTTTACCGGCAGGCCCTGGACGAAGGGATCATCGCCACCTTCCTGGACGCCGGCTTTTGCGTGACCAATCCCACCTGCGGCGCCTGTCTGGGCATGAGCAACGGCGTGCTGGCCGCGGGCGAAGTCTGCGCCTCCACCACCAACCGCAATTTCAACGGACGCATGGGAAAAGGCGGCCAGGTCCACCTGGTCAGCCCGGCCACGGCCGCGGCCACGGCCATTGCCGGCCGTATCACCAATTCACAACTCTTCACGGGCAAAGGGGAGGCATCATGACACCCTTCGATGGCAAGGTCATGTTTCTCGACCGCGACGACATCAATACCGACGAAATCATCCCGGCCAAATACCTCACCGAAAACACCAAAGAGGCGTTGCGCCCCTATCTGCTGGAAGACCTTCACCTGGAAGGCTTCAATGCCTCGCGGGACCTGCCCGGAAAGCAGGTGATCGTCACCCGGTCCAATTTCGGCTGCGGCTCCTCCCGGGAGCACGCCCCCTGGGCCCTGGAGGTCAACGGCATTCGCACCGTCATCGGCGTGAGTTTTGCCCGGATTTTCCGGCAAAACATGTTCAATTGCGGCCTTCTGGCCCTGGAACTGCCCCCGGCCGTCATCGACTCGCTCTTTTCCAGGTTCGCCGGAAAACCCACCGAGGCCCACATGGACCTCGACCAGGGCTCCGGTCGCCTCTTTTCCGGCGACGACGCCGAAACCTTTTCCATCGCACTCTCGGCGTTTGACCGCGCCCTGGTGGCTGCCGGCGGCTGGGTGGCTTATGCCGACGCCAGATATTAGCTGGTTTCCATCCATAAATTCACATTTATGAATTGGAAACATCCATGGGTGCCCATCCACACGGCCTTCGGGTCATGTGGCGAAACAGGGCTTGGCTGCCAGGACGGGCTGTTTCCCGCTCGGCTCCCCGGACCGGATGAATGCCTCCACATTATATAACCTAAACTGAAGATATTTTCGCCAAAACACCATTTCTTCCGCCCCGACCCCTCAAGCCTGCCACCAAACATACCGATAATAGGGTTAAGCTGAACAAACAGCGTATTCCGACTGGATCGTTTTGCTCAACAGCCATCGGCGCACCCATTGCGGTCCCGTGGTACTATAGGAGGTCACCCGTGTTTAAAAAATTCAAGCTCTCCAGCCGAATCCTGGCCCTGGGGATAGTCATCATCGTCTGTTTCTCGCTGCTCTTTGCCTGGCTCTATCCGCAATTTAAAAGGAACATGTACGATGCCAAGTACCTCAAGACCCGGCACGTCGTCGAGGCGGCCTGGAGCGTACTGGACTATTTTGCCCAGCAGGCCAAGGCCGGCGCCATGACCGAAGAGGCAGCCAAGGCCGCTGCCATGGCCGCCGTTCGCCACATGCGTTACGAAAAGGAGGACTATTTCTGGATCAACGACGCGGGTCCGCGCATGATCATGCACCCCATCAAACCGAAACTGGACGGCCAGGACCTGTCCGGATTTAAGGACCCCAACGATAAGCACCTGTTCGTGGCCATGGCGGAAATCTGTAAAAAGGACGGGGCCGGGTTCGTCGATTACTACTGGCCCAAGCCGGGCAGCCCCGACCCGGTCGCCAAGATCTCCTATGTCAAAATGCTGCCCGCATGGGGCTGGATCATCGGATCGGGGATTTACCTCGATGACGTGGAAAAGGAAATCTTTTCCCTGTTTTCCATCATCTTCATCGCCATCGGCCTGATCGCCGTCGCCGGCATCGCCCTGTCCATCCTCATGGCCCGGTCCGTCGCCAGGCCTCTTGACCGCATCATCGGGTTTCTCAGGGAAGGCGCTGACCAGATCGGGTCGGCATCCGGCCAGATCTCTTCGGCCAGCCATTCCCTGGCCGAAGGGGCTTCCGAACAGGCGGCCTCCATTGAGGAGACTTCGGCCTCGTTGGAGGAGATGAGCACCATGACGCACCAAAGCGCCAACAACGCCGCCCAGGCCGACGCATTGATGAAGGAAACCAACCAGGTGGTGGACGAAGCCAACACCTCCATGGACCAGTTGACCCGGTCCATGAACGACATCAGCAAGGCCAGCGAGGAGACCTCAAAGATCATCAAGACCATCGACGAGATCGCTTTTCAGACCAACCTGCTGGCCCTAAACGCCGCCGTGGAGGCGGCCCGGGCCGGAGAAGCCGGGGCCGGCTTTGCCGTGGTGGCCGACGAGGTGCGCAACCTGGCCATGCGGTCCGCCGAAGCAGCCAAAATCACCGCGGAGATGATCGAGGGGACGGTCCGAAAAGTCGGTGACGGATCCGTCCTGGTGGACCGCACCAACGCGGCCTTTACCAAGGTATCGGGCAGTTCACGGAAAGTGGGCGAACTGGTGGCCGAGATCGCCGCCGCGTCGGCGGAGCAGGCCGAAGGGATCGGCCAGGTCAACACCGCTGTCACCGAGATGGACAAGGTGACCCAGCAAAACGCCGCCAGCGCCGAAGAGTCGGCATCGGCCTCCGAAGAGATGAATGCCCAGGCCGAACAGCTCAAATCAATGTTGGCCGAACTGGTGACCATTGTCGGCGGCACCCGGAGTCAGACCGAGAGTTTACGTCGACCCAGGGCCGGCGGGCTTCGGGCACCAGGCACCGCCACCCGGAAGCCAGCCGGCCGAACCCAGGCGGCCCCAGGCATTCACAGGGGAAAAACCCCCGAAAAATTTCTCCCCCTGGACGACGATTTCCAGGATTTCTAACCCATGGGCATGGAAACACATGGGCCGCGTCCGCCAGGACGCGGCCTTTTTTTTGGTGGACACAGCGTAATTTATCCAACCCGGCATTCTGCCATGTATATGTTCCAAAATAGCCAGAGCGAAACGATTCCACATTTGGACATTAAGAATCGAAAATTGAAAATGACATTCGCTCTTTATGCCGGACCCGTCACCCGGTTAACCAGGGCGCCGATGGCGTCAATCCGACATTCCACCACATCCCCGACAGCCAGGGTGATGGGCGGGTCACGGAAAATCCCGACGCCGGCGGGGGTACCGGTGGAGATGACATCGCCGGGCATCAGGGTAATGTCCCGGCTGATATAGGCAATGATGGCGGGAATGTCGAATATCAGGTCCCGGGTGCTGCCGGTCTGCATGAGCCGGCCGTTGACCGAAGCGGTCAGGGTCAGGTCCGAGAGGTCGGGGATCTCGTCGGCTGTAACCAGGGCCGGCCCGAGAGGGGCAAAGGTGTCGAAAGACTTTCCCCGAAACCACTGGCCGTCCCCGAACTGGGCCTGGCGTCCGGAAACATCGTTCATAACGGCAAAGCCGGCAATATGGTCCATGGCCCGGGAAGCGGGGATCTTTTTGCCTTGGCGTCCGATCACGACGGCCAACTCCACCTCCCAATCCACCTGGCCGCTGGTCTCAGGCAGGCAGATGTCGTCCTGGGGACCATTGAGTGCACTGGGCGCCTTGGCAAAGAGCAACGGCGCCGATGGGGTATCAAACCCGCCCTCTTTAGCATGCTCGGCGTAATTTTTCCCCAAACAGACGATTTTTCCCGGAGCGGCAACCGGGGGGCCCAGACGCACGTTCACAATCGACCCCGATTCGCCCACCTCGGCCACCCGTTCCAGCCAGCCCCCTGTAAAAAAGGCCGGGCCGACGTCCGGAATCTGAGCAAAAATAGCCCGCAGGTCGACAATACCTTGTTCGCAAAGCAGACCGGGGCGCTCCATCCCCTTTTCACCGAAACGGACCAGACGCATGATTATCCCTCCTTTTGCCGGCCGCCGCGGCCGTCTTCGTAGCAACGCTTGCCGTACCAGTCGATCTGCCGACAGATGCCGCGAAGTATTGAAACCTCTCCGGCCCTGAGCCCCAGACGGGTAAAAAACCGCCGGAACCGGTCCATCCAGTAGTCGGGGTTTTCCGCATTGATATAACTGATCCGTACCAGAATCTCGCAAAGATGGTCGTACATGTCGTCGAGTTCGCGGCGGGTGGCCATTCGGGGCGTCGCTTCCCGGCCCGGCGCGGTGCCCGCGCAAAAGAGCTCATAACATACCACCATGACCGCCTGGGCCAGGTTCAACGAGGAAAAATCGGAGGTGGGAATATTGACCAGGGTATGGCACAGGCGGGTATCGACGTTGGACAGCCCCCGGTCTTCGGGCCCAAAGACCACGGCGATCCGATTGTCGATCGAAATGGGAGCCAGCTTTTCGGCCATAACCCGGGGAGACCGGAGGACCGGTCGTTTTCCCCCGAGCCGCGCCGTGGTGCCGACCACATAGGTGAAATCGGCCAGGGCGGTCTTGAGGTCGTCGAAAAACAGAATTCGGTCCACCACATCGCAGGCCGCGTGGGTCGCCATCATCCGGACCTTTTCCTCCCGGTAATTTTCCGGAGCGACCACCACCAACCGACCGATGCCCATGTTACATGCCGCCCGGGCCGCGGCCCCGATATTCTCTGAATACCGGGACCCTTTCAGCACGATGGTGACATGGTCCAGGTTGACGGTCTCAGACATCAGCCGACAATTTCAAAGCGGTTGAAAAAGTATCCGATCTCAAACGCGGCGGTTTCCGGCGCATCGGAGCCATGAACCACATTTTTCTCAATGTCCGTGGCAAAGTCGGCGCGAATGGTGCCCGGAACGGCATCCTTGTAGTTGGTGGCACCCATGAGGTCCCGATAGCGCTTGATGGCATCTTCACCAACCAGCACCATGACCACCACCGGCCCCGAGGACATAAAGTCGGTCAGGCTTTCAAAAAAGGGCCTTTCCCGATGGACGGCGTAAAACCCTTCGGCCTGGGCCCGTGTCATATGGATCATCTTCATGGCCACAATCTTCAAATCGTTGTCTTCCAGTCGCTTGATCACCTCTCCCGTGAGACCGCGACTGACCCCATCGGGTTTGATGATGGACAATGTTCTTTCCATGATGGTTCGTTCCTTTCTTAAATGATGGCAAATGCGGCCTCTTGGGCCCCGGCAGACGGACACGGTCTGAAAAACAGGGAAAATTCGGCCCGCATCAAAATGCCGGAGCCATACCACTTGGACTCGGGCAAGTCAACGCACCCCGCCGGCCACGGGTTTTAAAATCATCGAAGAAGGTATGAAAATGGTCGAAAACCGATGAAAAAGGCAGAATCCGGGCGGTCTTGCCGGGGACGGCCCAATGCTGGCAAAAGCTTTTAAAACAGCTGCAAATTCAATCGGTTCAAGATATTCAAGCAGCGTTTCAATCTGCTTGTGAATTGAAATATTGACTCTGGTTTCAAGCGGTTGAATTCAAGGTGACCCACTTCACGACAGTGACTGTTTCTCGCCACAGAGAAGATTGACACAGCCAAAAGAGTTGCATATAAATAGTTTCTCGTTTTCGCAGCAGCGTTTGTTGCCGGAACGACGCACCGCTGCCGAAAGGGCCGGAACCCAGACTGGCCAGATCCATGCCGACAAATATTGGGTAACCGCCCTGGTGACGAACCGGATGGGAGAATTCATGAAAAGCAAGAAAATGATCAGCGCCTTTCTCGGGGTGGGAACCCGTTTTGACGGCCGACTCTCCTTTGAGGGGACCGTCCATGTCGACGGACATTTCAGGGGAGACATCTCCGCGGCCGGTACCTTGGTGGTTGGGGAAAGCGGCGTGATCGAATCCGACATTCACGTTTCGAACATCATCATCAGCGGGGAAGTGCGCGGCAATATCGTGGCGAACAAAAGCATCGAAATCCGCGTACCGGGAAAGGTCTACGGCAATATCCAGGCCCCCACCGTCACCATCCACGAGGGGGTGATCTTCGAGGGCAACTGCCGGACCTGTCAGGTCAAGGCGCCGGAGGAAATCAAACTATCCATCATCCGACCCGTTAAAACCGGCGCCTTTCAGAGTGAAGAAGAAGAGAAAGCGCGCATTTCAGGATGAGGGCAGTGGTATAAAAAAAATTCCACAACCCCAACCGCCCCAATTCACTCCACGACCAATTCCATATAATAGAGATCCGTGACAGATGCTTCCGGTAAAACGGTGCGTACCCGTTTAAGGATTTCGTCCCTCAAGATCGCTTTTCCCTCCGTTGTGACAACCTGCGCAACGGTACGGTTGGGCAGAATGCCATGAATCGTTTCCCTTATCTGAGCCAGGTGCGTCTGGAGCGCAAGTCTGCCCTTGTCGTCACCGAGTTCCAGGGCCAGGGTGACCCGAAGAAAACGATGGTTTTCGGGGGACGCCAGGGGAACGATGAAGGTTTTCAGCGTATAGACGGGCCGGAAGGTCCGCTGAACAACCGGTTTTTGCGCTTCGCCGGGTCGTGCCGCGGCAGTTTCTTCCATCACGGCAGCCATCTTGTTTTGGATAATGAGTATCCCTGCCCCCATGATGGTGAGGATCACGACCGCCACCGCCACCATGATCACCACCAAGAGTTTGATGGACAATCCGGACGCTTTTTCTTCCGTGGCGTCTCCTTGTTGGGTCTTTTTATCCATATGGGTCCTGGGGGACGGGGCTTAAGGCCACGGGCGCCCGTCCATGGGGTGCGTTCCGGGCCGGTTCATTGATGTCCTGCCTTTGTATTTTCCAAACGGTTACTTGTCAAGGCAACCGATCGAATCGGTTGACAAACGGGCCGCAATCATTCTATGAGCCCGGAAGAACGCCGGCACGTCCGATTTCGAAACACGCGGCGCCAGGGCGTGATGGGCATTATCTATTTTCCATCCATGGGTGCCCACAGACGGATAAGCGCCGGGCACGGGGGCCGACGCCCCATGGCCCTTCAGCGATCAACCCCATCTCCGAGAGGAACAGATGCCGATCTACGAATTTTACTGCCGGGATTGCCACACCATCTTCAATTTCTTTTCAAAAACCGTCAATACGCGAAAAAAACCCCATTGTCCACAATGCGGGCAGGGGCCTCTTGACAAACAGATGTCCGCCTTTGCCTTCACGGGCCGGGCCAAGGAGTCCGACGGCATGGACGACCTGCCCCTGGACGAGGGAAAAATGGAGCAGGCCATGCAGATGCTGGCCAGCGAGGCGGAAAACATCAATGAGGACGACCCCCGGCAGGCAGCCAACCTCATGCGCAAACTCACGGACATGACAGGCCTCGAACTCGGACCCGGCATGCAGGAGGCACTCCAGCGCATGGAGCAGGGCGAGGATCCCGAAGCGGTGGAAGCGGAAATGGGCGACCTGCTCGAAGGCGAAGACCCCTTTGTGCTGCCGGGGAAAAAAGCGGGCGGGGCCGGGTCCAGAACCCGGGCGCCCAAACACGACCAAACCCTTTATGATCTATGATGGCAGAATACCTTCCTTCGACATTGGAAATTGGGAGTTGGACATTGGATATTAACGGCCTCGCCCCCTCTGGGGATCTTCGTGAAGCCACCCGCTTCGAGGATGAAGCATCACCGGCAAGACTGGCTCAACCGGCAAACCGATAAGGAAATCCCATGGACCCGGCTGTCTTGAAACGCATGGAAGTGTTTCAAGGGGACATCACCCGCATGGCCGTTGACGCCATCGTCAACGCGGCCAACCCCTCCCTGCTGGGCGGCGGCGGCGTGGACGGTGCCATCCATCGGGCCGCCGGCCCCGGTCTGCTGGCCGAGTGCCGAACCCTCGGGGGGTGCCCTACCGGAGAAGCCCGCATCACCGGCGGTTACGCCCTTACCGCCCGCCATGTCATTCACACGGTGGGTCCGGTCTACAGCGGAAAACCCTCGGACGCCCTGCAACTGGCCGCCTGCTATGAAAACAGCCTGCAACTGGCTGCGGAAAACCATATCCGCACCATCGCCTTTCCGGCCATCAGTTGCGGCGTCTACGGTTATCCCATAAGCGAGGCCTGCCCCATTGCCGTGGACACGGTCGGCCGCATGCTGGCCGAGCACCCTGCTATTAAAAAGGCGGCCTTTGTCCTCTTTTCCAACCAGGCTCTGGGGGTTTACCGCCGGTATCTGGAAAACCCGGACTGATTTTGCCCGAGATGAACAGGTTACCGCTCCCGGAAGGCCTCGTCACGCATACGCGGAATCGGATCAACTTTTTCGATGCCCAGGGGCTTTCGCATTGACAAACGGTTTTGCCATCATTATGGTTTGCCCTCTTGGTAGTGATTGGCGTTAGGTCTGTGTGGGTACAGACCCAATTTTTATTTTTAAGGAGGAATGACCATGGTTGAAGTGACACCGACGGCGACCGAACAGATCGCCGAGTATTTCAAGGACAAAGAGAAGGCTCCGATCCGCATTTTTCTCAACGAAGGCGGCTGAGGGGGCCCTTCCCTGGCCATGGCTCTGGATGAGTCACACGACACCGACGATGTTTACGAAGTGGACGGATTTACCTATATAGTCAACAAGACACTGATGGAAAGGGCAACATCCATCAAGATCGATTTTTCCCCCATGGGATTTAAACTCGATTCCAACATTGACTTTGGCGCGTCTGCCTGTGGCAGTTGCGGCACCACCGGTTCCTGCTGCTCCTGACAACGTCCGGCCCTATCGAAAAGGCAGCATTTCTCCCTCCGGGGGGGATGCTGCCTTTTTTGTGCCAAACCCCATAGTTGACTGTTTTTCTCCGGCGTGCTAGCGTAACGTTTTCATCGTCCGGCACCATGACCGGGCATCGCCCGCATGCAACGGTTTTCGCGGCGGCGGCGGCAACCCCCTACAATTGCAACGGAGGTAGTGGAAATGGCATCGGTGGCCTACGAACTGGACGAGCACGTGGCGGTGCTGACCATGAACAGCGGAGAGAACCGGTTCAATCCGGATTTTCTCAAGGCGTTTCAGGAGACCCTGGACGCGATCGAAGAAAAAACCGACGCGACAACCCTGGTGGTCACCTCGGCCCACGAAAAGATTTTTTCCAACGGCATCGACCTGGAATGGATCATTCCGGTGATTCATAAAAAAGAGCTCGACAGGGCCAAGGACTTTTTTTACGACCTCAACCGCCTGTTCAAGCGGATGGTGACCTATCCGCTGATCACCGTGGCCGCTATCAACGGACACGCCTTTGCCGGAGGGGCGATTCTCAGCTGCGCCTTCGACTTTCGGTTCATGCGATCCGATCGCGGGTATTTCTGTTTTCCCGAGGTGGACCTGGGCATCCCCTTTCTTCCCGGCATGAACGCCCTGCTCAAAAAAGCCATGCCTCTTTATCAAGTGGAAGCGATGCAGTACACCGGCTGCAGGCTCACCGCCGAAGAATGCCAGGCCCACCACATCGTCCGGGAAACGGCACCCATGGACGAACTGATGGCCCGGACCATGGCCTTTGCCAAAGGGCTCAATAAAAAACGGGCCGTGGTCGGAGAGTTGAAAAAGAGGCTCAACGCGGATATCGTCCACGCCATCGACGTTGAGGATGTGAACTATATCGAATCCGGTCAGTTTAATATCGGATGAGAAGCAGGGTCCAAGGGTTCAAGGGTTCAAGGGTTCGAGGGTTCCAGTGGAAAAGCGATATAATAAAAAACGGCTTTTCACGGAGCCGCCTTTATCCAGTGCTTGAAGGGGAAAAAGATCACATGGCAACAACGGTCTCTGTATCGATCCGGTATCCTTGTCTTGACCCCTCGGGCCCTCAAATCCTCGCTTCCTTTGCGCCTCCCGGTTTGGAAAAGCGCCAAAGGGAAAACGCCCCCTTCATGCCCAGCGCCCCGGAGTTAAGATGAACATACTTATCACCGGCGGTTCGGGGTTTGTTGGAAGTCACATGGTCCGGTTCTTTCTCGAACGCGGAGACCGGGTGGTGGCCATGGGCCGGCGGGCACATGACGGTCGTTTCACCCATGACCGGTATCGTTACGTCCAGGCCGACACCACCGCCCCGGGCCATTGGCAGGCAGAGGTTGCCGACGCCGACGCCGTGGTCAACCTGGCCGGGCAGACCATCTTCAACCGATGGTCAAAACAATACAAACAGCAGATCTACGACAGCCGCATCCTCACCACCCGACATCTGGCCGAGGCCGTGACCGGCGACCGGGAGATGGTTTTTTGCAGCGCCTCGGCAGTGGGCGTTTACGGCGACCGCGGTGACGATCTGCTGACGGAAAACGAACCCACCGGCACCGACTTTCTGTCCCGGGTGGCCCGGGACTGGGAAGATGCGGCCCTTAAGGCCCAAAACCGCGGTGCCCGGGTGATCCTGGCCCGCTTCGGCCTGGTGCTGGGCGCTGACGGCGGTGCCCTGGCCAAGATGGTCCCGGCCTTTCGCGCCCTGGCCGGAGGCCCCATGGGCAGCGGAGGCCAGTGGGTCCCCTGGATCCACATTGGCGACCTTGTCGCTGCCGTGGCCCACATGATCGGCCGCGGCGACCTGGCCGGGCCGGTCAATGTCTGTGCCCCCAACCCGGTTAGAAACCGGGACATGGCCAGAAGCCTGGGTCGGCTGCTTAACCGACCGTCAATCATGCCGGCCCCGGCCTTTGCCCTGCGCCTGGCCATGGGAGAATTGGCCAGCGTTTTGCTGGTCAGCCAGCGGGCAGTGCCCGAGAGGTTGACAACCTCGGGGTTCGTCTTTCGCTTTACCGGACTGGATGCTGCCCTGGCCGACCTGCTCCGGCCCGAACCCTGACCATCACAGACGGCGCCCACCCGGCCCGCCTTATCAATCTTTTTGAAACATTTTTCTGACAAACGCCTAAACTGAAAAGAAGACAATGACATACGCCCTCATCGCCATAGGAGTGGTAGCCGCGACCATCCTGGCCGGATTCATTTTGTCCGGCAAAAAGAAGTCCCGACCCAAAGAGCCCATATTTATCTGCGATCACTGCGGTGAACACCACTGTGAATGCCGCCTGGAAGACAACGACAAAGGCCCGGTCTCTTGAGAGGAGCCGCTCAGGTGGACATGAGATCACCCAGAACCATTTTAAGACCACGATAAACCGTCAGACAGGAAGGAAGCATGCATGGACACACTCATGGACATCATCCAAGGCAGACGAAGCATCCGTAGATACGAAGAACAAGACGTTCCCTCCGACCTGCTCGACCAGGTCCTGGAGGCGGTCCGCTGGTCGCCCTCCTGGACCAACTGCCAGTGCTGGGAGATCGTCGTGGTCAAAGACCCCGACATCAAGGCTCGCCTTCAGGAAACCATTGTGCCGAAAAATCCGGCCACCAAGGCCATCGTGGCGGCCCCCGTGGTCCTGGCCCTGTGCGCACGGACCAAAGAATCGGGTTATTACAGCGCCATGGCCACCACCAAGTTCGGCGACTGGTTCATGTACGACTTGGGACTGGCCACCCAGTCCCTGTGCCTGGCTGCCCACAACCTGGGGCTGGGGACCGTTATCGTCGGCCTGCTGGATCACGACAAGGCCGCGGCCGTACTCAACGTTCCCGACGGCATGGAACTGGTGACCCTGATACCGTTGGGATTTCCGGCCAAGGTGGGCAGGGCCCCGGAACGAAAGCCGATCGCCGACTTCGTCCGAAACGATTCGTTTTAGTTACAGGCTTAAGGTGGAAGACTGAAGGCTGAAGTTTGAGCCGGCTCCGTCACCGATTCGTTGTCCTACAGCGGCATCTCATCGCAGGGCGTTCATGGCGGCACGGATTAACATTCCTGACGCCGGGACCGCTTTTGACCTTCACCCTCATTCAGACGGCCCGGACCAAAAAACGGGGCTATCTCACGGGGCTGTGGGTCATCTCCGGCCATGCCATGCTGGAGATGGCCATCATCTGCGCCCTGCTCCTGGGTTTTTCCACCATCTCCCTTTATTTTCAGCCGGTCAAAGTTGTCTGACCTTCTCGTTGGACAACCTGTCTCCCATATCCCGCCAATCCACCAACCTGTCGGGCATAACCGAAGGCGACGCCTGATCCGCCAACCTGTCCGGCGAAGCCCGGAGGGCGAAGACGGATCCGCCAATCCGTCAATCCGCCAATCCCTCAATCCGCCAATTCGTCAATTCACCCCCCACATCCCAAATCCCCTCCCCCTTGCATCCTCTCCCATCCTTCCTGTATCATCATTTCTGGCCTGATATTGGCTCCGATCCAACCCGCAGCGCTTAAACGGAAAAAGGGTTTCGCCCATGACCGACGCCCCGACCCCATACCAACGCACCCTGGCCTTTCACCAGGCGACCAAACACCACCCGGACCGCTACGCCCGGTCACCGGGGTATATGGACTGGGCCAACCAGCCCAACCCCTTCCGATCCTGGGCCGACTGCGAGACAATGGCCCTCCCTTTCATAGAAAAAGATCCACCAGGCGGCCATCTGGAACTCTACACCCGCTCTTCGGGCAAACCAGCGCCGTTAGCCCTGGCCACCGTGGCCGGCTTTTTGGAGCTTTCCCTGGGGCTTTCCGCCTGGAAGGCTGCCGGCGACAGCCGCTGGGCCCTGCGGATAAACCCTTCCAGCGGCAACCTCCATCCCACCGAAGGGTACCTGATTTTGCCGGCCATGGAGGGGATCGAGGCGGGGATCTATCACTACGACCCGCTGAATCACCGCCTGGAACGCCGGGCCCGGATGCCCGAAAGCATAGGAACAACAATTGCGGGGCATTTCAAAACCGGCGGTTTCATGGTGGCCCTGACCAGCATCTTCTGGCGGGAATCGTGGAAATACGGCGAACGGGCCTTCCGCTACTGCCAGCACGACGTGGGCCATGCCCTGGCAGCCCTGGGCTTTTCGGCAGCCTTGCAGGGTTGGCAGCTTACCGTGCTCGGCGACCTGGCCGATTCGGCCCTGGCCTCCCTTCTGGGACTCGACCAAACCGACTGGCCCCGGCTGGAGGCCGAGCACCCCGACCTGGCGGCCTGGGTCCACCCGGCAGCAGACCGGGTCCAGGTCAAAAACCTGCCGGGTGAACTGGTGGCGGCATTAGGGAATCTCGCCTTTACCGGCCGGCCCAACCGCCTGAGCCCAACGCCGGTTGACTGGGAAATCATCAAAGACGTGGCCGACGCCACGGCAAAACCGCCGACCCAAACCCCGGTGCCCGATCTGCCGGTGTCAAACCCGGTCCGGACACCGTCTTCGGCACTGACCGGTGCCGGCATCATCCGCCAGCGACGAAGCGCTTCGGCCTTTGATCCCGACGGGTCCATGGACGTGTCCGTACTGGAAGCCATATTGGACAAGACCCTCGCCCGGTCCGGCTGCGCCCCCTTTAACGCCGGCATCGGCCCACCGTCCATTGATCTGGTCCTCTTTGTTCACCGGGTCAACGGACTCACCCCGGGGCTTTACGCCCTGGATCGCGGCACCAGTACGGCTGCACCTTTGAAAACGACAATGAAAAGCGAGTTTGCCTGGGAAGCGGCATCGTCTCGCCTGCCGTTCTATCTGCTCGAACCCGGCGACCTGCGCCACACGGCCATCGAACTGAGCTGCCACCAACCCATCGCCGGCTTCGGGATCTTTTCCCTGGCCATGATGGCCCGGTTCGAACGTTGTATCAAAGAAGCGCCGTATCGCTACCGGCATCTCTTCTGGGAAGCGGGCATGATCGGCCAGATCCTCTACCTTGAGGCCGAGGCCCACGGGTTTCGCGGCACCGGCATCGGTTGCTATTTCGACGACGCCGTCCACGACCTGTTGGGCATCGACACCCTTGCCTGGCAAAGCCTTTACCACTTCACCGTAGGGGTAGCAAAAGAAGATCTTCGGCTGACCACCTATCCGCCTTACCATCATCTGGAAAGAGAGTGATTGGGGATGTGAGATCTGGGATGGGGGATCTGTGATGCGGGATGCTGGATACTCGATGCTGGATTTGGGATCGGGATCGAATTGACGAATTGTCGAATTGTCGAATGCATCTCTTCAGTCCTCGGACTTCAACCTTCAGACTTTTGCTGGATGGGAGTTGGGGTACTTGCCACAGATCAGTTTGGAGTGACTAAAGTGAGCTAAAGTGACTAAAGTTGAGGAGTCGCTTCGCTCCACCCGTTTTTTATAATGGGCAGCATTCCTTAATCCCGCCCCGGCGGGACTCACTCCAAACTTTAGTTCACTTTAGGCACTTTCAGCATAGGTGTCTCGTCATAGCCAGTTGACTCTGACCACGCTAAAGGACGTGGATGTCTACTTCGAATTGAACCTTGAGCTTTGAGCTTTGAACCTTGAACCCTCGAACCCTTGGCACCTTGAACCCTTTTTTAATAAAGCGAGCCCCCATGAAAAATTCCGATTTCAAAGATCTCACCCCAGAGACCCTGCGGGGTTACCGGGAAGAGAAAAAAGAAAAAGACTACCAGCTCATCGACGTCCGCCAGCCGGGCGAATACGGCGCCGCCCATATTCCCGGAGCGATTTTAATCCCTCTGCCCCAACTCGAATCCCGGCTGTTCAACCTCCCTTCGGACCGGGACCTGGTCTTTTACTGCCGCAGCGGGGCACGATCCCGGGCCGCGGCCAACCTTGCCGTCGAGGCCGAAGTCACCACAAATCAGGTCTACAACCTTGTGGGCGGCATCATGGGCTGGGATGGCAAGACCCTGGCCGACTTTCCCCGGGTTGAGATCTTTGACCGCACCGCGCCTCCCCGGCATTTGCTGGAAAAAGCCATGGATCTGGAAAAGGGGGCCGGGCTGTTTTACGACCGTATGGCCAGAGAGTCCGCCGGTGCGCCCTTTGCCGATACCTTTGTCACCCTGGCCGCGGCCGAGCTGGGCCATGCCCGCCTGGTCTACCGGTTCTGGGCGAAGACCGCGGAGGAGCCGCCAACGTTTGAAACCGTCTACGCCGACCTTTCCGGCGAGGTGCTGGAAGGGGGCCAGAGCCTTGACGAGGCCTGCCGGCGCCTGACGGCCATATCCCAGGACCGCTCCTGCATCGCCATGATGGAGCTGGCCTTGGACATGGAATACGCCGCCTTCGACCTCTACCGTTTCGCCGCCGAGATGGCCGAAGCCCCTGAAGCCCGCGAAGCCTTTTTAACCATCGCCCAGGCTGAAAAAGGCCACATGAAAACCCTCATCAAGGCCATCGACCGCTGCCCGTGAACGCCGCCCCATGCCTTCCGACAATATTGATGGTCTTAAAAAGGTCGCAAAACGCGCTCCGTTCGTCTTTCCCGCGCAGGCGGGAATCCAGTCCTTGCAGATCGTTTTGAGTCCACGCCTTCACTTAACCTGCTCCTGATAGGGCAGGGGCCATCGGGTCGCCCAGGATCTTCAACTTATTTTGCTTGTTTGAAGTGCTGTGGCAGATCGATCGGCTTTCCCGAGAAGAATCGGGAAGCTATTCACGATCCGTGCGTTGTGCCCGGCATAGGGCAAACGTGAACAGTGGCATCATGATATTTTAAAAAATTCCGCACCGCCCCAGAGTTCCCGAGACCAGAGAAATCAGAGATCAGAGTAAGCCGGACGACACAACAACACGAAATCCGCCGCCCCCGCTCCTGCCGCCGGGGCTGAACCTGTCGCGAGCAGCGCAGCGCACGCCATTGACAGCATAGTTGAATGCGCCGCCCCGCAACACCCGGCGCATTTTATCATCGGCGGATTCATCTTCCCTCATGGAATCATTCGGGTCGTAAGGGTAACCAAATGTCGGGTTGAATAAGTCCTTTCCCCAGAGGCTCCGTGTCCACTCCCACACATTGCCGGCCATGTCCAGGCATCCGTAAAGGCTCTCCCCTTTGGGAAAACTTCCCACCTGGCTGGTGCCGCCGATGCCGGTATCATCATAGTTGGCCCGGTCCGGGTCGGAATCATTGCCCCAGGGGTAGATGCGGCCGTCCCCGCCCCGGGCCGCCTTCTCCCACTGGGCCTCCGACGGCAGGCGCGCCTCCCAGCCGCTGTTTCGAAGCAACCCGGCCAGGGGTTCGGACGTATCCGTCGATTCCCGCAGCCTGTCGGTAAGCCATTGGCAATAGGCCCGGGCGTCGTGCCAAGTGACAGCCACAACCGGGTGGTTGTCCGCACCGCTGAATTTCTGCCACGGCCCTTTTACATCATAGCCGCTGTCTTGAACAAAGGCGCGGAACTGGGCCACGGTGACCGGATAGCGGGCCATGTAAAATTCGGGCAACTCCACCGGATGCCGGGGCTTTTCGTCCTTCCCCGCCCTCTTGTCACTATCGTCGCTTCCCATGAGAAACTCACCCGAAGGTATCTTCACAAACCCCAGCGTCGGTTCGACCGGCAGGAACCAGGTTTCGGGGGAGAACCGCGGATCGCCCAGCCGGGCCAGGCTCGTGCCGGCGGCAGCCCGCTCGCGGGGGGCCAGGCGGCCCTGTTGCAGCAGGCCGGCCAGACGGCCGGGCACCCGGCGGGCCAGGTCCCGGCCCAGGGCGCTGTCGTTTAAGCGGTTCAGGCCGATCTCTAAAAGCACGTCCCCAGCCAGCCAGGCCTTTCGCCAGCCCGCGTCGGTGTCTTCGATATCCTCCGGGCACAGCTCGGCCGCCAGGGCCAGGGGTTTGTCCAGGTCCTCGGCCACATGGACCAGCCGGCCGACGGCCAGGAGCACGGCCTCCCGCCAGTAGGCGCCCCGGGCCGCCAGGGCGGACGCCTGTCTTGAAAAATCGGGCTGGATCGACAGGTGGGACCCGGCCAGGTACTCCTGGAAGGTGCGGTGGGGGAAGGTGTATACCCCCGGCCGGCGCTCCAGCAGCAGGCCGGCCCGCAGTTTGAGGGTGTTGATCACCTGGTGGGCCCAGTCCAGGCTTTTTTCCGGATGAAGACCGGCAATGGCCTGCTGGAGGTCGTACTCGCGGATGTCGGCCAGAGTGGTTGCGCCTGCCTCATCGCCGGCCCGGTGGGCTTCGAAGGCCAACCTTCGAAGGCGGGTTTTCAGGTCCACCTCTGACCGCCCGGCAGCAATGAGCAATTCTTTTAACCGCGGCTGGCTCTTCTCCTGCCGGGCCTTGAGCTGGTCCCAACGGACCAGCAGGATCTCCACCGCTTCCTCGTAGAGCCGGGCGCGGGTGTCGGGCAACAGCCCCATGTGGGTGTGCACCTGGGCCATGACGGTGAGCAGCAGGGGGTTGGGCGCCAGTTGGCGGATGTCGGACCGCCGCACCGCGGCTTTCAGCCGTGCGGCCACGTCCCGGGCCTCCTCCGGGGTCTTGATCTGCCGCAGACGCAGCAATTCGCTGTACCAGGCGTCGACAAAGGCGTCGATCCGCTTTTCGTCAAAGGGCGCCAGCTCAAAGACCGGGACATCGTGAAGCTGGGCATTTGGGTCCTGCCGATAGGCCAGTACCCGACAGGTGACGATCATGCGGGCCTTGGGGTAGGTGCGGGCAAAGGCTTCCACCGTATCCCGGACAAAGCAGACCTGGGCCTGGGTGGGTATCTCGTCCAGGCCGTCCAGCAGGACCACGGCATTGCCCTTCTCCAAGGCCTTTTTAAGCAGGGCCGCAGCCGAACCGAGCTGGTTGTCCTTCAACCATTCCCGAAGGTGATCCCACAGAACACGGGAGGTGGGGTTGCAGGCATCTTCGGGCAGGCGGCGCAACAAATCGCGCAACACCACCGGGATGGGCACCACGTCGGCTTCCGCCTCGGGCCAGGGGACGATGCGCTTGAGCCAGCCGCCTTGGGGGTCGAGACCGTGCTGGGCCAGACAGAAGGTCAGGTAATTGACCAGGGTGGACTTGCCCAATCCCGGGTCGCCCAACAGCACAGCCTGCCGGTTTTCGGCCACGGCCGCAAGGGCGGTCAAAGGCTTGGGCTCTTGCTCCCTATCATCCTGCTTTTCCGCGCCCGGATGACGATCCGTCTCCCGGGTACCGGTGGTGTCCATGTCGATATAGACCCGGAACAGGTCCATTTGCGACCGGCCGCTGCCCGGATCGCTGGCGCTCAACTCGATGCCGCGCATCACCATGAACCGATGGCCGGCCAGAAGAAACTCCCGGTAACGCTGCAGGATGTCTTCCCGGCTGCGGGCCGAAGCGTTGGACAGTCCGGTGCGGATCTGCGCGTGATCCCCGGTGATGATGATGTTACCCGAAGCGTCCCCGCCTAGGGCCACCCCCCCCTGCCCGGCAGCCACGGCGCCCTCACCCTGGGCCACGGCCCCGGACCCGGCCAGGTCGGCCCGGAGGCGGACCAGTTCGTCACACCTGGCCCGCAGGGCCGCCAGGGTGGTTTCCAGAACGCCGGGCGGCAGGCTGTCCTTGAGCCGCTCCTGGGCGACCAGGGCGGCTTCCAGGGCCGAAAGCTCGGAGGTTATTGCATCGTCGGTAGGGAAAAAAATCGAACTTCGGCTGCGCCGCAGGTACAGGTCGGGCGCCCCGCGGGAAAGGGCTGCGTGGTTGTTCTCCGACAGCCAGAACAGCAGCGGCAGATCGAGGTCCATCAGGACTTCCCGGGCGTAGTTCAAACCACGGATCGCCTCGCCGTCGGTGACGTCGATGACCCGATCAAAGCGATTGACGATCAGCCCACCGGGGGATGATCCGGCAGCCACCTTGATGGCCTGGATGTAGTCGGTCCGGTTATCAGAGCCCAGGTTCAGCAAGGACATGGTGCGGCTGGTGTTCCCGACGAAGGCGACCAACCGCTGGTTGACCTCCTCGACGAGCCGGGTGTTGTCGCTGACGCAAAACAGCAACCCGCTGCCCCGGGTCCGCCGGAAAAAATTGGCCGCCTTGGTCAGGCAGTCGGCAAAGCTCTCCTTGGGGGCTGGTTCAACCATTTTCGAGAAGTCCTCGGTCTTTTAAGATGTCTTTCACCAGGGGATGGACATCGTGCCAGTTTTCACCGTCATAGTGAAGCACCGCCTGGTTATTCATCAGATCGAGCATGACTTCCGACACCTTCGGTTTTTTCTGCGGATCCCGGGCACAACTGACCAAGGTTTCCAAGTAGGTGTCCACCGAGAATCCCTTTTCGATGTTTTCCGACAGGGTCCGCTCATAGTTGGCTTTCAGCGCATTATAGGCCGCCAGGTAGTCCGCCCGCCCGATCCGCTGTCGACCGGAATCCAGCGCATGATCCGACGATTCGGTAACCATTCGGAAGAGATCCCAAAAATGGCCGCCGGTCATGACGATCATCTCTTGCAGGATCGACCGGTCTTCAAACAGCCCCAGGTCCATGCGATGGGCGATCACCTGCTCCATGACCTCCATCCCATCGGGAAATGGGTCCCCGTTTCGTTGTCGAACCATCACCATCGGCAACACCAGTACCTGTTCGTAATTGTTTTCAATCGCTTTAAACCGTGGGTGGTACAACAGTGCAATGGGGAAGGTAAAAACGATGGGGCACGCCAGTTGGGTCAATTGGGCGGAATGGGCGTAAAAGATGTCTTCCGCCCGTTTCATTTCGACCTTGTCCAGGTCCTCAATGATGATCACCAGCCCCTTTTTGCCGATTCGGGGAAGCTGGGAACGGATATAATCGATCAACAGGTTGCAGTTGAGAATCAGGTCCGAGAGCTTCGGTTCGACTTTCGATCGCAGCACCTCCTTCAAAGAGGTGCTGCTTTTGGCGGCAGCCCGGAATTTGGCAAAAAACTCGGCCAGAAACGGAATGTTCAAACCCGCCTTCAGGCCTGTTTCAACATCCATGCTCATATAGTCCTGATTGATTTCCTGAATCTCCCGCGAAGTCATCCAGGTTTGAATGATACTGAAATACCGATCCGGCAGGTGAACGCCGGATTCACGCTGAAAAAACAGAAACAACTGCTCCATTGTCGCGATGAACAGTTCGATGTAGCTGAGGTTTTGCGGATCGAGTTCGTTGAGAATCGAAAAATGCAGCACTGAAAAATCCGAATCCAGCTCCCGTTTGAGCCGGAGCAGTTCAGTGCTTTTCCCGCACCCGCGGTGACCGGCGAACAGCATTTTCTGGCTTCCCTCGGGCATCAGAACCAGGCGCCGGTTGAGTCGTTGAAATATGGGCACCCCCCGTCCCCTGTCGGCATCGACGTATAGAGATTCGAACTCATCAGGACGCATGGACTGGCCATGAAAAAAGGGGTAAATGTCTTCAAGCGTGTTGGCAGGCATGGCGCCTCCTTGGCAAGCGATCAGGTGACGACGGTGGGTAGAGAAGGTCGGGTGGTGCCCGGCACGATGGACCGATTTCCTAAGCCATCAAAGAATATAGGAAAATTTGTCTTCGGCGTCAACGACAATGAGATGGATGCGCTGTTGAAGAGAGAGTCAGAGGGTGCCCCACTAAGGGGCCAGGGGGCATTGCCAGGGGGCGGCCGGGCCGATGGCTTCGTCTATTTTGGGCCGAGCGTTTCATATCGCGACAATTGCCCCATTGCAGCCATTCGGCAGTCAACAATTTTCGAAGGACTTTATGAGATTATTCGACGGGTTTGATCTGGAAAATCTTCGACGGGAATGACATTGCGCCGGGCCGTTCATATCAAGAGCGATTATCCCGAAAAAATGGGCTACAAACGCACCAATCCTGGAATCAGGTTGAAATGCTTGTCTTTTGTAAATAGTTTGTAACCGTGTTGAATCGCAACGGCGGCAATCCATATATCGTTTGTCGGAATCGGCGTGCCCGCAACTTTCAGATCGTTGAGTATTGAAGCGTAAAAATCGGCGGTCTCCACTTGGCGTTTCCAATCCCGTCCCGCCTTGGCGGGATTGTCCAAGGTGCGAAAAAGAGCCATTTCGCAGAGGCGTATAGCGATAGGCCGCAGCGAAATGGCGCTGATTGACGACGCCTGTCCCGTCAAAGCGCGAAGAGCAACGTCGGAAGATTGGGCAAAAAGCCTATTTATGGATGGAAATTAGGCCAATTCGTTCCTGGAACCCTCACCGGGCCAACCACCCCCCATCCACGGCCAGCGTATGGCCCTGCATATATCTGGATGCTTCGGAGGCCAGGAAAACCACCGTACCCTGCAGGTCATCGGGACTGCCCCAGCGACCGGCCGGGATCCGCTCAAGGATCTGTTTGTTTCTGACCGGATCATCCTGAATCGGCTGGGTGTTGCGGGTGGCCATGTATCCCGGCGCGATGGCATTAACGTTGATGTTATGCGGCGCCCATTCGCATGCCAGCAGGCGCGTGAGCCCCATGACGCCACTTTTGCTGGCCGTATAGGATGGCACCAGAATGCCTCCCTGGAAAGATAGCATTGAGGCGATATTGACGATTTTCCCTCCACTCCCCTGCTCAATAAACTGCCGGGCCGCTGCCTGAGCGAGGAAAAACAGCGTTTTCAGGTTGACGTTCATCACGTCGTCCCAATCTTCTTCGGTGAAATCGACCGATTTGTTCCGGCGGATGATCCCGGCGTTATTCACCAGAATATCGACCCGGCCGAAGGCTTCCACCGTTTTGCTGATAATCTCCTGCACCGGTGCAACGCTGGACAGGTCCGCCTGTATCCCCAGGAATCGGCTCCCCGTAGCCTCGATCTTTTCCTTGTTTGAAGGCAGGTCTTTATTGTAGATACCGACGATATCAGCACCGGCTTTGGCCAGTCCGTATGCCATGCCTTCACCCAAGCCCGTGCTGCTTCCGGTGACGATGGCAACCTTTCCCGCCAGATTAAATAGCTGTAGCGTCATTTCCGTTGCTCCCTTCAGATGTCGCTTTAAGCTTGACAGTCCCGAAAAAAATCGAAAACTGGCCTTTTCGTCATTCCCGCATGCCTGCCCCTGCAAAGGCAGGGGACGGGAATCCAGTCATTGACATGGTTCTGGATGCCTGCCTTCGCAGGCATGACGGGATTTGGAACTTTTTACGGGTTCATCAAGCTTAGATAAGTAAAGTTACATTAGTTCATCCATGGGTACACCATCCATATCGGTAAAGGTCTGGTTTTCTCCGACCATTCCCCAAATAAACGTGTAGCTGCCGGTGCCGGCGCCGGAGTGAATGGACCAACTCGGTGAAAGGACCGCCTCATCATTGCGAACAACAAGATGCCTTGTTTCCGAGGGCTCGCCCATGAAATGGAAAACAACCTGCTCTTCCGGCATCCCGAAATAAAAATACGCCTCCATCCGCCGCTGGTGGGTATGCACCGGCATGGTATTCCAGACACATCCGGTCGCCAGTGTGGTCATGCCCATCACCAACTGACAGCTTTTCACACCGTCCGGGTGAAAATACTTACGGATGGTTCTTTTGTTGCTTTGGGCCATTTCGCCCAACTCGATGGGAGCCGCCTCGCTGAAAGTGACTTTTGAGGTCGGATAATTCATGTGGGCCGGTGCGCAATTGAGATAGAACCGGGCCGGATTGTTTGGGTCTGCGCTGGAAAATTCCAGATCCTGGGCACCCATGCCGACGTACAAACCGTCTTTGGGCACCAACTCGTATTTTTCACCGTCAACCGTCACCGTGCCGGCCGCGCCGACATTGATCACGCCCAATTCCCGTCGGTTGAGAAGGTAGGGCGCACCGATGATCTTTTCGTCTACGGCAAGTTTTATCGGATTCACGGGGCAAACACCGCCAACGATCAAGCGGTCAAAGTAACTGTAAACCAGTTTCACTTCATCCGGTTTGAACAACTCCTGAATTAAGAAATGTTCGCGCAAATCCGCCGTATCAAATAGTACGGCGTGGTCGGGGTGTACCGCATTTCGAATTTCCATTGCTTGATACCTCTCTGCTTTGTTTATCATTCAAAAAATAGTGCCGGTAGCCACATGCTCAACTGTGGGATAAAGGTAATGAGTATTAAGGTGATGATATTGGCCAGAAGAAACGGCATGGCCGCACGAAAGATCGTGCCGATGCCGAGTTTTGAAATCGCCGAGGCGACGTTTAAACACATCCCCACCGGGGGGGTCACCAGACCGATGGCCAGGCCCGAAATCAGGATTACGCCGAACTGGATGCGGGAAACCCCCAACACCCCCATAGCCGGCAGGAAAACCGGTGTCAGCAAAAGGATGGCCGGGCTTACATCCACAAAGGTGCCGGTTGCCAAAATAATGATATCGATAAAAAGCAGTATCAAAAAGGCCGGCAGGTCCAGCCCGGAGATGAACAGCGCCACGGTCTGCGGCACCCGTTCAAGTGCGAGAATCCAGATATAGAGTTTTGACAAGGCGATGATGACCATCACGTTCGCACTGGTCAATATGGAGTCACGCAACAAGGGCGGTATGGCTTTGAACTTCAAATCACGAATGACAAAGGCACCGATAATGAAGGCATACAAAACACCGAGCCCCGCGGATTCGGTAGGGGTTGCGATTCCGAAAACCACCGCCCCCACAACAAACACCGGCATAATAATGGCAAGGATCGCCTGCCTTGCGGTCGCCACTTTCTCTTTTCCGGTCAGTAAAACGTCCTCGCGCGGGTACTTCTTTGCGTACGATACGCCCAATGTGATCCCCAACATCAGCACGCCGATAATAACACCGGGAATCAGACTGCCCAGAAAAAGCTTTCCGACGGATTCTTCTGAAACCAGCGCATAGATAATCATGGGCACGCTCGGTGGAATAATCATACCCATGGTTGAGGACGCCACGGTAATGCCGCTGGCAAATTCGGCCGTATACCCTTTTTTCTTCATCTCCGGAATCAACACGGCACCCACCGAAGCGGTGTCAGATACCGATGATCCGGAAATGCCGCCGAATATCATGCTGGCAAATACATTGACCGCGCCCAACCCCCCCCGAAAGCGTCCCACAAACAACAGGCTGAAATTGATCAGGCGGGCGGTAATTCCCCCGGCATTCATCAAAAGCCCCATGAGCACGAAAAGAGGCAGCGCGATCATTGCATAGGAGTCCATTCCGGCAAGAAAACGCGGGGGCAGAATGGAGATCAGCGCCGGTTGTTCAAAAACGAAATAGAGAAATCCGGACAAACCCAGCGAATAGGCGATGGGTATCCCGAGAGCTAAAAACGCGGCCAGACTGATCAACAGGATAATCATGGGGTTCCCCCGGCCGGAGCGTGTCTGCCATTGAAAACTTCAAGAAAAATGTGACTCAGGCAGTATAAAATGACCAGGCCGCAGCCCAGCGGCACGCTGACCTGTACAATCCAATTTGGGATTCTTAAAACCGGTGATTCATAGTATCCCGCGGCGCGAATCCAGGGGAGACAGTACCAAATCATAACGCCGTTGATAAATCCGATGAGCATATAATTGATGATATTAACCACTTTTCGGGAACCCGGCTTGAGTTTGTCGATAAGAAAAGTAATTTTAATGTGCTCACCACTGCCGATCGATACGGCCGCACCGAGCGCTGTCGTATATATGAACAGGTAATTCATGGCTTCGTTGCCGCCGATAATTGAAGCGTTGAATCCGTATCGCATAATAACCAGGGTAATCGTAATACTCAGTATGAGAAAGAAAAAGAGCGAAACGATCACCTCGAGCATTCGCGTTGCCAACTGTTCAATTTGATACAGCCTGTCCACGCGGTGATCTCCTTCCAATCTTGCAGCGGAAGATGGGTTCCCCTAAAAAGGGCTATGGGAAAAACATCTTCCGCTATCTGCGGCAACAGCGCCAAAGGCGGGCAAGCCTTGACAATCGTTCAACCCAGGTCCTTGTCCATGGGGCCAACGCGCCGGATCACAGCGCATGCTCCGGCGCGATCGTAAAGAATCCTGGCCCAGAGGACCAGGCTTTGGTTTGCCCCTGGAAGGGGCGGCAATACTGCGCTTCCAGTTCGAAATGCCTTAAATGCCTAAATTGCCTAAAATGAAGGAATTCTGCCATATTTTAGCTTAAAAAACCGGAGCGAAGCGACTCCACAATTTTAGGCATTTTACATTTTAGTGCATTTTAGGCATTTGCCGACAAATGAAACGGCATAGCCAATGGACTCTGACCACGCCCCAATGACGTGGATTCCTACTTCGAATTGAATGCTTGCCGGCGGATGAATGCGGCATTACTACTTGTTGGCGATGGCAATCGCTTCGTTGATTTCATCCCAGGAGAAATAGCCTTTATCGACATAATACTGCCAAACACCCTTTACGCCGCTTAAGAACCCGGGGCGGTCTTTGGGGTCCATGTGGTTGACTTTCAGTTTGTCTTTTAAAATGTTGAAGTAGCCCACTTCGGAATTCAGCCAAATCGTATCGCTGTAGATCATGGTCGCTTCGGCAACCGCATCGAAGACGGCTTGCAGATCAGCCGGAAGGCTTTTGTACCACGCCGGGTTGACGTAAAACGGATCCGGATGAACCTGCCAGTTCACCACCGAAAGATATTTCTGGGCCTCATAGAATTTCATGTCGACCGCGTTTGAAAAAGGATTCTCCTGGCCATCGACCACACCGGTTTTCAGTGCCATATAGGTCTCGGTATAGGCAACCTGCTGCGGATTGGCGCCCAAGGCTTTGAATGTGCGGATGGTGACATCGATGGGCGGGGTACGCATCTTCAGCCCTTTTAGATCACCAACCGTTGCAATGGGTTGTTTGCTGTTGGTAATGTTGCGCATACCGCCGGCAACGCCCGTGGCCGGAATATAGATGCCATTGGCCATGGCCCCTTTGTTGATCTTCTTTCCCAGATCACTGCGCATGACCGCCACCACTTTATCGGCATTTTCAAAGAGAAAGGGAAGTGTATACATCAGGTATTTTTTATTGGCTCTTTCAAATAGCCCGCCCCGGCTGCCCTGAACCGTCCCGAGCTTGACCATCTCCAATACCTCGGCCTCTTTACCCAGAACCCCTGAAAAATACAGTTCGACCTTGATCTTTCCGTTGGATGCTTTTTCAAGCATATTTTTGAAAAAGACCATCGACTGGCTGCGGGGATGGCTATCGGACTGGGTGTTGGCATATTTAAACACATACGTTTTGGCCAACGCCGAACCTGGACCGACCGTCAGCAGAAGAGAAACCGCCACCACGGCTACCAAAAGAATGAGTGCTTGTTTTTTCATCTTAAATCTCCTTTCTTGGGTAAGTTTATGAAACGACGGTGTTGCCGATATCAGGCCATCGGGCCTGCTAAGTCTAAAATGACTGACTCTGTGTCCAGAGTGGCTTTTGGATGACGGCGATATTCCCATACGTTATCTGTGTTGATGCCGCCGGTGGTAATAATTTTGTAAGCGTTCACAGGGCACCGCATCTGCTTTGTTCCCGGGCATTTGAAGTACAACAGAGTACGTCTGCATGCCCGGCGCCTCGCATCTACGGCACCCTGTTAACGCTTACCGTGCGAGGGTTTGGAACTTCTTGATCGTTCTAACCCCTTAAACAGTTACATAATTTTCATCATCACCGTTCACCTGTAAGGATCAGTCCCCATGCTGAATCCGAGTTTACGCGAAATCCTCATTGCGGTTTCAGTGACAAGGAATTTTAATGATTCATCTATCTTTTCAATGGTCATCCGTGTCGTGGGCCCGGACACGCTCATGGCTGCCACGACTTTCCCAATTTCGTTTCGAATCGGAGCGGCAACACATCGTACGCCCTCCTCGTTTTCTTCGTCGTCCATGGCATAACCCGTTGTCCTTATCATTTGTAAATGCTGCTTCATTTCAAATGGATCCGTGATCGTATTACGGGTGCGCCGATCTGAATTCACGTTTTGCAGAATCATATCCACATCTGTTTCAGGCATATCTGCCATCAACACTTTCCCCACCGCGGAGCAGTGGAGTGGAATTCTGGAACCCAAGCTGGAAACCATCTGCAAGCCGCCCCGTTTTGGATTAAAATCCACTTTATCGATATAAATCGCCTTGTTTTGATCCAGCACCACCAGATGAACGGTTTCCTGAACATCATCGCCCAAACGAATAAGATACGGGTGGGCTTCTTTGCGGACATCAATGTGGCTAAGGAGATGGTTACCGAGTTCCACCAGCTTAAATCCCAGATGGTAATGCTTGCTGGCCTTGTCCTGGCGGATAAAATCAAAATAAGCCAGGGATGTGAGTAGTCGGTGGGTCGTTCCTTTGGGGAGTTCTATTATTTCAGATAGCTCACCCAGGCTCAGTCCACTGGGATAGTTCCCGATGGTTTCAAGAATCAGCGTTGTACGCGTGATGGTCTGCACAAGATTGGCGGGTTTCTTTCCTTTTGTCATTGATCCTCGTGTCATGTCGATGTGAAATGGTTTCATATTGCGGAATTGCGTTTCGTATTGCGATATGTAAATCTTTTAATTTTTACTTGTCAAGCATTTTATGCCGGTCAGAAAAATATTTTCCCGGCGATGTTGAACTGTCACCCTCCGGCCGAGGAAAACGCCTCCCACAAACCGTTGAGGTAGGCCGCGCCCAGGGCACGATCAAAGAGACCGTAGCCGGGGTTACCGGTTTCCCGCCAGATCATGCGGCCATGATCCGGTCGCAAGGGACCGTTGAACCCGTTTTTAACCAGCGTTTCGATAATCGCATAGATGTCGATATGACCGGAGGCGCTGGGGTGGGCGGTTTCATGGAAGGATTTTTCACCGTCGATGTGAACATTGCGCACGTGCATGAATACGATACGTCCCATGCTGGAAAATTCGTCCACCAGGGCGGGAAGATCGTTGGACGGCAGCGCCCCCAGCGATCCGGTACACAGGCTCAATCCGTTTGCCGGGCTGTCTTCAATGCCAATCAACCGGCGCAAGGCGTCACCATTGACGATAATTCGCGGCAGTCCGAATATCGGCCAGGGCGGGTCATCCGGATGGATGCCCAGCCGCAGCCCCAAGTCTTCGGCAACGGGAATGACCCGGTGGAGAAAATACGTCAGGTGATCCCAGAGCATCTCTTTGCTGACACCGTCATAGGCCCGCAACAGTTTTTGTAATTGAGGGGCGTCAAAGGCGGTGCTCCACCCGGGCAGGTCACGGGTGCCGTGGGAAAGATCGATCCGGGCAAGATCGGCATGATTGTAGCTAAGAGACGTGGTGCCATCGGGCAGCGGCCGGGCCAAATCGGTTCGGGTCCAGTCGAATACGGGCATGAAATTATAACAGATCGTCGTGACGCCCGAGGCTGCCAGATTTTTCAGGCTGATAATATAATTGTCGATATAATGATCCCGGGACGGATTTCCCAGTTTGATATCTTCGTGTACCGGCAGGCTTTCCACGGCAGTCAACATCAGACCGTTTTCTTTAATTTGATCGGCCATCGCGTCGATGGATTCGGGCGACCAGACCTCACCAGGCGCCATTTCATGCAGCGCACTGACCACGCCCACAACCCCCGGAATCTGACGGATATCCTTCAGGGACACGGGATCGTCCGGGCCGTACCATCGAAGGGACAATTGCATGCCTTGCCTCCATTTGTAAATATATGACGCTCAACTTGGGAAAGGGTCTGTTTCAATACCGAAGTACGCGACGGCATTACGATAACAGACGTCTTGCACCATCCCCCCGATGAGATCGAAATCATCGGGGAGTTCGCCGTTTTCAACGTCCGTACCCAACAGATTACACAATACCCGGCGGAAATATTCGTGGCGCGGATATGACAGAAAACTGCGTGAGTCGGTCAACATGCCCACAAAGCGGCTCAAGAGACCCATATTGGAAAGGGCGTCGAGCTGACGTTCGATGCCGTCTTTCTGGTCGTTGAACCACCAGGCGCTTCCGAACTGAATCTTGCCGACAACGGTCCCGTCCTGAAAATTACCGCACATGGCGGCGATCAATTCATTATCGCGGGGGTTCAACACATATAAAATGGTTTTTGCCAGCCGCTGGTTTCGATCCAGGGTGTCGAGAAACCGGGCCAGGGGTTTGGCCATGTCAAAATCGCCCATGGAGTCATAACCGCTGTCCGGACCCAGGGTCTCAAATGCGCGGGTGTTGGTGTTGCGCAGGGCTCCGAAATGAAACTGCTGGGTCCAGTTGCGCCCGGCATCCATCTCGGCCAGGGTCTGCATCATGGCGGACTTGAATTTGAAAATGTCAATGGCATCCAATGGTTGCATCCTTCGGACGCGATCGAAAATTTGCGGTATTTCAGCCGTCGAAAACGTTTCGGCATAGGGTTGCTGCAAACCGTGATCGGACAGACGGCATCCGGCGTCGTGAAAAAAGCAATGACGCTGCTCCAGGGCTTCTAAAAAGCGGCTGTAGGAATCCACCGCCGTATCGCTGGCTGCTTCCAGCCGCATGATCCAGTCATTGAAACCTGCGGGGTTTTCAACCGCCATGGCCGCATCGGGCCGAAAAGCCGGCACCACCCGTACATCAAAGGTCTTGTCCCTTGCGATGTTTGCGTGATGCTTTAAATCGTCGGTGGGGTCGTCCGTGGTGCAGATGACACGGACATTCATCTTGTTGAGTATTCCCCGCACACTCAGGTCTTTGCCTTGGAGCATTTCACTGCAGGCATGATAAATATCAGCAGCGGTTTTGCCGTCCAGCAGCCGCTCGATGCCGAAGTGGCGTTTCAGCTCCAAGTGGGTCCAGTGGTACAGGGGATTTCTCAGTGTCTTGGGCACCGTTTGCGCCCAGGCAACGAATTTTTCAAGATCGGAAGCATTCCCGGTGATGGCGTTCTCGTCAATGCCGTTGGCCCGCATGGCCCGCCATTTGTAATGATCACCGTCCAACCATATACGCGTGAGATTGGCAAAGCGTGTATCCTCGCGGATATCCTTCACCGGCAGATGACAATGGTAGTCGAAAATCGGCATGGGCCGGGCGAAATCATTGTACAGCCGTATGGCGGCATCCGAATAAAGCAAAAAGTCGTCGCTTAAAAAGGCCGGCATGATCGGCTCCTTTGGTTGTTGTGCGGCTCGTATCTTGGGGGAAAAAATCTCCTTCAGGTGAAGCCTAAGGTTCGATTGCTAACTTTGTAGGGTTCGAGGATTCAAGGGGTCGAGGGGTCGAGTGAAAAAAGGATCTCCATCCAATAGTCTTCACTTGAACCCTGGAATCCTCGAACCCCTGGGCCCTAAAGCGATTTAGATATTGTGCGCCAAATACCCCCCATCCACCGGGACGGAAACGCCGGTGACAAAACCCGAGGCATTGGCGCTGGCCAGAAACAGCGTAACGCCGGCCAACTCGCTGATATCCCCAAAACGACCCCAGGGGGTGCGCGCAATGATGGCCTGGCCCCGGGGGGTTAATTCACCGGTTTTTTCATCCATCAGCAACGCCCGGTTCTGTTTGCCCAGAAAAAATCCCGGCGCGATGGCATTGACCCGAATGCCATGGGCTGCAAATTCGTTGGCCGTGGCCCGGGTCAGGTTGAGCACCGCGGCTTTGGCGGCGTCGTAGGCCCAAACGCCGGAGAGCGGATTGTAGGACGCCATGGAGGTCAAATTGATGATCGAGCCTTTGATCTTTTGTTTGATCCAATGGGCCGCCACCACTTTTGTGGGGACCATCAACCCGGCCATGAGATTTAATTCAACAATCCGGGAAAATAGGTCCAGGTCGGTGTCGATGAAATCGGTTTTGCCCATGTTGCCACCCACGGCATTGATCAGGATATCCGCCGGGCCCAATTCATCCTGGCACCGAACGAGGGCCTCGGTCACCGCCTGCTCGTCGGCCGTGTCCACCCTGCAGGTACAAATCCGGTCGGAGTTGTCGGTGATTTGCATCAGTTTTGATCGGACCTGGTCAAGAGAGCTGTCCGAACGACTCCAGATGATCACGCCGGCACCGGCTTTGAGAAGGACTTCGGACATGGCCGAACCGATGGCCCCGGCCCCTCCGGCAACAATCGCCGTGTGACCGGCCAGGCTGAATAAATCATTTAAAATATTCATTCCGATGCCTTCCCTTCCAACAGTGCGAAATGGCGATCAAAATGGCGCTCCAGGTTGTCTGTATAGGCGTTTTCGCTGCAATGAAGCACATCAAAAAGCCCTTGCCGCAGGGTCGGATGGTTAAGCACCGAGCCATAGGTGACATGCAATATTTCGCGAGCGTGAAAGTCATCCAAGACGCCGGCAAGGGATGCGTCCGGCAACATGGAGGCAGGGGGTAGTTTTTCGATTTCAGCCGATACGTGGTAGGTTGCGCGATCGTCGGCGTATCTTGAAATGCTGAATTCCAAAATATCCCAAAACATGGAAGGGTTCTGCTCCGCTACGGTGCGAAGGGCTTCCAGATAGCTGGTGCCGGCGGTCTTGACATGCAGCAATCCCTTTGTATGGCGGGCAAAGGCCGGATAAATGGCAAATTTGTCCGACCCGGAATGCAGGCTCATCTTGTAATTGCCGAATGCGCGCGCCACGGCCGCATGGCGGGCGAAAGAGGCACTAAAAGAGGCGACATCACCGATGTAATCGACCCCTTTTTCGAAATCCCCCACATAGCGTGGCGCCAGGCTGTTTACAACCACCCCCAAACGGACCAGTTCGGAGGCAATATAAACATGTTCGGCAAGGGTGGTCGCCGAATCGGTTTCATCCACACTGACTTCAAGGTCAAAGGGTTTCGAACCCATTTTCCGGCGAAGATGGCGAACCATCGCGAGCGTATGAGCGATGACGGCGCCATATTTGGCGGCGGAACGCAATACCTCCTCCCGGGTGAATTGAACCGACAGGCCGTCCAGTTCCAACGGACGCCGGGTCAAGGCGTCGACCAGATCCCCGGCCGTGGTTTGCAGCCGATTCCACGGCAGCGCGGCCACCTTTTCCTCCAATTGTCCGGCATCGGCGCCATCGGCCGCGGGATCCATATATTCCCCGGGGTCAATGGTGAAAAACGTGTAGCCGGCATCCACGAAGGTGTCGATCTCACCCGTGGTTTTCAAATGATCGGCATCGGCGCCAAAGCCCTGTCGCCATCCTTCCTGCCATGCGCCCCACATGGCATCGTCGAGCACCTGACGGGGGCTGCGGCCGGTGCGGCTGTTTTCGCGCACCGACTGCTGGCACAGCACGGCGGCCAGATGGGTCTTGGCCAGGGCGCGGACGTGTCCCGGCGTGGCCAGCCCCAAGCGATCCCCGCAGCCGGCCGAAGGGACCGGCCCGATGACCCGGGGTTGTAAAAACGAGAGTGCGCCTTGAATCACGTCAGCCGCGTGCGTGTCTGCTTTTGCCAGGGCCAGATGAAAATCAGCGTCCTTTAGGCGGATGGATCGGGGCGTGCCCAGGACGTTGACCCGTTGGGACGTCTTAGAAATCATGCCCACCACTTTTTCGTGTCCGCGGCGGCCCAAAAAATACAGGCAGCGGTTGGCGGCAGTAATCGAACGGGGAAAAACCGTAATCTCGGCCACAGGACCGATGACGGTATGCGCCGAGGCCTCTGCGATGTCATCGGTCAGGGCCGGAGCCAGGGATTCATTTTCAAGACTTTCCAGTAGAATCTGTTCCATACCACCTCGGCCAGTCATATGAAAATCTGTGAAGTAAGAAGGTCGGGAAATCGATCATCTCCCTATAAGCCCTTTTAAAACCCCATCTAAGCTTCGATCTCGGCGTTGCGGGCCTTCTCAAAATACTCATCACGCCATGGCGTGACTGCGTTCTTTCGGCGGCCCGCGCCTTGGCCTCAAAGCCGATCTGAGGTTTTGAAACAGCTTCTAACCAAGTAGATTGGGTAACGTCATCGATATAGCGGGGATGAATGTCACAAGCATTAGCGCAATGAGGATGGCCAGATAAAAGGGCCACATTGTTTTTACCGCGTCCTCCAACCTGACACCGCCGACAACACAACCGACAAACAGACACGATCCCACGGGAGGGGTGCAAAGCCCCAGCCCGAGATTCATCATTAATATCATGCCGAACTGATAGGGGTCCATGCCAAGGCCAGTGGCGATGGGTAAAAATATCGGCGTACAAATGAGAATCAACGCGGCCATATCCATGATCATGCCTAAAAAAAGCAGCATCAGGTTGATCATCAACAGAATTACGACCGGGTTGTCTGAAATAGCCGTCAGGAAAACCGACATTTTTGTTGGCACCTGGTAAAACGTCAACAAGTATGCAAATGCGCTCGAACAGGCAATGAGGATCATGACCATAGAGGTAGTTTTGACTGAATTGGTGACAGCCAGCTTGAACTTCTTCCATGTCATCGCCCGATAGACAAAAATGATAACCAAAAAGGCATAGATCGCTCCAAATGCGCCGGATTCCGTCACCGTAAAAATTCCGCTGAGTACACCGCCGACAATGATAATTGCCGTCATCAACCCGGGCAGCGCCGTGATAAAATCCTTGATTAAAGTTACAAAGCCAGGAAATTTCTCGGACGTATAACCCCGTTTTACGGCAACAACGTAGGAAACGGCGGCCAGGCACAGGCACATCAAGACACCGGGAACAAACCCGGCCAGAAACAATTTGGAAATGGAAAGACTCCCGCCGGCCGCCACGGCATAAATAATCATATTGTGGCTCGGTGGAATGATGATACCTGCAATGGATGAGGTTACGGTCACATTTACCGCGTAATCATCATCATAGCCTTTCTCTTTCATGACCGGTATCAGGATGGATCCCAAAGCGGAAACGTCTGCTATGGCCGAACCCGATATGCCACCGAACAGCATGGAAGAGAAAACATTGACCACGCCGAGTCCTCCCCGCATCGCCCCGACTGCCGAAGATGCAAATCGGACCAGTCGTATGGCGATACCTCCATGAAACATCAACTCACCGGCAAAAATAAAGAACGGAATCGCCATGAGGGAAAAAATGCTGATACCTGAAATGATCCTTTGAAAGGCGATCATCATCGGCAACCCCTCATAAAAAAAGGCGGAAACCGCGGCAACGCCGAGAGCAAATGCCACCGGAAGACCGATGATGACACAAACGGCAAACACAACGATTAAGATGAACAGGCCCATGGATCAGCAATCTCCTGATTTATTCCGCATCTTCGTGAGTTGCACGGCTTGAAAAAAAGTGAATCAAATGCCCGATGGAGTACAGAAAAATCAAGACGCCGCTCAACATAATCGGCAAGGATCGTATCCCTTCGGAGATATGGAGCAGGGGAATCTCGGCGTCCCACTTGAACAGGGTCAACTTATAGCCGTAGACGGTCATCACCACGCCAAATATGGCCAAAATAGTATGGGACAGAAAATCAAAAAAACGACCCACCGGTTTCGGGCTCATTTCCCGGAACACGGATACACCCAGGTGGGTTTTTTGGTGGACGCCGACGGATGCGCCTAAAAAGCCAATATAGACAACCAATAGCAAGGAAACTTGTTCAACCCAGGTGGGGGTTGCATTCAGCACGTAACGACCAAAGACAAGCCAACCGAAAATAGCCGTCATAACAACCATGGCGATACCGGTAAGGATCGTCGTTATATAGCTGAAGAGATCCAACAATCGGTCAAATGATGATTTGTTCTCCAAGGATTTTCCTGTGGACATAGGTAATACCCGATAGAATTTAACTTTATCCGGAAAACTTTGAATTTCGCTTCGGAAATGGTCACCGGTATTCCTTCCTAAAAAGGAATACCGGTGACGGCAACGCTTACAGCAATGACTAAGGCGTATTTTGGATCAGCTTGACCAACGGCTTGAGGCTCGGGTTTTGAGCAAGAAACTTATCGTAAACCGGTTTCATCGCTGCCTGAAATGCGCTTTTGTCCGGAATCGTATTGAACTTGACACCGCCTGCCATCACTTTTGTCTCACTTGCCTTTGCTCTCTCTTTCCAAAGCTTGCGCTGAAGCAGCGCGGACTCCTGGGCGGCTTCCTTCAGAATTTTCTGATCATTTGCAGACAACTTATTGTACACGTCTGCATTGATACACAACGTCTCGGGAATGATCAGATGCTGGGAGAGAGAATAAAATGGGGCGACCTCATAATGACCGGTCGACTCGTAGGAAGGCCAGTTATTTTCTGCACCGTCCACAACCCCGGTTTTCAGGGACTGGTAGACTTCTGAAAAAGCCATGGGAGAGGGGTTCCCGCCAAGCGCGGAAATCATGCCGGAGTATAAGTCATTGTTCATCACCCTGACTTTCAGGCCGACCACATCGGCGGGGGTTTTAATGGGCTTTTTGGAGTTATAAAACGAACGGGATCCGCCATCATACCAGGCCAGGGAGATAAGGCCTTTTTTTGCCAGACCCGCATTGATCATGTCGCCCGCTTTTCCTTCAAGAACACGCCAAACATGATCCGTGTTTTTAAAGATAAAAGGGAGAGAAACCACATTGGCTTCCGGGACAATGGGCCCAATGGGACCCAGACTGAAGTTGGCAATCTCCAGACCACCGAGACGAACCTGTTCAATGGCGTCCGGCTGGCTGCCGAGGGTACCCGCATGATACATCTTTAATGTCATTTTGCCACCGGACTTTTGGCTCAACAACTCAGCAAACTTGTCCATGGCGATGGTGTTCGGGTAGCCTGCCACATGAATATTCCAGCCCTTCCATTCCTTGGCCTGGACGGATACGGCAAACCCGGCGATCATGGCAATGGCGACAACTACACAAGCAACCTTTTTTAAAGAGTTCATTTGGTCCCCTCCCTGCTTAGCATATTGAAAAAATGCGGTTACGGTCAGCTCGCCTTTAAAAAAAATGCACGATTGGACAATTCTTTAAAGGCCTCCAGATAACGAGTCACACGAAAACCTCCCCCTGCTGTTTCCCCCCTTTCTCATTGCGGTTAAAAAAACAAACCACCACTTGGTTTATTGCTGTATCTTTATATTTTACGCAAAATACATTCCACCGTGCCATATTCTCCGGATGAACGGACCTGTCAGCGGTCCACACGGGCGCTTCCGCCGGCTGCAAGTTTTTCAACTTCCTTAAACGTGGCCATGGTGGTATCGCCCGGTGTGGTCATGGCCAAAGCGCCATGGGCAGCACCATATTCCACCGCGGTCTGTGCATCGTTATGTATCATGAGACCGTAGATCAGGCCGGATGCAAAGCTGTCGCCGCCGCCGACGCGGTCCAGTATTTCAAGATTTTCCCGCGTGGGCGCGGAATGAAATTTACCTTCCGCCCAGCAAATGGCGCCCCAATCGTTGTAGCTGGCCGTCTTGACGGCCCGCAGCGTTGTGGCGGCGACTTTAAAGTTGGGAAACACGGAGACCGCCTGCTCGATCATCCTCTTGAAGCCGGCAATGGGGAGCGTGGAAAGATTCTCGTCCACCCCTTCGACGTCAAAACCCAAACAGGCGCTGAAATCTTCTTCATTGCCCAGCATGACGTCAACAAACGGTGCCAGCCGGCGATTGACTTCCCGGGCCTTGGGTTTGCCGCCCAGCCGCTTCCACAACGACGGCCGGTAATTCAAATCGTAGGATACAATGGTTCCGTGTTTTCGAGCGATTTCCATGGCCTCCTGGACCACTTCTGTGGTGGTTTCGGAAAGCGCGGCAAAAATTCCGCCGGTGTGAAACCAGCGAACCCCATGTTCGCCAAAAATGAACTCCCAGTCGATATCGCCCGGTTTGAGCTGGGATACCGCCGTATGGCCGCGGTCGGATACCCCCAGGGCACCCCGTACGCCAAATCCCCGTTCGGTAAAATTGATGCCGTTCCGGACCGTTTCTCCAATACCGTCAAAGGGCGCCCATTTGATGAAGGTGTCGTCCACCCCGCCCTGAAGGATTAGATCTCCGACCAAACGGCCGATGGCGTTATCTGCAAAAGCGGTGACAATGGCCGTACGCATGCCGAAACATTTGCGCAGGCCCCGCGCCACATTATATTCTCCGCCGCCCTCCCAGGCACGAAAATGCCGGGTGGTATGGATCCGTTCGATCCCGGGGTCGAGGCGCAACATGACTTCTCCCAGGGATAAGGCATCGAAACGGCAGCTGCCTTTGGATTTGATGGTGAGTACCGCCATGATGAAAACTCCTTTGGTATAAGCGTTGGTGGTAACGATCGGTGCGGTCCACGCTTTACTCTGACCTAAAGCCACCACTTCCAGTGGTGGACCCGGAAAGGTTCGACCGTTCCGGCCAGACAAGGTCTGAGTGAATTTTCAATGTCCAATGCTCAATTCTCAATTCTCAATTCTGGTATCGCTCCGCTCTGCCAATTTTTAAAAGGCTAAAAAAGGCAAAATACCGCCTTGAACATTGAGCATTGAGCATTGAACATTGGACATTGAGCCCTCCTCTGGAGGGCTTCTTGAGGCCACCCGCTCTGCGGGTGGAGCCTCACTTACCCCAAAGTTGCCCAGGGTGTATCAGGCGGCCGATACCGTTGCCGCCAGTGCCAGCGCTTCCCGGGTCAGCCGGGTGACGTCGTCAAAGCGACGCTCCGCGATCAGCGCGGATTTGACCATCCAGCTCCCCCCAATCGCGGGAACCTGGGGGTGTGCCAGATAGTCGCAAAGATTATTGGCGTTGATCCCGCCGGTCGGGATAAGGTTCATCATCGTATAGGGTGCGCAGATGGCCTTCAATGTCTTCAGGCCGCCGGTGGCTTCGGCCGGAAAGAATTTCAACAGCGTCAAGCCCAAATCGAGCGCCCGTTGGATGTCGGTGGGTGTACAGACGCCGGGGGTCACCGGAATGGCTTGATCCAGGCAGAATTCAACGACTTTTTCGCTGAAGCCCGGCGAAACGATAAAATTGGCGCCGGCATCCAGGGCTGTTTTTGCCTGATCAATGGTCAGCACCGTTCCGGCGCCCACCAAGATGTCACCTCGTTTGGCCAGGGTTCTGATTACGGCTTCAGCCGCTTGCGTACGGAACGTTATTTCAGCACAGGGCAGGCCACCTTTGATCAATGCATCGGCCAGCGGGTCGGCGTTTTCGGCCGCATGGATGGCGACCACGGGGATAATACGGTTTTTCAATGCCTCTTCGAATGGGGTTCGCATGTTTTTTCCTACCTTCCAAGGCTCCCGGTACGGGGTTTTGTGAGTCAATGCGGTTTGAAATCATGGGCACGTTCGCGTTGCGGGCAAGGCCGCCAAGGTTCAGGCGGGGGTATTGCCCGATCGTGTCGAGGATGGAAGCAACCCGGTCGATGGTTTGAACCAGGTTTTTAGGTTTGGTTCCGGCCATGAATTGTCCTGAATGAAAAGGCCAGCCGTTTCTTAATGCGAAACGATATTTCTTATAGCGATATCCATATCCATATCTCCAATGCTTGTCAAACAATTTTTCGGTGGACAGGCAGAATTCCTTAATCCCGCCCCGGCGGGACTCACTCCAAACCTCTTGTCCGCCTCTGGCGGATTCGTTCACTTTAGTCACTGGCAACAAAGCGGTCTCGGCATCGCCAATTGACGCTGACCATGCCCTGAGGGCATGGATTCCAATGGCAAATTGAAGAGAATTCGGTGAAGACGAAATCAGATGGTGTCCGTCCACGAATTGCCTATTTATGGATGGAAACCAGCTATGGAAACAGGGGTTCGCAGCGCAGGCGTTTGTCTGCATCGTGGTAGGAATCGATATCCCCGATGTCCAACCGAGTGCCGTCGAGCCTTTGGGCCATCACGGGTTCCCGACGGCAGAGATATTCGATGAAATGGCCCGGGGCATCCGGTTGGTTTTCCGTGGCAAGAAGGGTGTCCAGATGCCCGATTGCGGAAGGACGCAGAAAGTAGAGCGGCGGACAGCTCCAGGTAGAGGGCGGGTCGATGGGTTTTTCATGCAACCGCAATACCTGGTCCTCATCGTCGAGGGCAAGGACACCGGTTTTTTGCAGTTTGTGGCGATCGGTTTGGGGCAGGGCCACCACCAGATGGCGCTTTTCCCGTAGAAATCGCTCGCAGAGCCCGGCAAAGGAAAAACGGAAAATATTGTCCGCTGCAGCGACCAGCATCGGTTGGGGAGATGGAAGGCTTTTTAGAACCAATTGCAGGTCCGCCACCGCCCCCAGTCGATGGGCATTGCAGGACGTTTTGTCATTGTGAATGATGATCGGAATCGAGACGGCTCCGGCGGCGGCTTTTTGCCCGGCCCATTTTCTGAAATGGTCGTAAAATTTGGCGTTGGTCACGATGTGCAAAGTGTCGATAGTCGGTAAGACGGCGATTTGATCCACAAGATAATCGATGACCGGCTTATCGGCTACAGGCAGCAAGGGTTTGGGGAAGGACCGGGTCAAGGGGTAAAGACGCGTGGCATAACCCGCGCACAGTAAGACGGCGATCATACGCGCCTCAACCCGGAAACGGAACGGGCCAGGAAAACGCCAACCTGGTCGGCAACTTCGGGATGGCGCCCACAGTAAGCGTTTTTGATATTGGCAACCGCGCTGCCGGCGTGATCGGGCGATACCAAACCCACCACGCAGCCTCCGAACCCCCCGCCGCTGAAACGCGAACCGTAGACCCCTTGGGTCTGGCTGACAATCTGTTGCAGGTCATGAATGGCCTGGCTGCCGCACTCGTAGTCCTGGATGGAGCTTTCGCAGGATTCCATCATCAACCGCCCGAAAGCCTGGATGGTTCCACGTTTCCAGGCTTCGACACCCTTGACCACACGCTTCGTCTCACTGAAAAAATGACATGCACGGCGGTACAGATGACCCGGCAGCTTCTTTCCATGGCGGCCAAACTGATCCCAGGGTATGTCGGCCAGCCTGGTTGCCATGGGATCGCCTGAAAATTCAGACAGCAATCGGGCGGCTTCCCGGCATTCGGAAACCCGGGAATTGTAGCCGGTGGTGGTTAACTCACGCGAATAACCCGAATAGGCGATCAATATTCGGAAGGGGTCGGCATCGGGCGATAGTTCAATGGCTGTAACATCGGGCTTGATAGTATCGATATGCAGCAGGTGTCCGGGCTGGCCGAAGACAATGCTCGTTTGATCCAGGATGCCGTTTTTTAAGCCAATGTGGGTATTCTCAGCTACAAGCGTCAGGTTCACCAGTTCCCAGTGCGTAAGGTCAATCCCGTTGACATCGGCCAATGCCGACAGATAGGCCAGCAGCACCGATGCCGACGAACTCAACCCCCCGCCCGGCAAATGGCCCATAATCAGTCCCTCAATGCCGTGTCGCAGGGGGACGGACTGGTGTAATGCCAGGGTCGCGCCCCTGGCGTATACCCCCCAAAAACTGCCGGTATTTTCTTCCGGCTGTGCCAACTGAAAACCCACCCGGCCGGGATAATTCATGCTGCGCAGGCGCACGCGTCCGTCTGTGGTGGGGGCATACGCCAGCAGGGTATAGGCATTGATGGTCATCCCCAAAACAGGACCGCCCTGATGGTCGATGTGGGCGCCAAGGGGCGATATGCGGTATGGCGATGCGATCATCCGGATTTCTTCTTCCGCTCGCCCCGTTTCCGCCGCGAAAATACCTGCCAGTTTTTCTTTTTCCCTTGCTAGTTCCGGAAACTCCATTACAGAAAATCTTCCCGTATGGGCGTAAACGTATCCACCAGGCGCACTTTCTCGGTCAGCAACTGGACGCTGTGGGGGACATTGCCGGGCACGGTAAACAAATCGCCGGCAGTCAGGTGATGTTTTTCACCCTCCACGCAAAACAGGATTTCACCCTCCGCCACATAGGAAATCTGCTCGTGGGGGTGCTCGTGCGGCGGATCGGGCTGATCGGTGGGGCCATCGTGGAAGTCAATTACCGCCGACATCAGCCGGTCGGTTTGGGCCAAAAAGCGCGTTCGACCTTCAGCAATGGTCGTCTTTGTTGCCTCGGACTGTCTTATGATAGGCATCATGTTTCTCCCTTGTTTCTTAGGATTTGAATTTTCGGGACGACTCCCGACGGTACCATCAGTCGCTGCAATTTTATGAATTTACGGATGGGCACGATCTAACAGGAAACGCCTGTATACCTGATAATGCTCAGTCTCTTCGTATTCAATGGCTTTTACCGGCACATGGTCAAAACTGTAAATTGTGGCTCCGGCACAGGCAAGAAGAATCGGAGAGTGCGTGGCGATAATGAACTGGGCATGCCCTGCCCGGCTGCTTTCCCCTATAATTTCCATCAACTCAAGTTGGCTACGCGGCGAAAGGGCGGTCTCGGGCTCATCAAGCAAATAGATGCCCTTTATCTTGTATCGTGCACGAAAATAGGACATCATGGATTGGCCGTGTGATTGTGTCACCAATGACCGCCCACCAAAGTATTTCAACTGACCTGGGTCTGATATCGCCCATTCATCGAGAAGCTTGGCAAAATCCTTGAATATCTCTGACCCGAAGAATGCCCCGGGAATAAGCCCATTCGACCATTCGACCCTGAGACACTGGTGCAATCGTTTTTCGTAAAGATTAACCTGGTAACGCGCAGTTCCTGACGAACACCAGATATGAATCCCACATGCCCGGGCCAGGGCCTCTATTAATGTGGATTTGCCCGTACCGTTCTCACCGACAAAGAGGGTGATGGGGGTATCGAATAAAAGAGATTTGGTTTGATTAAAGATCGGCAGATTAAAGGGATAATGTTGGGTTGTGGGAAATTCCCCATGCCGCAATGTAACCTGTTTGATATGATTGGCCATTTTCGATATGCCTTTACCATTTTGTCGTCAACCAATAAAAGAGACAAGGGGTTTACGCCTGCTTGCCTCCCGCTCCGCGGGAGAGATTGCCTGCTGTCTGACCTAGGGCAAGACGCAAGCCAGCCCCCCTGAAGCGGTAGACGGGCGCCTCTGCGTATGACGATTTCTTCTCCGGTATCTTTATCGAGTCCTATGCGCTGCAACTCGTACAGGGAAACTTTGTCTGAAACCAGGATGTCCCCGATGGCTTGTTTCTCCGGATTTATCCCCCCGGCAACACCTACGGCAATGATATCGTCCGGGTCCACTTCTTGGATGGCTTCTAAGGTTGCCATGGCGGTCCCGGTCTGCTGGCCGGAGCCCATCCCGGTTTTCAAGCCATAGACCCGCGCCCCACCGATGGCACCGAAATCATGATATGCCCAAGTCTCGCAAGAATTTTTGACCCTCCCAAATCATTAGGCTTTTGTCAATATTTTTAACCACCTTGGCCGTCCAGGATAATTTTTAAGCTCTTTTCAGGTTCTTCGGCGGAAGGATTGGAACAGGAAGACGGTGCTCATTTTGCAGCAATCAAATGGGAGCGGGACATGCTGGAATGTGAACACGCGCTGAAAGGAATTTATGAAATTATTCGACAGGTTTTATCTGGAAAATTGTGACAGGATTGAAATTGCTCGTTCATATCCGCTCATCTAAAACGCAGTCATTCCGGGAGAATGGTCCCCAAACGCACCAATCCCGGAATCAGTTTGAAATGTTTGTCTTTTGTAAATATTTTATAGCCATGTTGAAAAGCAACGGCCGCAATCCATATATCGTTTGTCGGAATCGGCGTGCCCGCAACTTTCAGATTATTGAGTATTGATGCGTAAAAATCAGCTGTCCCCACATCAATGGGGTGAACAACGACTCTGGGAGAGTCCATAAAAACATTGAGTTCTTTTCTGTTCTTGGCTTCCCGGCCGCCACCCCTGAAACCTGAAAAAAGTTCACCGACACTAATGGCTGAAAAACCAATCAGATCTATTTTTCTCAATGCATCGACAACCTTGACATCACCCTTCATGGCCAATAAAAAGATATTCGTGTCGATCAATACTTTGTTCATCTCCAAAGATCCTTATCAATTTTCCGTTCCCTTTTAATTATAGCATTAATTTCTTTGAATTCATCGTCGCTCCATCTGCCAAACAAGTCATCCAGGTCATCATATTCAAGCGAATATTTTTTCCCCTTCTTGAGGCCGAGGCTCTCCTTGATGACTTCAAGGGTGAACTGGTTGATGCTTTTGCCCTGTTTCGTCGCAGCCAATTTGAGTTTTTCGGCAACCTCGGGGTCAACGCCTCGAATGGTGAGAGCCTTCATAAACACCCCCTTTCTATGTTTCGATATCATTATACGCTTTCAAATTGATATCAGCATATGATGCCGAGCACGTTCTGTCAAACTATTTGAAATAATAAGAAACTATGATGGCCCCGTAACAAGTCCGGATTTACCACAAAGACACAACGGGCACAGATTTGACAGACCCATAAAAAGTCATTTGAAACTTTTTACGAAACGGTCAAACGTTTCAACGCGCACCGGATCGTCATTGTCCTTCTTCAAACCGCACCTCATCCAACTGAGTCCGCTGACGGCCCTTGCCGTCTTGTCTTCGGTTGAGAAAAAGAATTCGCATCGACACGGATCGCTGCCTTAGCCAGTGCAATTGGTCCCAGCAGGAGAGCACATACGATGCCAAAACAACCGGCACCATTAAAAATATAATTTTATATTGAGATCCAGGTGGTTAACGGAATGAAGCAAAGGATTTTCAGAAAGGGGGAAGGCCGTCTGACTGTCACCTATTTTTTCAAAGCGTAAACGGGCATTGGACAGTCCCGTTTAAATTCGCGGTTGGAATTCACGTCCTGTAGGCATGGATTCTTTGCATACGAAGGCAGATTGATGAAAGGAGATCGGGGAAAAATCAAGGCTCTTAGCTGTTTCATATGGGTAAAACGATGCCGGCCAGGGCCAGGGGGGTGCCTTCTCGCGGCTCGGAACTGTCTGAGCCGCTTAGGGCCCGTTACCCCGGACAGAACCCAGCCCGGCCGCAA
>JAEINQ010000129.1 GCA_016342285.1 Desulfobacterales bacterium
TCCAGTCAGCGGGAGCCGGGTCTTCGGCCCTGGTCACAACCGGCTCCATGATCGCCAAGGGTACGGGCGCTGATTTCCGCGTATTGCTTACCGCCCTTGGATCGGGCGGCGACATTACCGTGGGCGGCCCCATCATTTCCGGGGCGGGCACGGGCGCGAATAGCGCCGTAGCCTATGCCAAGGTTTTGTCCAACAAGGGCGATATTGACATCAATGGGTCCGTCACCCTCAATCCCGTCAGCAACGCGGGAACAGCCAACGTCCAGGGTTCAGGCTCCGTCCTCATCACCACTCAGGGCGGCGCGGCCGCAAACATCACACTCGCCCAAGGCATCAGCGTGGACGCCAAATCCGATTCCATCCAGATTCTCGCCGGCAACAATGTGACCATGGGCGCTTCAGGCGACATCTCCGTCACACAGGCCGGATCTGTCGGCAAGGGCGATGTGGACGTGACCATCACGGCCGGAACCTCCGCCACGGGCAACGGTCGTATTTTAATGGCCGATGGCGCGGTGGTTGACGCCGGATCGGGCGTTATCACCCTGGAGTCCATCGGGGACATTGAACTCAGCCAGATCATAACCACCAAAGCAGGCGGCGTGGCGGTTGATATTGATGTAACCAATGGCGGACTGTATGATATTTGGCTTGATGCCAATGATGAGGACATCATTGCCAACAGCGCAGGCGCTATCGTTCAAATCGACACCACCGATAGCCAGGGCACCAGCTTTGACGCCATAGAAACCAAGGTCACTATCCTGGATTCCTACCTGGGCTCCAACGGCAACATTACCATCGCGGAGACCGACGGACTGACTCTGAGGAACGTGGAAAACGCGGGGGCCGGCTTTGGCAATATCAAAATTACGTCCGCCGCCGGCGATATCCTGGTGGATTTCGTAAAATCCACAATAGGCGACATCACCTTGACCGCTTCGGCGGGCAACATTTTGGAAGCAGGTGCGGGCGATGGATCTGTGGACATTGTCACGGCCAGCGGCACAGCCACTCTGGAAGCCAGGAACAATATCGGCAATGCCGTCCAAGCCATTGAAACTCAGGTTGCCACTTTGTATGCCAGCAGCACCACGGCGGGCGATATCTACCTGGATGAGTACGACGGCATCACCTACGCCAACGTGGACACCGTCAGCGGCCGCATTGTCCTCACCTACGGCAACACTGTCGCCGGCCCCGCCACGGCAACTGCCGTGGACGCTGTGGGGGGCTTTGTCGGCATTATCGGTCACGGAAGCCTGGACGCCACTCATGTGTACGCCAATTCCAATGGTGAGGGAGTAACCCTCCAGGCCACCACGGGAAATATTACGGCAACGGATGTTTCCGCCTTGGGCACGGGCACCAGCGATATTTCCATTACAACCCTGAAGGCTGGCAACATTACTTTGTACGACGTAACGGCAGGGCGCGATGTGACCATCACTTCGGTGAATAATGTTTTGGATGATGACGACATGGGAACTACCCAGGTCACGGCCGGAGCCAATGCCGCAGACGCGGGTGACCTTGTCATTATCGCAGGCGCCGGGACTGGCTACGGATATATTGGTACCAATGCATTTATTTACCCGACCAATGCGGCCCAGGTGGCCACAGCCGTGGACATCAATCCCTCCACCAACGGCTCCCTGACCCTGGCCGCGGACGAAGGTAATATCCAGGTTTACCAGCAAGGGCCTCTGACCCTGAGCAATATTAATAGCATTACGCTTACGGACAATCTTCCCCTGGCCGTGCCAGGGTACCAGATTTTCATTGGCGCCGGCGACGCTCTGACCGTGAACGACACCTTTGGCGCCACGGGCAATACCAGCCTCACCCTGGCGGCCCTCAGCGGCGACCTCACCGTGAACGCACTCAAGGCCGCCTCGGCCCAAAGCGGAAGCATTTATCTCTACTCCTCGGATTCAGTTCAATTGTCCGGCCAGATTTCCACCCTGGAAAACGCCAAGGTGTGGGCGGGCGTCCAGATTGTGGATGGAGGATCTGACACCACAGTCGATATCATTGCCGGCACGGCCGTGGAACTGACCGCCGCCAACGGCATCGGCCTGGTTGCAAACGTCAATGACGCCATTGACATCATTGCACCTGTGGTGGACGCCACCAACACGACCATTACGGGGATCAACCTTAATATGCTGGGCGGAAACGGACTTGGCGCAGGCGCAGTCAACATCCACACCGCCCATGCCCAGGGAAGCGGCTCCATCTGGATCAACTCCAATGCCCCCTTGGGCCTGACCCTCACGGACGTGGATACGGATAAAGGCTACATCACGGTTATCGAAGCGGCTGGTGAAATCACGGTGGTTTCCGTGGAGTCGGATACCGGCAACGCATCAACCAGCGACGTGAATATCACGGCCAAGGCCAAAAACATCGAATTCGCCTACACCGGTTCAAACACAGGCATTGTCACCCCGGGCATTGCATACCTTACGGCAGGCACCGCTGGAGCAGCCGGCTCCATCATCAGCAGAGCGGGGACTGGGAGCGGTTACGACATTAATGCAGCAGCCTTGGTCATGACCGCCCGGCAAAACGTGGGCGCGGGAACAGCAAGCGGCGCCCTGGAAACCCAGGTCAGCAATCTGGAAGCCGTATTTAATGCGGCCAACACCGGGGATGCGGGCTTCTGGCTGGACAACACGGGCAAGGACCTGACCATCGGCGTAACCCCTGCAGGCGGTTATAATGGCGTCACCAACAACGGCACAGGCGCAGGCTCCCTGACCATCGATATCACGGCGGACGCTATCAACGTGAATGAGTCGGTTGAAGCGCAAACAAACGGCGTGAACAAAACCGCAACCATCAATCTCACGGCGGTGGGAGCAGGCGCAGCCGGGGATATCAACTATACTCTTGCCACTAGCTCCATTCACGCCAGAACCTTTGGCGCGCAAGGAAAGGCTTTTATTACCCTGAAGGCTTCGGATGACATCACAATTACCGATCTCTCAAGCACGCTTCAAACCGACGGCGGCCTGTCCGGCTCCTCCATTATCGTCCTTGACGCCCAGGGGGCTACCGGTGACGTGACCATTACAGGTAACAGCGCCGTGGAAGCCCATATCGGCATGATCCCGGGTATAGCCCGCGTGGATATTGACGCAGGGCGAAATGTGGTCATTGCCGGAAATGTGGCGGTCTCAGCCAGCGGCAACACTTCCGCTGACGTCTCCATCAAAGCTGCGGGCGGTTATATAGACATCACCGGCGGCGGCTGGGGCGGACCCATTGAGGCGGCGGTGAGCGCCTTTGGTGGAGCTGCAACGAGTGTCGCCCTGGAAGCCAAAACGGACATTACCATCAATGCCAATACCGGCGGCGGCTCATACGGCGTGTATGCGAAAGCTGCTTCCGGCGACGCGGTTATCAACATCTCCGCAGGAGCAGGCGCAAACTCCAGCGGCGCCGTGACTGTCAGTTCCAAAGTTGTTGCAGAAGCAACGGGCGACGCAACGATTAACATTGGCGCGGCGGGCGACACTGCCGCCATGGGCGCTAAAACCGGCGCGAACGTCCTTATTAATGCCGGGGGCTCCATTTTGGCTTCGGCGGGCGTTACCGGCTCCGATACGGCGGAAGTCAATGTTGATGCGGAAGGAAGCCTGACCGTCAACGGCGGCAAGGTGCAGGCGACAGTGGTAGCAGGCTCCGGCCACGCCCAGGTGAACCTGGGCGGCACGGGCGTTAACAAGATAGGCGGAGACATCACCATCCTCGGCGGCGGCATTGTATCAGCTACCGGCGGCGTCGGGGCCAGCGACTATGTGAAGGCTTATGCGGACGGCGCTATTATTGTGGGCGTGAACGGCGCGGGTTCGGGCAAAATCAACGTGGCCTCGGCCACAGGCACAGCCACCCTCAGCGGTTCTTCCGTGGTCATCGGTTCTGGCGTGGCGGGTTCTGTCAAGGCCTCGGGTTCGGTCAAGGCCGAAGTCACCATCACCTCCACGGGCGCGGACATCACCATTGGCCAGGGGGCTGGCGGAGTGGGAACAGTCAAGGCGAATTCCGCTGGCGCCATAGGCAATGTGACCCTGACTTCTGCCAGGAATGTCGAGATCGGCGGATCAAATGGTTCTGGCAAGGTTTACGGCACTGCCGCCGGAACCGCCACCATTGATGTGAACGCCGCCAATAATGTTGAGATTGGCGCCAATACCGGCGTCGCCTTGGTGCAGTCCACCGCCAACAAAGCGGTGATTACCCTGGATGCCGCCTCTGGAGTTATTAACGTGGCCGTGGATGGCTCAGGTACGGCAATTGCCGATGTCAAGGCTGTGGGTACGGCCACAGGTTCCATTATCGCCAATGCCAACACGAATATCAGTGTGGGCGTCTTTGCCGACGGCCTGATCCAGGCTGGGGGCGCCAAGGCTCTTGTTACCTTAAATGCAACAACCGGCGATGTGGGGATCAGCAGTAATACTGGATTCGGTTCGGTCCTGGCCCTTGCCACGGGCAACACCGGTACAGTGACTATCACCGCCGGAACCGATATAAAAATCGGCCAGAACGCCAATGCGGACGGTTCTGTCAAAGCTACTGCCAGCACGGGCGCTGGCGTGGCCACAGTGAACCTGACCGGCAAGGATATCACTGTGGGCGGCACCGCCCAGGCCGATGTCAAAGCCATTGGGGACAAGGCCCAGGTTAACATCACCAGCACCGGGGCCACAGGCATCTTTGTGGGCGCGGGCGACACGGTCCTGGGCAGCGCCAAAGCGGGCTCGGCAACCGTTACTTTGGCAGCCAGCGCCGACGTAGAGATCAACGGCACAGTCCAAGCGATTTCCACGGGCAACAAAGCCATCCTGAATATCGGAACCACCGGAACAGCCATTGCCGGCGGCATTGCCATCAACGCAGGCGCAACGGTCAGCGCTTCGGGCGCGGCAGCTACGGGTACAAAGGTGGTGCTGAGCGCCGGAGGCGATATTTCCATAGACGCCCCGGTTTCCGTGGCAGACTCCGTGGGCACGGTCAACATGTCCGTCAGAACCATCAACGGCGACATCACCACAACAAATCCGGGCACACTGACCGCCACAGGCGCGAATCATGCCATTATCACCGTCAACGGGGGCGGAGCCACCAAGAGTGTCAATCTCGGCGGCAATGTGACAGCTATCGCCAATGGCCTATCAGGTGTTGCCGACCTGACCGTCCAGTCGGCGGGAACAGGCTCTGCATCTACAGCCCTGGTTACAAGCGGCTCCATGATCGCCAAGGGAACCGGAGTTGATTTCAGGGTCCAACTTACCGACTCAGGCGCGGGCGGTGACATAACCGTCAGCGGCCCCATCGTTTCCGGGGCAG
>JAEINQ010000130.1 GCA_016342285.1 Desulfobacterales bacterium
GCCATGACTGGGTTACCTATGTCCTGGCATTTTTTGCCGTTAAGCTTGGGTAACCCATGTCCTGGCATTTGGGAACTGTAACGTAAAATCGTGTTTTGTCGATTATGTCTGGACTGCATCGTCGGTGACGTCCAGAAAGCCCAATGATTTCTCCGGTGTTTTTTACCCTAATATTAAGCCGCCACTTACGATTGCGGACCTGGAAAGGGTCTACCGCTGCCGCGAGAAACCGGCCAATTGAATTTTTACCGGCTCATTTTTAAACCCCTAAGATAGAGGCCTTCGATGTCCCAGAACCCTCCGGAAACAGCAGAGGCCGAGGCCCTCGCCGATGCCCAGGGCGAGGCGCTGGCCGTCAAACGCGTCCTCACCGGCCGCACCAAGATGGTTTTATATGTTGCCGGTATTCTATGCTCCCTGTTCCATCTGTGGGTCAATACCATCGGGATCATGCCCGAAATCCAGCGCAACGCCCTCCATTACAGCTTTATCCTGTTCATGGGGTTTTTAAGCTATCCCCTTTCCAAATCCCATCCCCGGGCCACCCTGCCGGTGGACTATGGCCTGGCCATTATCGCCGTGGCCATGGGGATCTACCTGGTGCTCTTTGAGGATGCCCTGCATGCCCGAAACGAGGTCCCCATTTTGTTGGACCTGGTCATGGCGGGTATCGCCATGGTGTTGATGATCGAAATCACCCGGCGCGCCGCCGGCTGGCTGATCCCCACCCTTTCCATTCTGTTTCTGGCTTACGCTCTGGGGCTGGGCCGCCATTTCAGCGGTTTGTGGAATTTTCCCGGCGTTACCATCGAACGGATGCTCTACCGCATGTATTTTGCGCCGGACGGTATTTTCGGCACCATCGCCACTATTTCTTCCACCTTCGTGTTCCTGTTTGTCCTATTTGCCGCCTTTCTTTTAAAATCCGGCGCTGGAGAGTTCATTATCAAGCTGGCCAATGCGGCCCTGGGCTGGTCCGTGGGGGGACCGGCCAAAATGGCGGTCTTTGGAAGCGGATTGATGGGTTCGGTTTCCGGCAGCGCCGTGGCCAACACCGTAGGAACCGGTTCCATCACCATTCCCATGATGAAACGCATCGGCTTTTCGCCCAAATTCGCCGGGGGGGTGGAAGCGGCGGCATCCACCGGAGGCCAGCTCATGCCGCCCATCATGGGGGCCGGGGCCTTTATCATGAGCCAGTGGACCCAGATATCCTACCTGACCATCGTCGGGGTGGCCTTTATCCCGGCCATCATGTATTTCTTAACGGTGGCCTTTTTTGTTCATTTAAGGGCCAAAAAGTTGGGGCTCAAACCCCTGAGTAAAGATGAGATCCCCAAGCTGGGCAAGGTCTTAAAAGAAGGCTGGAACTTTTTTATCCCCATCATCGCGCTCATGGGCTTTCTGATTTACGGATTCACGCCCACGTTTGCCGCTTGCGCCGGCATTGGGGCCATTGTTGTTTCCAGTTGGCTCAATCCCCATACCCGCATGGGGGTCAAGGACATCGTCGATGCCCTGGCCATGGGCGGCCAGAACATGATCTCCACCGGCGTCATCCTTTTGTGTTCCGGCATCGTGATCGGTGTGGTGCTGATGGTGGGGATGGGCATCAAGTTTTCCATGCTCATTGCCTCTCTCGCCGGGGGCAGCCTGATGATCACGATCATTTTGATTGCCCTGGCGTCGCTGATTTTAGGTATGGGACTGCCGGTGACCGCCTCTTATATTGTTTTGGCGGTCCTGGCCGCACCGGCCATGACCATGCTGGGCGTGAGTCTTTTGGCGGCCCATATGTTGATTTTCTGGTATTCCCAGGATGCCAACGTGACCCCGCCGGTCTGCCTGGCCGCCTACAGCGCGGCGGGTATTGCAGGGAGCAAACCCATAGAGACGGGTTTTGAATCCTGGAAACTGGCCAAGGGGATTTATATCATCCCCTTGCTCTTTTGTTATACGCCGCTTTTGTTTGAGGGGCCGGTATGGCGGGTAATGGAAACGGCCTTGGCCGGCACCTGGGGGCTTTATTGTTTCGCGGTGTTTTTCGAGGGTTTCAATATCACCAGGATTGGCTGGGGCCAGCGCCTCGTTTTTTTTGCCATCGCGGTTCTGCTGCTCTGGCCGAACCTGTGGCTGCATGCCTTCGGCGCCGCGCTTTTTGTGGTCTCCGTTGTGATTGAAAAGGCCATTTCCAGGCGGACCACCGTGGTGGCCGGTTCGGTATCGTCCTAATTCAGCATAGCCCCGAATGCGGGTATCTGGCTATTGCAAGCGGTTTTTGGGTTTCAGCCGCGGGGTTCCGGCTGAATCCGTTTTACCTGGGCTGCGACCAGCCGTTCCATGGCCCGGGACGTCCCTCCGGGGTCTGTCAACGCCTGTTGGTAGTGGCGGACCGCCTCTTGCGGGGCCTCGACCCATTCGTAGATCATGGCCAGACGGAAATTGGCGATGAAGTGCCGCGGGTAAATATCAAGGGCTCGGGACAGGTGCTCGATACTTTTTGGGGGATCGCCCTGGGTTTCGTAAACCCGGGCCAGCATCACCTGCAGGGCAAACCGGAGATCCATATTTTCTTTGGTTTGCGTGTCCTCCAGCATTTTTTGTAATGCCTCGCCGGCCGATTCGTGAAACCGTTCCGGGTCGGAATAAAGTCGGTTGAACGCCTCGGCGCCAAAGGCGTTGGTGATCCATTGCCTGTGCTGTTGCTGGAGGCGTTTTTCGTGGAAGTCGTATTCGGTTGCGCAATCTTTGGCGCTGGGAAAGAAATTGGCACGGAGAATGGGCGCCGCCAGTGAGAACACGGCTGCCAATACCAGCAGCCACAGGGGGCTGACGTGCCCCCTGTCCAGGCCGTAAAGGACGAGAAAAAGAACCGCCAAAAGGGCTACCGCGCAGGCGATAAATATCAGCACCCGTCTGTTTCGGACACGGTTCAAGATGTTCCCTCCATGGCTTGTTCTTTGGCGGCCCGGGCGGCGAAAGACCGAAAGCGTTCGGCATCCATCGTGTTTCCCTGTGCCCCATAGATGCGGCTGAGCCGGTCAAAATAAAGCGCGGCCTGTTCCGGTGCCTCCCGGGCCAGGGAGAGGTAGAGTTCCGCCAGGTCCGTGCCGGTTTGGCCGGATTCAAAGGTCAGCTCAGCGTAGCGGTGTTTGACAAAGGGGTCGATGCGGGCGCCGCAGCCGGTGCACCGGCCCATCATCTCCTTGTACAGGGTGCGCCCCTTTTCCTTTTCGCCGAGGGCTTCATGGACAGCGGCCAGGGCCCTGGCCACATGATCGTTCCATCCGTAGGTATCAAAAAAATCGAGATAGCCGGCTTTGGCCGCCTCGGTTTCCCCGGCGCGGGTCCTGGTTTCACCCCGCAGCAAAATGACGGCCAGGGACTCTTTAAGCTCTGCGGGAACAGAATCGAGCAGGGCGTTTGCAGGGCCGAATTCGGTTTTTTCCCAATAGATTTCGCAAAGAAGCTGGTAGGCGGGCAGAACGTCGGGGCGGGCCTTTAGAAATGGTTCCAGCAGGCTGCGGGCCGCGTCCGGATCGCCCGCATGAAGATGGGCCGTGGCCAGTTCCAGGGGGATGAAGCTCTCCTGACCGGCGTTGGCCTCCATGGCCAGGGTCAGCAATGCCACCGCCGACTGGAAATCACCCCGGTTTAAGGCGATGTAGCCGGCCTGAAAATCATTCCCGTAGGACAGATAGGCTTCCTGCACTTCCTGGGGCAGGGTGTTTAACAGGGCGAGAAAATATTCTTCCTCCGATCCCGGTTCGGCCTCTTCCATATCGTCGTCATCGTCTGCCAGGCCATAAAACGGGTCCGGTTCTTCCATTTGGAGTTGATTGCTTCGGCCCTCCTCGATCTGGCCAAGCCGTGCCTCTAGTTCGGATTTGAGTCGGGGGTCGGTGGTGATTCCCAGGGCGATGGTCACCAGTTCCCGGGCTTCGTCGAAATTGGCCCCTTCCAGGAGCAGATCGGCATTTTCCAGGTGCTCCGCAGCCAGGGCTTCCATGGTGGCGGCAATGTTTTTTTTAAGCCGGGCCTTAATCTCGATGGCCGGGTCGGGCGCCTTTTCCGCTTTGATCAGCGCGTGCTCGTATTCCAGCTTGGCCTGGCCCCATTTGCCGACGGCGACCAGTGCATCGCCCCGTTTTTCCAGCTTTTCTGCCGAAGGTCCTGAAAATATTTTAAATATGGACATCACCGAAGGTCTCCGTAAAAAAGGTAAGTGTTCACGGGGTTGAAACGATACGGCGTTCCCAACCCTCGCACGGTAAGCGTTTACAGGGTGCCGTAGATGCGAGGCGCCGGGCATGCAGACGTACTATTTTGTACTTCAATTGCCCGGGAACAAAGCAGATGCGGTGCCCTGTGAACGCTTACTAAAAAAGTTGTCTGCCGGATCGCTGCAACGCGACGCTTGGCAAAATTAAGCGCTCCGGTTAAGATAGACGAAGTTGGCCGCGGGGTCTAACGGAAAATGACACAGGGAGTGCATCGAGTATCGAAAAGGCGTCAGATCCCTTTGCGCATAAGCGATTATAACGGAAAGAAATCTTCCTTGTAGACGAGGCAACCTCGACAATCGCTCAACTCAGGTATTCGTAACTGTTCACGGGGTTGAAAGGATACGAAGTTCCAACCCCTCGCACGGTAAGCGTTTACAGGGTGCCGTAGATGCGAGGCGCCGGGCATGCAGACGGTCTCTATTGTACTTCAAATGCCCGGGAACAAAGCAGATGGGGTGCCCTGTGAACGCTTGCTATATTGTTTTATTGGCGCACAGGCCGTCATAACCTGGATGCAATGACTCAAGAGGAGACACCGGATGAATCTAGGGCTTGAAAATAAATCCGTTCTGGTCATGGCCGCGGGTTCGGGGATTGGGCAGGGCGTCGCCCTGGAATTTGCAAAAGAGAAAGCAAACGTCATGTTATCCAACGTATTTCGCATGGGAATCATGGGAATGACCAAGACGTTGTCCCGGGAATTGGGCCCGGATCATGTTTTGATTAATGTGGTCGGCCCGGGGAAAATCGCAACGGATCGGGTGCGGCATCTGGATTCCATCAAAGCAGAGAAAGAGGGTGTTTCTCCGGAAGTATTCCAGCAAAAAAACGCAAAGACCATTCCACTCGGCCGGTATGGCTCAACGGGTGAAATTGCCAAGGCAGTGGTCTTTCTATGTTCGGAAGCAAACACTTACATTACAGGACAAAGTTTATTGGTCGATGGCGGCATGGTAAAGACATATTGATTTTGTTACCTCGCTATTTCGTGTGGGAGGCCAGGAGGGTGCCTTCTCGCGGCCCGAAAAACTCGTCGCCAAGCGCCCGTAACCC